>CAWDCT010000001.1:0-571810 GCA_963800905.1 uncultured Solirubrobacteraceae bacterium
CAGTCCAGCCCGCGCGCCTCGGCGAGCACGCGCGCCTGCGGCTTGACCACCTGGGCCGCGAGCACGCCGCGGCAGTCCGCCATCGCCGGGTCGAGCCGGATGCGCTCGAGGTAGCGCGAGAGCTGCTCGACCGCCTCGATCGTCCCCACGCGCTTGATCTCCACGGCGATCCAGCCGTCCTCGTCGTCGCGGCACATGAGGTCGACCGGCCCGATGTCGGTCGGCCACTCGCGCCGCACGAGCCGGAAGCCCTCGCCGCACCACTCGGGAGCGTCGGCCAGCAGGACCTGGAGGTGCGCCTCCACGCCGTCCTTCTCGAGGTTCGCGGCGTCGAAGTCCATCACGTGGTCGACGTCGCTCAGCACCTCGACCAGCTCGATGTCCAGCCGGTCCTCGCCCTTGAGCTTGCGTACGACGATCCGGCCTTCCTCCTCCTCCACGACGGTCGGCGGCGTCATCCAGTTCAGCGGCTTGTAGCCGCCCGCGTCGGCGTGCACGAGCACCGACCCGTCGGCCTTCAGCATCACCAGCCGCAGCGCCTCGGGCAGCCGCGCCGACAGGCGGCCGGAGTACTCGACGGAGCAGCGGGCGACGATCAGGCGCATGGGCCGCCGCACCGTAGTCGCCCTACCGGACAGTGCGTGTGCGGCGGCGCGACCGCGTGCTCGCCTTGTAGGGTCCGGCCCCAGCAGATGAGTGCGGGGAAGGGGCATCTGGTGGAGCTCGAGCGGGTGCGCAAGAGCTTCGGCGACAACGTCGTGCTGGACGGGATCGACCTCACCATCGACCGGGGTGAGGTGGTCGTCATCGCGGGGCCCTCGGGGTCCGGGAAGTCGACGATGCTGCGCTGCATCAACGGCCTCGAGGGCGATCGACGAGGGCGATGTCCGCTTCGACGGGCGGTCGCTGGCGAAGGCGGGCCGGGACGTCAACCGGATGCGGGCGGAGATCGGGATGGTCTTCCAGCAGTTCAACCTCTTCGCCCACAAGTCCGTCATGGACAACCTGACCATGGCGCCGATCGAGGTGAAGGGACTCGGCGAAGCGCGAGGCGCGCGAGAGGGCCGAGCGCCTGCTGGAGCGGGTCGGGATGACCGAGAAGGCCGACGCCTACCCCGCCGACCTGTCGGGCGGCCAGCAGCAGCGCGTGGCGATCGCGCGCGCGCTGGCCATGGAGCCGAAGCTGATGCTCTTCGACGAGCCGACCTCGGCGCTGGATCCGGAGATGATCCGTGAGGTGCTCGACGTCATGCGCGACCTCGCGCGTGACGGCATGACGATGGCGGTCGTCACGCACGAGATGGGATTCGCGCGTGAGGTCGGCGACCGGATCGTCTTCATCGACGACGGGCAGATCGTCGAGCAGGCGCCGCCCGACGAGTTCTTCGCCGCGGCGAAGAGCGAGCGGGCGCGCGATTTCGTGGACAAGATCATCCATCACTGAAGGAGGCGGGAAGTGAAGACGACACGGTGGGCGCTGATATTGGCGCTCGTGCTCGGGCTGTTCGTGGCGGCCTGCGGCGACGACGAGGAGGAACCGGCCGGCGGCGGTGAATCGGAGCAGGCCGCCGACGTCGAGCAGTTCCCCGAGGACACGACGATGGGGAAGATCCAGGCGGCCGGAAAGATCAAGATCGGCGTCAAGTACGACGTGCCGCCGTTCGGGTTCAAGAACCCGCAGACCGACGAGATCGAGGGCTTCGACGTCGACTTCGGCAAGGCGATCGCCGACAAGCTCGGCGTGGAGCCGAAGTTCATCGAGGCGATCTCCGACAACCGGATCCCGTTCCTCCAGGACGGGACGGTCGACCTCATCCTCTCGACGATGACCATCAACGCCGAGCGCGCCCAGGAGATCGGCTTCTCCGAGCCGTACTACATCGCGCAGGGCCGGATCCTGGTGCCGCAGGACTCGGACATCGCCGGGATCGACGACCTGGGCGGCAAGAAGGTCTGCACGGCGCTCGGCTCGACCTACGAGGAGACGCTGAAGGAGCAGGCGCCGGACGCCGACCTGCGGCTCGTCGACTCCTACTCGGAGTGCCTCGAGCTCGTGCAGAACGGCGCCGTCGACGCCGTCTCGACCGACGACGTGATCCTCGCCGGCATGATCATCCAGGACGACACGCTCAAGCTCACCGAGGATGAGCCTCTGACGACCGAGCCCTACGGCGCCGGCCTCCCGAAGGACGACGCGGAGTTCAAGGAGTTCGTGGACGGCGTCCTGGAGGAGTACAAGAGGGCGGCGGCTGGGCCGAGGCCTACGAGAAGTGGGTGGGCCAGTACACGGGCGTGCAGCAGGACCCGCCGACGATGACGCTCCAGGAGGCGATCGAAGCGACCTCGTAGCCGCATGGGCGACCTCATCAGCGTCCTCATCGACAACCGCGAGGAGTTCCTCGCGGGGTTCTGGGTGACCGTCCGACTCGTGGTGTTCTCGTTCGTGATCGCCATGGTCGTGGGGACGCTGGTGGCCGCCCTGCGGATCGCGCCGAACAAGATGCTGCAGCGCCTCGGCGGGGTGTACGTGGAGACGTTCCGCAACATCCCGCTGCTGGTGCTGCTGTTCATCTCGTTCGCCGGCCTGCGGCGGGCCGGCGTCGGGATCGGCCCGTGGGTCGCCGGCATCGCGAGCCTCGGCCTCTACACCGCCGCCTACGTGGCCGAGGCGCTGCGCTCCGGCGTGTTCTCGGTCAGCAAGGGGCAGAGGGAGGCCGCGCTCTCGCTCGGCTACACGTACCGGCAGACGCTGCGGCGGGTGGTGTTCCCGCAGGCCTTCCGCACGGTGATCTCGCCGCTCGGCTCGCTGATCATCGCGATGATCAAGAACTCGGCGATCATCGGCGTCTCGCTGCTCGCCCTGCCCGACCTGCTCAAGAGCGGGCGGCAGATCCAGGCGCGCACGTTCGAGACCAACGAGGTCTTCTTCTGGGCCGCGGTCGGCTACCTGATCCTGACCGTCGCCGCCACCTTCGCCATCCGCGTGCTCGAGCGCCGCTACGCCATCCGCCGATGAGGTACGTCTTCGACCCCGACAACTGGGAGTGGCTGGTCTACGGGCAACAACCTCCGGTTCATCCTCGAGGGGCTGCTCGTCAACCTCGAGATCGCCGTCATCTCGATGGTGCTGTCGCTGATCGCCGGGCTGGCGCTCGCGCTCGGCCGGCTGTCGCGCTGGAAGCCGCTCAGCTTCGTGGCCGGCGTCTGGGTCGACGTGTGGCGCAACCTGCCGCTGATCTTCATCATCCTCTACCTCGCGCTGACGATCCCGAGCGCGTGGCGCGACGCGTGGGAGGACGTGATCCCGAGCTGGTTCCCCGAGGGCCTGCAGTCGGGCCGCGTGGTGGCCGCCATCCTCGGGCTCGTGCTCTACAACTCCGCCGTCATCGCCGAGATCATGCGCGCCGGCATCCTCTCGCTCGACCGCGGCCAGGCCGAGGCGGCGCGCGCGCTGGGGATGAGCTACCGGCAGTCGATGCGCTTCGTGGTGCTGCCCCAGGGCCTGCGGCGGATGGTGCCGGCCACCGTGTCCCAACTCATCACGCTCAACAAGGACACGACGCTGGTCAGCATCGTGGCCATCCAGGAGGTCATGCGCCACGGCCGGATCGTCACCGGCTTCAACTTCTTCGGCGGCGCCGCCGGCGCCCGATCCTGCAGGTCTTCCTCTTCATCGGGCTGCTCTTCATCGCCATCAACCTCACGCTGTCGCGCCTGTCGCGCCGGCTCGAGATCCGCGAGCGCAAGCGGACGGCCGCGGTCAAGCCGATGCGCGACCTGGCGACCGAGGCCGCGTAATCGCTCGGGGCCGCCCAACGGGCCATTCCGTGTCGAGCGATGTCCCGTTGGGCACCCCTAGGCGGCTTCCGTCAGCTCGCGCGGGGCGGCGCGGCGCACCTGCTCGAGCAGGTCCCGGACCTCGGGATCGGGCGCGAGCGCGAGCGCCTTCTCGCACGCGGCCAGGCAGTCGGAGACGCGGTCGGTGCGCGCCAGCGCGTGCGCGTAGCGCGCCCACGCGTCGGGCGACTCGGGCGCCAGCGCGGTGGCCTGCTCGCAGGCCGTCACCTCGGCGCCGACGTCGCCCATCAGGTTCGCGACCAGCGCGAGGTCGAGCAGGCCCTGCTCGCTCGGACCCTGCTCGCGCGCGCGCTCGAGCGCCTCGCGCGCGCCCGCGCGATCGAAGGTGCGCATGCGCAGCCGGCCGAGCCGCTCCCAGGCCGAGGCGTCGGAGGGCGCGCGCGGCGACCTCCTGCGCGGCGGCGTCGACCGCCTGCGTGAGCGAGCCCATGTCCTCGTAGATGCGCGCCGCGTAGCGGTACGGCGCCGGGCGCTCGGTCTCCTCGCGGATCCAGTCGCGCACGGCGCGGGCGGCGGCCGAGAAGTCGCCGGCCTGCCAGAAGGCGAGCGTCATCAGCCGCAGCACGGCGGTGTTGCGCGGCTCGGCGTCGCGCGCGTAGACCAGCCGCTGGGCGGCGAGCGTGAAGTCGCCCTCGGCGAGCGCGTGCTTGGCGGCGGTCATGAACCGCTCGACCCGCTCGGCGCCCGGGTCGGGCTTGGAGAAGTCGACGAACTGGAGCGAGCCGGCCGGCACGGTGCGCACGCCGAGGTGGAAGCTCACGCGCGCCCACTGCTGGATGTCGTCGCCGCCGCCGGTGAAGTAGATGCCGTTGACGCTGCCCACGCCCCACTCGGGATACGACAGGCAGCGCGCGTAGCGGTGCACGACCGAGTGGTCGGGCACGCGCGAGGCGAACGGGTCGTGCTTGGCGCGGTCGGCGGCGTTCGCGCGGGCGCGCTGCTCCTCCTCGTAGGCGCGCTGCGCCCTCCTCGGCGCGGCGCTTGCGGGCGGCCGCGGCGCTGACCTTGACCGCGTTGCGCGAGACCTTGCCGCCGCGCGACTCCTCGGCGAGCTGCTCGAGCGTGTCGGCGGCCTCGTTGATGGCCTTCAGGTGGCGCTCGTGCTCGAGCTGGCGCCCGGGCGGCGCGATGTCCGGATGCCAGACCTTGGCGAGCCGGCGGCGCGCGAGCTGGATGTCGCGCTTGCCGAACGGCGGCTCGATCTCAAGCAGCAGGATGGCCTGCTCGATGTCCAGCACCTGTGGCATGACCTGCCTACGGTAGCGGGCGGGCTAGGGCCCGGCGGCGCGTCCTTACGCGCCGGGCCGCCCGTTGCGACTCGTGTCTCTCGCCGCATGCTCGGCGGCGGTGGGGTACGTTCGTGATGGCGCTAGTTCCGCCAGCCCATGATGCTTGGCCTCCCTGGGGTCGAGGTTTGGTCGCTCGGGCGATGAGGTCGTGCTAGTTCCGCCAACCCATGACCCGCTCCTTTCTGGTCGGATCTCCCTGATGGATCGACCGGGGCATGGCGCAGCGCATCCGGTCCCGACCGGATGTACGGGTTCAGCAACCCTGCTGTTCGCCCCAGCGCAGCTTCGTACCTCCCCTTTGGTCGTAGCTGCAATCGGCACTATGGAACGCGCCGCATTCCAGTGCAAGCCCATTGTGCCCTTAAGCCCAATCGGATGACCGGTGGCATCCGGGGCTCGGGGCACTACCTTCCGATCAGTGATCGTCTGGCTGGCCGTCGTCCTATGGCTTCTGATCGTCGCCTGGTCGCTCGCGCTGATGCGCGCGGCAGGGTCGGCGCGAGCGCGGCGCGGCGAGCGCGGGGGCCGAGACACGGCGCCCCGCGCCGCCGCTGCGGCCGGGCCGCCGGCGGTTCATGGTGATCGCTCAGTCGCTGCTGCTGGTCGCCGTCGATCGTCAGCGCCGCGCTGCTCTCGACCGAGGAGCAGTGGCAGCCGCCCGCGATGGTCGGGCTGCTGTTCGTGCTCGTGCTCGGCAGCGACTTCATCGTGCTCGACGCCAAGCGCTTCCGGATCGGCGGCTCGTTCCTGGGCATCATCCTGGCCACGGCGATTCTGGGCCCGGCGCCGGCCGTGCTGCTCGGCCTGGCCTCCGCGGCCGCCGACGCCCTGCGCAGCCGCCCGCGCGGGACCTACCTGCTCAACAACCTCGTCACGTACGCGACGTTCCCGCTGCTGGGCGGGATCGCGCTCCAGTGGCTGCAGGAGTCCGGCTTCGCCGACGAGGGGGAGTTCGCCGTCGCGGTGTTCGTCGTCTTCATGCTCTGCAACGTCCTCAACTTCGCGATGATCGCCGGGCACACGGTGTTCCTGCGCGGCGGCTCGCTGATCGAGCTGTTCAAGACGGTCTACCTGCCCGTGCTCCCGTGGGAGGTGGCCACCGCCTCGCATCACCGCGATGGCCGTCTACGGCTTCGAGGTCTACGGCGCCGGCATCATCGGCCTGTTCGCGCTCGCCCTCGGCGTCTGCCAGCTGCTGCTGCGGGCGGTGCTGGAGGGCCAGGCGCACGGCGAGGAGGTCGTCCGCCGCACCGATCAGCTCGACATCCGCCACGAGGGGATGGTCGGCCTGCTGCTGGAGACGCTGGCCCTGCGCGACCCGACCGCCGCCCGCCACGCCGCCGCCGTCGCCCACTACGCGCACGAGCTCGCCCGCGCGGCCGGACTGTCCGAGCGCGAACAGGCGGTCGTGCACACCGCCGGCCTGCTCCACGACATCGGGAAGGAGGCGCTGCCTGACCACATCCTGCTCGGGCGCAGCGAGCTGCACGCCGCCGAGCGGCGGCTGGTCGAGCGCCATCCCGCCGACGGCGCGCGGCTGCTGCTGCGCGTGGAGGGGCTCGGCGAGGTCGCCAACGCCGTGCTCGCCCACCACGAGCGGATCGACGGCCACGGCTATCCGGACGGCCTGGCCGGCGACGACATCCCGATGACGGCGCGGATCCTGGCGATCGCCGAGGTCTACGACGTGCTGACCGCGCCCGACTCCTACAAGATCCCGCTCGGCGCCGCCGAGGCCGAGGACGAGCTGCGCCGCGTCGCGGGCATCGCAGCTCGACGGCCGGCTCGTCTGGCTGTTCGTCACCCAGGTGCTGCGCGGCACGGTCATCGACCACGAGGGCCGGATCGCCGACCTCGAGACCGAGCTCCAGATCCAGCGCCGCATGCGCGGCGTGCTCGACCAGCCGCTGGTGCTGGGTCCGCCGACCGGTTAGAGCGCGAGCTCGTACTCGATCGCGTCGCCGTCGTAGCCGGTGCGCAGGAAGCCGAGCCGGTGCAGCAGCGCGATCGCCGCGCCGTTGTCCCACAGCGTCGATCGCGGTCAGGCGCGTCATCCCGTTGGCGCGCGCCGCCTCGACCA
The DNA here is from genome assembly GCA_963800905.1 of uncultured Solirubrobacteraceae bacterium. Lineage (GTDB taxonomy): Bacteria > Actinomycetota > Thermoleophilia > Solirubrobacterales > Solirubrobacteraceae > DASSUW01. The sequence goes on from CAWDCT010000001.1 coordinate 7,228, forward strand.
GCCGGGCCGCGAGGCGGCTGCCGACGCCGCGGCCCTGCCACTCGTCGGCGACGGTGACCGCGAAGTCGGCGATCCGGTCGCCGGGCTGCGCCGTGGCGTAGCGGGCCTCGCCGATCAGGGCGCCGGAGGCGTCGACGGCCACCAGCGCGGTGTGGCTGACGTGGTCGACCTCGGTCAGGTAGGTCAGCTCGCGGCGCGCTCAGCCGGGGCTTGGGGCCGAGGAACCGCCGCCGGCGCGACTCGTCGCTCAGCCGCCCGAACCACGCCGAGAACGCATCGCGGTCGCGCGAGTCGATCGGACGGACGTTGGACGAGGGCGGCGGTATGCATGGGCTATTCCGAGCTGGGGCGGATGTTGTGGTTGAGGGCGAACACGTTCTCCGGGTCCCAGCGATCCTTCGCCTCGACCAGGCGGGCGTAGCGCTCGGCGCCGTAGGCGACGACCACGGAGGCGTCGCCGGCCTCGGAGATGAAGTTCGGGAAGCCGGCGGCGCGCGACCACGGGGACAGCGCGTCGGTCAGGGCGCGCACCCAGTTGCGGTTGGCCGTGTCGCGCTCGGGCTCGAGCCACTGCGCGAGCACCTGGATCGCCCACTTGGCGTCGCGGTGCCCGAGCGCGGTGTCCATGTCGCCGACGCGCCCGAAGGCGCCGCCGAGCGGCTGGAGCAGGACGGCCGACAGCGTCGACGGCGCGCCCGCGGCGCCGGCGAGGATCGTGTCGATCGCCGCGTCGCCGAGGTCGTCGAGGAAGCCGGACCGGTAGTAGTTGCGCAGCGCGTCGGGGTGGTCCTTGTCCATCATCGACTGGACGGCGCAGTACGGCATCGGCTGCACGACGTCGACGGCGGGAGCGAGCGCGCGGAGCGGCGCGATGTGCTCGGCGCCGCGTTCGGCGTCGCCCGCGTAGAGGACGATCACGCCGACGGCCGGACGGCCCTGGAGCTCGGCCGGGACGAAGTCGAGCGGCGGCGCGGTCATGAGGGCGAGACCGCCGCACAGGGCGTCCGGCGCGTCGGCCATCAGGTCGCGGTAGGCGCGCATGACCTCGCCGGCGCGGTCGCGCGGCCACAGCAGCATGCCGCCGAGAACCAGCGGGCCGACGGGCCGCAGCGCGAACTCGAACTCGACCACGATGCCGTAGTTGCCGCCACCGCCGCGGATGGCCCAGAACAGGTCGGGGTTCTCGGTCTGCGAAGCGGTCACCACGTGGCCGTTCGCCGTCAGGACGCGGGCGGCGCGCAGGTTGTCGGCGGCCAGGCCCATCTTGCGCTCGAGCCAGCCGCTGCCGGAGCCGAGCGTGAAGCCGGCGACGCCGGTGCTCGAGACGCGGCCGCCGGTGACGGCGAGGCCGTGCTCCTGCGTCGCCGCGTCCAGCTCGCCCCAGACCACGCCGGGCTGCACCCAGGCGATCCGGCGCACGGGATCGACGTGGATCGCCTTCAGCGGGCCGAGGTCGATGACCATGCCGCCGTCGGTGGTGCCGAAGCCGGGCGCCGCGTGGGCGCCGGCGCGCACCGCGATCTCCATCCCGTGCTGCCGGGCGTGCAGGAGGGCGGCCGACACGTCCGCGATCGACTCACAGCGCGCGATCAGCGCCGGGTAGCGATCGATCATGCCGTTGTAGACGCGGCGCGCCTCGTCGTACCCGTCGTCGTCCGGACCGATCAGGGTGCCGGTGAAGCGATGGATGGCGGGCGATGAGGGCAGCAGCAGCGACATGCGTTGCAGGTTCCCGGGTGGGGGCCGTCCCCGCATCGGGGGGATCCCTAGTTCGAAGGTGCGGGTAACGCCACCGAACTGCGGCTGGGTGGGGGAGCGGTGACGCCGGCCGGGCGGTTCATCCGCAGGCGCTTGGCGCTTTTCCGTCGAATAGCGACGCAAAAGCGCCAGGGACCGCCAAGGCGGCCGATTCCCTCGCCTCTCCTACCCAGCCGCAGTTGACGTTCAGGCCGCGCGCCGCAGCCGCGGAGCCGGCACAGCCGCCGCGCCCACGAGCTCCGTGAACAGCGCGCGGTGGCGCGGCAGGGCCGTCAGGCCCTCGGCGTGCCACTGGACGGCGAGCACGAGCCGCGGCCCGGGGGCCTCGATCGCCTCGACGATCCCGTCGGCGGCGTAGGCGACGGCGCGCAGGCCGCTGCCGAGGACGTCGACCGCCTGGTGGTGGAAGGAGTTCACCCGCAGCCGCCCGGCGCCGGCGACGTCGGCCAGCCGCGACCCGGGCTCGATCTGCACGGTGTGCGTGGTGGCCGTCGCGGGCTCGGTCTGGCGGTGGCCGGGCAGGTGCTGGTGCAGCGTCCCGCCGCGGGCGACGTTGAGCGCCTGGGCGCCGCGGCAGATGCCCAGGATCGGCAGCCCGCGCGTGTCGGCGGCGCGCGCCAGCTCGAGCTCGAAGGTGTCGAGCCCGGGCTCGGTCGGGCCGAGCTCGGCGTGGCGCTCGGTCGCGCCGTAGGCGTCGGGATCGAAGTCCGGGCCGCCCGACAGGCAGATGCCGTCGAGCCGGTCCAGGTACGCCACCGCGTCCCCCAGCGGGGGGAGCACGACGGGCATGCCGCCGGCCTCCTCGATCGCCCGCAGGTACGTCATCCCGAGCGCCATCTCGGCATGCGGAGGCTCGCCGTGGCGGCGCAGAGTGCCGGCGCTGCTGGGCCGGAGCTCCGAGGTGGTGACGCCGATGAGGGGCCTCATGTGTCCCATTTATCGCCCGGAGCAGCGATTCTTGGAATGGACATTTGGCTAGGAATCCGCTAGGAGCACTTCGACACGGGGGCGAACAGCCTCGACGCCGGCGCCGGGGGCCGCAAGGCGCTCGAGGACCCGCGACTGTGGTTCTACGGGCCCGCCAAGATCATCGCCTGGGGGCGGCGGTGCTAGAACAGAGCGCCCGTGTCCAGCCAATACATCTTCACGATGTACAAGCTGTCCCGGACGCATCCGCCCGACAAGCAGGTGCTGAAGGACATCTCCCTGAGCTTCCTACCGGGCGCCAAGATCGGCGTGCTCGGCCTCAACGGCTCCGGCAAGTCGACGCTGCTGCGCATCATGGCCGGCGTCGACAAGGAGTTCCGCGGCGAGGCCCAGCTCGCGCCGGGCGCGTCCGTCGGCCTGCTCGAGCAGGAGCCGCACCTGGATGAGTCCAAGGACGTGCGCGGCAACGTCGAGGACGGCGTGGCCGAGACGCGTGCGCTGCTGGACCGCTTCAACGAGCTGGCCGCCAACTACTCCGACGAGACGGCCGACGAGTTCGCCCGCCTCCAGGAGAAGATCGACGCCGCCGACGCCTGGAACCTCGACTCGCAGCTCGACCAGGCGATGGACGCACTGCGGCTCCCGCCCGCCGACGCCGACGTGTCCAGGCTCTCCGGCGGTGAGCGCCGCCGCGTCGCGCTCTGCCGGCTGCTGCTCGCCGCGCCCGACCTGCTGTTGCTCGACGAGCCCACCAACCACCTCGACGCGGAGTCGGTCGCCTGGCTCGAGCGCCACCTCGAGGACTACAAGGGCACCGTCGTGGCCGTCACCCACGATCGCTACTTCCTCGACAACGTGGCCGGCTGGATCCTCGAGCTCGACCGCGGGCACGGGCTCCCGTTCCGCGGCAACTACTCGAGCTGGCTCGAGCAGAAGCAGGAGCGGCTGGCCCAGGAGGAGCGCCAGGAGTCCTCGCGCCAGCGCACGATCGCGGCGGAGCTCGAGTGGGTGCGCACCAACCCCAAGGGCAGGCGCACCAAGTCCAAGGCCCGCCTGGCGAACTACGAGCGGCTGCTGGCCGAGGAGCGCAACGTCAAGCTCGACCAGGTCCAGATCCACATCCCCGCCGGCCAGCGGCTCGGCGGCAAGGTGATCGAGGCCGACGACGTGCGCAAGGGCTTCGGCGACCGCCTGCTGATCGAGGACCTCTCGTTCGACCTGCCGCCCGCCGGCATCGTCGGCGTGATCGGCGCCAACGGCGCCGGCAAGACCACGCTGTTCCGGATGATCGTCGGCGACGAGAAGCCGGACGCGGGCGCGATCAAGCTCGGCGACACCGTCGACCTCGCCTACGTCGACCAGTCGCGCGACGCGCTCGCCGCCGACAAGACGGTCTGGGAGGAGATCTCCGAGGGCTACGACAACATCAAGGTCGGCGACCGCGAGATGAACTCGCGCGCCTACGTCGCAGGCTTCAACTTCAAGGGCACCGACCAGCAGAAGAAGGTCGGCTCGCTGTCCGGCGGCGAGCGCAACCGCGTCCACCTGGCCAAGCTGCTGCGGCGCGGCGGCAACGTGCTGCTGCTCGACGAGCCCACCAACGACCTCGACGTCGACACCCTGCGCGCGCTGGAAGAGGCGCTGCTGGCATTCCCCGGCTGCGCGGTGATCATCTCCCACGATCGCTGGTTCCTGGACCGCGTGGCCACGCACGTGCTCGCCTTCGAGGGTGACTCGCAGGTCCACTGGTTCGAGGGCAACTTCGAGGCCTACGAGGAGTGGCGCCACGAGCAGCTCGGCGCCGAGGCCGACCGCCCGCACCGCATCACGTACAAGAAGCTCACGCGCGCGTGACCCCGCGGGTCACGATCCGCCACTTCACCGACCCCGCCTGCCCGTTCGCGTTCAGCGCCGAGCGCCAGCGGCACCGTCTGCTGTGGCTCTACGGCGACCAGATCGACTGGCAGCTGCACATGGTGGTGCTGCGCGAGGAGAAGCGCGAGTGGCGGCACTCGGAGGGCTATCGCCGTCTGCAGCTCGAGTACGGGATGCCGATCGACTGGCGCGAGCGCCTGTGGCTCGCGGCCACCGTCCACGCCTGCCGCGCCGTGGTCGCAGCGCGATTGCGTTGGCCCGACCGGGCCGGCCTGCTGCTGCGCCGCCTGCGCGTGCTGACCATGGCGGGCCACCTGCTCGACGACTCCGACACGCTCGAGCTGGCCGCGTCGCAGGCCGGCCTGCCGGTGACCGAGATCGCCGCCTACTGCGCCGAGCCCGAGGTCGAGGAGGCGCTGCGCGCCGACATGCGCGCCGCCCGCAGCCCGTCCGCCGCCTCGCGCGCCCAGGACTACAAGCTCGGCGGCCCGGCCGAGGAGCGCCGCTACACCTGCCCGTCGTACGAGCTGCTGGCGGGCGATGCGCGCGTCGACCTGCCGGGCTATCGCCCGATCGAGGCGTACGAGACCGCGCTGGCCAACCTCGAGCCGTCGCTGAGCCGGCGCCCCGACCCGGAGTCGGTCGACGAGGTGCTGGCCTGGGCGCCGTACCCGCTGGCCACCGCCGAGGTCGCCGCCGTCTGCGACCGCGAGATCGCCGACGTGCGCGTCGAGCTGGCGCGCACGCGCGCGCTTCGAGCCCGTCGGCGGCGACGGCTATTGGTCCCCGGTTAAGGATTGTTGACAGGGCGAACGCGGCCGGGTTAGCGTCGCCCAGAGATGAGGGGGGCGGTCATGCGTCGCCGTCGTGCTCGCCGTCCTGGCGGTCGGCGCGGCCAGCGCGTCGGCGGCTACGGGTGACGGCCAGCTCAAGCAGCTCGGCGCCCCAGGCTGCCGTCGCACTAGCGTCAACGCGGCCCGGCCGCGTGCGACTTCCCGGGCGCGCGGCGGCTGGTCGAGCATGCGATCACGACCGAGCGGCAACTACCGTCACGGGCCGGACGCGGCCTGGAAGCGCGATCAACGCGTTCAGGTCGCGATCAAGCCGCCGGCGTGCTCGGCGCCCCGCACTCGCGGTGCCACGAACATCCAGTCCACCGTGCAGGCCTGCTGCGGACCGATGCGCCGGCGTCGACGCCGACACCAGGGAAACGCGATCGTCGTCGCGGTCCACGGCAACAGCCTCTAGTCGTCGGCGGGCCGATCGAGCGCCGCGGGCGGCACCGCAACGGGCTACGGTATGCCCACTTCACGTTTCGACACACCGGCCAGTCCGGCGATCGATCCCTACCTCGACGCATGACGCCGGCAGCGGTCACGCTGCCGTCGTCTGGTCGCTCACGAGCACTCCGCCGCCGGTGCGCTCGCGGCGAGAGCCGCCGCGGCGGCGCGTTTAGCGTCGCCCGCCCGATATCTCGACACTCGGGAGCGAACGCGTTCAAGCGCGACGACTGCGATCAGCGGCAGGCGCACATGGCGGTCGTCTCACGCGCGGCGACCTCCGGTCGCGCAGGCACGGGTGCGCCCCGCTGGCCGCCCACGCGACCTCGCTGTGACGCAGGATCGTCAGGCAGGTCAATCGTCGACCAAGCCTGACGTCGCGATCGCCCGGTCGGCCCCTGCGACGGCGATCTGGATCCGCAACGACGGTAGCGGCGCCGTCCCCGAACGCGAGACCCCGCGTCCAGTCGCGGACGCTCGCCGCCAGCACGGGGCGATCGAACGCCTGCGCGTGGCCGAGATCTCGGACTGACCTGACCAGTTGACGGAACTTCGTCGCCATCAGGTGGCGATCTCTCGACGGCGAGCAATCAACGCACCGGTGGCCGCCGCACGAGCTCGACTGACGCCACGCGATCCACCAGACACCGGTGATCTCGCCGTGACACGCAATCACCGGCCTCCGCCAACGGGCCGGCGAGCTTCGGCATCGGGCCCCGCGTCTCGCGCGCCGGCGTGACAACAACTCGCTCTCCCGAAGGTCGCGATCGACATCGAGCGGCCGCGGCGCGTGATCGCCTGGCATCGGCAGTTCGGGGCGTCGTTCGACCGACGTCACGGTGCAAGCCGATCCGGAGGCTGAGCAGTGGGTGCCTCGTCGCGGTCGCCGGCAGCCGACCTATCGGCCGCGGCCTGGAGCGCGAGGTGGATACCTGCGGTCGTGGCCCGGACGGCAGGCACGTCTACGGCTTCGGCGTCGGACGGGATCTTCAGCTCGCCGTCGCACGCGCCGCCAGGTCGTGCAGCCGGCGCACGACGCAAGCGACACGCGGTCATCATCGCGGTCTCAGTCCCAAGCGGCGCCCGACTGGCGACCCGGTGGCATGACCGCATCGGCCGTCGACCGGCCTCGCGGCTGCCGACGTCACATGGGACCCTTCGGACGCGGCGCGGGCGACGACGGCGGCCGATCCGTATCGCATGCCCAGCGGCGCGCGACGTCTTCACGGTGACGGCCGTGGTGGCGCAGGATCGGCGGCCGGCAACGCGGTCAGCACGATCACGGTGAACGTCCAGGTCTGCGAGCGCCGCAGGTCGCGATCGTCGACGCCGACAGCGACGGCTCGCCCGCGACCGGCCGACTGCGACGACAACAACGCGCGGATCCGGCCCGGAGTGCGCGAGATCGCGGGCAACGCCGTCGACGAGAACTGCGACGGCCGCCGCGGGCTCGGCAGGCTCGGCACCTTCAGCAGCGAATGGGACTCGTTCATCGAATACACCGAGGTGACCGAGTCTGCGGATGGGCGGCACGCCGGCCGGGGCGCGAGGGTCAGATCCGCTGCACGGGCGAAGACTGCAATCTTCCGGCGCAAGAACGTGCGGCGGCGCGGGGGCGTGATCGACTTCCTGCGCGCGCTCAAGGTCGCGGAGCGGAGCTTCGATGCCCGGCCAGACGGTCGAGCTGCGCGTGACGGCTCCGAACTACCTCGGCAAGGTGGTCCGCTACCGGATCGGGGTGCGGGCGATCCCGGGAGGGACGACCCTGTGCCTCCGGCCGGGCGAGAGCAGGCCGCGGCGGCGGTGCTGAGGCGATGACGCGATGAGGCTGCGCAGCGTCACGACCGCGGCGATCGTCTTCTCGCTCGCCGGCGCGGCGCCGGCCGCTGCCGAGCCGGGTGATCCCTACGTCAACTCCTGCAACTCGTGGGCGGACATCCCGACCTGCACGCGCGACGTGCTCGGGACCGCCGCGACCGTCGAGGTGAGCCCGGACGGCAAGCACGTGTACATCGCCACCTGGAGCCCGGTCACGAGCATCCTGCTCTACGACCGCACGCCGACCGGCGCGATTACGCGGCGCGCCGGGCCTCAAGGGTGCGTCGTGAGCGTAGGCGGAGGGTGCGTCCCGGCCGCGAACATGAACTTCGCCTGGGACATGGCCTTCAGCGCGGACGGCCGCCAGCTCTACTACTAGAGCGCCGGCAGCAACGCCCTGTTGATCTTCGATCGCAACCTGACACCGGCGTGCTGGGCCAGCGGGCCGGCGCCGCAGGTTGCATCGCCCCGTCCGGCACGCCGAACTGCACCGTGCGGAGCGGGGGCGGGGGAGCCTTTGCGGTCCTCGCGACCGCGGACGGCAAGTCGGTCTACCAGAAGACCACGAACGGGATCGTCGTCTTCGACCGCAGCACGAACGGCGACCTCGTCCAGAAGGGCGGCGCCGCCGGCTGCTCGAGGAGGCTCCCACCCTGCCGTGCACGGACGCCGTCGGGCTTGCCGTCGAGGGCTACCGGCTGGCGATCGCGCCCGACGGCAGGCACCTGTACGTGCCGTTCGCGAGTCCCGGCGGGATCTCCGTCTTCAACCGCAACACCACGACCGGAGGGCTGACGCAGGCCTTCGGACCCTCGGGCGGCTGCATCAGCAGCAACGGCGAGAGCAACGGCCAGGCCGGGGCGTGCGTCCCCGGAGGCGAGTCGCTCGCCCAGGCCCTGGCCGCCGGCATCGACCCGCAGGGCAACTCGTCTACGTCGGCGGCTCCGGCGGCATCACCGTCTACGGGCGCGACCCCGCCAACGGGCTCCTCACGAAGGTCGAGTGCCTGCACGAGGACGGGAACTTCGGCTGCAAGGACGCGACCGGCGTGACGGTCACCGTCGACTTCGCGTTCGCCCCGGACGACACCGGCCCCGGCCTGATCAGCTCGACGGCCGTCTCGAGCCTGTCGTTCTTCCGCCGCGACCCCGCGACCGGCGCGCTCACGCAGCACACGGGGAAGGGCTGCATGCGCGGGTCGGTGAGCGCGCTGCCGTGCGAGGAGGCTCGGGCTGGCCGCCGTGTCGCGCGTCGCGCTCGCGCCCGGCGGCCTCGATCTCTACGCCACGGGCCTCGACAACGGCGTCCTGCTCGCGATCGAGCGCGATTTCGCGCCGCAGTGCGCGCCGGCGACGCTGACCGCGTCCTCGGGAACGTGCTCGCGGTCCCGCTGCGGTGCACGGACGCCAACCTCGACGCGATCACGCTCGAGGCCGTGACCCACCCGGTCGCCGGTACGCTCGCTCTGATCGACCAGTCCGCCGGCTCGGTCTTCTACACCCCGTTCGCGGGCTTCGCGGGGCAGGACTCGTTCACGTACCGCGGCGTCGGGCGCGGGGTCGGGGGAGCGGCGGCCGGCGTGGTCGTGAACGTAGCCGGAGTGGCGGCGCAGGCGGTCGACGCCGACAGCGACGGCGCACCGGCGGGAGCCGACTGCAACGACGGCAACGCCCGGATCCGCCCGGGCGCGCGGGAGATCCCCGGCAACGCCGTCGACGAGAACTGCGACAACCGGCGGGCGCTCGGTCGGCTCGGGACCGTGAGCAACAAGTGGAGCTCGTTCGTCGACCACACAGAGGTGACCCGTCTGCGGATGACCGGCACGCCCGCCGGCGCTACGCGGCCAGATCCGCTGCACCGGCGAAGACTGCTCGTTCCAGCGCAAGAACGTGCGCCGCCGCGGCCGCGTGATCGACTTCCTGAAAGGCGCTGAAGGCCGGCGAGCGGAGCTTCGATCCCGGCCAGACCGTCGAGGTGCGGGTGACGGCGCCGAACCATTTCGGCAAGGTAGTCCGCTACCGCATCGCGCCGCGGACCGTCCCCGAGGGAAAGACTCTGTGCCTTCCCCCCAGGGCGACCCGGCCGCGCAGGCGCTGCTGACTCAGCCCTTCTTGTAGGGGTCGACGTAGACGTCGTCGATCGTCCACGTGCCGCCGAGCCCGATCGCGGTGAAGCGGAACGCGACCTCGTCGTCGAGCAGGTTGCCGACCACGAGCAGCGGCGATGACGGGTCCCAGTCGGAGTCGCCGAGCAGCCCGGTGATGACGCCGACGGGCAGCGTCAGCCCGTTGCTCATCACGACGTCGACCTTCAGCGCCCCGAGTAGGCCACCACCGTTGCGGAGGAAGAACCGCATCGTGGGATGCGCCAGCGTGACGCACATCGGCGGCGTCGTCGCGGAGTCGCCGGAGCGCAGCCGCAGGGCGCGCGGCGTGCTCCCGCCGTGGACGTACCACGGCTCGTTGTCGGCCACCAGGTCGGCGCCGTCGATGTCCCAGCCGGCGCCGCCGCCGGTGAGGTCCCCGTCGCCGACGAGCGTGTAGTTCGCCTGGTCGCCCCACAGCGCGAAGGGCTGCTCGAGCGCCTGGCCCTCGCACCCGCCGCCGTCGGCGCGGGCGGCTGGGACCACGGCCAGGAGGAAGGTCAGGATCACCGTGCATGCCAGTAGCAGCCGGTGGCTATTGGACACGTGTATGGAGCCCGCCATGGGGACCATCCTTCGAGTTGGAGAACGACCTTCCGGGGCCGCTATCGGGACCGCCGCGGGCCGCCTTTAGCGCCCGTGTTCGCGCTCAGACAATTTCCGCCTAAAGTTCTCCGCCTGGCTGCCGATAGAACACGCGTGCGTGAGGGTTCGGTGGCGGACGAGCACTCCCGCCGCTCCAGGGTGGAGCGGCTCCTGGTTCGCTGGCGTCCTTACGACGCCCGCAGGCTCACCCGACGCGAGCTGCGCGTCGAGGCGGCGGCCGCCGCCGGCTTCGCCGCCGTCGCGCTGGCGATGGCGCTGCTGGTCTCCTTCTCGCGGCCGCTCGACCTGCTGCTGGCCGTCGCGCTGACCGTCAGCCTGGCGCTCGCGTCGCGGGTGCACCTGCACCTCGGCGCCGGCTTCGCGGTGCCGACGCAGCTCGTGCTCGTGCCGATGCTGTTCCTGCTCCCGCCGGCGGTGGTGCCGGCATGCGTCGGCATCGGCCTGGCCGGCGGCGCGCTGATCGGGATGCTGCATGAGCACGAGCACCCCGAGCGCGTCGTCACGGGGATCGCGGACGCCTGGTACGCGGTCGGCGCCGCGCTCGTGGTCATGGCGGCCGACTCGCCGCCGGCCGAGCTCGAGTACTGGGCGGTCCCGCTGTTCGCGCTGCTCGCCCAGTGCGCGATCGACGTGCTGTCGGCCACGATCCGCGAGTGGCTCGGGCGCGGCATCGCCCCCGCCGCCCAGCTCCGCGTGATCCTCGACGTCTACGCGATCGACGCCTGCCTGACCCCGGTCGGCTTCCTCGTCGCGATGGCGGCGACCGCCGAGCCGCTCGGGTTCGCGCTCATCCTGCCGCTGCTGGCGCTGCTGGCCGCGCTGGCCGCCGACCGCGGCGCCCGCATCCGCGAGGCGGTCGACCGGCTCGACCAGCTCACCGAGGAGCACGCGCGGCTCGATCGCGCGATCCACCGGATCGGCGAGGCCTTCGGCTCCAAGCTCGATCGCACCGCGCTGATCGACATCGGGCTGCGCACGGCGGTCGAGGCGCTCGGCGCGCAGTTCGGGCGCGCCAACATCGAGGGAGGCACGATCGACCACGTCGCCGGGCCGGTCCCGCCCGTCGAGGCCGTCGAGGCCGCCGAGCTGGCCGCCCAGCGGACCGGGGCGCTGCGCGTGGCGCAGCACGGCGAGCACGCCGCGATGGCCCAGCCGCTGACCGAAAGCGAGGTGCTGGTGATCGCGCGCCGCGGACCGGCGTTCACGCACGACGAGCAGGCGCTGTTCGGCTACCTGGCGCGGCAGACGGCGCTGGCGATCGAGAACGCCGCGCTGCACGACCAGCTGCGCCGGCAGGCGACCGTCGACGAGCTGACCGGGCTCGCCAACCATCGCCGCTTCCAGGACGCGCTCAAGCACGAGGCGCTGCGCACGATCCGCTCGGGCCGCCCGACCGGGCTCGCGCTGATCGATATCGACGACTTCAAGGCGATCAACGACACCTACGGGCACCAGTTCGGCGACGTCGTGCTCGAGGGGGTGGCGGAGGTGGTCGGCGGCTCGTGCCGCGGCACCGACGTCGCGGCCCGCTTCGCCGGCGACGAGCTCGCGCTGATCCTGGCGGATACCGACATCGAGGGGGCGTGGACAACCGGCGAGAGCGTCCGCCGCGCCGTCGAGGCGCTCGAGCTCTCGCTGCCCGACGGCACGCCGCTGCGCGTCACCGTCAGCGTCGGCGTGAGCGCGCTCGAGCCCGGCATGGGCGATGCCGCCACGCTGATCGAGGCGGCCGACATCGCGCTTTTCGGCGCCAAGCGCGCCGGCAAGAACCGCACCCGCAGCACGGGCTGGGCAGCCGCCGCCGGCGTCGCGCACGGCCGTCCGGGCAACCGCTTCGGCCGCGCCGCGAGCCCGCCTTCCTCGCTCTGACCGGCGAGCGCCGCAGCGCCGCTTGCTACCTTCGGCGCCCTGATGGTGTCGGTCGTCGCCTGCCTGGTGCTCGGTCTTGTGCTGCTCGCCTCGGCGGTCCTGAAGCTCGTGGACCCCGTCGGGACGCGAGCCGCGCTGGCCACCTACGGCGTGCGCGGAGAGGGACTCGCGCGCGTGCTGTGGGGCGCGCTGATCGCGGTCGAGGCCGCGCTGGCCGTGGCGGTGGCCGCGGGCGTGGATGCCGCCGCGTACGCGGCCGCCGGCCTGCTCGCCGTGTTCTGCGCGGCGCAGGCGGCCGCGCTGGCCGCCGGCCGCGCCGGCGCGCCGTGCGCCTGCTTCGGGGCCCGCGGGCGCGTCTCGCGCGCGTCGCTCGCACGCACCGCGCTGCTCGCCGCCGCACTGGCCGTGCTGCCGCTGCTGCCGCGCAGCGAGCCGAGCACCGAGACGTGGCTCGCGCTCGGCCTCGCCGTCGCGCTGCTCGGGCTGGTCGCGCTGGCCGTCGTCGTGCTCGCGCTGGCGCGCGAGGTCGGCATGCTGCGGCTGGCGGCCGACCCGCGCGGAGCGCTCGAGGTCGCCCACGAGGGCCCGGAGGTCGGCGCCCGCACCGCCCTCGCCGCGCACTTCGAGCCGGCCGCCGGGACGGATCGGCCTGGCCGTGTTCAGCTCCGAGGGGTGCGGCCTGTGCCGCGCGCTCGAGCCGGCGGTCGAGGCCTTCGGCCGCGACCCGCGCGTGGCGCTGCGCCGCTTCGACGAGGTCCGCGACGCCGACGCCTGGGCGGTCGCCGACGTCCCCGGCAGCCCGTTCGCCGTCGCGCTCGACGCCGACGGCACGGTCCTGGCCAAGGGGACGTTCAACACCGGCGCGCAGCTCGAGTCCGTGCTCGCCGCCGCCGAGCGCCGCCGCGGGGCGGTCCGTGCCTAGCCTCAGCGACCGCGTCGCCGCGGGCACGTCGCGGCGCGGCTTCCTCTCGCGCGTGTCCGGCGCCGTGCTGGGGCTGACCGGCGCGGGAGCGGTCGGCGGGCTGGTGGCGCCCGGCGACGCCGAGGCCTACCACTTCTGCGGGCACATCTACACGACCGACTCCTGCCCGCACCCGACGGGGCTGCCGCGGATCGACTCGCGCGGCCTGCCGCTGCGCGCGCAGGACGGCCACCCGATCGACGACCTCGGCCGGCTCGTCGGCGCCGACGGCCGCGCGGTCGACGAGGACGGCCGGCCGCTGACCGACGCCGACGGGCGGCCGCTGCCCGCCGCCACGCGCACGGCGGTGTGCGACGTGGTGGCCGACCGCTTCGACATCAAGACCAAGGTCGACGGCGCCTGGTTCCGCTGCTGCGGCGGCCGGATCCGCAAGCTCGTCGACTGCTGCTCGCCGCACCCGCGCCGGATCAACGGCGACGCCTCGCTGACGGGCTACTGCTACAAGGGCCGCAAGGTCTTCTGCGTCATGTACTACGACACCAACATCAAGTGCTAGGGGAACGCTGGCCCGGGGGGCCAGGTTCCCTTGCGGGTGTTCGCCCGGAGGGCGAAACCCGCGGGGTGGCAGGGGGGATCCCGTGCTAGAGACCGTGCTCATCCTCGCCGCGGCGGCGGCCGGCGTCACCGGCGCGTGGTCCCCGTGCGGCTTCTCGATGGTGGAGACGCTCGCGCCGCAGGGCTACGCCGGGCGGATGCGGGTGACCATCGCCGCGTGCGCGACCTTCGCGGCCGGCGCGCTGGCGGGAGGCGCGATCACCTTCGGCGGCCTGGCGCTGCTCGGCCAGGCGCTCGGCGCGAGCGCCCCGGTCGCGGCGGCGGCGATCGCGCTTGGCGGCGGCGATCGGCGAGGCGCGCGGGGCGCGGATCGTGCCGCAGGTGCGCCGCCAGGTGCCGGAGTCGTGGCGCCGGCGGATGCCGGTCCCGCTGGCCGCCGGTCTGTACGGCGTGCTGCTCGGGCTCGGCTTCACGACCTTCATCCTCACCTTCGCGGTCTGGGCGCTGGCCGGCGTGAGCGTCGCGCTCGGCGACCCCGCGCTCGGGCTGGCGATCGGGCTCGCGTTCGGCGCCGGCCGGCTGCTGCCCGTCGTCGTTCTCGCTCCGGCCGGCGGCGGCGCCCTGCACGCCGCGATGGCCGAGCGGCCGCGGATCCTGCGCTCGCTGCGCGCCGTCGACGCCGTGGCGCTGACGGCGTGCGCGGTGGCGCTGGTCGCCTGATGGACGCGCAGAGGCTGGCCGCCAACGCGAGCGACCCGAGCGTCGACGGGGCGCTGCTCGCCTGGCACGTGGCGGGAGAGCCGGGCGTGCTCGTCCGCGACGGCGAGCAGACGCGCCTGGACGGCGCCCACCCGGCGCTCGGTCAGGGCCGGCTCGCCGTGACCACCGGCTCGACGATCGAGGTGCAGTCGACCTCGGGCGACGGGTTCGGCACGAGCATGCCGGCTCCCGGCGCCGACGCCGTCGCCGTGTCGGAGTCGTGGGTCGCGTGGCGTGTGCGCGAGGGCGACGCCGACGCCATCTACGCCGTCCCGCTCGGCGGCGGCGGCCGCCGCGCGAGATCGCGCGCGCGCCGGAGCTCGGCCGCCCGGCGCTCCAGGGCGGGCGGCTCGCGTTCCACCTGATCGGTCGCACGAGTCGGATCGTGGTCGTCGATCTGGCGTCCGGCCAGGCGGCCACTGCGCGGCAGGAGCGCCGCGCGCTGCTGCTCAACCCGTCGCTCCACGGCGGCCGCCTGCTCTACGTGCGCGCCTACTACGCGCGCCAGGAGCTGCGGCTCGGCCCCGTCACCCGGCGCTCGCCGCGCCGGGACCGGCGGCTGTGGTCGACCGTGCCGACCGGCCGCCGCGACGCCGGCCACGAGCCCGGCGACCGCCACAAGCAGCACGGCCAGCCGCACAAGCTGTGGAAGCGCCCGGCGCGCGGCGTCTCGGCGAGCCTGTGGACGACGGCGCTGGCCGCCGACGCCGCTTACGTCACGCGCCTGCGGCAGGTCTCGGGCCAGCCGCTGGTGGCCGAGATCGTGCGCGTGCCTCGCTAGCGGCCCGGGTAGGGATCCCCTGACGAGAGGGGAGGCACTGATGATTCGCAGGATCCTGGCAGTAGCGGTGTTGGCCGCGGCGCTGGCGGCTCCGGTGGCGCAGGCGGGCCACCGCGACGAGTTCGTGAAGGAGCCGACCGCGGTCGGCAGCGGCGGCGCGGCGGGGACGGTCGACGTGCTGGCCACGAAGGCGGCGATCGACACGCTCGAGCGTGGCGGCAACGCAGTGGACGCGACGGTCGCGGCGGCCGGCGTGCTCGGCGTGACCGAGCCGTTCTCGGCCGGCATCGGCGGCGGCGGCTTCATGGTCATCCGCACGCCGCACGGGCAAGGTCACCACGATCGACGGCCGCGAGAAGGCGCCGGACGCCATGCGGCCCGACTCGTTCTTCGAGAACGGCGTCGTGCTGCGCTTCGAAACGCCCGCTGGAGCGGACTCTCGGCCGGCGTGCCGGGCACCGTGGCGCAGTGGGACGAGGCGCTCGACCGCTACGGCACGATCTCGCTGCGCAAGGCGCTGCAGCCCGGCATCGACGTCGCCCGCGCGCGGCTTCACCGTCGACCAGACCTTCGTCGACCAGACGACGCCCGTCATCGACTGGTTCAACGACGTCCCCTCGACGGCGGCGATCTACCTCGACCCGGACGGCACGCCGCGCGACGTCGGCAGCACGCTGCGCAACCCGGACCTCGCGCGCACGTACGAGTAATCGGCCGCAACGGCGCCGCGCGCCTTCTACCGCGGCCCGCTGGCGCGCGCGATCGCCGAAGCGGCGTCACGATCCGCCGACCGCCGCCGACGCCAACCACGCCTGGCGCCCGGGCCTGATGACCGAGCGCGACCTGGCGCGACTACGACGCCGTGTGGCGCGAGCCGACGCGCGTCGACTACAAGGGCCTCGACGTCTGGGGCATGGGCCCGCCGTCGAGCGGCGGCTCGACCGTCGGCGAGGCGCTGAACATCCTCGAAGGGCTGCCGCTGTCGGCGCGCGACCGCACGCGCTCGCTGCACTACTTCCTCGAGGCCTCGCGCTACGCGTTCGCCGACCGCGGCGCGTACCTCGCCGATCCCGACTACTTCGACGTGCCGCTGCGCTGCCTGCTCTCGGACCGCTTCGCCGCCGAGCGGCGCGCGCTGATCACCGAGACGGCGGCCACGACGCCCGGTCGCGGCCGGCAACTGCCCGACCGCGCGGCACGACTCGACGCGCGCAGCGAGGGCCCGTCGACGACGCACCTCACGGTGGCCGACGACCGCGGCTACGTCGTGTCGTACACGTTCACGATCGAGTCGACCGGCGGCAACGGCATCGTCGTGCCGGGCTAGGGGTTCCTGCTCAACAACGAGCTGACGGACTTCAACATCGACTCGCTCGACGCAGCCGAACCGCGCCGACGGCGGCAAGCGGCCGCGCAGCTCGATGTCGCCGACGATCGTCACGCGGCACGGCCGGCCGGTGCTGGCCGTCGGCTCGCCGGGCGGCTCGATGATCATCACCACCGTGCTGCAGACGCTGATCGAGCGGCTCGAGCTCGGCAAGCTCGCTGCCGCAGGCCATCGCCGCGCCGCGCGCGTCGCAGCGCAACGCGCGCGACCTACGATCGCCGGAGCCGGGGTTCGCGCACCGAGGCAGCCGGCGCTCACGGCCGCGCGGCCACGCTGTTCGCCGACGCCGCAGAGCGAGATCGGCGCTGTCACGGGCATCGAGTTCCTGCCCCACGGGCGGTTCCTCGCGGCGGCCGAGCCGGCCCGCCGCGGCGGCGGCAGCGCCGCGGTGGTCAGGCAAGACGTAGCGCAAGTCCTCGAGCACGGGCAGCAGGGCGCGGGCGTCGTCGACCACGGCGTCCGCGTCCGCCAGCTGCTCGATCGCGGTACGGGCCGGTGGCGACCGCGGCGACGCGCACGCGGTCGGCGCGCGCGCAGGCGATGTCGCGCGGGGTGTCGCCGATCACGACCGTGCGCTCGCGCGGCCAGTCGCCGGCGCGCCGCCGCGCGATGGCCGGCAGCTCGGCGCGCGAGGCGTGGTCGGACGCGAAGCCGCCCTGGCCCGCCTCGAAGTAGCCGCCGAGGCCGGCCCGCGCCAGCTTGAGCCGCGCGACCGGCTCGAGGTTGCCGGTCACCAGCGACAGCCGGAACTCGCCGGGCCGCGCCGCGAGCGCGTCGAGCAGCTCGACGATGCCCGGCAGCACGCGCTCGGAGAGGTCGTCCGGGCACAGGCGCTCGTAGGCCTCCATGGCGGCGGCCTGCACGTCGGCCCAGCGCGCGTCGGACGCCTCGCGCGGCACGCCGGCCGCCGCCAGCAGGTCGCTCACGATGTTGGCGTCGGTGCGGCCCGCGAACTCCACCCGGACGCCGTCGAGCGGCGGGATGCCGTGGACGCCGCGCCGCCGCCTCGCGCAGCGCGCGCCCGTGCTCCGTCGACCCGCCGCGCAGCAGCGTGCCGTCGACGTCGAACAGGAGCAGCAGGCTCAGCGGCGCAGGTCCAGGCCGGGCTCGAGCCGCTGGGCGAAGGCGGCGATCAGCTTGGCGGCGTTCTCGACGTCGTCGAGCTGGACCATCTCCACCGGCGAGTGCATGTAGCGCAGCGGGATCGAGACGACCGCCGACGGGATGCCGCCGCGCGAGAGGTGGAACGCGTCGGCGTCGGTGCCCGTGTAGCGCGCCGAGGCGGCGACCGTGAACGGGATGCCCTCCGCCTCGCCGGCCGCGTGCAGCAGCTCGAACACCGTCGGGTCGAGCGTCGAGCCGCGCTGGATCACGGGGCCGGTGCCGAACTTGTGGCTGCCGAGCTCCTTCTCGTCGGTGCCCGGCGCGTCGGTCGCGAACGTCACGTCGACCACGATGGCGATGTCGGGCCGCAGCGTGTAGGCCGTGGTGGTGGCGCCGCCGAAGGTGATCTCCTCCTGCGTCACCGCGCAGCCGGCCACGTCGCCGGGCGCGCCGCCCGCCTCGGCGACCAGCCGCGCCGCCTCGAGCGCCACGTAGCAGCCGAGCCGGTTGTCCATCGAGCGCGAGATCACGCGGTTGTGCGGGAACTCGACCGGCTCGCCGGCGATCACCGCGACGTCGCCGACGCGCACCAGCGAGCGCGCGTCGTCGCCGTCCTTCGCGCCGATGTCGATGTGCAGGCTCTTGAGCTCCGGCGCCTTCTTGCGCTCCTCCTCCTTGAGCAGGTGGATCGGCTTCTTGCCGACCACGCCCGGGACGCGGCCCTCGCGCGTGGAGATCTCGACCCGCTGCCCGACGAGGATCACCGGATCCCAGCCGCCGACGCCGGTGAACCACAGGAAGCCGTCGTCGTCGACGTGGTGGACGATCAGCCCGATCTCGTCGATGTGGCCGATCGACGGCCACGAACGGCCCGTCGCCGGTGCGCCTTGCACGGTTCGCGCGACGGTCGAGCCGATCGTGTCGTACGTGATCTCGGCGAAGGCGGCCGCCGCCTCGCGGAAGACGGCGGCCGGGGCCTGCTCGTACCCGGACGGCCCGGGCGCGGTGAGCAGCTTGCGAAGCGTCTCGGGTACGGCCATGAAGCGGGCAGGTTAGCTGCCCAGAAGGCCTCGCAGCACGAACTGGAGGATCCCGCCGTGCTTGAAGTACTGGACCTCCTTCGGCGTGTCGATGCGCACGCGGGCCTTGAACTCGATGTCGCCGGCGCGAACATCGACCTCCTTGGCCTCGCCGCCGTCGATGCCGGTGATCGAGAACTCCTCCTCGCCGGTGAGGCCGAGCGACTCCGCCGAGTCGCCGTCGGAGAACTGGAGCGGCAGCACGCCCATGCCCACCAGGTTGGAGCGGTGGATGCGCTCGTAGGACTCCGCGATCACGGCGCGCACGCCGAGCAGCCGCGTGCCCTTGGCCGCCCAGTCGCGCGACGAGCCCGAGCCGTACTCCTTGCCGGCCAGCACGACGAGCGGCGTGCCCTGCTCGGCGTACTTCATCGCCGCGTCGTAGATCGGCATCTCCTCGCCCTCGTAAAGGGTGAGGCCGCCGATCAGCTCGCGCCCGCCGATCGTGTTGCGCAGGCGGATGTTCGCGAACGTGCCGCGCATCATCACCTCGTGGTTGCCGCGACGTGAGCCGTAGGAGTTGAAGTCCTTGTTCTCGACGCCGTGCTCGTTGAGGTACTTCGCGGCCGGCGAGTCCTTCTTGATCGCGCCCGCCGGCGAGATGTGGTCGGTGGTCACCGAGTCGCCGAGCTTCGCGAGCACGCGCGCGCCCTCGATGTCGCCGACCGGCTCCGGCTCGACCGGCAGGTCCTGGAAGAACGGCGGCTGGCGGACGTAGGTCGAGTCCTCGGCCCACGCGAAGCGCTCGCCCTCCGGCACGTCGAGCGAGTTCCAGCGCTCGTCGCCGGCGAACACCTCGCCGTAGGACGAGGTGAACATGTCGCTCTGCACGGCCTCCTCGACCGTGCGCGCGACGTCCTCGGCGCTGGGCCAGATGTCCTTGAGGTAGACGTCCTCGCCGTCCTTGCCCTGCCCGAGCGGCTCGTCGAGCAGGTCGATGTCCATCGTCCCCGCCAGCGCGTAGGCCACGCACAGCGGCGGCGAGGCGAGGTAGTTCATCTTCACGTCGGGGTTGATGCGGCCCTCGAAGTTGCGGTTGCCGCTCAGCACCGACACCACGGCGAGGTCCTCGGCGTTGACGCCGTCGGAGATCTCCTCCGGCAGCGGGCCGGAGTTCCCGATGCACGTCGTGCAGCCGTAGCCGACGAGGTGGAAGCCGAGCTGCTCGAGGTACTGGGTCAGGCCGGCGCGCTCGAAGTACTCGGTGACGACCTTCGAGCCGGGCGCCAGCGAGGTCTTCACCCACGGCTTGACCTCGAGCCCGCGCTCGACGGCGTTCTTGGCCAGCAGGCCGGCGCCGAGCATGACCGACGGGTTGGAGGTGTTCGTGCACGACGTGATGGCCGCGATCACCACGTGCCCGTGGTCGAGCTCGGTCTCGGTGCCGTCGGAAAGCGTGACCTGCGCGCTGATCGAGACACGGTCGGCGACCTGCACGCCGCCGGTGCCGCCGTCGGCGCCCGCGGGTGGTCGTGCGGGCCGGGGTGGAAGGCCGGCGGATCGGAGGCCGGGAAGGACTCCTCGCCGCGGCTCGTCGTCCTGGTCGCACTCGGGCAGGAAGCCGTCGAGCGCCATCCGGAACGACGCCTTGGACTCGGTCAGCGTCACCCGGTCCTGCGGGCGCTTGGGGCCGGCCAGCGACGGCACGACGTCGCCGAGGTCGAGCGTCGAGCGTCTCCGAGTAGGTCGGCTCCTCCGAGCTCTCGTCGTGCCACAGCCCCTGCTCGCGCGCGTATGCCTCGACGATCTCGATCCGCTCCTGCGAGCGGCCGGAGAACTCCAGGTAGCGCAGCGTCTCCTTGTCGATCGGGAACATCGCGCACGTGGACCCGAACTCCGGGCTCATGTTGCCGATCGTGGCGCGGTCGGCGAGCGGCAGGTTCGGCACGCCGGGCCCGTAGAACTCGACGAACTTGCCGACCACGCCGTGCTCGCGCAGCATCTGGGTGACGGTGAGCACGAGGTCGGTGGCGGTGGCGCCCTCGGGCAGCTCGCCGCCGAGCTTGAAGCCGACCACGCGCGGGATCAGCATCGACATCGGCTGGCCGAGCATCGCCGCCTCGGCCTCGATGCCGCCGACGCCCCAGCCGAGCACGCCGAGGCCGTTGATCATCGTCGTGTGCGAGTCGGTGCCGACCAGCGTGTCGGGGTACAGCGTCCCCTCGTTGTCGAACACCACGCGCGCCAGGTACTCGAGGTTGACCTGGTGGACGATGCCGGTGCCGGGCGGGACGACCTTGAAGCCCTCGAAGGCGCCCTGGCCCCAGCGCAGGAACGCGTAGCGCTCCTCGTTGCGCTCGTACTCGCGGTCGACGTTGACGCGGAAGGCGTCGCGCGTGCCGAACACGTCGACCTGGACCGAGTGGTCGATCACCAGCTCGGCCGGCACCAGCGGGTTGATCTTGTTGGCGTCGCCGCCCAGGTCGCCCATCGCGTCGCGCATGGCGGCGAGGTCGACCACCGCGGGCACGCCCGTGAAGTCCTGCATCACCACGCGGGCGGGCGTGAAGGCGATCTCGGTCGACGGGCTCGGCGGTGTGGTCCCAGCTCGCCAGGTTCTCGACGTCCTCCTTGCGCACGCCGACGCCGTCCTCGTTGCGGAGCAGGTTCTCGAGCAGGACCTTCAGCGAGAAGGGCAGTCGCGCGACGTCGTACTTCGACTGGAGCGCGTCGAGGCGGTAGATCTCGTAGCTGCGCCCGCCGACCTCGATTTCGGCACGGGCGTCGAAGGAGTTCTCGGACATGGTCTCTCCGGTGTCAGAAGTCTCAATTGAGACTACCCCGGGAGCGCCAGCGAACCCCTCCCGTAGTCCACGCGCGCGGGATCGCCGTCGGCGGCGTGCCACGCGACCGTCAGCGGCACCTCCTCGCCCGGCTTCAGCAGCGCGATCCGGCCGGTGCGCAGCAGCTCGGTGTCCGGCACCTGCTCCGGCCCGCGACCGGCGGCCCACAGCGACTTGCCGAAGGCCTGGAGGAACACCGGCGTCGAGGCGACCTCGCGGCCGTCGGCCGTGAGCAGGCGCACCTCGCCGATGTCGACGCGCAGCGGGTGCAGCCCGTCGTTGCGCAGCTTGGCGGTGAGCACGCGGTCGCCCGGCAGCGTCGGGTGCGTGAACACGTCGGACTTGCCGGACCACTCGAGCGGGCCGACGCGATCGCTGCCGCCGAGGCTCGACAGGCCGAGGAAGACCGCGACGCCGAGCGCCACCAGGAGGAGCACGGCGACGGCGCGGCGGCGGTGGAAGGTCGCCGCCGGAACGGGGGTGACGATGGTGCTCATCGGGGCTCCTCGGGCCGGGTGAACCAGTCGCAGCCCGGCGGATCGGGGTTCTCGTACGGGTCCCAGGTCGCGCACGTGGCCTGGCTGGCGGTCTTGACCGGCACGCCGGGGCTGAACACGGTCGAGCCCGGGCATGCGGGCAGGCCGGTCAGCACGTTCGAGGACGGCGTCCCGCCCGCCGGTCCGACGTTGCCGCTCCAGCAGTTGCCGCTGCCCTCCTCGTCCCACCAGAAGTCGTTGCCGTTCGGGTCGCGCACGCCGTCGGGCCGCACGCCCATCTTGTTGTCGGCGAAGGTGTTGTCGAACGAGGTGTCGACGCCCTTGTCGGGCTCGCCGCGGAAGGCGGCGGGCACGAACAGCAGCTTCACGCCGTCGCGCCAGTTGTCGTAGATGAAGTTGTCGCGGACGATGTCGCCGTTGCCGCCGAAGATGCCGATGCCGGTGCCGACCGGCACCTGGAACGTCGGGCAGACGACCTTCGGGTCACGCTGCTCGGGCGGCGTGTCCTTGCAGTACGCGTCGCGCTCGGCGTTGAAGTAGTCCTCGTTGTTGGAGTAGATCTGGTTGCGCTCCCACTTGGCGCAGTCCTGCGGCATGCCCGGATGCCCGGACGCGAACGAGTCGGTCGTCATGCCGGTCGAGTTGTGGTGGAAGCGGTTGTCGTGCGCCCACACGCCGTTGCCGGCCGTGCCGGAGTAGCCGATCGTGTTGTGGTGCGAGTCGCGAGTTGCGGATCTCGATCCCGTAGCGCTGGCAGTGGCCCTCGGGACCGGAGCCGGGATAGATGCCGGAGTCGCCCGAGCCGAACGCCTCGAGCCGGTTGTAGAGGCCGTGGTCGGAGGTGAAGGAGAGGAAGCCGTACTCGCGCGAGTAGCGCGACTGGATGTCCTCCATCCGGAAGCCGTTGGTCTCGAGGATGTAGATGTTGTTGAAGTCCGAGTACTCGACGGTGAACTTCTTCAGGTAGATGCCGTCGGCGCGGTCGGCGCGGATGACGTTGAGCTTGGTGCGCTGGCCGGAGATCAGGACGTCTTTGCGCGTGCGTCCCATGCCCTGGATCTGGAGGTCGCACTTGGAGTCGCAGAGGCGGTCCTCGTCGGGCCCGTCGCCGATGATCGCGATCAGGTTCTGGGCGTTCGGGCACTTGCGCTGGTACTCGTAGTTGGCGACCTTGGCCCCGCCGCCCTCACCGGCCACGCCGGAGGCGAGCAGCGTGCTGCCGATCTCCTCGTAGTCGCTCGCGCAGCGCGGGTCGGGCTCGGGATTGCGCCGGCTCGGCTCCTCCCGGTAGACGCCCGGCATGATGCGGATGATCGCCCCGTTGCGGGCCGCGTTCACGGCCGCCTGGACGTGGCGGAAGCCGCACCGCTTCAGCTGCCGCAGGCGGCGCTGCTCGAGCCGCCCGGCGAACGCGCGGCGGATGCGCTTGGCGGAGTCGCGCTTGCAGACGGTCAGGATCTGGTCCGCGCTCTTGCGGTACTTCGGTACGGCGCCGACGCTGCCGTCGGGGAAGTGGGCCTGGCGCTCGGGGTGCGCGAGCGCGGCGGGCACGGCCAGGGCAAGCATCAGAACGGCGAGCAGCGTCGATCTCATGCGACCTGCAACGAACTCGCGGCGTGAAACTGGCGTTCAGAGCTTCGTGATGGCGCTCAGCGCGGCGTCGACGTCCGCCTCGTCCACCCACAGCCCGGTCCCGAAGCGCACGTACGGCTGCGCATAGGGCGTCACCGAGGCGGCGATCCTGTGCTCGCGCCGCAGGCGGTCGATGACCGGTCGGCGGGTCGAGACCGTCGACCTCGAAGCAGACGATGCCGGCCGAGACCGCCTCGGCCATCGGCGTGACGAGCCGCACCTTCGGCAGCTCGGCGAGGCCCTCCTTGAGCCGCGTCGCGAGGCTCTGGATCCGCTTGGTCACCTTCGTGCGGCCGAGCCGGTGGTGGAAGTCGAACGCCTCGGCGAGCGCCCAGCGGTGCTCGAACGTGTGGTAGCCACCCGGGTTCCAGTTCGAGGCCGGAGAGTCCGGGGTGGAAGGTCGGGATGAACGGCCGCAGGCGGTCCCAGGACGCGGCTCCAGACGAGGCCGGTGCCGCGCGGGCCGCCGAGCCACTTGTGCGTGCCGGCGACGAGCACGTCGACCGAGTCGATCGGCAGGTCGTCGACGGCCAGGCCGTGCACGCCGTCGAGCACCACCAGCGTCGGGCGGACGGCCTCGGCGATCTCCTGCGCCGGGATCTTGACGCCGGTTCCCGAGTGCACCCAGGTGAGCGCGAGCACTCCCGCACCGCGGGCGGTACGGGCGGCCTCGACCATGCCGCTCCTCGTGGCCTGCGCCGGATCGTCGTAGAGGCGGATCTGCTCGAAGTCCTTGAAGCGCAGCCGCAGCGACTCGTGCGTCGAATAGAAGTCGTGCTCGGTGGCCACGGGCCGGCCCTTGATCCGGATGCCGCCGTAGACGAGGCCGAGACCCATCGTGGTCGAGTCGGTGAAGGCGAAGTCCGGTGGAACCTCGAGGTAGCGCGCCGCGGCGTCGAGCACGCGCTTGTCGAGCTCGAGCTTCGTGAGCGTGGAGGTAGCCGGCGGGGTCGGCATCGAGCCCGCGCCGGTGGCGCTCGATCGCCTCGCGCACGGGGCGCGGGTGGGTGGCGAGGACGAAGGCGTCGAAGTGCCGCACGTCGCGCGAAAGCGCGAACTGCGTCTTGACCGACGCCCAGTCATGCGGGTCGAGCGCCGCCGGCTTCTTCGACGACCCGCCGCAGCCGGCCACGACGCCGGCCGCCGCGGCGCCCGCGAGCAGCTCCTTGCGCGTCAGGCCGCCCATCCGCCGACTCTACGCCGCGGGCCCCGTCCAGGTTCCCGTTAGGGTTCGCCCGAGATGCCCGCCGCGACCGCGCGCGGAGACGTGCTGCTCGAGCGCGACGACGAGCTGGAGCGGATCGACGGTTGCCTGGCGCGCTGCCGCGACGGCCGCGGCGGCGCAGTGTGGGTCGAGGCGCCGGCGGGCATGGGCAAGAGCGCCCTCCTGGCCGCGGCGGCCGAGCGGGCGCGCGCCTCCGGCGTCCGCGTCCTGGCGGCGCGCAGCGGCGAGCTCGAGCGTGAGTTCGGCTTCGGTGTCGTGCGCCAGCTGTTCGAGCCCGCCCTCGCCGAGGCGTCCGAGAGCGAGCGCGCGACGCTGCTGGAAGGCCCGCCCGGCGTGGCCGTGCGCCTGCTCGCCGGCGAGGTCGGAGCGCCGGATCCGACGTTCGCCGTGCTCCACGGCCTGTACTGGCTGGCGGCGAACCTCGCGGCCGATCGCCCGACCCTGCTCGTCGTCGACGACTTCCAGTGGGCCGACGCCCCGTCGCTGCGCTTCTTCGCCTTCCTCTTCCCGCGGCTCGACGAGCTGCCGCTCGCCGTCATGGTCGCGGGCCGGCCGGTGGAGCCGGGCCCGACCAGGGATCTGCTGACCGCGCTCGCGCACGACCGCGCGACCGACCTGCTCCGCCTGCGGCCCCTCACCACCGCCGCCGTCGCTCGGGTCTTGGCGCGCGTGCTGGCCACGCCGGTCGAGGAGGCGTTCGCGAGTGCCTGCCGCGAGGCGACGCGCGGCAACCCGCTGCTCGTGCGCGCGCTGGCAGCGGCGCTCCAGGACCAGGGGATCGCGCCGCTTGCGAGCGAGGCCGGGCGTGTGCAGCACGTCGGCACCACCACGCTGGCACGTTGGATCCAGCTCCAGGTCCGGCGGCTCGGGAACGACGCGGCACTGCTGTCCGCCGCCGTCGCGATCCTCGAGCGGACCGAGCTGCCCTACGCGGCGCGCCTCGTCGGCCTGGACGACGACGCCGCGGCGCTGGCGGCCGACGTGCTCATCCGCGCCGGCGTGCTCGAGGGCCGTCCGCTGACGTTCGTGCATCCGATCCTGCGCACGAGCGCGTACTCGACGATCTCGGCGACGCGGCGGCTGGAGGCCCACCGGAAGGCAGCGCGGATGCTGGCCGACGCGGGCGAGAACGAGGCCCGCGTCGCCGAGCACCTGCTGGCGTCCGATCCCGCCGGCGACGGGTGGGTGGTGGAGCGGCTCACAGCCGCCGCGCGCCAGGCCGCGGTCGGCGGGGCGCCCGAGTCGGCCGCGACGTACCTGCGCAGGGCGCTCGCGGAGCCTCCGCCGCCAGGCGACGCAGGCGGGCTGCTGCTGCAGCTCGGGACCGCCGAGCTCGCGGCAGGCGATCACCGCTGGGCCGAGCGCCTCGAGGCTTCCGTGGCGGCCGCCGGCGACGACGCGGGGCGGCTCGCCGCCGCGCTCGTGCTCGCAACCGCCCTCGTGTTCCACGGCCGCTACGGCGATGCCGTCGCCGTGACGGACCGCGTCGCCGCCCGGGTCGAGACCGACGACGCGCGGCTCGCACTGGAGGGCATGGCGGTCGCGAGCGGGATGATCGACGCCGGCACGGCTCCGTCCGTCAGCGGGCGCGCCCGCGCGCTGCGTGCGGCGGCAGGTGAGCCTTCCGCGCCGCGCAGCGTGGTCGCCGTGGCCGCCTACCTCTCCGCCCTGGCCAACGACCCCGCGGCGCAGGCTGCCGATCTGGCCCGGCGCGCCGTCAACGCCGACCCGCCACACGCCGATGCCGCCGAGCCGCCCTGGTTCCTGCACGCGACGGTCACGCTGTTCTGGTGCGAGCAGCATGCCGAGGCGCTCGCGCTGCTCGACGCCGCCGCGGCGGAGGCGCGCACCGAGGCGAACGCGCTGGTGCTTCCCGCCCTCCTCTCCCAGCGCGCCTGGCTCGCCCTGCGCGAGAGCGATCTCTCGGCCGCCGAGGCCGACGCGCGCGCCGTGCTCGACGCGCCGGCGCCTCCGCTCTACCGGCTGCTCTCAACCGGGGTTCTGGTGGGAGCGCTGGTCGAGCGTGGCGACCTGGACGCGGCCGAGGACGCGCTGGCGCCGCTCGGCGACGTCGGCGCGTCCCAGACCGGAGGGGTCCTGCTCCATGCGCGCGGGCTCCTTCGGCTCGCCCAGCATCGCGCCACCGAGGCGCTCGACGACCTGCTGGCCGCCGGGCGCATCGCGCTCGGCACGGATGCGCCCAGCCCGGCGTACCTGCCGTGGCGCTCGGCGGCGGCGCTGGCCTCGCTCGCGCTCGGCGATCGCAGCGGCGCGCAGCGGCGCTGCGACGAGGAGGTCGACCTCGCGCGAGCCTTCGGCGCCCCGAGGGCGCTCGGCGTCGCCCTGCGCGCCGCCGGCGTGATCGCCGGCGGCCGGCGCGGCGAGGCGTTGCTGCGCGAGTCCGCCGAAGTCCTCGCGCCGACGGGCGCGCGCCTCGAGCACGCGCACGCGCTCACCGACCTCGGAGCCCAGTTGCGGCGGTCGAACCGCCGGGCGGAGGCCCGCGAGCTGCTCCGGCCGGCGCTCGACGCCGCCCACCGCGCCGGCGCGCGGCCGCTCGCCGACCGGGCCGAGACCGAGCTGCGCGCGACGGGCGCCAAGCCGCGCCGGGTCGAGCTGACGGGCCTGGAGGCCCTGACCGCCAGCGAGCGCCGGATCGCCGAGCTGGCGGCGCAGGGTCTCACGAACCGCGAGATCGCGCAGACGCTGTTCGTGACCGCGCGCACCGTCGAGGGCCACCTGACGAACGTCTTCCGCAAGCTCGACGTGCGGGCTCGCGAGCAGCTCGCCGACGCGCTCGCCTGAGAAAGACAGGGGGGTCACCCCGGTGCGAACCGCAGGGCCGGGGCCGGACCATGCCCGCTCCCCAGTCCCCCCTCCCCAAGGAGCAATCTCCAATGCATCGTCCCCTCAAGCGCCTCGCGCTCGGCGCCGTCGTCGCCGGCGCCGCGGCGTTCGCCGTGCCGGGTGTCGCCAGCGCCGCCTCGACCTGTGAATTCGGGCTCGGCGGGCCCGGCGGCTTCACCCAGACCGCCACCGTCCATGAGGCAAGCGGGCTCAACGTGCTGCGCATCGTCCGCCAGGGCCAGTTCATCGGCGTCCGCGACGGCGTCGGTCCCGTCTCGCTCTGCGTCGGCGCCAGCGGCGCCGCGACCGTCACCAACACCAACTTCATCCACGTCCTCACGGGGCCGCCCGTGAACCCCGGGTCGTTCCCGGTGGTCATCGACCAGACGAACGGCGCGTTCGCGCCGGGCCTCACCCCGGAGACCGACGGCAACTCGGAGATCGAGGTGCTGGTCAACGGCACGCCCCAGACGGCCCTCGTCGTGGTGGGCACTTCCGCCAATGACACGATGCGCGTCATCTCCGGTGGCGGTGTGATGCTCGGCACGGACCTGGACAACGACGTCCGCAGCCGCGAGGGCTCGATCCAGGTCAACGGCGGCGAGGGCAACGACTTCATCTCCGGCCGCGGCGGCGGGTCGAACGCGCCGGCGGACAGGAACCTGTCCCTCTTCGGCAACGGCGGCAACGACACGGTCGTCGACGGGCCGCGCGCCGACATCCTGTCCGGCGGCGGCGAGAACGACACGCTGTTCAGCGTCGACGGCGTGCGCGTCGACCGCCTCGCAGGAGACGCGGGATTCGACAAGGCGACCATCGACGCGGGCGACTTCGTCGAGACCACCGAATCGGTCACGCAGGGCTCGGTCGGCCGCCTCCGCATGGCCGACGGCGCGGTCAAGGCGAAGGCCGGCGGCGTCGCCCACGTGAAGCTGAGCTGGACGCACCCGAAGGGCTGGAAGCAGCTCAAGAAGGTCGCGCTGCGGCTCGCCGACGGCGGCGACGTGGTCGGCTCCGTCGTCGTGTTGCCGAAGAGCGGTCGCGTGAGCGGCAAGCTGCTCGCCAATGGCTCGACGATCGACAACCGCGGCAAGACCGTCACCGCTGATCTCGCTCTGCGGCTGCCCGCCTCGCTGGCCGGCAAGACGCTGCGACTCGACGTCGAGGCCACCGACCGCAAGGGCAACAGCCAGCTCGAGCCGGACGCCGGGCTGCTGGCGGTCAGCTAGCGGGGAGGCCCCGGCGCGTGCCCTCAGTGCACTTCGGAGGGCGCGCGCCGGGAGCCGGTCATCTCGAACACCCAGAAGTCCTCGCCCATGACCGGGACCGAGACGTTGTAGACGGGAACCTCGCCCACCCGGCCCTCGAAGGTGCCGGCGTGGGCGTGCCCGTGGAGCACGAGGTCGGGCGTGTGCTCGAGGATCGGCGCTGCCAGCCGGTCGGTGCCCAGGAAGGCCCAGATGTCGCGCCGCTCGCCCTCCAGCGTCTCGCCCGAGGGCGAGTAGTGCAGCAGCACGATCCGGAACGGGCACATGGCGACCGCGCGCAGCCCTTCGTCGAGCGCCTCGACCTCAGCGCCTGCCTCGGCGTAGACGGTGCGCAGCAGCGGCTCGCCGAAGTCGGGGATGTGCGAGCCGGTGAAGCCGCCGACGAAGCCCTTGGTGCCGACGATCCCGACCTCGGCGTCGCACACCTCGAGGATGTGATGCGAGCGGTCGAGCACCACGATGCCCGCTTCCTCCAGCACCGCGGTGACCTCGTCGGCGCGCGCCGAGTGATGGTCGTGGTTGCCGAGCACGGTCAACACCGGGATGTCGAGGTCGCGCACCGCGTCGGCGAGGATCGCGGCCTGCTCGGGCTCGCCGTGCGTGGTGAGGTCGCCGGCCAGCAGGATCAGGTCGACGCGGCCGCGCAGCGACGCGAACGACTCACGCGCGCGCTCGCGGTCGCCGTCGCGGCCGAAATGGACGTCGCCGGCCGCCGCGATCCGGATCCTGCACTCCTGGTGAGTGTCGCCCGGGCGCTGCGTAGTGTTTATGGTCATCCCTCGTGGCGGGTACCCACGAGGCGATGGCCGTAGACGAGCAGCCGTTCGCCGACATCGAGCACGCCCTCAAGCGCGCGGCGGCCGCCCTCAACCGGGCCGGCGTCGAGTTCCTGCTCGGCGGCAGCCTCGCGAGCTGGGCCCGCGGCGGCCCGGAGACGCGCCACGATCTCGACCTGATGATCCGGCCGGACGACGTCGAACGGTCGCTCGAGGCCCTGTCGGAGGCGGGAATGCGCCCGGAACGGCCGCCCGAGACGTGGCTCGTGAAGGCGTGGGACGGAGACACGCTGGTCGACCTCATCTATTGTCCTAAGGGCCTGCCGATGGACGACGACGTGTTCGCCCGCGGCGAGGAGCTCTCGGTGCTCGGCATGGAGATTCGCGTGATGGCGCTCGAGGACGTGATGGCGACCAAGCTGATGGCGCTCACGGAGCACTCGCTGCGGTATGAGAGCCTCCTCCAGATCGCCCGCGCGCTGCGCGAGCAGATCGACTGGCCGGCGGTGCGCTCGCGCACCGAGTCGTCGCCGTTCGCACGCGCGTTCTTCACGTTGCTCGAGGGCCTGGAGATCCTCCCGGAAGCCCCGCCTCACCGGTCAGGAACTACAGTCCGTGTGGTCACACCGCAGCGTTCCCCCGCGACACAGGGAGGGTAGGCGACCGAAATGGCAGCCACCACGATCACTCGCACCCGCCTGCGTCAGCTCGCCGACGTCAAGCCGGAGCGCGGTCGCGTCCTGTCCGTGTTCCTGAACCTCGATCCGACCGAGTTCGCCACGCCCGCCGCGCGCTCGACCGCGGTGACCTCCGTGATGACGGAGGCCGCGCGCCGCGTGGAGCAGGCCGACGGGCTCGAGCACGAGGAGCGCATGGCGCTGAAGGCGGACGTGGACCGCGTGCGCGAGACGCTGATGGCCGGCGACATCGCGCAGAACGGCGCGCGCGGGGTGGCCGTGTACGCCTGCCAGCCCGCCGACCTGCTCGAGGTCGTGCGGCTCAACCGCCCGGTCGAAGCCGCCGTCGTGCTCGACCGCACGCCGTACATCGAGCCGCTGGTCGCCGACGCCGGCGAGGAGCGGTGGTGCGTGCTGCTCGTCAACCGCCGCAACGCCCGCTTGTTCATCGGCGACGGCGGCGGGCTCGTGGAGACCGACCGCGTCGAGGACGACGTGCACAGCCAGCACGACCAGGGCGGCTGGTCGCAGGCGCGCTACCAGCGCGGTGTCGAGAAGGAGAAGGACGACCATCTGGTCCATGTCGCCGAGGTCGCCTTCCGGCGCTTCAAGGAGGGCCGCTTCGCCCGGCTGCTGGTCAGCGCCCCCGACGAGCTGGTCAACGAGGTCGAGGCCAAGCTGCACCCCTACCTGCGCGAGCGGATCGCCGGCCGGCTGCACCTCGACGTCGAGAACTCCTCGATCGAAGGCGTCCGGACGGCGGCCGGGCAGGCGATGGAGGACTGGCGGCGGCGCTGCGAGCGCGACGCGCTGGACCGGCTGGCCGAGGGAGTCGGCCGCGGCGGCCGCGGCGCCGCCGGGCTGGCCTCGGTGCTCCAGGCGCTCAACGAGCAGCGCGTCGACACGCTGCTGGTCGGCGACGGCTTCCGCTCCGCCGGCGGGCGCGACCCCGCCACGGGGATGCTCTACGCCGGCGATCACGGCCCGGACGGGCAGGAGCTCGAGCACCGCGACAACATCGTCGAGCCCGCGATCGAGAGGGCGGTCGAGCAGTCCGCGAAGGTGATCAAGGTCCGCCACCACGACGATCTCGGCCCGCTCGGCGGGATCGGCGCGGTTCTGCGCTACTGATGTGAGCCGCGCGCTCGTCATCGTCGACTTCCAGAACGACTTCTGCCCCGGCGGCGCGCTCGCCGTGCCGGACGGCGACGCGATCGCCGGCCGGCTCAACGAGCTCGCCGGCTCGGGCGACTTCGACCTCGTGGTGGCCACGCGCGACTGGCATCCGCCCGACCACGGGTCGTTCGGCGAGCAGGGCGGGCCGTGGCCCGTGCACTGCGTGGCCGGCACGCCGGGAGCCGAGCTCCATCACGCGCTCGACCCGACGCCGATCGACGCCGTCGTCGACAAGGGCCAGGATCCCGGGACCGAGGGCTACTCGGGCTTCGAGGGCACCGGCCTCGCCGCGCTGCTGCGCGACCGCGGCGTCGACCAGGTGACCGTCGTCGGCCTGGCGACGGACTACTGCGTCAAGAACACGGCGCTCGACGCGCTGCGCGAGGGCTTCACGGTCACCGTCGACAGCACGGCGGTACGCGGCGTGGACGTCGAGCCGGACGACTCGACGCGGGCGCTGGAGGCCGTCCGCGCCGCCGGGGCGAGCGTGGCGTGATGCGGGCCGCCCCGGAGCGGCTGATCAACACCCTGCGGCGCCACGTCGACGATCAGCGCGTTCTGGCGGCGATGGCGGACGTACCGCGCGACCGCTTCGTCCCGCCCGACCTGCGCGAGCAGGCGTGGGAGAACATCCCGCTGCCGATCGGCTCGGGTCAGACGATCTCGCAGCCGCTGGTGGTCGCGCGCATGTGCGAACTGCTCGAGCTGTCCGGCGACGAGGTCGTGCTCGACGTCGGCACCGGCTCGGGCTACCACGCCGCCGTTCTGGCCCGGCTGGCGCGGCACGTGTACTCGATCGAGGTCCACGCCTCGCTGTCGCGCGTGGCGGCCGCCAACCTGCGCTCGGCCGGAGTTGAGAACGTGACGCTGGAGGTCGGCGACGGCACGCGCGGCCTGCCCGCCCACGCGCCGTTCGAGGCGATCAACGTCGCCGCCGCGGCGGGCGGCGCGATCCCGCCCGCGCTGGCCCAGCAGCTCGCCCCCGGCGGCCGGCTGGTGGCGCCGGTCGAGGCCGGCGAGCAGCGGCTGGTGGTCGCCCGCAACACGCCCGAGGGGATCAGGCTGACCGAGCTCGAGCGAGTGCGCTTCGTGCCGCTCGTCGGCGGTTAGGTGACGGCTGTAAGGCGGGGATTGGGCTTGAGCTCGCGACCGACCTTGCCGCCCGGCCGGCCGTCGACCATCACCACGTCGGCCGTGAAGTCGTTCGAGCCGCGGATCAGCGAGGAGCCGACTCCGTAGGCGTCCACGGGCACGCCCTCGGCCTCGAACTCGCGGATCCGGTCGGCCGTGAAGCCGCCGGAGACGACGATCCTCACGTCCTGGCGGCCGTGCGAGTCGAGCCCCTCGCGCACGAGCCGCACGAGCTCCGGGTTCACGCCGGTCGGCGCGTCGTCGCCGTGGCGGTCCTGGAGCGAGACGTCGGCGAGGCGGTCGGACGTGTCGAGCCGGACGCCCCACAGCTCGCCGCCCAGCGCGTCGGCCACCTCGAGCGCCGTACCGAGCGAGTGGTTGGCGAAGTCGACCAGGACGGTGACGTTCATGTCATGCCCGAAGCGGTCGGCGAACTTGACGGCCGCCACCGCCGTGTCGCCGCCGTAGGCCGCGATCAGCCCGTGCGGGACGGTGCCGACCCCGCGACCGCCCCACCACGACGCCTGCGCGTCGGTGGAGACGCCGATCGCGCCGGCCACGTGCGCCGCCCAGCCGTCGCCGGTCTGCACGAGCCAGTGGTCGTGGCGGGCAGGGAAGTACAGGATCGGCTTGCCGTTGGCCGCCTCGACGACCTCGTGCACGTTGCGCATGATCAGCGTGCGGCGCGCCAGGCAGCCGAGGTAGACGGTCTCGAGGTGGGCGAACTGCGAGTAGTCGCCCTCGATCGTCATCACCGTCTCCCACGGGGCGATCTCGTCGCCCTCGTACAGCGCGCACACCTCGAGCTCCTTGAAGGCGTTGACCCAGCGCCCGTCCGCGCCGCGGTGGCCGGTGCACTGCTTGAGGACCGCGATCGCCTCGTCGATCCCGCCGAGCACCGACTCCTTGCGCTGGAACACCTGCATGACCACGTGCGGGCGGTGGCCGTCGGCCTCCAGCAGCGCCTTCGTGTGGTTGAAGTAGGCGTCCGAGTAGTAGCCGTCGCGGATCTTCTCCACCGGGAGGCGGAAGGTCGCGGGCGACAGACGCTGCCGATCGGCCAGGGCCATTGCTGGGGAGTATGGCTAGCCTCCTGCGGCCGTGGACCTGATCCAGTCGATCATCCTCGGGATCGTGCAGGGGCTCACCGAGTTCCTGCCGATCTCCTCGAGCGCCCACCAGCGGATCGTCCCGGCCATGCTCGGCTGGGAGGACCCGGGCGCGGCGTTCACGGCCGTGACCCAGCTGGGGACGGAGGCGGCGGTGCTGATCTTCTTCCGCCACGAGCTGTGGGCGGTCGCCAGCAAGTGGCTGCGCCATCCGCGGCGCGTCGAGGATCCCGACGTGCGGCTCGGCTGGTTCCTGATCGTCGCGACGATCCCGATCGGGATCTTCGGCTTCATCTTCCGCGACGACATCGAGACCGGGGCGCGGAACCTGTGGCTGATCGGCACGG
Organism: uncultured Solirubrobacteraceae bacterium; assembly: GCA_963800905.1. Classification (GTDB taxonomy): domain Bacteria; phylum Actinomycetota; class Thermoleophilia; order Solirubrobacterales; family Solirubrobacteraceae; genus DASSUW01. The sequence goes on from CAWDCT010000001.1 coordinate 41,559, forward strand.
TGCTGATCGTCTTCGCGCTCGTGCTCGGCTACGCCGACCGCGTCGGGCGGCACGAGCGCGAGATCTCGCAGCTTTCGATGCGCGACGGTTTCCTGATCGGGCTCGCGCAGTCGCTCTCGCTGGTGCCCGGCGTCTCGCGGTCGGGCGCGACGATGAGCGCGGGCCTCCTGCTCGGGATGGAGCGTCCGGCGGCGGCGCGGTTCTCGTTTCTGCTCGCCGTGCCCGCCGTGGTGGCGAGCGGCCTGTTCGAGCTCAAGGACGTGATCGCCGGCGACGAGCACGCCACGACGCCCGTGGGCAACGTGCTGGTGGCAACCCTGGTCGCGTTCGTCGTCGGCTACGCGGCCATTGCTTGGCTGCTCAGGTACCTCGCACACCACTCCGTGAATTTGTTCGTGGTCTATCGCGTCTTGCTTGGCAGTACCGTTCTCGTCCTGGTGGCAACTGGAGCGATCAGCTGATGGCCAAGGTCTTCGATCAGATCGACGACTCACTGCGGGCGTTCATCGAGGCGCAGTCGATGTTCTTCGTCGCCACCGCGCCGAGCGGCGACGAGGGCCACGTGAACCTGTCGCCGAAGGGCGGCGACAACCTCTTCCAGGTCACCGGCCCGCTCGGCTTCGCCTATGTGGACCTGATGGGCAGCGGCATCGAGACCGTCGCCCACCTGCGCGAGAACGGCCGCATCGTGATCATGTTCTGCGCCTTCGAGGGGCCGCCGAAGATCGTGCGGCTGCACGGCGTCGGCCGGCCGGTGCAGCAGAACGACGAGGGCTTCGCCGAGCTGCTCGCGACGTTCGACATCACCGGCGAGCAGCGGCGCGCGGTGCGCTCGGTGATCACCGTCGAGGTGACCCGCGTCGGCGACTCGTGCGGCTTCGTCGTGCCGCGGATGGACTACGTCGGCGAGCGCGACCAGCTCTACCGCTACGCCGACAACCGCATCCGCAAGCTCGGCGAGGAAGCCGTGCTCGAGTACGTCAGCGAGAACAACGCCGCGAGTCTTGACGGGCTGACGGGCCTCGACCCGCTGGTGGAGACCAACGGCCGCGCGTCGACGGCCGGGCGGAAGCTCTAGACCATCCCCGCACAGACCCAGTTGTGCGCGCCGGCGCCGCCGGCCCACAGCACCGCGGCCAGCCGGTCCTGCTCGGCCTTCGGCGCCAGGTACGCGTGCGGCGTCGAGCCGCCGAGGCCCTTCCAGGTCGCGGGCAGCATCTGGTAGTAGCCCGACGCGCCGGCGCCGTTGGGCGGCAGGTTCTGGCCGCCCGACTCGCATTGCACGATCGGCCACGGGATCGCCCACGGACCGCCCGGGCCCGTTGAGGCGAGCTCGGCGGCACGGCGACGCTCCGCGATCAGGCGGTCGAGCGCGCGCTGGGCCGTGACACGGCCCGAGCGCGTGCCCGCCAGCGCCTGGGCGCGCGCCGCCTTCGCGCTCACGAGCGTGGCCTGGCGGGCGGCGAGCCCGTCACGCATGTTCGCCAGCGCGGCCCGGCGGGCGGCGATCGCCTGCGCGTCCTCGCGGCGCGTCGCGGCGAGCCGGCCGAGCTCGCTCGCCAGGTCCCGGGTGCGCACCCGCGCGTCGCGGACCCGAGCCACGATCTCGGCGTTGCGATCGCGGATCCGGCGGGCGAACGCGATCTGCTCGATCAGGTCGGAGAAGCTGTCGGCCCCGAGCACGAGCGAGACGATGTCGGGCGGATCGGCCTTGTAGGCGGCGACGAGCTGGGCGGCGAGCAGCTCGCGGCCCTCGAAGTGGCGCCGGCGGAGGCGTACGAGCCGCCGCCGGCCCGTGCGCAGCCGCTCGCGCGTGGCCGCCAGCTGCGCCTCGGCGCTCGCCAGGTCGGACTCGACCTCGGCCAGCCGGCCCTGGACGATCGCCACCTCGAGCCCGGTGCGCTCCGCCAGCGCCCCGAGCCGAGCGGACGCGCCCGCCAGCGCCCGCTCGCGGTCACGGCTGCGCTCGATCTTCGAGCGCAGCGACGACTCGCTCTGCGCCCACGCTGGGGCGGGCAGCGCAAGCGCGATAAGGACTGCGACGAGGGTGCGGGACAGGCGGCGGACGCTAGCGGCGCGCCCGCCGCCGAACCGCCGCTGCAACTTCCGTTGCGGCACCGGCCGCGCGCGGAGGCCATCCGCGCGCGGCCATGACCACGGTGCCTATCCCCCCAGCTTGACGCGGGTGAGCTCGACCTGGCGCATGCCGCGCCGGTCGACGGCCTCGATCTCGGCGTCGAGGCGACGCGCCACGTCGGCGTCGAACCGGACGGCGAGCTTCGCCGCGACCTTCTTCCCCTTGCGGGTCAGGCTGCTGCGCCGGAGCTCGACCTCGCCGTCGGCCACGATCCGCTCGCCTTTCGGACGGATCACGATCTCGCCGACCGGGACACCGGCGTCGGACAGCCGCACCTCGATGCGGCGCAGCTCGCGCCAGTCGCGCGGGTGCGTCCAGCTCAGATCGAGCTGGTCCCGCTTGCCGGCGAGCCGCAGAACGCCGACCGTGCCCTTCTCGCATCCGGACACGAGGTTCTCGACGCTGTCGCGGTTCGCGGTGTCGCTGTTCTCACCGCAGTTGATCGTGTCGCGCTCGCCGTCGCCGGCGAGGATCACGTCGTTGCCGGTGCCTGCGAACGCGAAGTCGCTGTTCGAGCCGAGCTGGAGCGTGTCGTCGCCACCGAGCCCGTGCAGCGTGTCGATGCCGCCGAAGCCCTGGAGGTCATTGGCGACGTTGCTGCCCGTGAGGATGTCGTTGCCGTTGCCGGCGGTGATGCTCTCGACGTTGGACCGCACGTCGTCGCCCTCTCCGGGCTCGCCGTCGTTGCGATTGTTGTCCAGGCTGACGTTGACGCCGTTGGTGCGCCCCGCGTAGCTGACGCGGTCGTCTCCGTCGGCGCCGTGGATCGAGTCCGCGCCGCTCGGGCCGAACTGGCCCTCGAAGAAGAAGTCGTTGCCGGCGCCGCCGCCCATCTCGTCGTTGCCGGGGCCGCCGGTGATGTTGTCATTGCCCGTCGAGCCGAACAGCACGTCGCCGAAGTTCGAGCCGACGATCTTCTCCACGTCGCGGCCGACGCTCTCGAGGTCGATGCCAGGACGGCCGTCCTCGGTGCGGGAGCCGCCAGGGTTGTCCTCGGTGTCGACGCGCACGCCGCGGTCGGCGGCCGCGTAGCTGATCGTGTCGCGCCCGTCGTTGCCGAAGTAGAAGACAGGCTGGACGGCGCGACCGGTGTCCGTCTGGCGGAGGCCGCCGAGGATCACGTCGTCGCCGGCCTCGGTGCTCACGCTCGCCTGGTGCGGCGCCCGGTAGACGATGGTGTCGTTCTTGTCGCGCAGCAGCACGTTGATGAACGGCGCGCTCAGCGGGCACTCGGCGTCGCCGAAGGCATTGAGCGTGCAGCCGCTGCCCACCCTGACCGGCGCGGCGTCGGCGATCACGACCTTGCCGCCCGAGACGAAGACGCTGACGTTGTTGGTCTCGCCGTCCGCCGCGACATAGCTGATCAGGCCGCCGGGGATGCCGACGCTGACGCTCGCCGTCCCCGCCTGCGCGGTGGCGGGCAGGAGCGCGGCGCCGACGACGGCCGCCAGTAGCGCGCGCCGGGTGCGCGGGCGTGGTCTGATGCTGGGGAGGTGCATTGGGGAGGGTTCCTTTCGAGGGGTCAGGAGGCGCGCGCCAGCTCGAGCGCGCGGGGGAGGTCCTCGGCCGGCTGGCCGCGGGCGGTCTCGATGCGGCGATCGACCTTCACGCCCGCCGAGCCCGCCGCATCGACGGCGTCGGCGTGCCGGCGATCGGCGCGGTCGTAGGCCTTGACGGTGGCGAGCGGCCCGCGCAGCGCGTGAATCATCGCGGCGGCATTGGCCCCCGCGTTCTGGGCCATCACCGCTCCGAGCAGTTGCTCGGAGCCGTCCAGGAAGGGCTGGACCGACTTGCGGAGCGACTTGTCGAACATCACGGCTGGAGCCGGTAGAGGCGGAAGAAGTCGTTCTCGACTCCCAGCACGTCGACGCCCGCGTAGCCGGCCTCGAACGCGCACTCGCGCACCGTGTCGGAGCGCATGACCGTGCCGAGCGCCGCCGTCGGCTGGTCGACCATCTGCGTGGGCAGGCAGTGCGTGACGCTCCAGCCGTACATCATCCGCTCGACCTCCTCGCCGGGCGCGCTGAAGTACTCGCCGACGCGCTCGTCGACCACGAGCACAACGCCGCCAGGAGCGGTCGCGGCGCGCGCGGCTCGCAGGGCGTCCACCGGACGCGGCAGGTCGTGCAGCGTCTCGAGGATCATCACCAGGTCGTAGGGGCCGCCGGAGACCGCCGCGGCGTCGCGCTCGAAGAAGCGCACGCGGTCGTCGACGCCGGCCTCGCCCGCGTGGCGGCGCGAGTCGGCGATCGAGGCCGGGTCGGCGTCGTACCCGTCCACGGTCGCAAGCGGGAACGCGCGCGCCACCGCGACGCTCGACCAGCCCTGGCCGCAGCCGACATCGGCCACCCGGGCGCCCGCCTCGCGCAGGCGGACGGCGACGTCGGGCATCGCCTCCAGCCACTCGCCGGGCAGCTCGTGGGTGAACGCGGGCAGGTTGATGTGACCCTGGCCGTGGCGGAACTCGACCCCGTAGGACTCGTAGGGCACGCCGCCGCCGGTGCGATAGGCCTCGGCCACGCGCGGGAGCACGCCGCCGATGCCGGCCAGCATGTGCGCGAACGGAGCGATGTGCGCCGCGTCGTCCTCGTGGCAGAGGACGCGAGCGTGCTCGCCGGCCAGCGCGCAGCGGCGCGACGGCGCATCGACGACCTCGAGGAAGCCGGCGACCGCCTGCTGCTCGAGCCATTCGCGCGCGTAGCGCGGATCGATGCCGGCGCGGTCGGCGAGCTCCTGCGGCGTGAGCGCGCCGTCGCGCTCGAGCGTGCGATAGAGACCGAGCTCGACGCCGAGATAGACGGAGAACAGCTCGAGCGCGCCCAGCGTGGCGCCGAACAGGCGGTCGACGAGGGCGTCGGTGGCTGAGGGGGCGATTGACGTGCTCATGGGCGGCAGCGTGCGCGCGCGGCCCTACGGACCACCTACGGCGCGATTACGGTTGGGAGCCGCAGCGCTCAGGATTGGGCGCCGCGGCACCTCCGAATTGGGCATTCGTCCGATGTGCGGGGGCGGGTCCGCCGGGACTCTGCTCGGGCTGATCAACCCGACCCTCCAGGAGGTCACGGATGTCCCGCCTCAACAGGCGCCGCAGGAACGCGGCTGCCGCCCTAGTACTCGCCGGCCTCGCGGCCGGCTTCCCGTCCGGCGCCGCCGCGCAGCTGCCGACGCCGGTCGAGTCCGAGCCGATCCCGTTCGACCCGGCGATCGTGCTCTCCATCTGCGACAACGCCGACTTCACCGGCATCTCGCCTGCCTCGGCGACCCGGACGGCGCCGTCGCCCACCTGAAGGCGGCGCGCGCGATCGCCCAGGAGGTCGGCGACGTCGACGACCTGGCGCGTGCCTACCTCAATCTGGCCGAGATCCTCGCCGCCCCGCTCGACCGGCTCGAGGAGGCGGTCGAGCTCGCGTGCGACGGCATCGCGCTGTTCGAGCTGGGTCGCTGGGACGAGGCCGAGGCGATCGTGCCGCGGCCGCCGACCGCAGCCCGATCGAGTGCGCGGCGATCGACTTCCACCTGGCGGGCGCGAAGGTGGCCGGCGGCCGCGGGCCGCTCGAGGCCGCGGAGCGCCATCTCGCCGCGGTCGGCGAGCTGATGACCAACACGCGCGACCCGCAGTACACGGGCCCGTTCGCCGCTCGCAGCGCCGAGCTGGCGCTGTGGCGGCGGCGCCCGCAGGGGGCGCTGGTCGAGGCGCTCGACGGGCTCGGACGCGCCGACGACTGCTGGTACGCGGCGCCGCTCGTCTGGCTCGGGATCCGCGCCGCCGCTGACCTCGGCGACGTGACGGCCGGGGAGCGCCTGGCCGCCCGCGCGAGCGGGGCGCCCACGGGGCGCTCGCCGGTTCTCGACGCCTACGCGGCGAGCTGCGCGGCCGAGGCGACGCGGCTGGCGCGCCGCCCGGACCCTGAGGCGTTCGCCGCCGCGGCCGCCGCGTGGGACCGGGCGCGCCGGCTCTACCCGGCCGCGTACTGCCGCTTCCGCAAGGCCGAGGCGCTGCTCGAGCAGCGGCACCGGCGCGCCGCGGGCAAGGCGCTGTCCGCCGCGCGCGCGGTTGCGCAGCGGCTGGGCGCGGAGCCGCTGCTGGCCGAGATGGACCTGCTCGCCCAGCGCGGCCGGATCGACGGCGCGCCGGCCCCGGAGCAGAGCCCCGAGCCGGGCCCGGCCGGGCTGACGGCGCGCGAGCTCGAGGTCCTCGCGCTGGTGGCTCGCGGGCTCACCAACCGCGAGGTCGGCAAGGCCCTGTTCGTACCGAGAAGACGGCCAGCGCCCACGTTTCGAGCATCCTCTCCAAGCTGTCGGCCTGGTCGAGCCGTAGCTCAGGCGCGCAGCAGCTTGAACGAGCTCTGGTGCGTGGTCTTCCGCGTGCCGTCGGGCTGCGTCGTCACGATCGTCACGGCCGACTTGAGCGACCGCTTGCGCGCGAGCTTGCGGCGGTCGCCGGCGCCGAGCTTGAGGCTCACGACGAGCTCCTTGCCGGCGGTGATCGCGAACGACTTCGTGAGCTTGCGGGCGCCGAGCTTGAGCGTCAGCGAGCCCACGCAGCTGCCCGCGTTGACGGTCGCGCAGCGCAGGCGCAGCTTGAGCTTGCCGCCCTTGCCGGCCTTCGTGCGGGTGCCGACCAGCACGGCCTCGGCCGACGACGGCTGCGGGGTCGGGCTCGGGTTCGTGGAGGCCGCCGCCACCCGGGTCGGCGGGCGGCTGCGGCGCCGGATCGCCGGTCCCGGTGACCGCCACGTCGGCGCCCGTCCCGGGCGCCGCGAGCGCCACCGAGAAGGTCGCCTGCTTCGGCCCGACGCTGGTCGGCGCCAGCCGCGCCTGGACGCGGCACGCCGCTCCCGGCTCGAGCACCGTGGTGTCGGTGCACTCGTCGGCGGCCGGCACCCCGACGACCTCGGCCTCGTTCGGCCCGGCCTTGGTGACGCCGATGACGACCGCGCGCGATCTCGCCGGTGTTGGTCAAGAGCGTCGAGGCGGCAGCGGTCTGCTGGCCGACCAGCGCCGAGCCGAGCGCCAGCGGGCCCGCCGCCGTGAGCTTGGCGGGCAGCAGCCTCGACGGCGCCGGCGTCGCAGCCCGGCGCCGCTGCGGCCGATCTACGCTGCGCTGGTCGCTGCCCGGGCACGGGGAAGGGATGCGGTCGAGCGCGGGGTTGCCGAGCAGCGGGATCAGGGTGTCGGTCGGCCTGCCATGGTCGCCGAGCGTGCCGACGGGCGCGGTGACGCCGGTGCGTCTCCGGTCGCCGCGGTGCAAGTCGCAGCCCGTCACGTCGTCGATCACGTTGTGACCGCGCTGGTCACGAGCGGCCGTCGCACGCCGGGCTGCGTCGGCGGCCTGGTTCGCCGTCACCAGCGAGCGCGCGATCGTCAGGCCGGAGTGGGCGAAGTCGCGATGCCGCCGGCCAGATCGGCGCCACGTTGCGGGCGATCGTGGTGTCCACGATCGTCCCGTCGGCGCCGCCCGCCAGTGATGCCGGCGCCGAAATCCGCCTGGTTGGCGGTGATCGTCGAGCTCGAGATCGCGAACGTCGTGCGGGCCCGGCGAGGAACACGACCACCGGCGCCACCGGTGTCAGTCGAGCACCACGGTTGCGGGCGACCGTCGAGTCGATCAGCTCGGAGCTGGCCGTCGACGGCGAACGCCCGCCGCCGAACGGCACGGGACGGCGGTCCCGCGTCGGCGTCGTTGTCGACGAGCGAGACGCGCTCGAGCCGGATGCGCGTCGCCGCCTCGAGAAGCAGTCCGCCGCCGAACGGGAGCGTGCCGTCGGCCGGCCGTCGTTCGGATCGTCACGCCCTCGATCGTCGACCTCGGCCGCCGGCGTCCGACACCCGCAGGACGCGGGTCGCGTCGCCCGCCGGAGATGCGTCGAGCTGGCGCGCGACCCGGGCCGTCGATGGTGAGGTTCTTCTGGATCACCAGCTCGCTGTTGAGCACGATCGTGCCCGTCAGCCCGGCCTGGAAGACGATGACTTCACCCGCCGGATCGGCGGCCGCGATCTGCGATCGCAGCGTGCCCTCGCCGCCGTCGTCGGCGAGGGTGGTGACCGTGCCGGCGAGGGCGGGCGTGGCGGGGAGCAGAAGAGCGGGCGCCAGTGCCGCGACCACAAGTGCCGTCCGTGGCAATCTCATGTCCGGATGGTGACGGCACTGGGAAACTTCTGACCTGTTCGAAAGGTCAGGTGCTGAGCGAGGCGTAACGGCGCGCAGCGAGCGGCAGGAAGACCGCGACCAGCACGATCGGCCAGGTGATCGCCAGCAGCAGGGCGTGCTCGGCGGGCCACGAGCCGCCCGCCGCGACCGGGTTGCCGAACAGCTCGCGCGTCGCCGTCACAGTGGCCGACAGCGGGTTCCACTCGGCGAGGAAGCCGAGCCAGCCCGGCATCGGGCGACGAGCAGTGGTGGGCCGAGCGTGAGTCCTTCTGGGAGCGCTACTTCGACGTCGAGCGCTACCCGACCATCAGCGCGATGTGGGAGAGCCAGGCGTTCGAGGCGCGCGCCGACGCGTTCGAGTTCGGCCTCCAGCGCGTCCTCGACGGCATCGAGGCTCAGCTGCCGGGGTAGCAGAGCCAAGTGGAGACGGCACGCTGCCACATCTGCGGCGCGGAGCATCCGGTGGCCGAAATGGTCACGGCGCACAAGAAGCCCGAGGACGTCACGGAGGACGCCGAGGGCGCCTTCCCCGAGCCCTCCGACTGGTGGCTGGCAGACGCCGAGGAGCTGAACGCGCGCCACCCACGCTCGTACTTCATCCCGCCGGCCGATCGCCGCCGTGCGCTGCGGCCGGGCGAGTTGGTCAGGCTCGAGTTCACCTACGGCCCGCACGCCGACCGCGACGGCGAGGGCCACATCGAGCGGATGTGGGTCGAGGTCATCGGCCAGGCGCACGGCCGGCTGCGCAACAACCCGGCGCGGCTGGCGGCGCTCGCGATCGGCGACGTTGTGACATTCGAGCCGCGGCACGTGACCGCGATCGACTACACCGACGATGAGCTCGGCTACGCGCAGGATCAATGCCCGGTCGTCGACAAGGCGGTGATCCAGGAGGACCGGGCGCCCGACGTCGTGGTGCGCGCGCCGGGGCCGTACGTGGCCGGCCTGGACGAGTGGTGGCTGCTGTGCCGCGAGGGCGCGATCGGCCCGACGATCGAGACCGCGGGCCTGCTCACCGACCGCTTCCCCGGTCTCGAGGAGCCGCTGCGCGCCGGCGACGGGCTGTGGGAGCTCGCCGGGGGCGAGCGCGGCGACGCGCGCTGGCGGCGCGTGAGCGACGACAAGGTCGCGGCGAGCCAGGAGTGGCAAGCCTTTCTCGCGCGGCTCGAGAAGACCGCCGACAGTATGCGCCGTACGCCGTAAGTCTGCGGCGTAGAATGTGAAGCGACGTGGACGTCGCCGAGAAGCCCCGCCTGCCCCTGAGCCGCGATCGCGTGCTGCGCGCCGCGCTCGAGCTCGCCGACGAGCGCGGCATCGAGGCGCTGACGATGCGCAGCCTGGGTCAGGAGCTCGGAGTCGAGGCGATGTCGCTCTACAACCACGTCGACAACAAGGACGCCGTCCTGGACGGCCTCGTCGAGCTCGTCGTTGTCGAGATCCTCGACGCGGTCGGAGACGAGCGGCTCTCCAGCCCGGCCGAATGGAAGGCGGTCACGCGGCGGCGGATCCTCGCGGCGCGCGAGGTGATGCTGCGCCACCGCTGGGCGCCCAAGGTCCTCGAGTCACGCAAGAACATGCCCGCGGTCGCGATGCGGTACTACGACGGGCTGCTCGGCCTGATGTTCGAGGGCGGATTCTCGGCCGATCTCGCCCACCACACGATGCACGCCCTCGGCAGCCGCGCGCTCGGATTCAGCCAGGAGCTGTACGAGGAGGACGACGACGTCCCGGCGGAGACGGTCGCCCTCATGGCCCAGCAGATGTCGGCCGAGTACCCCAACCTCGCCGAGATGCTGAAGGTCGTGACCCACGACGCGGACACCACGCTCGGCTGGTGCGACGACCAGTTCGAGTTCGAATTCGGGCTCGACCTCCTGCTCGACGGGCTCGAGCGCCGCCGCGACGCCGCCTGAGGCGGTCTTCGCGCCATGACCCTTGACGGACTTACGGTGTATGCCGTACGCTGCTTACGCCATATGTTTACAGCGTATGCATACAACGTATATCGAGGTGAGACCGCGTGACGACCCTGACCCGCTGGGTCCTCTTCCACAAGCGAGTGGTGGCGGGCGCCTGGCTCGTGATCACGATCGCCGCGTTCGCTGCGATCCAGCCGGCGAGCGACGCCCTCACCCAGGACTTCCCGGTCCCGGGTCAGGAGGGGTACGAGACGAATCGTGAGATCGCCTCGATCTACGGCAGCGGCGGGAACATCGCGCCGATCGTGCCCGTCGTGACGTTGCCGAAGGGCACGACCGTCGACTCGCCGGGCGTCACCGAGGAGCTCGACGCCGCCCTGGCCAAGGTGCAGGGCGCGTTGCCGGACGCGCGCGTCACCTCGTTCGCGTCGACCGGCGACCCGGCGTTCGTCTCCGACGATCGCCGCACCACCTACGCGCTCGTCTCGATCCCGCTCGTGCCGGGGCTCGAGGTAGGGCAGGAGGAGTCGCGCCGGGCGCAGGCGGCGCTCGACGGCGTCACCGTCGGCGGCGCGCCGGTCGAGGTGACCGGCCTAGACGCCCTGCGCGCCGGCGGCGCGGCCGGCTCGGGCGCAGACGACACGAGCGTGAGCGTGCTCGTCGAGGTCCTGGCCGCCGGCTTCGGCGCGCTGATCATCCTCGCGTTCGTCTTCGGCTCCTTCATGGCCGTCGTGCCGCTGCTGATGGCCGCGGTCGCCGTGCCCACGACCTTCCTGCTCGTCTGGCCGCTGGCCGAGGTCACCGACGTGTCGGTGGTGATCCAGTTCCTCGTCGCGCTGGTCGGGCTCGGCATCGCGATCGACTACGCGCTGCTGGTGGTCATGCGCTGGCGCGAGGAGCGCCTGGGCGGCGCCGCGAACGACACCGCCGTCGAGAACGCGATGGAGCACGCCGGCCGGGCCGTCGTGTTCAGCGGCACCACGGTGGCGATCGCGCTGCTCTCGCTGGTCCTGCTGCCGGTCCCCTTCCTGCGCAGCATCGGCATCGCCGGACTGTTCATCCCGCTCGTCAGCGTCGCGGTCGCGATCACGCTGCTGCCGGTGGTGCTCGCCACGGTCGGGCCGCGGCTGGACTGGCCGCGCGCACGCCGCGCGGACCGCTCCGGGCGGCTGTGGACCGCGTGGGCGCGGATCGTCGTCCGCCATCGCTGGCCCGCCGCCCTCGCGTCCGGCGCCGTGCTCCTGGCGCTGGCCGGCGTCGCCTTCTCGATCCAGCTCGGCGATCCGCGCGCGGAGTCGCTCGCCCAGTCGGGCCCGGCGCGCGGCGGGTTCGAGAAGCTGGAGGCGTCGGGCATCGGCGCCGGTCCGCTGTCGCCGTTCGACGCGCTCGTGCGGGGAGGCGACCCGGACGCCGTGGCCGCTGACCTGGCCGCCGTCGATGGCGTGCGGGCGGCGATCGCCCCGCGGGAGTGGCGGCTCGAAGGCACCGCGATCGTGGCGGTGATCCCCGCCGAGGACGGGAACTCCGCCGAGGGCCGGGCGACGCTGGACCGCATCCGATCCGCGGCGCCGGCCGGCGTCACGGTCGGCGGCGAGGCCGCCCAGAGCTCCGACTTCGTCGACGTCGTCTACGGCAAGTTCCCGTTGCTGGTCGCGCTGATCGCCGGCCTCACGTTCATCCTGCTCGCGCGGGCCTTCCGCTCGCTGGTGCTGTCGTTCAAGGCCGTCGTCCTCAACGTCATCTCGGTCGGCGCGGCCTGGGGAGCGATGGTGCTCATCTGGCAGAACGGGCTCGGCTCCGAGGCGATCTGGGGGATCGAGGCCACGCGCGCGATCAACGTCGAGATGCCGATCGTGGTCTTCGCGTTCCTGTTCGGCGTCTCGATGGACTACCAGGTGTTCATCATCAGCCGGATGCGCGAGGCGTACGACCGCACGGGCTCGACCCGGACGGCCGTCGTCGAGGGCATCGGCCGCACCGGCCGGCTGGTGACGAGCGCGGCGCTGATCCTCGGCCTTGCCTTCATCGCCCTCAGCGCCAGCCCGGGCACCGAGGTCAAGATCTTCGCCACCGCGCTCGCGGCGGGCATCCTGATCGACGCGACGATCGTGCGCGGCATCCTCGTGCCGGCGGTGGTGGCGATCCTCGGCCGCTGGAACTGGTGGCTCCCGCACCGGCCGGCGCGGATGCTGCGGGTCAAGCCCTCGCTCGTGCGGGCCGAGCCGGCGGTCGAGGAGGCCTAGCGGCCGTTCGCGCGCACTACTTGGGCGTGATCGTGATCGTCCAGTTGCCGATCGCGTTCACGCTCACGCCCTTGTAGGTGCCGGCGGGCGCGTCCGCCGCGCCCCAACTGCTCGAAGACGACGCGGGGCGAGGCCCGGCCAACCGGGCCTCGCGCGCGCGACGTTGCGAGCATCAGACCCTCGCCGGCTCCGCCGTCTCGGCCGGCGCAGCCGCGTGGCGGTTCGCCCACTCGAGCGCGTAGTCGGCGACCGCTTCCCAGCCGGGCGCGCCGGCCGTGAAGTGGGGGCGTCCCGCGAACTCCTTGTACTCCACGACGGCCTTCGACTTGCCGAGGCGCTTCGCGGCCTCCTTGCTCACCGAGGCCGGGATCGTGTTGTCCTGGTCGTTGCCCATCACGAGCAGCGGCGGGCGGTCGTCCTTGTGGAAATCGACCTTGGTGACGGCGTGCGGATTGAGGTTGGCGAACGCCGCCTGGAAGACCACCCGGCCGGGGGCGGGAACGTAGTAGCGCGCGTAGGCCGCCTCAGCGTCCGCGTCGTTCATGGTGTTCGTGAAGCCGCGGCGGAACTGCTTGGGCGTCAGCGGCACGGTCTTCTTCCGGTTCGCGGGGTTGCGGAGCGCCGGGAAGACGGTACGAAGCAACGCCGGCGGCAGGCGCAGCACGCCCTTCACCGGCGCCGGCGAGATGCCGATCCCGGCCGCCCCGAGGCCGCGATCGAGCAGCAGCTCGGTCAGCAGGCCGCCGGTGGAGTGCCCCATGATCACGGGCGGGGTGTCGAGCTCGCGGATGATCCGCTCGTAGTGGTCGACGACCTCGGCGAGGCCGAGTCCGTTCATGACGGACGGGTCGCGGCGGAGGGCCTCGACCTCACCTTCCATGCGGGGCCACGCCGGAACGAGCACCTCGTGCCCGCGCTGCTCGAACCGCTCCTTCCAGCCCTCCCAGCTGCGCGGGGTGAGCCAGAGGCCGTGGATGAGGACGATGGGCGATTTCATGCTAGGGCTCCTTGGAGGGTGAGGGGTCAGGCGGTGTGCAGGGCTTGACGCACCGGCGAGGCGGAGGGCTCTGAGCGACGCTCGACGTCAGGCCGGTTCGAGCACGACCGGCGCCAGCGTGTTGTAGACGGACATGTCGAGGCTCCTTTCGGAAGGGGTGAAGAGCATGCGACCACAGTGCCGTCTCCGCCCGCCGGTCGCCCCCGGGGGGACCCGGGGCCAGTGACCCGGGGACTCGAGACCCGAGGTCCCCGTCAGGCGGGCACGCGCGGCGGCGCGGCGTCCGGGAGCGCGCGGGCGTACGCTTCGTGGATGAGCCCTCCGGCGACCCTTCTCATTTGGTTTCAGCTGCGTTCGCCGGAGCTGGCCGAGGACTTTGAGCGTCTGATGACGGAGGATCGCGACATCGTCCGCGGGTCGCTGGACGCGGTCTCAGATTGGCGGCTGACGCGGCCGGCGGACGTGCCCGGACAGTCCATCGGTCAAGCCGATTACGTGCTGATCGCCGAGATCGTCGACGTGGAGCGCTTCGAGCAACAGGCGAGCGAACACGTCCAACGGTTGGCGGACGACTTGGCGCATCTCGTCTCCAGCCAGGGGATGCTCGTCGTGCGTCCCGTCCTTTGAAATCCGCGGTCGGTGGAGGGCGATCAGACCCGCCCTCGGTCTGAGCACGTGCGAGCTTGCGACCGGAGGAGATCGCTGGCCCGGGAATGCGAAAAGCCCCGCGGTGGCGGGGCTTGTGGTGGGGACGGGAGCGACGGGACTCGAACCCGCGACCTCCGGCGTGACAGGCGCTGCCGGCGGGCCTTGGGACTCTGCTCGACGTCCTGCGATCCGCATGGCAGCGCCGATCGGCAGTGTTCGGTCGTCTTTGCGGGACTTCCCACAGAGGCCCGTTCTGGAGCGCTTGGACGCCCTGTGGACGCGCTTGTCTCGCCCTGAGCCCCTGGGGCGGTGCATCTGCGGCGGCTGCTGCCTATCACGTCGCGGTCGCCGCTTGGCTCTGGGTCGTGGTTCTCGGCCTGGTGGGCGACCTCGTGTGACAACGGGGGTTGGACGCGTTACGACCGCTGCGCGGTGGGTGCGTCTACGCAGGTTGACGTTATGTCCGGCCCGCGGCGAACTGGCGGGTTTGTCGCCTTTTGGCAGGGGTAGGGCACAAGTCGACCTGAACGTGGGAAAAGGCCGGCGCGGGTCGGATGGCGGCGCTGTCGCGTCGGCGACTAGCGGGATTGGAGGAGCGATGTCAGTACCCCTTGGCCGCGGACGGCTTGCCCGCGGGCTTCTTGCCGCCGCGATGGCGGTCTGTATCAGCGCGAGCGTCGCCGGCACGGCGAGCGCGGCAGCGCCGGAGTGCGCCGGAAGGGGCGTGCCGACCAGCAAGATCTCGGTCCAGCTGTGGACGTTCGCGGAGTACATCGGCTTCGGGACCGATGCGGCGACGATCGAGCGCACGCGGACGGTGTTTCAGCGCCTCAGCGACATGGGTTACCGCAACGTTGAGCCGTTCACGTTGAGCGGCCTGTCCGCAGAGGACTACCGCGCGCTGCTCGACGAGTACGACCTGAATGCCTCGGCCCGGCATGTCGACGTCGGCAGGCCGGAAAACCCGGCGAATCTCGACCAGATCATCGCCGACAACAAGACCCTCGGCATCAAGTTCTTCGGCTCCGGCTCCACCCCGATCTTCCCGCTGGTCTACAGCACCGAGGCACAGTGGGTCGCGTACGCCGAGTACCTGAATGAACTCGGCACGCAGGCGCGGCAGGCGGGCCAGACGCTGATGGTGCACAACCACGACATCGAGTTCGAGATCTCCTTCGGCGACCAGACGGTGTACGACATCCTGATGGCGAACACCGAGCCGAAGAACGTCGCCTTCCAGCTCGACCTGTACTGGGCGGCCAACGGCGGCGGCGTCGAGAACCCGCTCGAGGTGATCGAGCGGTACGGCAACCGGATCAAGCTGTTCCACGTCAAGGACATGGCGGCCGGGCCGTTCCCGGGCCGGATCGAGATCGTCGGCGAGGGGATCATCGACTTCCCGGAGATCTTCGCCGCGGCCGGTGGCAGCACGAAGTACTACGTCGTCGAGCACGACCCGCGCTTCGGCGACTCCACGTTCGACCCGTTCGAGGCGGCCCAGAAGGGCTTCGACTACCTCGACTGCGTGACGTTCTGAGCAGTGCCGGCGGCGCGGCGGCCGAATGCCGCCGCGCCGCCGTCTCGTTTCCTGCAGATCACACAAGGGAGGACACGTGCGCACAGCACGATGGCTCGCGGCCCTGGTAGGGGCCCTTGCGGTTTGCGCCATCCCGTCGGCGGCAGCGGCCCAGTCGCCGCCGCCGGACTCGCAGTTCCAGAAGGTCCCGATCGACCAGACGCCTGGTGAGCCGATCGACCTGGTCGTCCTGCCGGACGGCCGCGTCCTACACACGGAGCGCTCGGGCGAGGTCTGGTTGCACGACGCGGACAGCGGACTGAAGACGCTGGCGGCCAAGCTCGACGTGTACTCGCACGACGAGGAGGGCCTGCAGAGCATCGCGATCGACCCGAACTTCGCGCAGAACGGGTGGATCTACCTCTACTACTCGCCGCCGCTGAACACGCCGGTGGACAACCCGGCCACGCCCACGGTCAACGAGGGCGACGCGCCCGGGTTCGGCACGCCGGCGGACTTCGCCCCGTTCAAGGGCTACATCCAGCTCTCCCGCTTCCAGTGGGCGGGCGACTCGATCGACCTCGACACGGAGCAGAAGATCCTCCAGGTCCCGGTCGACCGCGGCATCTGCTGCCACGTCGGCGGCGACATCCTCTTCGACGGCAACGGCAACCTGCTGCTGTCGACGGGCGACGACACGAACCCGTTCGAGTCGGACGGCTACACGCCGATCGACGAGCGTCCGGGCCGCAACCCGGTGTTCGATGCGCAGCGCACTGCGGCCAACACCAACGACCTGCGCGGCAAGGTCCTGCGCATCACGCCGACCGACGGCGGCGGCTACTCGATCCCGGAGGGCAACCTCTTCGCGGACAACAACCCTCTGACCCAGCCCGAGATCTACTTGATGGGCCTGCGCAACCCGTTCCGCATCGAGTTCAACCGCGAGACGCAGGAGCTGTACATCGCCGACTACTCACCCGATGCGAACGCGCCGAACCCGCTGCGCGGGCCTGCCGGCCAGGGCAAGTGGGCGGTCGTGACCGAGGCGGCCAACTTCGGCTGGCCGTACTGCGCGACGGCACAGCTGCCCTACGTGGATTACAATTTCGCCACCGGGGCGTCGGGGGCAACGTTCAATTGCGCGGCCCCGGTCAACCAGTCGCCGAACAACACGGGCGTGACCAGTCTGCCGGCGGTGACGCAGCCGGACGTCTGGTACTCGTACACCCCGTCCGCGCAGTTCCCGGAGCTCGAGACCGGTGGCATCGGCCCGATGGCGGGCCCGGCGTACCAGTTCAACGCCAAGGCGGCCAAGGGCAAGAACCCGACCGCCTGGCCCGCGTACTACGACAACGTCCCGCTCTTCTACGAGTGGACACGCGACTACATCAAGGCCTTCTTCACCGAGGGCGGCAACCTGACGCGGATCGAGAACGTCGTGCGCTCGTTCCAGCTGGTGCACCCGATCGACATTGAGTTCGGGCCGAACGGTTCGCTGTATGTCCTCAACTACGGCAACGGCTTCTTCGGCAAGAACCTGCCGGGCGCCGAGCTGGTGCGGATCGACTACCTCGGGCCGACGGGCAACCGCACGCCCACCGTCACGGTGGCGGCCGACGATGTCGAGGGCTCCGCGCCGCTGACGGTTCAGTTCACGAGCACGGTCTCCGACCCGGAGGGCCGCAGGCTCAAGTACGCGTGGGACTTCGACGCGAACGGCAAGGTGGATTCGCGCGATCCGAACCCGTCCCACACGTTCACCGAGGATGGCGTGTATCGCGCCACCCTGCAGGTGACCGACCAGGCCGGTCGTACCGTCTCGGACTACGTGGAGATCACGGTCGGCCAGCGGCCGACGGTCGACCTCACCGTCACGACCGATGCGAACGGGTTCCAGTTCGGTGACACGGTGCAGTACACCGTCGCCGTGACCGACGACGACCCGGTTGACTGCAGCAAGGTGTCGGTGACCTACATCCTCGGTCACGACACGCACGGGCATCCGCTGTCCACGGCGTTTGGGTGCTCTGGCTCGATCACGACGAGCGTCGCGGGCGGTCACGACCCGGCGACGCAAGACCTGAACGCCGTGTTCTCGGCGTCCTACACCGACGCGGGCAGCGGCAACCTGCCGCCGCTCACCGGCACGGACCAGGTCGTCATCGAGCCCGTCGCGCCGTAAGCACGCATCGACGAGGGGCGCCGCGCGGCGGCGCCCCTCGTCACGCGTGATGACCTTGCGAGCGTCACCCACGACTCGCCCCGTCGGCGCTTGGTACGTCGATCGCCCGCTGCGTGTCCGGACGAGTTGGCAGGAAGCGTCGCGGTCGTGCCCGCCGATCAGCAGAACAGCGGCCGTCCGGTCGAGCCGGTCGTCATCCGTGGCGTCAAGATCGAGCAGCCGTAGCCCGCCACGCGACGAGGGCGAGCATCGCGATGCCGGCGATCGCCCACAGCGGGCTCGGCCCGTGTCCGGCCGGATTCTCAGGACCGAGGGTCGCCCGGGCGGGGACGGGCGTGGCGGGAAGGTCGAGGCGCTCGATCAGTGTGCGCGGCACCCGGTACCATCCGCCGGCGGTCGGAGGTGTGTGTTCGAAGATGCGCTGGCCGCGGAGGGTGTGCACCGTCGGGCCGTGTTCGGCGTAGGGGTAGAGATGCTGTCTGACGACGTTGGCGGGCTTGCCGGTGGAGTGGCGCGGAAACATCAGGCGCACGTCGTAGCGGGGCCCAAGTTCACCTGCCGGCCGTGGCGGGTGCCTGCTGCGGTCGTAGATGCCGGTGTCGGCGGTGAGCAACGCGAGCGGTGAGTGCTCATCCCATTCGCCCGTGCCGTCGAGTTCGATCGGAGCCGCGAGCCCAGGCCCCGACACCGATCCGCTCAACGGGCCCTTGGCCATCGCGACGGCGGGCGCGGTGAGCAGCGCGAGCGCGACGAGCGCGACGAGCGCGATGATCCTCATGTCCGGAATACACCCGGCCTGCCGGCCCCGTTCCCGCGCTCTGGGCTCTTCAACGTTCCCGGGCTGTCCGGGGCCAGTGTGGCGTCTGCCGAGGTCACGATGGCGCCGGGGCTACAAGGTCCGCAGGATGGGGTCGCTGATGCGCAGGTGGGCTCGATCGCGCACGCTGCTGTTCCTGGCCTCTCCCCCGGCGCAGCCCGGATACCCAGCCATCCAGCGGAGCCGGACCGGGGCAGTCAAGCGCAGCCCGACAGGGCCGGCCGCAGGCCGCCGCGAAGCGGTGCGCTTGACGGCACCGGCACAGCGGAGCTACCCAGCCACGCTCACGTGTCGGCGCGATCGGACCGCGCTGAACGCGGTAGCTGTGACCGCTGCGGCAGTGTCGGCCGTCGGGGCGGACCGCTCGTCCGGCGGACCGCCCCTCGCGTATGGTCAGAACGGGATGTCGTCCGGATCGGGCGCGTCGGTGGCGGCGGGTCCGGGCTCGCTCGGCTGTCCGGTGCGCGGCTTGGGCCCGTACTCGACGTCGACGCCGTGCAACTCGAGCGCGACGCGGTCCTCGCCGGCGTTGGCGACGTACTCGCGCGGCTCGAAGAGTCCGGTGAAGCTGGCGGCCTGGCCCTTGACGAGGTGCTCGGCGGCGGCCGTGGCCTGCGCCTGCCAAACGGTCAGGTCCAGGTAGACGGGTCGGCGTCGCGCTCGCGGCGGTCGCTGGCGACCGAGATGGTGGCGACGGTCTTGCCGGAGTGCGCAGCTGGACGTCGCGGGTGAGGCGGCCGTTGCCGGTGAGGGTGATCATCGCGGGACGGTCGGTGGCTAACGGAGCTCGGTCGTGCCGACTGCCCGGTCTGGGTGGCGACAACGCACGCGCCAGCTTCCCGCCGTTCCAGCGCCGTTGATCTGTTCGGGGAAGCTGGTGTGGCGGATGCCGCTTCCCTGGTCCGGCTATCGGCGATGCTCGGGCGCAGGCAAGCCCACCGGCCTCCGGAGTGCCAGGCGGTCGCGCGTTGCTCGTACGTGGCCGGTGCGACGCCGCGGGCGGCGGCGAGGCGCGGCGGATGCGAGCCGCGAGCTGGCCGGCGATGCGTGCGGTGATGCGGGCAGCCGGCGGACCGTCGTAGGACTCCGCTAGGTCTCAAGCGCTACGGCACCCGCCAGGCGAGCCGGCGAGGACGGCCGCTTGCGGCCGCCCGCAGCCGGCCGGCGGCGAGCGAAGCGAGCCGCCCTTGAAGTCGCAAAGAGCTTCCTCACGGAACCGCTTCCGGCTATGAGATCGCGGCGCGAGAGCGGGCGCGATGGCGTACAGCGCCTACTTGGGTTCCTCTGTGGCGGAAACCTCGAGGCGAGCGGTGCCGCTGCGGTCGCGCGTGATCGGAGCGTTGGAGCGGCTGCCGCGGCGGCGAGGGATCGTGTTCCCGGCGCCAGAGGGCGGTCGGATCGACATCAACAACTGGCGGCATCGCTCGTGGACGCCGGCGCTAGCGGCGGCGGGCGTGAAGCATCGGCGGATCTACGACCTGCGCCATACGTACGCGACGTGGAGCCTGGCGGCTGGGATCGACATCTTCACGCTGGCGCGGCGGATGGGCACGAGCGTGAAGATGATTGATCGCACATACGGGCACTTGGTCGCCGGCGCGGACGTGTACGAGCGCGAGCTGCTCGATGCGTTTGACGAGCGGCAGCAGGAGGCTGTCGGACGCTATTTGGACGTGCTGGAGACCCGAGATGCGGCGTGAGTCTCTGTCCTGGAAAGCGAAAGCCCCGCGGCGGCGGGGCTTGTGGTGGGGACGGGAGCGACGGGACTCGAACCCGCGACCTCCGGCGTGACAGGCCGGCGCTCTAACCAACTGAGCTACGCCCCCCGAGGGGTCAGGGGCCCCAGTATGGCACGCAAAACGGGCCCCGACCTCCCGGCTGGAACCGGAGCCACCGACGGGCCGCAACTCGGCGGTTCGCCGAGGGTTTCCGGGGCGTCAACCATCAGCCAGGAGGTGGGGCCCTGTGTCCCATTATCTCAAGCGCCTGTCTGCGGCACCCTTGATCGCGGTGGCGATCGCGGTTGCGGCGGCAGGTACGGCCATGGCGCTGGACATCACCGGCACCGATGGCCCCGACCGCATCATCGGCAGTCGCGGCGTCGACACGATCGCCGCGCTCGGCGGTCCCGACCGGGTGTTCGCGCTGGCCGGCAACGACGTCGTGCGCCTCGGAGACGGGAGCGACTTCGTTCGTGCCGGGCTCGGCGACGACCAGGTCGACGGCGGCGAGGGCGGCGACCGCGTGTCGGCCGGCCCGGGCAACGACGTGCTCGATCTCGGGGTGGGCAGCGATCGCGCCCACGCCGGCCGCGGCGACGACACCGTCACCGCCGGCGAGGGCGACGACCGCGTGATCGCCGGCGACGGCAACGACTCGGTCGACGCCGGACCCGGCTTCGACCGCGTGCGCGGGCGCCCCGGCGACGACAGGATCCTGGGCGGCGACGGCTTCGACGTCCTGCATGCCGGTCGCGGCACCGACTCGCTCTCGGGCGGGCTCGGCAACGACCGCCTGTTCGCGGCCGCGCCGCGCGACGGGAGCGTCGACACCGTGGCGGGCGACGAGGGCGACGATCGCATCATCGTCCGGGACGGCGTGCAAGACATCGTCACGTGCGGGCCGGGGATCGACCGTGTGCGGGCAGATCGGATGGATTCGATCGCCGACGACTGCGAGACGGTCAACCTGCCGCGCTGACACCCACAGCAGCGCCGTGCGGAAGCCTCACCGATTCGGGTGAGGCTATCCGCACCGGGCTACACCAGTCCCCTCCAATGCCGCGGCACAGGCCCGGGACGAAGCTTCCGGAGACTTCTTTCGCTCCCCAGCACCTCCGGAAGGACTCCCCCAGTGCAAAGCACCAACCTCGCCTCCCGCGCCGCGCGCTGGAGTGCCGGCCATCGCAAGACTGCGATCTTCGGCTGGCTCGCGTTCGTGATCATCTCGGTGTTCCTCGCGGGCGCCGTCGGCCAGAAGACGATCGCGGACGAGGACTACGGCAACGGCGAGTCGAAGGCCGCCGACAAGGCGATCGCCGCCGCCGACTTCCGCGACTCCGCGGAGGAGCAGGTCCTCATCCAGGGCAAGGGCTCGGTCAAGGTCGGCGACGCTGAATTCACCGCCGCCGTCAAGGACACAGTCACACGGCTGGAGGCCGTCAAGGGCGTCGACAAGGTCGAGTCGCCCCTCGCCGAAGGCAACGGGGGCCAGCTCTCCGAGGACGGCCGCTCCGCGCTCGTGACGTTCGAGATCCCCGGTGACGACAACGTGACCGAGGATCGCGTCGACTCCACGCTGGCCGCCACCGCGGCGGCGCAGAAGGCCAACCCGCAGGTGTTCGTCGGCCAGTTCGGCGACGCGAGCGCGGACAAGGCGATCTCGCAGGCGTT
This sequence comes from uncultured Solirubrobacteraceae bacterium, assembly GCA_963800905.1. GTDB lineage: Bacteria > Actinomycetota > Thermoleophilia > Solirubrobacterales > Solirubrobacteraceae > DASSUW01. Next base: position 63,564 of record CAWDCT010000001.1, read on the forward strand.
CGAGGAGGACTTCCAGAAGGCCGAGGTCCTCTCGCTGCCGATCACGCTGCTGATCCTGATCGTCGCGTTCGGCTCGCTCGTGGCCGCCGGCGTGCCGCTGCTGCTCGGCATCACCGCCGTGGCGGCGACCATCGGCATCCTCGCGCCGCTCAGCCAGCTCTTCCCGATGGACGAGTCGGTCGGCTCGGTCGTGCTGCTCGTCGGGTTGGCCGTCGGCGTCGACTACTCGATGTTCTACATGCGGCGCAAGATGGAGGAGCGCGATGCCGGACGCTCGCCCGAGCAGGCGCTCGAGTTCGCCGCGGCGACCTCCGGCCAGGCCGTGCTCATCTCCGGCCTGACCGTGATGATCGCGATGGCGGGCATGTTCTTCGCCGGCAGCATCGTGTTCCAGTCATTCGCGATCGGCACGATCCTCGTGGTCGGCATCTCCGTGCTCGGCTCGCTCACGGTGCTCCCCGCCGTGCTGTCCAAGCTCGGCGACAACGTCGAGAAGGGCCGCGTCCCGTTCATCGGGCGCATGCGCCACCGCAACCACGGCGAGTCGCGGATCTGGAACTGGATCCTCGACCGCGTGCTGCGCCGTCCGGTGGTGTCGCTGGTCGTCGCCGGCGGCATCCTCATCGCCCTCAGCATCCCGGCGCTGAACATGCACACCGCCAACCCCGGCACCTCGGGCCTGCCGCGCGACCTCGAGGTCATGAAGGTCTACGACCGCATCCAGGCCGCGTTCCCCGGCGGCCCGATCCCGGCGATCGTCGCGGTCCAGGCCGATGACGTGACCAAGCCCGAGGTCCAGGCCGGCATCGAGGCGATGAGCGACCGCGCTCTGGCGAGCGGCCAGATGTCCGAGCCGGTGACGACGAACGTCAGCCCCGACAAGTCCGTCGAGGTCGTGGCGATCCCGATGCACGGCAACGGCACCGACGACACGTCGAACGCCGCGCTGGCCGTCCTGCGCGACGACGTGATCCCGTCCACGATCGGCCAGGTCGACGGCGTCAAGACCGACGTGACGGGCATGACCGCCGGCTCGAAGGACTTCAACGACTCGATGACCTCGCACCTGCCGATCGTGTTCGGCTTCGTGCTCGGCCTGGCGTTCCTGCTCCTGCTGGTCACGTTCCGCTCGATCGTGGTGCCGATCAAGGCGATCGTGCTGAACCTGCTGTCGGTGGGCGCGGCGTACGGGATCCTCACGCTCGTGTTCCAGGAGGGGCACGGCGAGAGCCTCCTCGGGTTCGAGTCCTTCGGCGGGATCACGTCCTGGCTGCCGCTGTTCCTGTTCGTGATCCTGTTCGGCCTCTCGATGGACTACCACGTGTTCATCCTGAGCCGGATCCGCGAGGCGGTCGACCGCGGGATGAGCACCGACGACGCGGTCGCGTTCGGCATCAAGCAGACCGCCGGCGTCGTGACCAGCGCGGCCGTGGTGATGGTCGCGGTGTTCTCGATCTTCGGCTCGCTGAGCATGGTCGAGTTCAAGATGATGGGCGTCGGCCTCGCGACCGCCGTCCTCCTCGACGCCACGCTCGTCCGCGGCGTCCTGCTCCCGGCCGCGATGAAGCTGCTCGGCGAGTGGAACTGGTATCTGCCCAAGCGGCTGGACTGGCTCCCGAAGATCTCGCACGAGCATCGGCTGCCTGAGCCGGCGAACGCGTAAGCACCACCGGGGCCCGCCGCAAGGCGGGCCCCGGCCGGATACGGGTTTCGCCCTCCGATCACCGCTTCGCCAATCGCCCGGATCTCCGCCGACGACCCTGTCGGCGGAGATCTCCGGGCGACGTTACATTCCCGCGCATGCGCATCGGCCTCCTGACCGGCGGCGGAGACTGCCCCGGACTCAATGCGGTGATCCGCGGCATCGTCCGCAAGGGCATCAACCACCTCGACCACGAGTTCGTCGGGTTCCGTTACGGCTGGGCCGGCGTGCTCGAGAACAACGCGGTCGAGCTGACCAACGCCAACACCCGCGGGATCCTGCACCGCGGCGGCACGATCCTCGGCTCCTCCCGCACCAACGTCTTCAAGGTCGAGGGCGGGGTCGAGCGCGTGCGCGCGACCCTGGAGGCGCACTCGCTCGACGCGCTGATCCCGATCGGCGGCGAGGACACGCTCGGCGTCGCGCGCCGGCTGGTCGACGAGGGGATCAATGTCGTCGGCGTCCCGAAGACGATCGACAACGACCTGGCGGGCACCGACTTCACCTTCGGGTTCCAGACCGCCGTCCAGATCGCCACCGACGCGATCGACCGGCTGCATACGACCGCCGAGTCACACAACCGCGTGATCATCGTCGAGGTCATGGGCCGCCACGCCGGCTGGATCGCCGCCTACTCGGGGCTCGCCGGCGGCGCCGACGTGATCCTCGTCCCCGAGCGCCCGTTCGACATCGACGAGGTCTGCCGGCTGATCCAGCGCCGCCACTCCAAGGGCGCCACGTTCTCGATCGTCGTCGTCGCCGAGGGGGCGGTGCCGGCGGACGGCGACATCGTGTCCGAGTTCGGCGCCGGCACCGACGCGTTCGGGCACGTCCGCCTCGGCGGCATCGCCGTCGCGCTCGAGAAGGCGATCGAGGACCGCACCGGCTACGAGTCGCGCATGACGATCCTCGGCCACGTGCAGCGCGGCGGCACGCCGGTGGCCTACGACCGCGTGCTCGGCACGCGCTTCGGGGTGGCGGCGATCGACGCCGTCACCGACGGCGACTTCGGCAAGATGGTCGCGCTTCGCGCCACCGAGATCGTGCGCGTGCCGCTCGACGAGGCGCTGGCCGAGCCCAAGCTGCTCGACCCGGCCTTCTACGCGACGGCCGAGGTCTTCTTCGGCTAGCCGCCGCGCACGAACTCCGGCCAGCGCTCGACCGGGACGCGGCCGATCAGCTCCGCGCCCTCGCCGTAGACCAGCGCCTCGCCCTCGGCCACCGTGTCCTCGCCGAGCGCCGCGCCGATGTTGCCGGTGTGCGTCACGAGCACGGTGTTCTCACCCGCCGCGGGCAGGTCCTCGACCATCGCCAGCAGCGCGTCCGCGCGCCGCTCGTCGTCGGCCTCGGTGCCGATCACGCCGGGCGAGACGAGGTCGCGGTCGGCCGTCACGCGCCCGAACGCGAGGCGCGCCGTGTCGCGCGTCCGGCACATCGGGCTGCTGCGAACGTCGCCGATCGGGATCCGCAGGGCACGGACCGCCTCGCCGATCTCGCGCGCCTGCGCGCGGCCCGCCTCGGTCAGGTTGCGCTGGAGCAGGCATGAGCGCAGGAGCTCCTGCCGGTTGATCTCGGCATCCGCGGTCGCGTGGCGGATCACGAGCACGTGGCCGCCGTCGCGCAGCTCGCGCACGAGCGGGTCGCCCCGCGGCGGCGCCGCGGGCTCGTCGTCGCCGCAGCCGGCGACGACCAGGCCCAGCGCCAGAAGGACCAGGATGCGGGTGACCACATGCCCACGCTACCGGGGCGTTGAGTGGAATCAACGCCCAAGCGGTTGCCTTTACTTGCCGAACTCCGGTGCAATGGCCATCCGGGGAAGGGCAAGGGCCGGCCCGGGGTTCCGCCGCATCGCGGCGGGACCCCCCGCCTGGCGACGAGCGATGATGCCGCGATGAGCGTCGAGTCGGCCCACGACCTCGGGGCGCTGGCGAAGTACCACGAGTTCACGCGCGAGCACCGGGCGAACCGGCTCGTGTACCGGCTCAGCCACGCGCTCCTCAAGCCGCTGCTGATCGCCTACCTGCGGCTGACGCGGACGGGCATGGAGCACATCCCGACCGAAGGGCCGGTGCTGATCGTCGCCAACCACCGGTCGTTCCTCGACCCGTTCCTGATCGGGACGCTGCTGGGCGCCGGCCGCCCGCTCAACTTCATGGGCAAGGCCGAGCTGTTCGCCCGCCCGCGCTCCGGCTGGTACGTCTCGCGCTGCGGCTGCTTCCCGGTCCGGCGCGGCGAGTCGGACCCGGCGGCGCTCGAGACGGCGCGCATGGTGCTCGAGGGCGGCGGCGTGCTGGTGATCTTCCCCGAGGGCACGCGGCTGCGGTGGGGCGGGCTCGCGCCGCCCAGGCGCGGCGCGTTCCGGATGGCGATCGAGACCGGTGCGACCGTCGTGCCGGTCTGCGTGCTGGGGGCCGAGAACGTGCGCCGGGCCAAGGTGATCGTGCGCCCCGTCCACTGCCAGGTGCACGCTGCTGCGGCGATCCCGGTCGAGCGGGGCGAGCCGACGCCGGAGTCCGCGAAGGCGCTGATGGACGAGTCGTGGGACGCGGTCACGAAGCTGTGGCTCGAGAACGGCGGCTCGCCGGAGCCGGGCGTGCGCGAGCGGCCGTCCCTGAAAGAGCGCCTGCGTGCGCGATCATGGCCGTCATGGCCTGGATTCCGCCGCTGACCGACGCCGCCGCGCCAGAGGGCTCGCGCGCGCTGGCCGCCGCCCACGCCGCCACCGGCGGCCGCATGACGAACATGAAATGGACGCTCGCGCACTCGCCGGCCTCGCTCGAGGCGCTGCTCCAGTGGTATCCGCTGCACGACGAGGTGGCGCCGCTGCTCGGCGAGCGCCGCACGCAGATCTTCTGCCACGCGATCTCGGCGCAGAACGACTGCCTGATCTGCTCGACGTTCTTCCGCCGGCTGCTGGCCGACGCCGGCGACGACCCCGACGCGCTCGCGCTCGACGAGCTGGACGAGCTGATCGTGGAGTTCGGGCGCCGGCTCGCGGTCGACCCGCACTCGGTCGACGACGCGCTGCGCGCGCGGCTGGACGCGCACTTCACGCCCGAGCAGATCGTGCTGCTGACCTCGTTCGGGGCGATCATGGTGGCCACCAACGTGGTCAACGACGCGCTCGGCGTGCCGCTCGACGGCTACCTCGAGCCCTACCGGCCGCGCGTCGCGTGAAGCCGGTCGCGCTCGTCACCGGCGCCGCCCACGGCCAGGGCCGCGCGACGAGCCTCGCGCTCGCCGAGGCCGGCTACGACATCGTCGCGCTCGACGTCGCGCGCGACGCTCGCCTATCCCGGCTACGCGATGGGCACGCCGGCCGAGCTCGAGTCGCTGGCCGCGGAGTGCGGGGCGCTGACCGCGGTCGCCGACGTGCGCGACGACGCGGCGGTGAGCGCCGCCGTCGACGCCGCGATCGAGCGCTTCGGCCGGATCGACCTGCTGTTCAACAACGCCGGCATCTGCGCCTACGGCCTCGCGCACGAGCTGACCGAGGACGAGTGGGACGCGATGCTCGACATCAACCTCAAGGGCGCCTGGATCGTCGGGCGGCGCGTGATCCCGCACATGATCGAGGCGCGGCGCGGCGTGATCATCAACAACTCCTCGATCGCCGGCCTGCGCGGCATGGCGCGGCTGTCGCACTACGCGGCGTCCAAGTGGGGACTGACCGGGCTCACGAAGTCGTGGGCGATCGAGCTGGCGCCGTACGGGATCCGCGTGAACTCGATCCACCCGACCGGCGTCGACACGCCGCTCAACGACGGGCTCGCCCAGCTCGAGGGGATGACGACGCAGGAGATCGCCGAGCGGTCGGCGGGCAACCTGCTGCCGGTCCCGTGGATCGAGCCGCGCGACGTCGCCGAGGCCGTGCTGTACCTGGCGGGCGAGAGCGGGCGCTACGTGACGGGCACGACGCTCGTGGTCGACGCGGGGCTGCTCACGCGCTGATCCGATGCGCGCCGCGACCCTCGCCGCCGTCGCCTCGCTGTGCGCGGCGCTGGCCGGGTGCGGCGGCTCGGCGCCCGAGCCGCGCAACGAGCGCGCCGCGCTCCCGGCCCCGCGCGTGAGCCTGTCCGCCGAGGCGGCGTGGACCGACGTCGCGCCCGACGGGGCCGTCGTGCCCGTGCTGGTCTACGACGGCGTCGGAGCGGACGACTTCGCGCGGCAGATGACGCTGCTCGACCGCGCCGGCTTCGAGACGATCTCGCTCGACGAGCTCGTGCGGTTCGTGCGGCGCAGGCCGGTGGACCTCCCGCCCCACCCGCTGCTGCTGACGTTCGCCGACGCGCGGCTCGACACCTGGGCCGGCAGCGACGCGATCCTGCGCAAGCTCGGCTTCGAGGCCGTGCTGTTCGTCGAGATCGGGCCGATCGAGAAGAACGATCGCGATGTCCTCACCTGGGAGGAGCTCGACCACGTCCGGCGCAGCGGCCGGTGGGACGTGCAGTTCGGCGCCGGCACCGGCGATCGGCGCTTCCGCTTCGGTCCCGCGCCCGGCGACGTCGGCGAGTTCTATGCGTACCGAGGATCCGAGGAGGTGCTCGGCGGCTGGCGCGAGCGCGTGTTCTCGGACCTCACGTACGGCGAACAGCAGCTCGCCCACCACATCGAGGGCTATCGCCCGCTCGCGTTCGCTCCCCCGGAGGGCAACTACGGCCAGGTGGCGACCAACGACCGCCATATCCCGCGCGAGCTCCTCGCCCGGGCGCTTCTGAGCTTCGACATCGTGTTCACTCAGGACCGCAGCGGCTTCGCGAAGCCGGGCTCACGGAACCCGCTCGGGCGCATCGAGGTCACGCCGGCGGTCAGCGACCAGGCGCTGCGAGCGATGCTCTACGAGTAGATCGCGCGGCAGGTGCCGGTGACGGCGTCGAACATCGCGTACTGGATGCCCTTGATCGTCTGAACCGTGAACGGCTTCGGCGAGCCGTCGCAGGTCAGCGCGCTGAGCGTGCCGGTCGGGCCCTGCGTCGGCAGCATCGTCTGGAGCCCGCGCGCGCCGTTGCCGACCGTGGTCGTGAACGTGAAGACGCCGGCGTCCCAGTCCATGCTGCGGATCGTCGAGCTGTTGCGCCCGTCGACCCAGTCGAGCAGCTGCTTGTAGGAGATCACCGGCACGCCGCGCGCCTGCGCGGCGGCGACGATCGCCTCGGCGCCCGCGTGCGGCGCGGGGTTGTCCGTGTGCATGTTGGCGCCGAACACGCCGTAGTAGCCGTTCGTGCCGACCGCGTTGTCGAGCAGCGCGGTCACGGTGGCCGGGTAGGCCTGGCCCGACTCGTCGGTCATGTTCGTGTTCTGCTGGTAGACGTCGATCTGCGTGCCGTCGAGGTCGGCGAAGCGCATCGGGAAGCCGCCGCCGTTCATGAAGCCGGGCTTGGCCCCGATCCAGCTCGCGGGGAAGTGGTAGTAGTTCGCGTCGAGCCGGATCCCGCGCGCCTGCTCCATCTTCGGATGCGACGCCCAGTCGGGCCAGAACACGCAGTGGGTGCGGCTGGACACCGGCGCGGGGACGCTCGAGTACTTGGCCGCGAACGCCTGGAGCTGACTGTCGAAGGACGCGGCGATGTCCTCGAGGTCGACCGGCAGCGCCGGGCACGAGCCGAACTCGACGTGGTGGGCGACCTCGAAGCCCTGGCTGACGTAGCTCGCGGCCTGCGCGTTCGTGAGCGACGCGCTGGTGTAGAGGTAGGAGGTGGAGCGCACGCACTCCCAGTCGGCGACGACGCAGCCGGCCGGGCTGAGCGTCTTGTAGCGCTCGAAGTGGCTCGCCGTGCCGCCCGGGGTCTGGGGCGAGTGGTCGTCGCCGCTCATGACCACGGCCGCCTTCTCGCCGCGCGGCAGGTACCAGAAGTGCGGGATCGGCATGCGATCGCGCTCCATCTGGGTGATCAGGTTGACCAGCAGCCGCTGCTGCTCGTCGGCCTGCGGGACGGCGATCTTGTCGGTGTTGAGCCAGTCCGGGAAGAACATGTCGCTCGGCCGCACGCCGCTGGAGCCGTCGCGCTCCTGCGCGGCCCAGGCCGGGTTGCCCTGGCGCGTGTAGACGACCGAGCGGGCGAGGTCGTAGGTGAAGGCGGCCGCCTCGCCGCCGCTCGCGCCGACCGACCGCAGCGTCACGGCCGGGTTGCTGGTGGCCGTGGTGACGTTGGAGAAGAGCGTGGCCACCGCCCGCGCGCCGTTGAGGTTGTAGCGGTCGGCGGCGCCGTGGAACTGCATGGTGCTGCCGACGATCCCCGTGCCGGGCGGCTGCGTGGTGTCGACGCGCAGGTACGTGTTGGAGAGCGTGGTGCCGGCGTCGGTGAGGCCGAGCAGGCCGGCGAGCTGCTTGTCCGGCCGCATGGCGATCAGGTTGCCGCCGGCGTTGACCCAGTTCGTGAGCGCCGACACCTGGCTCGCGCTCAGCGCCGTCTGGCCGAGCAGGACGACGTCGAACTCGTTCAGCAGCGTCGGTGAGAGGAGCGACACGTCGAGCGTGGTGAAGGCGTCGAGGCCCTCGTTGCGCAGGATCTCGCCGACGTAGGCGCCGAACGGGTTGCCCGCCGACCCCACCACGAGGATCTGCGGCGGCGACGCTTCGGTGCTGAAGGTCCAGGTCGACGTCGGCGGGCAGCGGGTTGCCGCCGAGGTCGGTGGCGCCGCCGGCCTTGACCGTGGCGCGATAGGTGGCGCCGTAGCTGAGGGCGGTCAGCGGTCGCAGCGTGGCGATCTTGGTGTCCGGGTCGTAGGTGACGGTGGCCGGGACGGCGATGTCCTCGTCGTCGACGAGCGTGAACGTGCTCGTGTTGACCGTCGAGGCCTTCATCGCCTCGCTGAACGTGGCCGTCACGGCGCTGCCGACGTGCACGCCGGCGGCGTTGTTGGCGGGCGTCTTGGCGGTCACCGACGGCGGCGTGACGTCGACCGTCACGCTGCGGTCCATGTCGCCCTGGATCTCGCTCGTGCTCAGCGCGCGGTTGTAGATCCGCACCTCGTCGATCAGGCCGACGAAGTGCTCGCCCCAGATCGCGTTGCCGCCGATCCGCAGCGGGCCGGTGTTGCTCGCGATCGCGCCGATGGCCGGCTGGCTGGAGACCTGGTTGCCGTTCACGAAGAGCGCGAGCGTGATGCCGTTGTACGTGGCGGCCAGGTGCGTCCAGGCGTTGACGGGCAGCGACGCGGTGCCGCGCAGGTCGTGGTCGGAGCTGCTGAACACATGCGCCGACGGCCGCTGGTTGTCGGTGTTGCCGTAGAGCGCGTAGGCGTAGTAGCCGGTGCGCTCCTTGAGCACGACGGTGCGCCAGTCGCCGAGCGCGCTCGGACGCACCCACGCCTCGAGCGTCATGCCTGTCGTGAGGCGCAACGATGCGCTGTCGTTGACGTTCACGCGCGCGTTGCCGTTGAACGAGAGCGCGTTGTTGAACTTGCCGGCGGTCGACCAGACGGTGCTCGCGAGGCTGCCGCCGTTGCCGTTGCCGGACTGGTCGGCCGTCGTGGTGCCGCTGCCCTCGTCGAAGCCGTAGGCGGCGACCAGGCCGGTGGGGGCGGTAACCGTGACGGTGGCGCTAGCCTGGTTGGAGGGGCCGCTGATGTTGCCGGCCGCGTCCTCGGCGGTCACCTTGTAGAAGTAGGTGCCGGACGGCAGCCCGCCGTCGGCGTAGCTCGGCGAGCCGGGCTGGCCGATCCGGTTCGCGACGCTCGGCGTGAAGCCCGAGGTCGTGGAGCGGTGGACGTTGTAGCGGGTGACGCCGGCGTTGTCGGTCGACGCGGTCCAGGCCAGGTTCACGGTCTGGCCGGCCGTGGCGGCGGCGAGGTTGGTGGGGGTGGTCGGCGCCTGCGTGTCGACGGTGACGACCGCGCTCGCCTCGTTCGTCGGCGGGCCGACGTTGCCGGCCGCGTCCTCTGCGGTGACCTTGTAGAAGTACGTGCCGGCCGCGACGGTGTCGATCAGGCTGGTGCCCGTGGGCTGCGCGATGCGGTTGGCGGCGCTTGGCGTGAAGCCGGGCGTGGTCGAGCGGTGGACGTTGTAGCGGACCACGCCCACGTTGTCGGTGGCGACGCCCCAGGTGAGGGTCGCGCGGCCGATGGCGCCGATCGCGCTCAGCGTGCCGGGGGCGCTCGGCGCGGTGAGGTCGCCGACCTGCGCGCTCTGCTCGTTGGAGGCGGGACCGACGTTGGCGGAGCCGTCCTCGGCGGTGACCTTGTAGAAGTAGACGCCGGCCGGCGGGGTGTCGGTGAAGCTCGTGCCGGTGGGCTGGCCGACGCGGTTGGCCGCGCTCGGCGTGAAGCCCGGCGTGGTCGCGCGGTGGACGTTGTAGCGGGCCACGCTCACGTTGTCGGTGGCGGCGGTCCAGCTCAGCTGAGCGTTGGCGAGCGAGCCGGTGACGTTCAGGTTGGTCGGCGCCGTCGGCGGCTCGGTGTCGACCACGCCGACCGGCTGGTTCATGTCGCCCTGGATCTCGGCCGCCGTGAGCCCGCGGTCGTAGATCCGCACCTCGTCGATGTCGCCCGCGAAGTGCTCGCCCCAGATCGTGTTGCCGCCGATCCGCAGCGGGCTCGTGGTCGCGAGGACCGCGCCGGTCTGCGCACGCTGGGCGACCTGCGTCCCGTTGACGTAGAACCGCATCGTGGCCCCGTCGTACGTGGCAGCGATGTGCGTCCAGGTGTTCAGCGGAAGTGCCGAGGTGCCGGCCACCGTCCTCGCGCCGCCGATGTTGAGCTCTGACAGCGGGACGGACCCGTCGTGGGCGTAGAGCGAGTAGGCGAGTCCGCCGGGCGCCTCCTTGAGCAGGGCCGTACGCCAGCTGCCGCCGAGCGCGCTCGGCCGCACCCACGCCTCCAGCGTCATCGTCGCGAGGTCCAGCGAGGCCGAGTCGGGGACGGTGACGATGTTGCCGTTGAAGTTCAGCGCGCCGCCGAAGCGGCCGCCGGTGATCCAGCTCTGGCCTGCGAGCGTGCCGTTGTTGCCGGTGCCGGAGACGTCGGGCAGGGTCGTGCCGGCGCCCTGGTCCATGCTGTACGCGGCGACGAGGCCGGGTGCGGCTGAGGCAGGGGCGGCCAGGACGGCGGCGACGAGCAGAGCTCCCAGCCCAGCGGTGCATCCTCGCAAAGCACGTCCAGCAGTCCGTGCCGGACCAGTCCAACTCATCCGCCTATCTTCGAGGCGCGCCCGGGGTGGGTTCTACTGGACGATGGTCGAGACTGACTTTTGGAGCGCTTCCACACCGGATCGGGCGTGTGACACACAAGCCAACCGAGAAAGCGCGACTCCCCGACGCCGATACGACGAGCGTCGAATGAGCTACAGGAGCGGTTGTCTGTTGACGATCAAGAGAAGCGACGACTACACTCAGCGTCGCGTGCTGATCCTCCCGATCGCTTCCGAGTGCCAATGGAAGTCGGATTTGGAGCTACCCAGCAATGCGCAGCCGGGCCTCCATCTGTAGCGCCTCACGAGCGGCAGAGGTCGGAGGACCAGGACCCCAAGGGGCCCGATATTAGGTCGGGGCGCAACTGGTTCGTGACAGCAGCCCACAACTTGACGGATGGCGAGGTCCCTTGGGGGCCTCGCCACCGACTCTTTCAAGGAGGCTGCGATGCAGGGAAACGATCACACGACCGACCTCGAGGGTGCGCTCGAGCTTCTGAGACTCGTCGTCCGTGAGCGATACGACGTCAAGCGCCGCGTCGTGGGCGCTTCGCTCAAGCCGGCGCTCGTGAGCAGGTCGTACGGCGCATTCTCCGAGCTCTCCCTGGGCTACGCGCGTTTCGGCGACTTCCTTCGCGAGGCCGAGCGCCAGGGCGTCGTGTCCCTCCACCGCGCTCCGAATAGCCCCGATTTTGACGTGACCCCTCCTGGGGAGCCGGCGCTGCTCCACGTCGCTGCGGCGCAGGAACCGGAGCACAGCGACGCCGACGAGGCGCGGAGGCCGACGACGGGCCCGACGGGGCATATCCGCCGAGACCTCTGGAAGTGCTTCGTGGACTGGAACCAGGGGTTCATCCGCGTCTACGACTCACGTGCCGACACGGCGAGGATGTTGCCGAACGAGCCGGCTCCGCTCGAGCCGAACGAGTTCCCGAAGTTGAGGGCGGCGTTGGAGGCTGGCGAAGCGCACGTCACCCCGATCGTCCCCATCACCATGCAGCAGCAGATCGACTGGATGCGCGAGTTCGCCGACCACCAGGACGTCTCCGGTGCTCAGGCGCTCCTCCGCTTCGCGCTCACGAACGAGCGGCCCCTCCGGGAGTTCACACGAGCGGCTCGCGCCGACCCTGACCTTGCCAAGGCGTGGGGCGCAGAAAGGACTCGCCGGGTGGCCGAGGTGATCTCAAAGTGGGCCGAGGACCACGGGCTCGAGCTGAGCATCTGGTCGCAGGTGGAGCCCAGCCGCCACTCCTCATCGCGGAAGCAGTTGAGCGGCGACCTGGGGGGAGCGGAACAGGAGCTCCGTGATCGCCTCCACGCGGCGATCGACAGGATGCCCGCATCTGAACTTCTGAGACTGAGCGTCCCCATCGAGTACTTGTTCGAGCTTCGGTAGTCCAAGAGCTCGACCTCGACTTCGCTACCGCCTTCGGCTCGTAGGTAGCCCATGGTCACCCGAGACCTTCTCCTGACCCACGCGCGTCCGCTGGGCACCCCTGCTGGTCAGGGCGTCGACGCGCAGCTGGATCGAGCGTTCAACTTGGTCAAGAGCAAGAAGCTGAGGGCCGCACCTCGTACTGCGGGCGATACGCAACTTCCCTTCGAAGTCGATGCGCTCGAGCCACTTCGCGCTCCACTTCGCGCGCTCGACGACCGCCTCCCGGATGGCTACTGCGGTGCTCTCGCCCATCACTTGCTCTCAAGCCCGTTTCGCCTGTACGCACTCGTCGAGGAGGACCCCGAAATGCAGATGGTTGCCCTGCTTTCCGGCTTCTCCTTCGACCACCATCCGCCGCTCCTCGTCATCTCACGGCTGCGTGCGCCGCGAAGGGCGAAGGACTGGCCCGAGGGAGTCGACCTGACGATTGAGTCCTTCACCGACGACGACGTCGCACCTGTTCTCAGCGAACTCGAGCAGGTCGTCCTAGAGCGGCTCCCCGCCGAGCGGATGCTGACCGACCCCGATGTCAACGTTGAGAGCGCCCTCTGGCTGGGAGGCGCTGCGGATGAGGTCGGCGCGCCCGACTGGCGCGATCGGATCCAGGCCGTGGGGATGGCCCGCGGCATCGTCATCGACGTGATCGAACAGCCCGCCCGGCGGTTTGCGCAGGCCCGGGAGAGGATCAACCGGTTCGCGGGCGCGGCAGTGCTGTTGTGGGTGCCGTTCTGCGGCCCCAACTACGCCGCCTTCCTTTCCGGACTCGAGGGCACCACCCCGATCCTGCTTGGCAACCCGCGCATCGAGGATGCCCTCTGCGAGGCGCAGAACGCGCTGGACGGCCTCGAGACTCCCGACGAAGACACGGATACTCGCGCCCGAGTCCTGCCGACCTCCGGCGAGACGCGGCACTACAAGAAGCACTACGCGCGGCGCGGCGGCGGGGACAGGATGGTTGATCGTGGAGACTGCAAGCACAACGCCTGGGTCGGTGCGAGCGGGTCCGCACCGCAGGCTGAACTCGGGATCGAGAAGCTCGAGCAGGGCACGCCCTGGTCGAGGGTCGAGAAGTGCGTCAAGTGCACCGGCGGAGGTGTCTGGCGCGTGACGTACTAGTCGGCCAGGCCTGCTGGCCGCCGCTGCGACCCGCCAAAGGGGCGCAATGGTAGGCGCGAAGGGCCGTCGGGTCTGCTAGCCGCTTCGGTTCTGCCTCTCAGCTAGACGGCATCGAGTTCGTCCCGCGGGACGCTCGCCAGCAGAAATCGGTCCTCTGGACGTGCGTGGTGGGCATGGGCGGTGCGCGGCTCGAACGCGCGACCTCCTGCTTGTAAGGCAGGCGCTCTGACCAGCTGAGCTAACCGCCCGGGGGCGGGACTGATCGTAGACGCCTACGGGCGGATGTTCTGGTTACCGCGCAGCCGGTTGTCCGGGTCGTAGCGGCGCTTGAGCTCGACGAGGCGGTCGTGCTTGGCCGGGCCGTAGGCGGCGCGGACGCGGTCCTCGCCCTCGTCCTCGAGGAAGTTCACGTAGACGCGGTCGCGGGCGTGCGGCGCGAGCGCGGCGTGGCAGTCGCGCACCCAGCGGACGTGGCGGTCGGCCTCCGGGTCGCCCTCGAGCCAGACCGCGTTGACGTTGACGTTGTGGGCGGCGTCGCGCTGGCCGAAGGCGGTGTTGTCCTCGCCGACGCGGGCGACGGCGCCGCCGAGCTGGAAGACGATGATGTACGACCGCGGCGAGGTGATGCGGGCGGCCTGGTCGACGAGCGTGTCGATCGCGGCGTCGGTGAGCGGCGGCAGCTCGCACGAGCGCCAGTGGTAGTGCCAGCCGTGCGGGACGCTCGGGTCGAACATCCGCTGGAGGTCGACGTAGGGACGCGGGCCGATGGCGTCGACCAGCGGGGTCGCGCAGCGGCGCAGCGGAGCAAGCAGCGCCTCGCCGCAGTCGACGTCACCGGCGTAGCAGACCGCCACGGTCACGACCGGCTGGCCGTGCATGTCCTCGGGCAGGAACGGGAGCGGCGGTGCGGAGCGCAGGTTGAGGATCGTCGTCAGCTCGTCGGGGGCGCCGTCGATGAAGTCGCGGTAGAAGCGCAGCACCTCGGGGCCGTCCTCGAGCGCGAAGAAGATCGGGCCGCCGAGGACCGTCGGGCCGACCTCGTGCAGCCGGTACTCGAACGAGGTCACGATGCCGAAGTTGCCGCCGCCGCCGCGCAGGCCCCAGAACAGGTCCGGGTTCTCGGCCATGCTCGCGCGCAGCGGCTCGCCGTCGACGGTGACGACGTCGGCGGCCACGAGGTTGTCGACCGTCGCGCCGTGGCGGCGCATCAGCCAGCCGATGCCGCCGCCCAGCGTGAGGCCGGCGATGCCGGTGTGGGTGACGATGCCGCCGACCGTGGCGAGGCCGTGGGCCTGGGTGGCGGCGTCGAGCTCGCCCCACAGGACGCCGGCGCCGGCGCGGGCGGTCCGCGCCTCGGGGTCGACGTCGATCGCGCGCATCGGCGAGAGGTCGATCACGAGCCCGTCGTCGTTGACGCACCAGCCGGCGATGCTGTGGCCGCCGCCGCGCACGGCCAGGTCGAGGTCGCGGCCGAGGTGCAGCGCCGCGGCCACATCGGCGGCGCTCGCGCAGCGGGCGATCATCGCCGGGCGGCGGTCGATCGCGCCGTTCCAGACCTTGCGGGCCTCGTCGTACTCCTGGTCGCCGGGCCGCAGCAGCTCGCCCTGGAACGTCGTGGTCGCCATGGGATCACGGTCCCACGGGCTCCGCCGCCGAGGCAAGTCCATGATTTGGACTTCCGCGGACCGTAAGCAGTGGGAGACTCACGCGCGTGGAGGTCCGCACCTACGGCCAGTACTGCCCGGTCGCCCGCGCGACCGAGATCCTCGCCATGCGCTGGACCCCGATCATCGTCCGCAACCTGCTGCTCGGGTGCGAGACGTTCAGCGAGCTGATGGACGGCGCCCCCGGGATCTCGCGGACGCTGCTCAGCAACCGGCTCGAGATGCTCGAGCAGTACGGGGTCGTCGAGCGCGTGCCGAGCGGCCGCGGCTCGCGCTACCTGCTCACCGAGGCGGGCCGCGATCTGGACCCGGTGGTCGAGGCGATGGGCACCTGGGGCGCGCGCTGGCTGGAGATGACGCCGGCGCACTTCGACTCGCACACGGTCCTGTGGTCGTTGTGCCGGCTCACCGACGCGGAGGACCTTCCCGGCCGGCGGCTGGTGATCCGCTTCGAGCTGAGCGACGGGGTCAAGCGGCGCGTCTGGGTCGTGCTCTGCCCGCCTGACTCCGAGGTGTGCGTCAAGCCGCCGGGCTACGAGGAGGATCTGGTGGTGCGGACGAGCTCGGAGTGGCTGGCCAAGTGGCACATGGGGCGGATCTCGCTCGGGCAGGCGATGCACGCCGGGCTGATCTCGGTCGAGGGGCCGAGCGAGCTCGTCCAGACCTTGGCGACGCTCGGCCTGAGCCGCTTCGCCGACGTCGAGCCCGCGGTTGGCTAGCCTGCCGCGGATGGATCGCTCCGTCGCCTGGCGGGCGGCGCTGCTTCAGGCGCTGCTGGTGGCCGCCGTGGCCGTCGTGCTCGCCGTGGCGCTCCCGCGATCGTTCTTCGAGGACTGGGGCTGGCTCGCCGGACCGGCCGCCTGGGGCGGCTGCGCGTTGCTGGCCGGGGCGTACCTGCGGCTGCCGCTCGGGTTGGTGCTGGTGGGCGCGGGCCTCTCGGGCCTGCCGATGCTGATCGGCGTCGCGGTCGGCATCCACTGGATCGGGTCGCCGCTGGGTCTCGCCGCGTTCGGCGCCTGGTGCGGGTGGCTCGCGGACCGGCGTGTGGCGGCGGTGGCCTGATGGACCTCGGGCTGCGCGACCGCGTCGCGCTCGTGACCGGCGCCTCGAAGGGGATCGGCCGCGGCATCGCCGCGGGGCTGGCAGCCGAGGGCGCCCGCGTAGCGGTGGCCTCGCGGTCGGCCGAGCGGATCGAGGCCGCGGCGGCGGAGATCGGCGCGCGCGGCTACGTGTTCGACGCCGGCGATGTGGACGCCGTGCCCGGGCTGCTCGACCAGGTCGAGAGCGACCTCGGCCCGATCGACGTCTACATCGCCAACACGGGCGGACCGCCGGCGGGCCCTGATCCACTCGCATTCACGCGCGAGCAGTGGGAGGGCGCCCACCGCTCGCTCGTGGTCACGCCGATGGCGTTCCTCGAGCGCCTGCTGCCGACGATGGCCGAGCGCGGCTTCGGCCGCGTCGTCGCCGTCGGCTCGTCGACGGTCCTGGAGCCGGTCGACAACCTCCAGCTCTCCAACGCCCACCGCCCGGGCCTGGTCGCGGCCTTCAAGGTGCTCGCCCGCCGCTACGCGAGCCACGGCGTGACGCTCAACCACATCCACCCGGGCCGGATCGCGACCGAGCGCATGATCGACACCTCGGGATCGCTCGAGGCCGCGCAGGAGATGGCGCGCAACAGCATCCCGGCCGGCCGCCTCGGCACCGTCGAGGAGCTGGCCGCCGCCGCGGTCTTCCTCTGCTCAGTACCTGCCGGCTACATCACCGGCACGTCGCTGATCGTCGACGGCGGGCTGACGCGCAACCTCAGCTGATCTCGAGGATCCGCTCCTCGCCCTCGTAGAAGCCGTCGGCGTCGGCCTGGAAGAGCACGCCGTCGCGCTGCGCGTAGTAGTCGAGCACGACCTTGGCAGCCTCCATGCCGCGATCGGAGTCGGAGGCGAGCACGCGCACCGCCACGATCGCCTGCGTCCGGTCCAGGTGCGCGCTGACCTTGGCCACCGCCTCGGGATCGCCCTCACACTCCTCGAGCTCCTCGCGGAACTCGTCCAGCTCCGCGCGCGAGCAGGCAGTCGGGCGTGCCGTCGTCGAGCGCGACCTCGAGCTCGATCGGTGACACGACCTCGGGTCCGTACACGTCGGCCTCACGCCAGCCCGGGTCGTCGAGCGGCGCGTCGGGTCGCAGCTCGTGCCCGTACTCGCGGCTGTGGGCGACGAGGTCGCTCAGCGGCCTCTCCTCCCACTCCGTCAGCAGGGCGCGCAGGTAGTAGCCCATGGTGCGTTCAACCCAACCAGTTGGGTCGCTGCAGGCCAGCGTACGCCTGGATTGCGCCGAAGATGTTCTGGACGAGAGCGGTCGACGACACGACGATTCGTACCGTGCCGTACGGGAGGGTGCGGCGCTTGCGCTGCGAGATTCGGGACGGTCGGTTGACCATGGCACAACGGAGGCTGCCAGGCGGAAGTCCCAGACGCTGCAGCCACGAGGCTTCGATCTCCTCGAGCGTGAGCCCGTTACCGAGATGGACGTTGACCCTCAAAGCGATCCGCTCGTCGGAGACGCCGTAGCAGCGACGCAGGAAGTGCACGAAGAGTTCGACCATCTCGGGATCCGAGTTCGTGAAGGCGAGTTGGTTGCGACTCCGTGCTCCCTCTGCCCAGTAGAGCATGCAGCCAAGCTGGTGTAGCGGATCACCGGCTTGCGCCAGTCGCGCGCCAGCTTGCTGGGCCGCCACCCGTCGTGCCCGCGCGTTCGCGCTCGAGCGGGCGGTCCCGCTGCGCTGTCGGTTGTAGATGGGATTCGCGTCGCGCAGGGCCGCTGCCTGTTCGGGCGTCAACTCGACGTCCCGCACCCATCGACTCACACTGCTCGACGACACGCCAATCGCGGCGGCGATCGTCTTGATCGGAAGGCCCTGCTCGCGCCGCAGGCGACGGGCCAAGTCGCTTTCGGCGACCTTCACGAACGCATGTTCGCAGGCGCCGCGGACAGTACCCCCAGTCGGATTCGAACCGACGATCTCTGCCGTGAAAGGGCAGCGTCCTAACCACTAGACCATGGGGGCGCGAGGTCCTGAGTGTAGGCCCGCTAACAGCGAATCCGCATCGTCGGCCCAGCGGGTGACGATCGCGAGGTCGCGCGTCGGGTCGACGAAGATGCGGTTGCCGCCGCCTCCCTGGGCGTGGAATGTGCCGTCGCCGAGCCGCCACAGGTAGCCGTAGCGCGGGTTGTGCTCGCACGGGGTGAGGGTGAGGTCAATCCAGCGCTCGCTGAGGATCTGGCGATCGACCCAGCGGCCGCGGCGCACGTAGAGCAGGCTGAAGCGGGCGAGGTCTCGGGTGCTCGCCCAAAGGCCGCCGCCCCAGTGGCCGCCGCCGCCGACCGACTGCATGCGCTGCCCATCGATCGTCACGTAGGAGTTGCGGTAGCCGTGCCAGACCCAGGTGTCGGAGGCGCCAATCGGATCCATCAGGTGATCGCGCAGGACGTCGGGCAACGGGCGCCGCCGGCGGCGCAGCAGCTCGAGCGCCAGCAGGTTCACACGCACGTCGTTGTAGCCCCAGGCGCTGCCGGCTGGACCTGGGGGCACGCCCGCCGAGGCCGGGTCGCACGACGTGGGCTTGCCCCAAAGCGTCCCCTCCCACTGGCTGGTCTGCTCACCGGCTCATGGAGGTCGGCGATCAGCTCGCGGTCGAAGGCCAGCCCGGCGACCGCCGAGAGGAAGCTCTTGGCGACGCTGAAGCACATGTCTACGCGCTCGGTGTCGCCCCACTCCCGCACGAGCTCGCCGCCTCGCAGCACCAGCCCGTTCTCGCCGCCCACGTCAGCAATCGGACCGATGATCTCCGCGTGCGACTGCCCGCGGAGGATGTCGGCCACGTAGGCCGACATGTCGCGCGGGTCCATTCAGGCGGGCTCGTCGGGCCAGCGACCGTGCTCGTCGAAGTACACGCGCGCGGCCTCCTCGCGGTCGCGATCGCCGCGTCCGGTGGCCAAAGACCACAGGATCACGACGATCAGGACGATCCCGCCGGCCACCGCGATGATGCTCCAGATCAGTTCTGCCATGTCATGCCCCCGGCAGGAATCGAACCTGCGTCGCGCGGATTAAAAGTCCGCCGCTCTAACCGCTGAGCTACGAGGGCTCCAAGATGGTAAATAGCCGGGCTAAGCTCACTCCGTGCACCCGGAGGATGAGGGTCGGAAGGGTCCTGCACGGCGGCGCAGGCGGACCCCGGAGATCGCGGAGCGAGAAATCATCGCAGCCGCCGAGGCGTTCCTGCGCGAACGGCCGTTCCGGGAGCTCACCGTCGACGAGGTGATGCGCCGGACCGACCTCTCCCGCCCGTCGTTCTACGTCTACTTCACCGACCGCCACCAGCTCGTGCTGCGGGTGGTCGAGCACCTCGGCGCGGAGCTGTTCGCGATGTCCGACCGCTGGCTGCGCGGGAGTGGAGAAGGGCCGGAGCTCGCGCGTGAAGCGCTCGAGGGGGTCGTCCAGGTCTACGCCGACCACGGGCCCGTCATGCGCGCGCTGGCGGACGCGGCGTCGGACGACCCCGGCGTGGAGCAGGCATACAACGCGATCGTGCAGGCCTTCGTCGACGCCACCGCGCGCCACATCGAGGAGGAGATCGCCGCCGGGCGGATCCTGCCGCTCGACGCGGGCGAGACCGCCCGCGCGCTCGTGTGGATGATGGAGCGCTACCTGAACCTCAGCCTGGGTCGCGATCCGCAGACGTCGCGCGAGGCCGTGACCGAGGCGCTGACCACGATCTGGACCCGCGTGCTCTACGGCGTCGGCGAGAGGTCTAGTGCCGGAAGTGCCGGCGGTGCGTGAACACCATCGAGATCCCCGCGGCGTCCGCGGCCTCGACGACCTCGTGGTCGCGCACCGAGCCGCCCGGCTGGATGACCGCGGTGATTCCCGCGTCGACCGCCAGCTGCGGGCCGTCCGAGAACGGGAAGAACGCGTCGGACGCGAGCGCGCCGCCGGTCAGGTCGGTCTCCGTCGCGCGGGCCTTCTCGATCGCCAGCCGGACTGAGTCGACGCGGCTCATCTGGCCCGCCCCGATCCCGACCGACGCGAGGTCGCGCGCGAGCACGATCGCGTTCGAGCGCACGTGCTTGCAGACGCGCCAGGCGAACAGCATCTCGCCCCACTCGCGCTCGGACGGCTTGCGCTCGGTCACCACTTCCATCTCCGAGCGGTCCTCGAGGTCGAGGTCGCGGTCCTGCACCAGCAGGCCGCCCATCACGCGCTTGAGGTCCCACTCCGAGATGTTGACCCGCCGCCGCTCGCCGTCCTCGAGGATGCGCAGGTTCGGCTTGCTGGACAGCACGTCGACCGCGTCGTCGTTGAACGCGGGCGCGAGCACGACCTCGACGAACTGGCCCGTGAGCGCCTGGGCGAGCTCGGCGTCGACCGGCCGGTTGAAGCAGATGACGCCGCCGAACGCCGACTGCGGGTCGCACGCGAACGCGCGCCGGTAGGCCTCGAGCGCCGAGCTGCCGACCGCCACCCCGCACGGGTTGTTGTGCTTGATGATCGCGCACGCCGGGACCTCGAACTCCTGCACCAGCAGCCGGCCGGAGTTGATGTCGAGCACGTTGTTGAACGACAGCTCCTTGCCGCCGAGCTGGCGCACCTGCGAGAGCACGTGCATGCGCGCGCCGACCTGCGAGTAGTAGGCGGCGCGCTGGTGCGGGTTCTCGCCGTACGAGAGGTCGGTGACCTTCTCGTAGGCCGACATCATCAGCTCCGGGAAGTCGCCCTGCTTCTCGGCGAACCAGCGCGAGATCGCGGTGTCGTAGCGGGCGGTGTAGGCGAACGCCTCGGCGGCCAGCGACTCGCGCGTCGGCAGCGACAGCTTGCCCTCGCCCTCGCGCAGCTCCTGGAGCACCGCGTCGTAGCTCTCCGGCTTGACCACGACGCCGGTGAACGCGAAGTTCTTGGCGGCGGCGCGGATCATCGTCGGCCCGCCGATGTCGATGTGCTCGAGCACCTCGTGCTCGGTCACGCCGCGGCGGCCGGCCCAGGCCTCGAACGGGTACAGGTTCACGCACACGAGGTCGACGAACTCGATCTCGTGCTCGTGGGCGGCGGCCATGTGCGCCGGGTCGTCGCGCAATGCGAGCACGCCGGCATAGAGCTTCGGGTGCAGCGTCTTGACGCGCCCGCCCATGATCTCCGGGAAGCCCGTGAAGTCCTCGATGTCGCGGACGTCCAGGCTCGCCTCGCGCAGCGAAGCCGCGGTGCCGCCGGTGGAGACCAGCTCGATGTCCAGATCGGCGAGGCCGCGCGCGAACTCGACGATGCCCGTCTTGTCGGAGACCGACAGGACGGCGCGCCGGATCCGTACCTCGCCCGGCTGCGTCATCGGCCACCCTGCATGCGGCCGGGACGATACCTGTGGGGGGCTGCTCACCGCCTGATCACCACCCTCCTGGGTTGCGCTGGATCGAACTCCACGGCGCCGCGCGCGATCAGCTCGATCGCCTCGCACAGCAGGTCGTGCTCGAGCGGCCGCAGCGCCTCGCGCACCGCGACCGGATCGGTGGCGTCCGCCAGCTCGAGCGCACGCTGGGCGATCACCGGGCCGGTGTCGACCCCCTCGTCGACGAAGTGGACGGTGACGCCGAACACCTTGACCCCGTAGGCGAGCGCCTGCTCGATCGCGTGCAGGCCCGGGAAGGCCGGCAGCAGCGCGGGGTGCACGTTGATCACGCGCTGGGGGAAGCGGGCGAGGAAGGCCGGCGAGAGCAGCGCCATGTAGCCGGCGAGCACGACCAGCTCGACCTCGCGGGCGACGAGCCAGTCGCCGATCGCGGCGTCGCGCGCGGCGCGGTCGGCGCCGAGCGGGAACTCGGCCGCCTCCACGCCGGCGCGGGCCGCCCGCTCCAGCGCGGGCGCGCCGGGCTGGTCGGACCCCACGGCCACGACCTCGACGCCGTGGCTGCCGTGTACGCGGTCGAGGATCGCCTGGAGGTTGGTGCCCGCGCCCGAGGCGAGGACGCCGACCCTCATGCCACCTCCAGCTTGGGGAACCGCCCGCCGGTCGAGCGCAGGGTGCCGGCCTCGAGCAGGGCGTCGACCCGCGCGAGCACGCTGTCGGCGGTGAGGTGCGACCACGCGCCGTAGTGCGGCAGGCCGTCGTAGGAGTACTTGACGACGACCTTCGAGCGCCCGCCGCGCAGGATCTCGACCGCGCGCGTGCGCCCGACCTCCGGCTGGGCGCTCGCCACGACGTCGAGGATCGCCTCGTCGAGCGCGTCGCCGTCGACCGGCCGGTGGGCGAGCTGGGCCGGGCGCTGAGCCGGGCGGCGCTGCGGCGGCGGGGGCGGCGCGGGCGCCAGCCCGGGATCGCAGACGTCGCAGCACGGGCCGGCGGGAGCGGGCGCCGCGCGGTCGCCGAAGTGGCGCAGGATGCCCTCGCGCCGGCACTTCGTGCCCTCGACCCACGCCCAGACCGAGCGGTACTGGCGCCAGCGCACGCGCGTGCCCTCCTGGGCCGAGCTGCGGCAGAGCGCCTGCGCGCGGCCGTCCCACGGCGCGATGAGCCGGCCCGCCACGCGGTCGGGCGCCGACGGCGAGGGCTGGACCACGCCGGCGCGCGCGAGGTGGCCGACGATCGCGCGCACGATCTCCTCGTCGCCGTTCAGCGCCTCGATCGGGAGGTCGTAGCGGCCCTCGTTGGTGTGCGCAACGCGCTCGATCCGCCCGGCGACGGCCTTCAGCGTCTCGTCGTCGACACTCGAGCGCTCGATGAAGAAGACGTGCAGCCCCTTGTCCTTGCCCGTGGCGTAGAGCAGGCAGCGGGCCGGCTTGCCGTCGCGGCCCGCGCGGCCGGCCTCCTGGTAGTAGGCCTCGATCGAGCTCGGGACGCTCTCGTGGCAGACGGTGCGCACGTCGGCCTTGTCGACGCCCATGCCGAACGCGTTGGTGGCGACCACGACCGGCGCCTCGCCGGCCATGAAGCGGCGCTGCGCCTCGGCGCGGGCGTCGCGCGGCAGGCCGGCGTGGTAGGCGATCACGTCGACGCCCGAGCTCGCGGGCGAGCCGCTCGGCCAGGCGCTCGCAGTCCGCGCGCGTGCCCGCGTAGACGATGCCCGGCAGCGCGCCGGGCTCGGCGAGCGCGGCCGCGATCCCGCGGTGGACGGCCTGCTTGTTCGCGCACCTGATGACGGCGAACGAGAGGTTCGGCCGGTCGAACCCGGTCGCGACGCGGACCGGGTCGCGCAGGCCGAGGCGGCCGACGATGTCCGCGGCCACCTGCGGCGTGGCCGTCGCCGTCGAGGCCAGGATCGCCCGCGCGCCGAGCCAGCGCGCGGCGTCGGCGAGCCGGAAGTAGTCGGGCCGGAAGTCGTGCCCCCACTGGGACACGCAGTGCGCCTCGTCGACCACGAAGAGGCCGATCCGCGCGCTGGCGGATGCGCTCGAGGAAGCCGGGCGACGAGAACCGCTCGGGCGCGACGTAGAGCAGCCGCAGGTCACCGCGGGCGGCGCGCTCGACGACGCGCCGGTTGACCGACGAGTCCTGCTGCGCGTTGACCAGGCCGACGTAGCCGGGCGCCACCCGCTCGACCGCCTCCACCTGGTCCTGCATCAGGGAGACGAGCGGCGAGACCACGAGCGTGAGATCGGCCCGCATGAGCGCGGGCAGCTGGTAGCAGAGCGACTTGCCCGAGCCGGTGGGCATCACCACCAGCACGTCGCGGCCGGCCACGGCCGCCTCGACCGCCTCGCGCTGGCCCGGCCGGAACTGTTCGAACCCGAACAGCTCGTGCAGCGCGCCCTCGGGATCGCGCGAGCGGGCGACCGGCTCGGGCGGCGGCGGGCCGAGCCCCGGCAGCGCGACGTTCTCGATGGCGAGCGACATGGGCGGGCGACCATATCGGCCGGTTCGGAGGGCAAAGGGGCGGGTGCGCGGGTTTGGCGCAAACTCGTGACGGAGTTGTGACGCCGGCGAACTGCGGCTGGGTGGGGAGGTGACGAATCGGGGCGCGGCGAGGGCGCGTGGCGCATTTGGGCCGGATAGCGACCGCTTATGCGCCACGGGACCCGGAGCGGCGGCCGGAATCGGCCGACCCCGCCTCCCTACAAGCGAAGTTCGTGAACCGCTACGCCCGGACCAGCGGAAGCTCGAACGCGTCCTTGCGCTGCGCGTCGGCCGTCCCGGCCAGCGGATACTCGCCCGAGAAGCAGGCGTCGCAATGGGTCGACCGCTCGCCGCGGATCGCCTCGTAGACGCCCTCCAGCGACAGGTAGGCCAGCGAGTCGGCGCCCGAGCTCGGCGGCGACCTCGGCCTCGGTGCGCCCGTGGGCGATCATCTCCTCGCGCGTGGACATGTCGATCCCGTAGTGGCAGGGATGGCGGATCGGCGGCGCGCTGATCCGCATGTGCACCTCCGAGGCCCCCGCGTCGCGCAGCATCTGCACGATCTGGCGCGTCGTGTTGCCGCGCACGATCGAGTCGTCCACCACCACCAGCCGCTGGCCCGCCACGACGTCGGGCAGCGGGTTGAACTTCATCCGCAGGCCGTGCCGGCGCAGCTCCTGGCCGGGCTGGATGAACGTGCGCTGCACGTAGCGGTTCTTGATCAGCCCGTCGTCCTGCGGCAGCCCGCTCGCCCGCGCGAAGCCCCGCGCGGCGGGATTCCCCGAGTCCGGCACGGGGATGACGAGATCGGCCGAGACCGGCGCCTCGCGCGCGAGGATCTCGCCCATCCGCCCGCGCGCCACCTGGAGCACCTGGCCGCCCAGCCGCGAGTCGGGCCGCGCGAAGTAGATGTGCTCGAACACGCACAGGGCCTGCCGGGAGCCGCTCACACCCATCCGGGTCTGCAGCCCGTCCGGGGTCAGCGACACGATCTCGCCCGGCTGCACGTCACGCAGGAAGGTGCCGCCGATGATGTCGAACGCGCAGGTCTCCGACGCGACGACGTACTGGTCGCCGAGCATGCCCAGCGACAGCGGCCGCAGGCCGGCGGGATCGCGGAACGCGACCACGCGGTCCTTCGACATCACGACCGTCGAGTAGGCGCCCTCGATCCGGCGCATGACGTCCTCGAGCGCGTCCTCGATCGAGTCGGCCTCGTGCGTGGACAGCAGCGCGGCGATGATCTCCGAGTCCGACGTCGAGCGGAACGAGACGCCGCGCGCACGCAGCTCGCCGTGCAGCTCGACGGCGTTGATCAGGTTGCCGTTGTGCGCCAGCGCGATCTCGCGCCGATCCGCCCGCCAGACCGGCTGCGAGTTCTCCCACGAGGAGGCGCCGGTGGTCGAGTACCGCACGTGGCCGACCGCCATCTCTCCCTGCAAAGCGCGCAACCGCTGCTCGTCGAACACCTGGTTGACGAGCCCCTGGTCGCGCATCGCCATGATGTGGCCGCCCTGGGCGGTGGCGATGCCCGCGGACTCCTGCCCGCGGTGCTGGAGCGCGTACAGGGCGAAGTACGCAAGGCGAGCGACATCGCGACCGGGCGCACAGATGCCGAACACGCCGCACTCGTCGCGCGGCCCGTCGCGAAAGTCGGGGAGCTCCACGGCGGAGCCAGCGTAGCAACGGGTCCGGCGCGCCGATGGGGCGAACCGCAGCCCGGGCGCTTCGCCGCTCCGTCGGCGGGCGCCCGGGTACCCTCCCTGGCCAAGCGTTCCAGGAGAGACACATGGCGACCCACGCCCCCGTCCAGATCGACCGTCAACGGATCAAGGAGCTGATCGAGCGCGAGGAGAAGGCGCTCAACGAGGCGACGCGCAAGTCGGGTGAGATGTACAAGCGCGCGCACGAGGTGCTGTCCGGCGGCGTCGCTTCCTCGTACCAGCTGCGCGACCCGTGGCCGATCTACCTCGAGCGCGGCAAGGGCCCGAAGGTCTGGGACGTCGACGACAACGAGATGTGGGACTTCCACAACGGGTTCGGCGCGATGGTCCAGGGCCACGCCCACCCGGCGATCGGCAAGGCGATCCGCGACCGCTACGACAGCGGCACCCACTTCGCGGCGCCGACCGAGGACGCCATCGTCGTCGCCGAGGAGCTCTCCCGCCGCTGGGGCCTGCCGCGCTGGCGCTACACGAACTCCGGCTCAGAGGCCACGATGGACGCCATCCGCATCGCGCGCGCGCACACGAAGCGCGACGTGTGCATGAAGATCTTCGGCTCCTACCACGGCCACCACGACACGGTGATGGTCTCGATCGGCGTCGAGTACGACAAGATCGGCGACCGCGACAACCTCGCCTCGCTGCCCTACGGCGCCGGCATCCCGCAGGCGACCGTCGACAACACCGTCGCCGTCCCGTTCAACGACGCGGCCGCGATGGAGCGCCGGATCGAGCGCCTCGCCGACGAGGGCCGCCTGCCCGCCTGCGTGATCATGGAGCCGGCGATGATGAACCTCGGGGTCGTGCTGCCCGAGCCGGGCTACCTCGAGGCCGTCCGCGAGATCACGCGCAAGCACGGCATCGTGCTGATCTTCGACGAGGTCAAGACCGGACTCTGCATCGCGGCCGGCGGCGCCACCGAGCGCTGGGGCGTCAAGCCCGACATGGTCACGCTGGCCAAGGCGCTCGGCGGCGGCGTGCCGACCGGCGCGATCGGCGGCACCGAGGAGGCGATGTCGACCGTCGAGGACGGCTCCGTCTACCAGGTCGGCACCTACAACGGGAACCCGCTCGGCATGGCCGCCACGCGCGCGAACCTGCTCGAGGTCCTCACGCCCGAGGCCTACAAGCACCTCGACCAGCTCAACGACCGCATCCTCACCGGCTGCCAGGGCGTGATCGACAAGTACAACCTGTCCGGCTACTCGGTCGGCGTCGGCTCCAAGGGCTGCGTGACGTTCTCGCCCGTGAAGATCGTCGACTACGAGACCTTCAAGGCCAACCAGGACGCCGACATGGCCGAGCTCGCCTGGCTGTTCAACATGAACCGCGGCATCTTCATGACGCCCGGCCGCGAGGAGGAGTGGACGCTGTCGGTCACCCACGACGACACGTCGGTGGACCAGTACGTGCAGGTCTTCGACGCGATGGCGGAGGAGCTCACGCGCTAGCCGAGACGGCCGCCTCCTCGAGGCGGCCGTCCTCGTACACGAGGTGCGCGTCGTCGCCGACGCAGACGACGCGCACCGCGTCCGAGCCGGTCGCGCGCGCGGCGATCAGGACCGCGGCGATGCGGTGCACGTCGCGCACGAGGCCGATCCGGAACAGCGACCGCGTCTCGTTCGCCACCCGCCCGTCGCCCGCCCGCAGGACGATCCGCAGGTCGCCGTTGACCGACTTGGCCGCCATGGCGATCGAGATGTTCTCGAGGTCGTCGTCGGTGACCGCCGCCAGCGCGAACGCGCGGCCGAGCGAGAGCCGGCGCAGCAGCGACGGGTCGGCGCCGCGACCGATCACCACCGGGAAGGCCAGCTCGCGCGCGAGGCCGACGTTCTCGCCCTCCTCGCGGTCGTCGACCGCCACGATGCCGATCCCGCAGCGGCGGAGCAGCACGCACAGGCGCAGGCCGACCTGCCCGAGGCCGATGACCACGACGTGGTCCCGCCGCGGCACGGCGCGGCGACCGTAGAGGCCGGTCAGCCGGCGGCTGATCAGCCGGTTGACGAGCCCGGCGGTGAACGAGGCCTCGAAGACGAGCGCGGCGAGCATCGAGACGGTGAGGAACAGCTTCAGACCGTCGGGCCCGTCCGCGACCTCGTCGTTGGGGTCGACCGTCACCAGCGTCTTGGCCGCGCCGTAGGAGGCGTCGATCACGTTCTGCCCGAGCACGGCCATGCAGGCGACCGTCTCCAGCACCAGGATCACGACCAGCCCGAGCGCGCCCCACAGCAGCAGCGCGGCGCTCTTGTCGTAGGGCGCGAAGACGGCCGCGGCCAGGGCCGAGGCACGCCGGCGGTCCGGCACCTCGATCGGCACCTCCTCACCGCTCTCGCGGATGCCGGTCGGCGGATCCCGGTCCTCGCGGACGGCGATGAGGTCGTCGCCCGAGGCACGGACCGGCGAGCGAGGGGGCGACGATGTCGGCCATCGACGTGACCTCGCAGTGCTCGAGGTCGCGATCGACCTGACCGGCCATCGTCGGGTCGAAGATCGTCACCAGCATCGGCACGTCGGCGTCGACGTGGCGCACCATCAGCGCGAACCGCAGCACGAACGCGTCCTGGCGCGAGACGACCACGACGCGGTCGATGCCGTCGCCTTCGAGCGCGTGGCGGACCTCGCGCTCCTCGGGCGCCTTCATCCGGTACACGTCCGCGCCCGCGGCGTCGAGCGCCTGGCGCGTCTCCTCCGCCAGGTCCCCCTCGCCGATCAGCAGGACCGTCGGCACGCGCGCCACCCTACCCTGCCGCCATGCGCCGTCTCGCGCTCCTCGCCCTGCTCCTGCTCGCCGGCTGCGGCGGCGGCGCGCCGTCGGAGGTCGTGCCCGCCGACGCGACGATCTACATCGGCCTCGACGCGAGACGGGCCGAGCCGCTGATCTCCGCGACCTCGCGCGAGGACGTCGACTTCGAGCGCGACGTCGAGCCGTGGCTCGGCGACCGCGCCGCCTACTTCGTGCTCACGGACGACGAGTACGGCCTCGTGTTCGACGCCGAGGACGAGGAGGCCGCCGAGGCGTTCGGCCGCAAGGTGACGGCCGGCGGGCCGCAGCGCGCCTCCGCGATCATCGACGGACGGCTCGTCCTCGCGAGCAGCCGTGCGCTGCTGCGCGCGATGAACGCGGCGGCCGACTCCGGCTCGCTCGCCGACTCGACCCGGCTCGACGTCGAAGGCGAGGATGGCGACGACCCGCCCGACTTCCTGATCGCCGCCGAGGAGCCGCGCGTCGTGCCCCGGGCCTTCGAGCTGGTGAAGGTGATGGACCAGCCGGACGTACCCGACGAGGCGCTCGGCGACGGTCCGCTGACCGCCCGCGTCTGGGACCGGCGGTTCGAGGTCGCCGGCCTGCCGCCGCACTCGGACACGGCCCCGACGCTGGCCAACGTCCCCGGCGCGGCCTGGCTGGCCGTCGCATCGGCCGACCTCGGCGCGGACGCCGCGCTCGCGCGAGAGCATGAGCAGTACGAGCAGATCGAGTCCCTGACGGGGCTCGATCTCGAGCGCTCGGTGCTGCCTCACCTCGGCGCCGGCCTGTTCTTCGTGCAGGGCAGGACGCCGGCCGACATGGGCGGCCGCCTGGTGGCCGAGGTCGCCGACGAGGAGGCGCTGCGGCGGGAGGCGATAGCGCTGGCGCGCCGAGTTGGCCCCAAGCGCGCGGAGGTGAAAGCCGGGGAGGAGTTCCTCGAGTTGTCCGTCGACCACCCCGACGTCTCGTACTCCGTGCGGATCGCGGACGGCCGCCTGACCCTCGACGTCGGCGTCACCCCGGGCGGCGTCGCCGAGGACCTCGACGACACGCGCGCATACAAGGACGCCGCGCGACGGCTCGGCGGCGCGCCGACGTTCCTGCTGGTCGAAGACGACGGCTACCTCGCGGCGCGCGACGCGGTCGAGGACGGCCGGCGCGTCGTGTCAGTGCAGAAGCGCCGCTAGCCCGTCGCGGTGCACGCGCTCGAGCTCGGCGACGGGCACTTCGAGCTCGCCGTCGATGACCAGCGCGCCGCCGCCGACCTCGCCGATCACGCGTGCGGCGGCGCCGAAGCGCGCCAGCGCCTCGCGTGCGCCCGACACCACGAACGCGCCCGGGCCCTCGGCGAACAGCGGCACGCCGTCGAGCGCCACGCGCGCGCCCAGACCGCCGGCGATGCAGCACTCGGCCAGCGCGACCGCGACGCCGCCCTCGGCGACGTCGTGCGCCGACCGCAGCGCGCCCGACCGCACGCCCTGGCGGACCGCCGCGTGGAGCGCCTTGACGGCGCCGAGGTCGGCGCCGGGCAGCGCGCCCTCGAGCGCGTCGCCGCGCAGCTTGGCCAGCTCCGAGCCGGTCTCGGACGGCCGCCACGAGGTGGTGAGCAGCGCGACGGCGTCGCCCTCGCGGGCGAAGCCCAGGCGCCCGGCGCGCGCGGGATCGGGCAGCTCGCCGACCATGCCGACCACGGGCGTCGGGTAGATCGGGCCCTCGCCGCCCTCGTTGTAGAGCGACACGTTGCCGCCGACCACGGGCACGCCGAGCGCGCGGCAGGCGTCGCCGAGGCCGGCCACCGCGCGCGTGAGCTGCCACGCGATGTGCGGCTTCTCGGGGTTGCCGAAGTTCAGGCAGTTGGTGAGGCCGAGCGGCTCGGCGCCGACGCACGCGAGGTTGGCCGAGCACTCGAGCACGGCCTCGACCGCGCCGTCGTAGGGGTCGATCGCGACGCGGCGGCCGTTGCCGTCGATCGAGACGGCGATCGCGCCGCCGGACTCGAGCGTCAGCACCGCGGCGTCGGCCTGCTCGGGCCGGCGGACGGTGCGCGAGCCGACCACGCAGTCGTACTGCTCGAACGCCCACCGGCGCGACGCGAGGTTGGCGCTGCCGAGCAGGGCGAGCAGCGTGTCGGCGCCGTCGAGCGCCGTCGCCGAGCACGCGCTCGGGGGCCGGGTAGATCGGCCGCGACGGCTTCAGCGGCTCGAGGTCGTAGGCCGGGCACTCGTCGACCAGCGCGCTGACCGGCAGGTCGCCGACCAGCGTGTCGCCGTCGAACACGCGCAGCCGGCCGCTGCCCGTCACCTCGCCGATCGCCGTCGCGTTGACCTCCCAGCGGGCGCACAGCGCGAGCACGTCGTCGACCTTCGACGGCTCGACCACGCACAGCATCCGCTCCTGCGACTCGGAGATCATGATCTCGAACGGCTCCATGTCGGCCTCGCGCAGCGGCACGCGCCGCACGTCGAGGTCGATCCCCACGCCGCCCTTGGCGGCCATCTCCGACGACGACGAGGTCAGGCCGGCGGCGCCGAGGTCCTGGAGCGCGACCAGCAGCCCGGCGTCGAGCAGCTCGAGCGAGCACTCGAGCAGCTTGCTCTCCTCGAACGGGTCGCCGATCTGCACGGTCGGGCGCTTGGCGCCGTCCTCGTCGCCCAGCTCGGCGCTGGCCAGCACCGACGCGCCGCCGATCCCGTCGCGACCCGTGCGGGCGCCGAACAGCACCACCACGTTGCCGACGCCGGCGGCCGCTGAGCGGATCAGCTTGTCGGTCTCGATCAGGCCGACGCACATCGCGTTGATCAGGCAGTTCTGCTCGTACGGGCCCTCGAAGTAGATCTCGCCGCCGACGGTGGCGACGCCGATCGAGTTGCCGTAGTGGCCGATGCCGGCGACCGCGTGCTCGAGCAGGTAGCGCGAGCGCGGCGAGGACGGCTCGCCGAAGCGCAGCGAGTCGAGGATCGCGATCGGCCGCGCGCCGATCGCGAACACGTCGCGCAGGATGCCGCCGACGCCGGTCGCCGCGCCCTGGAACGGCTCGACCGCGCTCGGGTGGTTGTGCGACTCGACCTTGAACGCGCAGGCCATCCCGTTGCCGACGTCGACCGCGCCGGCGTTCTCGCCCGGGCCGAGCACGAGCCGGCCGCCCTCGACCGGCAGCGTCTTCAGCAGCCGGCGCGAGTGCTTGTAGCCGCAGTGCTCGGACCACATGAGGCTGAACACGGCCAGCTCGACCTGGTTCGGCTCGCGGCCCAGCTTGTCGACGATGAGGTCGTACTCGGCGTCGGTGAGGCCGAGCTCGCGGTGGCGGGTGGCGATCACGCCGGCGCCCCGATCAGGGCGAGGCCGTCGACCGACCCGGTCAGTACGTCGACGGCGTGCTCGGGGTGCGGCATCAGCCCGAGCACGTTGCCGCCCTCGTTGCACACCCCCGCAATGTCGCGCATCGAGCCGTTGAAGTTGTGACCAGGCGCGTACCGCAGCACGACCTGCTCCTCCGGCAGGTCGTCGGCCCAGTAGCGGCCGGTGGTGTGCTTGGCGGGGATCGAGAGGACCTGCCCGGGGCGGCAGCCGCGCGTCCACGGGATCGAGGTGTTGACGACCTCGACGTCGACCTGGCGGCAGACGAAGCGCAGCGACGTGTTGGGCAGCAGCGCGCCCGGCAGGAGCCCGGCCTCGCACAGGACCTGGAAGCCGTTGCAGATCCCGAGCACGAGCCCGCCGTCGCGCGCAAAGCGCTCGACCTCGCCCATGACCGGCGAGAAGCGGGCGATGGCGCCGACCCGCAGGTAGTCGCCGTACGAGAAGCCGCCGGGGATGATCACCGCGTCGACGCCCTTGAGGTCGGCGTCGGCGTGCCACAGCAGCTCCGCGTCGCCGACGCGGCGGGCCGCCGCCAGCGCATCACGCTCGTCGCACGAGCCCGGAAACTGCACCACTCCGAACTTCACTGGATCTCGTACTCCTCGATCAGCGGGTTCGTCAGCAGGCGCTCGCACATCTCATCCACGCGCGAGGGGTCGTCGACGTCGAGCTCGACGAGGCGCCCGACGTGCACGTTGCTCACGCCCTCGAACCCGAGCGCGGGCAGGGCGCGCTCGACGGCCTGGCCCTGCGGATCCAGGATCCCGGCCTTGGGCCGGATCAGGACCCGCACCCTCAAGGCGCCGTGCGCTCCAGCCACGCCGAGAACGGCTCGCCGGCCAGCCGCTCGTACGCGGTCACGTAGCGCTCGCGGGTCTGCTCCACCACGTCGTCGGGGATCGCCGGCGCCGGCGGCGTCTTGTCCCACCCGGTGCCGGACGCCCAGTCGCGCACGTACTGCTTGTCGAAGCTCGGCTGGCCGCGCCCGACCTCGTAGCGGTCGGCCGGCCAGAAGCGCGACGAGTCGGGCGTGCAGACCTCGTCGCCGAGGACCAGGGCGCCGTCCTCGTCGAGCCCGAACTCGAACTTCGTGTCGGCCAGGATGATCCCGCGCTCGCGCGCGTAGGAGGCGATCCGGGTGTAGACCTCGAGCGACGCGTCGCGCAGCCGCTCGGCCAGCTCCTCCGAACCCGCCAGCTCGGCGGCCTGGGCGAAGTCGATCGCCTCGTCGTGACCCTCGTCGGCCTTCGTGGAGGGCGTGAAGATCGGCTCGGCGAGCTGCTCGGACTCGCTCAGGCCCGGCGGCAGATCGATTCCGGAGACGCGGCCGGTCGCCTGGTAGTCCTTCCAGCCGGAGCCGGAGAGGTAGCCGCGCACGACGCACTCGACCGGCAGCATCCGCAGCCGCTTGACGCGCATGCCGCGCCCGCGGAACTCGTCCGGCACGCCCTCGGTGGTCGACCGCAGGTGGTTGGGGACGATGTCACGCGTGAGGTCGAACCACAGCACGGAGAGCGCCGTCAGCACCTTGCCCTTGTCCGGGATCGGGGTCGGGTGCACGACGTCGTAGGTGGAGATGCGGTCGGAGGCCACCATCAGCAGGTCGTCGCCGAGCTCGTACAGCTCGCGGACCTTGCCGGAGGCCAGCAGGGTGAGGCCGGTCACGTCTCACAGGCTAGATGAGGGTGGGGCCAGAACCGATGGCGGTAACCCCGCGTATACCGCACGAATTCGTTACCTCGGGGGGAACCGTGATGAGGGCATGCCTTGCCATCAGTGCCGTGCTCGTCGTATCCGCCGTCCTGGCTCCGGCCGCCTCGGCGGCGCGCGACCGCACTCCACCGTCGACACCGACAGGCCTCCGCGCCGTCTCCGTCACCGAGGACTCGATCACGATCGCCTGGAACGCCTCGAAGGACAACTCCGGGAAGATCCACGCCTACATCGCCGGCGGCATCTACCACCCCGGCGACAGCACGACCAAGACCTTCACCGGGCTGGTGCCGAACTGGACCGTGACGTACCGCGTCCAGGCGATGGACCCGTCGGGCAACACCTCGGGCCTCAGCGAGCCGCTGACCGTCACGACGCTGCCCGACCGGACCGCCCCGACCACGCCCACGAATCTGCGCCCGACCGGGACCGGGATCTCGACCGTCTCGCTCGCCTGGGACCGCTCGTCCGACCGCTGGTCGTTCGGCTACGAGGTGCTGATGGACGGCTCCGTGCTCGCCTCCGCGTCGCATCCGTACATGGGGACCCCGTCGACGACGCTGCGCAAGATCCCGCCCGGCACCCACACGTTCCAGGTCCGCGCGCGCGACTTCGCCGGCAACATCTCGGGGCTGAGCAACGCGGTCACGGTCACCCTGGCGGGGAACGGCGACTCCACGCCGCCGACCGCGCCGTCGAACCTCACCGTGGAGGATCTCAACGACAACTGCGGCAGCCTGATCCTCAGGTGGACGCCATCGACCGACGCGGACCCGCAGATCGAGTACGAGCTCTACCTGAACGGCAGGTTCTTCCAGTTGACGCAGCCCAACGCGTCGGCCATCGGCATCTACACCCAGCCGGGGACCCAGACCTGGACGGTGAAGGCGGTCGATCGCGCGGGCAACACCTCGGACGCGAGCAACGCCGTGACCCTCACGGTCGTGGCCGACCAGAACCTCTGTTAGAGCTCATACGGGAAGTCAGTCAGTAGCTCGGCGCCGTCCTCGCCGACCAGGACCAGGTCCTCGAGGCGGACGCCGCCGAGCTGCTTGCTGTAGCAGCCCGGCTCGAGCGTGATGACGTCGCCCGCCATCAGCGTGTCGGGCGTGCGGCCGAGGTTGGGCCGCTCGTGCACCTCGAGGCCGACGCCGTGCCCGAGCGAGTGGTAGTAGCCCTCGTCGAGCTTGGCGCCGGCGGGCTTGGACCGCTGCGTCGGGTAGCCGGCGTTCTCGTACGGCTCGCACGAGATGCCGTAGATCTGCTGGCAGTCGGCGCCCGCGCGGACCTCGGCGAACGCGCGGTCGAGCGACTCGCGGGTCAGCTTCCAGTACTCGGCGAGCTCCTCGGGCGGCTCCATGCCGCCGGCGATGAACGTGCGCGTCATGTCGGCCCAGCAGCGCGAGGCGCGGTCGCGCGGCCAGATGTCGACGATCACGACCTCGCCCTCGCCGATCGGGCCGTGGCCGGCCTCGTGGCCGACCGCCGACTGCGGGCCGTGGGAGACGATCACGTCGTCGGGCAGGTCGCAGCCGAGCTCGTCGCAGACGGCCTGCATCGCGTCGCGGACGGCCTCGCTCGTCGTCCCGCCCTCGCGGATCATCTGCGCGCCGACCGCCATCGCCGCGTCGGCCGCCCGCTGGGCGCGGCGGATGCCGTCGAGCTCGTGCTCCGCCTTCACGCGCCGCTTGGTGACGAACACCTCGGGGTCGACGAACAGCTCGATCCCGCTCGCCCGCAGGTGGTCGGCGAGGCCGACCGGGAACTCCGGCGGGATGAGCGCGCGGCCGACGCCCATCTTCTCGCACGCGCGGCGCGACAGCTCGAGCTCGACCTCGTAGCGGCTGATGCCGCGGCTGAACAGCTCGTCGGCGCCGAGGTCGTAGGGGTCGAGGATCTCGATGCCGTACGGGTCGACCTTGTGCGCGTCGAGCAGCGTGACGGTGGCCCCGCGGCGGCCGTTGGACTCCACGTAGAGGAACGGGTCGATGATCCCCGTCGGGATCTCGTGGAACAGGTCGGGCGACGTCTCCGGCGAGCCGAAGATCAACAGGTTGTTAGAAGGCAAGGCGCTCCATCACCTCCGGCACGTGACGGATGTAGTGGCTGTAGTCGAAGACGGCATCGAGGTCGAGCTCCACGCCGGGCTCCCGCTCCAGCAGAGTTCGCAGAGGCGTCGAAGTGTCCCACGCCTGCTGGGCCAGCCGCTGCACCACGCGGTACGCGTCGTCGCGCTGCATTCCTTGCTCGACCAGCGCGAGCAGAACACGTTGCGAGAACAGAGCGCCTGACGGTGATCTCCAGGTTGGCCGCCATGCGGTCGGTGTGCACCACCATCCCGCGCGCGACCCGCTGCGCGAGGTGCTGCATGTAGTCGAGCAGGATCGTGGCGTCGGGCAGGATCACGCGCTCGGCGCCCGAGTGCGAGATGTCGCGCTCGTGCCACAGCGCCACGTTCTCCAGCCCGGCCTGGGCGTAGCCGCGCAGCACCCGCGCCAGGCCGCAGATGCGCTCGGTGGTGATCGGGTTGCGCTTGTGCGGCATCGCGCTCGAGCCCTTCTGGCCGGCCTTGAACGGCTCCTCGACCTCGCGCACCTCGGTCCGCTGGAGGTGGCGGATCTCCTGCGCGAAGCGCTCGAGCCCGGCGCCGGCGAGCGCGATCGCGCTCAGCAGCTCGGCGTGGCGGTCGCGCGGGACGACCTGCGTGGAGACCGGCTCGGCCGCCAGGCCCAGCCGCTCGAGCACGCGCGCCTCGTAGTCGGGGCCGAGCGACGCGTAGGTGCCGACCGCGCCGGAGATCGCGCCGGTCGCCGCCTGGGCGAACGCCCGCTCCAGCCGCTCGGCGTTGCGGTGGGCCTCCATCGCGAAGCCGGCGAGCTTGAGGCCGAACGAGGTCGGCTCGGCGTGGACGCCGTGCGTGCGGCCGACGCACAGCGTGTCCGCGTGCTCGCGCGCCCGCTCGGCGAGCACGGCGGCCAGCTCGCGGGCGGCCGGGACGATCACCTCGCCGGCCCGCCGGAGCTGGAGGGCGAGCGCCGTGTCGAGCACGTCGGACGAGGTGAGGCCGAAGTGGATCCAGCGGCCGGCCGGGCCCGCGGAGGCGCTCAGAACGTCGACGAAGGCGGCCACGTCATGGTCCGTGACCGCCTCGCGCTCCTTCACCGCCTCGACCGTGAAGGTGGCTCCGCGGATCGCCTCGAGATCGGCGTCGGGAGGCCCTTGGAGGGCCTCCGCCGCTGCCACCTCCACGTCGCGCCAGGCGGTCATCCGGGCCTCGTCGGTCCAGAGCTCGCCGAGCTGCGGGCGGGTGTAGCGGGCGATCACGCCCGCCATCGTATGAGGATCAGTGGTGCGCGCCCTCCGCGCCGGACTGGTCGCCGAGCTGCCGGAGCATGCACAGGTCGTACGCCTGCACCCACGGCGGCGTGGCGGCGCCGGACGTCCTGCGGAACGCGATCGCCTTGTCGTACTCGGCCCTGTCGACCATCAGGCACGTCTCCTCGGGCTCCTCGGACGAGCAGAGCGGCAGCTTCTTGAGCGCCTCGAGCTCGACCTTGGTGAGCCTCGGGGCCGGCGCGGCCTTCGGGTCGACCTCGGCGGCGGGCGTCCGGCACGTCGGGGCGGCCTGGTCGGTCTGCCGCGGCGGCTTGACCTCGTCGGCCGCCGAGGCGGCGGGAGCGAGGATGGCGAGGGCGATGAGGGAGGCGCTGAGCGCGGTCTTGATCATGGATCCACTTTCCCGCCGCCGCGCTCGCGCCTCTATGCCCCAGGGTGCACAGTCGCGTGCACCCCTCAGTTGCAGTTGACGTCCACCGGCGCGAAGCCGCCGCCTTCGACGCGCGACGCGCCGACGGTCGCGGTGGCGCCGGTGAGGGCCGCGACGCCAAGGTGCGGACTCACGAGCGCGCTGTTCTCCACCACCGCCGTCGAGCCGTCGCCCTGGAGATACAGCGCGAACGGCGGCAACTGGCTGCTCGCGACGAGCTCGGAGCCGCGGATGCGGACGTCGGACCCATCGGCCACGTAGACGGCGACGACGATCCTCCGGGTGGGGGTCGCGGGCCCGCCGCCGCCGCCAGGCTCGGGGGACCCGCCGCCCTCCACCACGGCGTCCTCGATCCGCATCGCGGCCCCGCCCAACACGGCCATGGCGTTGTGGAAGTGTGCGGCCATGTCGCCGCGGTTGACGACGGTGACGTCGCGCAGCAGCGTGCGATCCGCTCCGAGGACGAGCGCCTCGCCGAGCGTGGCCTGGCCCTGGTCGCCGGTGATCCGCGTCGTCGCGGCGCCTGCGCCGGCGATCGAGACGTCGGGCTTCATCGCCAGCGTCTCGTGACCGAGCTCGTAGACGCCGGGCGCGAGCTGGATCACATACGGCCTGGTCGCCGACGCGTCGGTGATGGACGCCAGCGCGGCGCGGAGCGCGGCGCCGTTCTCGGCCGGGGTCCGGTCGCCGCGCACGCGCACGTGGGTGGCGCCGGCGAGATCGGGCGCCGGCCGGCCCTTGCGGGCCGGTTCGCAGCACGTCCGGCGCCAGATCCTCGGCGGTGAGGCTGCGGTTGCGCACGTCGCGCCCGGTCAGCGAGCCGTCACGGACGTCGGCGCCGGTGATGAAAACGCGCGCACCGCGTCCTTGGCCATCGAGGTGCCGCCGAGCGCGATGAAGAGCGCCAGTGCGGCGAGTAGGTGGGCACTGCCGATGCGACGCATGATCAGTTGCAGTCGGCGCCGACAGGGGCGAAGGTGCCGTTGTAGCTGGCGACGCAGGTGACGTTCCCACCGCTCCGGCCCACGACTCGCGACGCGCCGACGGCCACGTCGCCGCTGACGGCGACGTTCGCGCTCAGCACCGCGCTGTTCTCCACCACCGCCGTCGCGCCGCCGGTGGCCGTCACGCCGAACGCGTGGTCCCGGCCCGTGGCGACGAGCTCGGAGCCGCGGATGCGCAACTGCGACCCGCCGACCGCCAACGCGGTGCTGCCGATCGCCGCGCTCTCGGACGTGAGCCGGCTGTCGCGCACGTCCACGAAGGATCCGCCTGTGGCGATGAGCACGTAGCCGCGGGAGGAGGTGGTCACCTCCAGCGCGGCGTCCGCGATCCGCATCATGGCGCCACCCGGCACGGTCATGACGTTGTGGAACGTCGTGGCAGCGTTGCTGTCGTTGGCGACCGTGACGTCGCGCAGCAGCGTGCGGTGCGCTCCGAGCACGAGCGCCTCGCCCTCCGTGGCCTGCCCCTGGTCTCCGATGATCCGCGTCGCGTCCGCGCCGGCGCCGACGATCGAGACGTCGGGCTTCATTGCCAGCGTCGCGTGACCGAGATCGTAGACGCCGGGAGCGAGCTGGATGGCGTACGGCTTGTCCACCGACGCGTCGGTGATCGACGCGAGCGAGGCGCGGAGCGCCTGGCCGTTCTCTGCCGGCGACCGGTCGCCGCGCACGCGCACGTGCGTGGCGCCGGCGAGATCGGGTCCGGCAGGCCCCTGCGGGCCGGCCGGGCCTTGAGGGCCGGCCGGGCCTTGCGGGCCGGCTCGCAGCACGCCCGGCGCGAGGTCGGCGGCGGTGAGGCTGCGGTTGCGGACGTCGCGCCCGGTCAGCGAGCCGTTGCGGACCTCGGCGCCGGTGATGAACGCGCGCACCGAATCGTTGGCCATGGCGGTGCCGCCGAGCGCGACGAACAGCGCGAGCGCACCGAGCGCGTGAGCGCTGAAGGTTGTGGTCTTGATCATGCGGCAACAGTGCCGCCGCGCCGGCCGCGCCTCTATGCCGCAGGGTGCACAGTCATGTGCACCCTCAGAGATCGCGGCGCTTGACGATCCCCGCGCGCACCGCGGCGGCGGCCAGCGCCGCGCGCTTCTCGTTCTGCGGCAGCCGGTCGAGCCCGAAGCGGTCGTAGAGCTCGCCGAGCCGGTGCTTGACGGCGTCGACGGTGACGACCAGCGCCTCGGCGATCCGCGGGTTGCCCGCCGGGCCCGCGCCCGACCCGTCGAGCAGCGGCCGGCACAGCTCCACCAGGACGCGCCGCTGCGCCGGCGTGAGCGCCGACGCGGGCGTCACCGCCGTCATCACCGGCGCGGTCGGTGGCGGGGACCATGGCCTGCGGGTCGCAGAAGGCGAGCACGCAACGGCCGACGCCGATCAGGTCACTGTCGGCGAGCCGCCGGCGGCCGTCGATCCGCTCGCCGTGCAGGTACGTGCCGTGGCGCGAGAGCCCGTCGTCGACCACCGTCCAGTGCCCGCCCACGCGCTCGATCCGGGCGTGCACGCGCGAGACCGACGGGTCCCACTCCAGGCAGACGTCGCTGCCGGGCTGGCGGCCGATGACCACCTGCTCGTCCCCGAGCTCGACGATCACCTGCCGGCCGTCGCCGTCGAGGTAGGCGAGGAACGGCGTCCCGCGCCGCGCCGCGGCGTTGCGCTCCGCGAGCTCCGCGGGCGTCACGGCATGCGGCTGGAGCGGCGAGTCCGCCACGCCGGAAACCTAACTGTCGAGGATCCGGGCGGCCAGGACCGCGGCGTTGCGCGCGTTGTCGACTCCGACGCAGGCGACGGGGACGCCGGGCGGCATCTGGGCGATCGAGAGCAGCGCGTCGAGCCCGCCGGCGACCGACTTCGACGAGGTCAGCGGCACGCCGATGACCGGCAGCGTGGTGTGGGCGGCGACCACGCCCGGCAGCGCGGCCGACAGGCCGGCGCCGGCGATGATCACGCGCAGGCCGCGCATCTGCGCGTTCTTGGCGTAGGCCGCCACCGTGTCCGGCTCGCGGTGCGCCGACATCACGCGCACCTCGTGCCCGATGCCGCGCTTGCGCAGCTCCTCGGCGGCCGCCTCCATGGCCGGCATGTCGCTCTTGGAGCCCATGACGATGCCGACCTGCGGGGATTCGACCTCGAGGCCCTCGAACTCGGCCTCCACCGAGGCCTCGGCGACCGGCTCTCCGCTCATCCTGCGGCGAT
Source organism: uncultured Solirubrobacteraceae bacterium (assembly GCA_963800905.1). Classification (GTDB taxonomy): domain Bacteria; phylum Actinomycetota; class Thermoleophilia; order Solirubrobacterales; family Solirubrobacteraceae; genus DASSUW01. Next base: position 103,991 of record CAWDCT010000001.1, read on the forward strand.
GTCCCGGCGCAGCTGCCGGCCGTCGAAGTCGATCACGTCGGCGGCAGCATACGCATGCTCGCGGGCGGACCGCGTGCCGTCGCCGAGCGCGGTGACGTTCAGGACGCGGCCGCCGGCCGTCACGACGTCGCCGTTCCGCTGCGCGGTGCCCGCGTGCGTGACCTCGACGTCCCCGGGAACGCGGTCGAGCCCGCGGATCACGTCGCCCGACGACGACGACACCGGGTAGCCGCGCGACGCCAGCACCACCGTGACGGCCGAGCGCGCGTCCCATTCGAGCCGGGCGCCGGCCAGGCCGCCGGGGCGCGTGGCGCGCTCGAGCAGGTCGAGCAGGTCCGAGCGCAGCCGCGGCAGCACCACCTGCGTCTCGGGATCCCCGAAGCGGACGTTGAACTCGAGCACGTTGAAGCCGCCGGCGGTCAGCATCAGCCCGGCGTAGAGCACGCCGTGGAACGGCGTCCCGCGGCGCGCGAGCTCGTCGACCACCGGCTGGTGGACCTCGGCGCGGATCCGCTCCACGAGCGCCTCGTCGACCTCCGGCACCGGCGAGAAGCAGCCCATCCCGCCGGTGTTGGGACCGGTGTCGCCGTCGCCGATCCGCTTGTAGTCGCGCGCCGGGGCGAGCGGGAGCGCGGTCTCGCCGTCGCAGATGGCCAGCAGGGACAGCTCGTCGCCGTCGAGGAACTCCTCGACGACCACCGGCATGTCGCCGAAGCGCCGCTCGACCAGCATCGATTCCAGCGCCTCGCGCGCCGTCCGCTCGTCTCCCGCGATCACCACGCCCTTGCCGGCGGCCAGGCCGTCGGCCTTGATCACCACCGGATAGCCGTCGATCGCGGCCAGCCCGTCCTCGACGGAGTCGACGACGGCGTAGCCGCCGGTCGGCACGCCGGCCGCCGCCATCACCTCCTTCGCGAACGCCTTCGAGCCCTCGAGCCGGGCGGCCGCGGCGGTCGGCCCGAAGCAGGTGACGCCCGACGCGGCGCACTCGTCGGCCAGCCCGGCCACGAGCGGCGCCTCGGGACCGATCACGACCAGGTCCATGCCGGCGAGCTCCCCCTCGGGCACGATCGTCGCGTCGCGCGCGATCCCCGCGTTGCCCGGCGCCGCGAACAGCTCCGGGCGCTGCGGGGACCGCTTGAGCGCGCGCACGATCGCGTGCTCGCGCCCGCCGGCGCCGACGACCAGAACCCTCACAGAGAGGCGATGAAGTCGTCGATCGGGATCGCGGCGAGGGACTCGTAGTGGGCGGTGCCGCGCGAGCCGAGCTCGAGCGATACGCGCGCCATCGTCTTCTCGTCGGGCGCCTCGACGATGTTGATGAAGTCGAAGTGGCCGAGCGTGGCCCATTGCGCCTTGACGGTGGCGCCGAGCTGCTCGACCTCCTGATTGACCTCGCGGATGCGCGACGGGTTGTTCTTGACCGTCTGCACGCCCTCGGGCGTCAGCGTGGAGAGCATGATGTAGGTGGGCATCGGTCCGTTGTATCCGATCCATACGGCCAGGTGCGGTGTTGTCCGCAGATGGACATACTTGCCCGGCCCCATGCTCCGCCTCCTCGCTGCCACCTGCGTCGTATTCGCCCTTGCCGCCACGCCGGCGTCGGCGGCGACCGTCGAGGAGCTCAAGGGGTGCTACGTGTCGTCGGGCGAGACCGACGCCGAGCGCGAGACGATCACGATCCGGGGCACCGACTTCGCTCCGGTCTCGACGGTCGAGGTCCTGTTCGACGGCGTCCTCGTGGGCAGCGGGCCGACCGGCTCGATCGGCGAGTTCGAGATCCGGCTGCCGGCGCCGTTCCAGGAGCAGGGCGAGCGCGCGCTCGCCGTCACCGTGCGCGACACGGCCACCCAGGTCGTCAAGACGACGCGCGTCACCAACCTCGGGATGACGGTCAAGCCCCGCCGCGCCGCGCCGCGCCAGAAGGTGCGCTTCCGCGGGCGCGGGTTCACGCTCGCCGGCCCCGTCTATGCCCACTACCTGTTCGGCGGCAAGGAGCAGAAGACGGTGCGGCTCGCCCGCGCCGTGACCGGCGCGTGCGGCACGTTCGACGTCAGGCGACGGCTGATCCCGATCGACGGCGCCCGCGTCGGCCGCTGGGTCATGCAGGTCGACCAGAAGCGCGAGTTCTCCCGCGAGCCGGACCCGGTGTGGGTCCGGCGCGAGATCAACGTGGCCGAGGTGTTTCCTTAGGCGACCGCGGGCTCGGCCGCGCTCGCCCGCGTGAAGATCAGCTCGCCGTCCGCGGCGTCGACCTGGATCCGGTCGCCGGCCGCGAAGTCGCCCTTGAGCAGACCGAGCGCCAGCGGGTCGACGAGCCGCTTGGAGATCACGCGCTTGAGTGGGCGGGCGCCGTACGTCGGGTCGTAGCCGATGTCGCCGAGCAGGTCGCGCGCCGTGTCGGTCAGCGAGACCTCGACGCCGCGCTCGGCCACGCGGACGATCAGCCGCGAGACCTGGAGGTCGACGATCTCGCGCAGCTGCTCGCGCGACAGGGCGTCGAACTCGACGATGTCGTCGAGCCGGTTGATGAACTCCGGCTTGAAGGTGGCGATCGCGCCCTCGCGGCCGCCGGGAATGTTCGAGGTCATGATCAGCACGGCGTTCTTGAAGTCGACCGTGCGGCCCTGGCCGTCGGTCAGGCGGCCGTCGTCCATCACCTGGAGCAGGACGTTGAAGACGTCGTTGTGCGCCTTCTCGATCTCGTCGAGCAGGATGACGCTGTACGGGCGCCGCCGTACGGCCTCGGTGAGCTGGCCGCCCTCCTCGTAGCCGACGTAGCCGGGCGGCGCGCCGACCAGCCGCGAGACGGAGTGCTTCTCCATGTACTCGGACATGTCGATCCGCACCATCGCGTCCTGCGAGTCGAACATGAACTCGGCCAGCGCTCGCGCCAGCTCGGTCTTGCCGACGCCGGTCGGGCCGAGGAACAGGAACGTGCCGATCGGGCGGTCGGGGTCGGAAAGGCCGGCCCGTGAGCGGCGCAGCGCGTCGGAGACGGCCGCGACCGCCTCCTCCTGGCCGATCACGCGGAGGTGGAGGCGCTCCTCCATGTGGATGAGCTTCTCGACCTCGCCCTCCATCAGGCGCGTCACCGGGATGCCCGTCCACTTGCCGACGACCTCGGCGATCTCGTCGACGTCGACCTTCTCCGACAGGTAGACGGCGGGCTCGTGATCGGCCTCGAGCTTGTCGGTGCGGGACTCCGCCTCGGCGAGGGCCTGCTCGAGGCTTGGGATCTCACCGTGCCGCAGCTCGGCGGCGCGCTGGTAGTCCATCTCGCGCTCGGCGCGCTCGAGCTCGCCGCGCGCCTGGTCGAGCCGCTCGCGCAGCTTGCCGTGGCCCTCGGCCTGCTCCTTCTCGCGCTCCCACTGGGCGCGCATCCCGGACGCCCGCTCGCGCAGCTCGGCCAGCTCGCGCTCGATCTCCTCGCGGCGCGCGCCCGCCGTCTCGTCCTTGGCGACGGCGACGTGCTCGATCTCGAGCTGCTTGATCCGGCGCTCGACCTCGTCGATCTCGGTCGGCACGGAGGTCAGCTCGATCGAGACCCGCGAGGCGGCCTCGTCGACGAGGTCGATCGCCTTGTCAGGCAGGAAGCGGTCGGCGATGTAGCGGTGGCTGAGCGTGGCGGCGGCGATCAGCGCGGCGTCGGTGATCGTGACCTTGTGGTGCGCCTCGTAGCGCTCCTTGAGGCCGCGCAGGATGGCGATCGTGTCCTCGACCGACGGCTCGCCGACGTAGATCGGCTGGAAGCGCCGCTCGAGCGCCGCGTCCTTCTCGACGTGCTTCTTGTACTCGTCGAGCGTGGTGGCGCCGACCGCGCGCAGCTCGCCGCGGGCGAGCATCGGCTTGAGCAGGTTGGCCGCGTCGACGGCGCCCTCGGCCGCGCCGGCGCCGACGATCGTGTGCAGCTCGTCCATGAACAGGATGATCTGGCCCTTCGACTCCTGGATCTCCTTGAGGACGGCCTTCAGGCGCTCCTCGAACTCGCCGCGGTACTTGGAGCCGGCGAGGATGGCGCCGATGTCGAGCGAGATCACGCGGCGGTCGCGCAGGGACTCCGGCACGTCCTCGGAGACGATCCGCTGCGCGAGGCCCTCGACGATCGCGGTCTTGCCGACACCGGGCTCGCCGATCAGGACCGGGTTGTTCTTGGTGCGGCGGGAGAGGACCTGGATGACGCGGCGGATCTCGTCGTCGCGCCCGATCACGGGGTCGAGCTTGCCCTCGTCGGCGGCCGCCGTGAGGTCGCGGCCGAAACGCTGGAGCGCCTGGTACTTCTCCTCCGGGCTCTGGTCGGTCACGCGGTGCGGGCCGCGGACCTGCTCGACGGCCTTGAGGATGTCGTCGTGCGACGGGAGGCCCTCGACGGCCTCGGACAGCGCGAGCAGCAGATGCTCGGTCGAGATGTACTCGTCGCCGAGCTTGCCGGCCTCGCGCTCGGCGGCGCGCAGGACGTCGAGCAGCTCGCGCGAGGTGGCCGGCTCGCGGGCGCCGGCGGTGATGGTGGGCAGGCGGTCGAGCGCGCCGCCGACCTCGCTGCGCACGGCGGCGGGGTCGGCGCCGACCTTGCGCAGGACGGGGATGACGATCCCCTCCTGCTGGTCGAGCAGGGCGAGCAGCAGGTGCTCCGGCGCCGCCTCCGTGTTGCTCCGGTCGGCGGCGAGCCGGATCGCCTGTTGCAGGGCTTCCTGCGACTTGATGGTGAAGCGGTCGAGCTGCATGGGCGCGTTTCCTAGATCTCAGTCTTGTCGACTGAGATTTTAGCGCGCCTGTCAATCGTCGTCGTCGCCGCCGCGCCCGCGGCCCCGGCCACGGCCGCTGCTGTCGTCGCCGCCCGATCCGGGACCGGAGCTGTCCGAGCCCGAGCCCGGAGTTGTCGTCATCGTCGACCGTGGCCGTCGGGCGCGCGGTCGCGGTCGGGTTGACGGCCGGACCACGCGGGGCGGGGGTGGGCGTCGCCGTGCGGGAGCGGGCCGCGCGCGCGGTCGCGCCGGCGCGCGCGGCGCTCGGCGGCCGGCGTCGCCGTCTCGCGCGCGGTCGCCGTGGCGGTCTCCTGCGGGGCGAGCTCGTCGCCGGCGCTCAGCGGCTCCGAGGACAGGCCGACCGACTGCGTCGAGAGCGTCGACGCCGCCAGCGTCACGCCGGCCACCAGCATCACGCCGCTGGCGGCGAGCAGGACCCAGAGCACGGTGGCGCGGCGCATGCGAACACCGTAGCCCGCGGTCGGTTAAGGCCCGGGAAAGGGCGGGACGGTCAACGTCGCCCGAGCGCCGCCGTCGTCGCGGTTGACGAGCGTCACGTCGCCGCCCCAGCGGCGCGCCAGCTCGCGCGCGATCGGCAGCCCGAGGCCGGTCCCGTTCGGGCCCGAGCGGCCGGCGGCGCCGCGGTGGAAGCGCTCGAACACCGCCGCGAGGTCCTCGTCGGAGAGGCCCGGGCCGCGGTCGAGCACATCGACGGCGCCCGGCGCGCGAGCGGACCTCGACCTCGCCGTTGCCGTAGTGGATGGCGTTCTCGACGAGCGCGTCGATGGCGCGGTCGAGGTCGGCGCGCGGCGCGAAGCCGTCGGCGGGATCGCCGGCCGAGCGGACGCGACCGCCCTCGGCGCCGTCCCAGCGCGCCTCGGCGCGGCGGGCGGCGTCCTCGAGGTCGACGCGCTCGGGCGGGGCGTCGACCTCGCCCGCCTGCGACAGCACGAGCAGCTCGGAGACCATCGCCGACAGGCGGTCGAGCTCGCGCAGGCCGGCGTCGATCTCCTCGTGGGCGTCCATCGTCGGCGGTCGAGGCGCGCGCCTCCTCGAGCCGCAGCCGCAGGCCGCTGAGCGGCGTGCGGAGCTGGTGCGAGGCGTCGGCGACGAACTCGCGCTGGCTCGCGACTAGCCGCTCGAGCCGCGAAGTCATGTCGTTGAACGTGCGCGCGAGCCGCTGCTGCTCGGCGCTGCCCTCGACCTTCGCGCGAGCCGACAGGTCGCCCTCGGCCACGCGGCGCGCCGCCTGGTCGAGCCGCCGCACCGGCCCGGCGACCTGGCCGGCGATCAGCGCACCCGCGCCGAGGCCGAGCACCAGCACCAGCAGGCCGATCGCGACCAGCCCGAGCGTGGCGCGCCAGGTGGCGCGGTTGACCGCGTCGACGCTCTGCGTCACGCGCACGGCGCCGACCGGCGTCGTCGTGCCGGGCTGGAGGACGGGCACCGCGGTGGCGAGGATCGTCTCGTCGAGCGTCTCGCTCTCGCGCTGCTCCTGGGAGGAGCCGTCCGTCGAGCGCCGCCGCGATCTCCGGCCGCGAGCTGTAGTCGATGCCCAGCCGCTCCTCGCCGGCCGAGTCGGCGACCAGGCGGCCGCCGGGGCCCGACGACGATCACGCGCCCGCGCACCTGCTCGGCGGCGCGCTCGGTCACCTCGTCGAGCCCCTCGCGCGTGCGCAGCTCGTCCTCGAGCGTGACCGCGAACAGCTCGGCCTGGCTCAGCGCCTGCGACTTGACCTCGGCGTCGACGCGGTCGCGGATGCTGATGATGAGCGGGACCTCGAGGGCGACGACCGCGAGCACCAGCACGTAGGCGAGAGCCAGCAGCAGGCGGAGGCGGAGGCTTACGAGAGCTCCTCGGGCGCGGTGAACCGGAAGCCGACGCCGCGCACGGTGTGCAGGAAGCGCGGATCGCCGGGGTCGTCGCCGAGCTTCTGGCGCAGCCAGCGGACGTGGACGTCGAGCGTCTTGGTGGAGCCGAACCAGTTCTCGTCCCACACGCGGTCCATCAGCTGCTCGCGCGTGACCACGCGGCCGGCGTTGCGGATCAGCTCGGCGAGCAGGTCGAACTCCTTGCGGCTGAGCTGGAGCTCGGTGTCGCCCAGTCGCGCGCGGCGAGCGGCGATGTCGACCTCGAGCTCGCCGACGGCGATCGGGCCGGGTGGCGGCTCGTCGTCGGGCGCCTGGGCGGCGCTGCGACGCAGGATGGCCCGGATGCGGGCGATCACCTCGGCGCCGCTGAACGGCTTGACGACGTAGTCGTCGGCGCCCAGCTCGAGGCCGACGATCCGGTCGGCCTCGGTGCCGCGCGCGGTGAGCATGAGGATCGGCACCGACGACCTGCGGCGCAGCGCGCGGCAGATGTCGCGGCCGTCGCCGTCGGGCAGCGTGAGGTCGAGCAGGACGATCGCGAAGTCGCCGTCTGCGAGCTCGAGCGCGCGGGCGGCCGTGCGGGCGACGACGGGCTCGAAGCCCTCGCGGGCGAGGGCCTTGGAGAACGGCTCGTAGATGCTCGGCTCGTCCTCGACGAAGAGGACACGCGGTCTGGCGGGTTGCACTGTCTGCATGTTGTAGCCGGGCACGGGCGGGTTTTCCCAAGCCTTAACCCGCGGTTGCCGGGACCTTGGCCGGCCGCTGACGACGGTGAGGGGCATGACCTTCTCCCGTGCGTCCATCGCCACCGCCGTCACCGTCTTCGCGCTCGGCCTGCTGGCCGCCGTTGCACTGGCGGCGGGCGGCTCCGAGGAGCCCACCACCGCCGCGCCCGCCCCGGCCGCCGAGACCGACCCGCCCGTCGAGGTCCGCACCAAGGTGATCCGGCGCACGATCCACCGCCGTCCGAAGGCGGCGGCCGCCGCCCCGGCGCCCGCACCCGCTCGCTCGTCGTCGAGCGACGACGGCACCGCCGACCAGGGCCCCGGCGACGCGCCTGGCACAGCCGGCTCGCGCGGCGACGACCGGGACGACGACCACCACGGGTCGGACGACGACGACGATGACGACGGCGGCCACGGCCGTGGCCGGGGCCGCGGCCGGGGCGGCGACGACGATGACTGAGCCGGACGCCACGACGCGGCGGCCGTCGAAGCCGCCGGCCGGCTGGGTCTTCGGCGGCGCGCTCGGCGCGTTCTTCGCCGCCCTCGCGCTGCTGGCGTTCCAGGTCCGCGCGGGCCAGGACCCGGCACTCGGGCCCGCGCAGCCCGTCGCGCAGCAGGTCCAGCAGAAGCCGCGCCGGATCCTGATCCGCAAGGTCATCAAGCGCGTGGTCGTCCACCACCCGACGGCTGCCGAGCCGCCAGGCGAGGCTGCCGCGACGTCGGCGCCGCAGCCCACGACCTCCTCGGCGCCCGCCCCGGCGCCGGCGCCGGCACCCGCTCCCGCGCCGCTGACCACCCAGTCGTCATGACCCTCAGCGAGCTCGCGTTCCCCGCCATGGGCACCTCCGTGCGGCTGCTCGGCAGCCCCGGCGCGCCGCTGCACAAGGCCCGCTGCCTGATCGAGGACCTCGAGGCGCGGCTCACGCGCTTCGACCCGCACAGCGAGCTGAGCGCGCTCAACGCCGACCCGCGCGAGACCGTCCCCGCCTCGCTTCCGCTGCGCGACGCGATCCGCGCCGCGATCGCCGGCGCGGCCGCCACCGGCGGGCTCGCCGATCCGACGCTGCTCGGCGCCGTCGTCAGGGCCGGCTACGACCGCTCGCTCGTCGGCCATCCGCGCGCCGACCTGCACGAGGCGCTCGCCGCCGCGCCCGAGCCGGCGCCGGCCGCGCCCTCGCGCGCCGCCGACTGGCGGCGCGTCCACGTCGACGACGCGGCCGGCGCCGTCGTCCGCCCGCCCGGCGTCCACCTCGACCTCGGCGGCAGCGCGAAGGGCCTGGCCGCCGACCTCGCGGTCGAGCTGCTCGCCCCGCACGGCCCGTGCGCCGCCGACCTCGGCGGCGACCTGCGCGTACACGGCGTGCACGAGGTGCTGGTCCCCAATCCGGTCACCGGCATGCTGGCCGAGGTGATCGAGCTCGACGACGGCGCCGTCGCCACGTCGGGCATCGACAAGCGGATCTGGTGGGACCGCGGCCGCCCGGCGCACCACCTGCTCGACCCCGCCAGCGGCCGCCCGGCGTGGACCGGCGTGCTGAGCGCGACCGCCAAGGCGCCGACCGCCGCGCTCGCCGAGGCACTGGCCAAGGCGGCCGTCCTCGCCGGCCCGAACGCGGGCCGCTCGATCCTCTCCCGTCACGGCGGCCTCCTGATCACCACGCAAGGCGTCGTGCTCAGCGCGATTGTTGAGGGTCTGACCCTCAATACGCGGAGTCGTGACGATTTCGGGGTGAAGTCGTGAGGGATCCGATGGACTACGGCTGGTGGCTCGCGAGCCGCGCCTCCGGCATCGTCGCCCTGGTCCTGATCGCGCTGTCGGTCGCGATCGGGCTCGCGATGGCGGCCAAGGCGTTCCGCAAGCCCGGCCTGCCGCGGATCCTGATCGCGATCCACGAGCATGCCGCGCTGGCGGCGCTCGTCGCGATCGCCGTCCACGGCATCACGCTGCTCGGCGACGGCTGGCTGAACCCCGGCCCGGCCGGGATCGCCGTGCCGTTCGTGATGGACCACGAGCCGGTCTTCACGGGGCTCGGGATCGTCGGCGGCTACCTGGCGGCCATCCTCGGGCTGACGTTCTACATCCGTCGCCGGGTCGGGACGCGCCGCTGGCGCAACCTGCACCGCCTGACGCCGCTCGTCTACGTGCTCGGCGTGACCCACGCGCTCGGCTCCGGCAGCGACGCCGGCACGTCATGGATGACCGCCCTGCTGATCGCGACCGGGACGCCGATCCTCTACTTCGGCATCCTGCGCGCGCTGCCGCCGGTCAGCCCCCGCGCCGCACGTGCCGGATCGGGATGAGCGCGGTGCCCGGGGCCTCGTAGCGAACGATCTCGGCCTTCACGGACCGGCGGATCTCCTCGAGCCGCCCGATCTCGTCCTGGAGCGCGGCCGCGCGGCGCTCGAGCGCGTCGACCTTGCGCTGGAGGCGCTCCATCTTGTCCTCCATCTCGAAGATGCGCTCGACGCCGGCGAGGTTCATCCCCAGCTCGGTGGTCATCTCCTGGATCCGGCGCAGCCGCTCGACGTCGTCGTGCGAGTAGAGGCGCGTGCCCTTCGGTGAGCGCTTGGGCTCGATCAGTCCGCGCGCCTCGTACATGCGCAACGTCTGCGGGTGCATGTCGGCCAGCTCGGCGGCGACCGAGATCATGAACACGCCGCGGTCGGTGGCGACCCGTGCGGTGATGCGCGTTCGCCGCTGGGCCATCAGGAGCCCCCTCCGGCCTGTCGCAGCAGCGACTCGCGCGGGTTGCCGTTCATGGCCTGAGACAGCGCGTCGACCGCCTGGCGCTGCTCCTCGGTGAGGTCGCGCGGGACGTCGATCACGAAGCGGTAGTGGATGTCGCCGCGGTTCTTGCCGCCGGAGACCGCCGGGGGGCCCTCGCCGCGCAGGCGCTGGACGGTGCCATGGCGCGTGCCGCCGGGCACGCGCAGCTTCTTCGTGCCGTGCAGCGTCGGCACCTCGACGTCGGCGCCGCGCATCGCCTCGGCGACGGTGATCGGCACCTCGACCTCGAAGTTGTCTCCCTTGCGCTTGAAGATCGGCGACTCGCTGACGTGCGTGATCACGTACAGGTCGCCGGCCGGGCCGCCGCGCAGGCCGGCCTCGCCCTTGCCGGGCAGGCGGATCTTCGAGCCGTCCTTGACGCCGGCGGGGATGTTCACGCGGTACTTCTTGAGCTCGCGCAGCCGGCCCGCGCCGTTGCAGGTCGGGCACGGGTCCTCGATCACGGTGCCGGAGCCGCCGCAGCGCGAGCACGGCCGGGTGATCGAGAACACGCCCTGGCCCTGCGACTCCACGCCGCGACCCTGGCAGACGGGGCAGACGATCGGCGACGTCCCGGGCTTGGCGCCGGTCCCGCGGCAGGTGTTGCACGCCACATGCGTGGCGACCGAGACCGGCACCTGCGCGCCCTCGACCGCCTGGTCGAAGGACAGCGAGATCGTGGTCTCGAGGTCGCGCCCGCGCTCCGCCGCCGGGCGCGTCCGAGCGCCGCCGCGGCCCGCGGTGGTGTTGAAGATGTTCGACAGGATGTCGGAGAACGAGCCGAAGTCGGCGCTCCCGGCGCCGGTTCCGGCGCCGCCTCCGAACGGCGTGCCGAACACCGAGCCGCGGTCGTACTTCTTGCGCTTCTCCGGGTCGCCGAGGACGTCGTAGGCCTCGGAGATCTTCTTGAAGCGCTCCTCGGCTCCGGCCTCCTTGTTGGTGTCCGGGTGGTACTGGCGCGCGAGCTTGCGGTACGCCTTCTTGATCTCCTCCTGGGAGGCCTTCTTGTCGACCCCGAGGGTCTTGTAGTAGTCGTCTGCGCGCGCCACCGTCGCCCCCTACTCGGCGACGACCACGCGCGCGGGGCGCAGGATCGCTCCGTTGAGCCGGTAGCCGCGCTGGTAGACCTCGATCACGGTGCCGGACTCGTGGTCCTCGGACGGGTGGGCGGCCATCGCCTCGTGCTCGTTCGGGTCGAACGGCTCGCCCTGCGGTGAGAACGCCTCGATCCCGACGCGGCCGAGCGCCGCGACGATCTCGTCGTACACGAGCGCGAAGCCCTTGACGACGTCCTCGTGGCCCTGCGCAGCGTTCAGCGCGTGCTCGAGGTGGTCGAGCGCGGGCAGCAGCTCCTTGGCGACCGCAGTGACCCCGCGATCCTTGGCGGCGGCGTTCTCGCGCGCCATCCGCTTGCGGTAGTTCTCGAAATCCGCCTGCGTGCGCTGGGCGAGGGCGAGGTACTTGTCGCGCTCGTCCTCGACCTCGGCGACCGCCCGCTCAGAGGCGGGCGGCGCGTCGGCATCCGCGAACGAGGTCTCGCCGCCGCCGGACGCGTCAGGGTCCGGCGGCGCGGCTGCGGTGAACTCGTCCGTCTCCATCACTTCTGCTCGTCCACGACCTCGGCGTCGACGACCTCCTCCTCGGCGGGCGTGTCGTCGGACGAGGCCCCGTTGGTGGAGGGCTCCTGCTGCTGCTGGGCGGCCTGGGCGCGCTCGTACATGGCCTCGGAGACCTTGTGGAACGCGGTCTGGAGACGCTCGGTCTTGGCCCGGATGTCCTCGGCGTTGTCGCCCTTGACGGCCTCCTTGACCTCCTTGACGGCCGCCTCGATCTCGGCCTTGGACGCCTCGTCGAGGTTCTCGCCCAGGTCCTTGATCTGCTTGCTCGGCCTCGTAGGCGGCGGACTCGCCGGCGTTGCGCGCCTCGGCCAGCTCGCGCGCCTTCTTGTCCTCCTCGGCGTGCGTCTCGGCGTCGCCGACCATCCGCTTGATCTCGTCGTCGGAGAGGCCGGAGCCGGCCCTGATCTCGATCCGCTGCTCCTTGCCGGTGCCGAGGTCCTTGGCGGACACGTGCAGGATGCCGTTGGCGTCGATGTCGAACGCCACCTCGATCTGCGGGATGCCGCGCGGGGCCGGCGGGATGCCGGTGAGCTGGAACTTGCCGAGCGACTTGTTGTACATCGCCATCTCGCGCTCGCCCTGGAGGACGTGGATCTCCACGCTCGGCTGGTTGTCCTCCGCGGTGGAGAACACCTCCGACTTGCGCGTCGGGATCGTCGTGTTGCGCTCGATCAGCTTGGTCATGACGCCGCCCTTGGTCTCGATGCCGAGGGTGAGCGGGGTGACGTCGAGCAGCAGGACGTCCTTGACCTCGCCGCCCAGCACGCCCGCCTGGATGGCGGCGCCGACGGCCACGACCTCGTCCGGGTTGACGCCGCGGTGCGGCTCCTTGCCGGTGAGCTCCTTGACCTTCTCCTGCACGGCGGGCATGCGCGTCATGCCGCCGACCATCACGACGTGCTGGATCTCCTTGACGCCCTTGTCCTTGGCGTCGTCCATCGCCTGGCGGACCGGCGCGACGACGCGCTCGATCAGCGCCGAGGCCAGCTCGTTGAGCTTGGAGCGGGTGAGGCGCACGTCGAGGTGCTTCGGGCCGGAGGCGTCGGCCGTGATGAACGGCAGGTTGATCTGCGTCTCCTGGGCCGAGGACAGCTCGATCTTGGCCTTCTCGGCGGCCTCGTAGAGGCGCTGGAGGGCCATCTTGTCCTGCGTCAGGTCGATGCCCTGGTCGCGCTTGAACTCCGCGCCGAGCCAGTCGACGACCGCCTTGTCGAAGTTGTCGCCGCCGAGGTGGTTGTCGCCCGCGGTCGACTTGACCTCGAACACGCCGTCGCCGATCTCGAGCACCGACACGTCGAACGTGCCGCCGCCGAGGTCGAAGACGAGGATCGTCTGGTCGGACTCCTTGTCGAGCCCGTAGGCGAGCGAGGCGGCCGTCGGCTCGTTGATGATGCGCTTGACCTCGAGGCCGGCGATGCGGCCGGCGTCCTTGGTCGCCTGACGCTGGTCGTCGTTGAAGTAGGCGGGGACGGTGATGACCGCGGCGTCGACGCTCTCGCCGAGGTAGGCCTCGGCGTCGGCCTTCAGCTTCTGGAGGATCATCGCCGAGATCTCCGGCGGCGAGTACTCCTTGCCGCCGGCCTTGACCCGCGCGTCACCACCGGAGCCGGAGACGACGTCGTACGGCACGATCGACTCCTCCTCGCGCACCTCGGCCTCCTTGCGGCCCATGAAGCGCTTGATCGAGAAGACGGTGTTGGTGGGGTTGGTGACGGCCTGGCGCTTGGCGACGGTGCCGACCAGGCGCTCGCCGCCCTGCGTGAAGGCGACGACGGACGGGGTCGTGCGGCCGCCCTCCGCGTTCTCGATGACCGTCGGCTCGCCGCCCTCGAGGACGGCCATGCACGAGTTCGTGGTTCCGAGGTCGATCCCGATGGTCTTTGCCATGTAATGCGCTCCTCTACAAGATCTCAGTCTGTTTGACGCAGATTGTAGCCGGTCGGGCACATCCTCAACAGCGCGCATTCGTCGCACTGCGGGCGCCGTGCGTGGCACGTCCGGCGGCCGTGGCGCAGCAGGTTGACGTGGAACTCCAGCTCCTGCCCGCGCGGCGTCATGGCCAGCATCTCGTCGTGCATCTCTCCGAACGGCGCGCCCTCGCGGAACAGGCCGAGCCGGGTGCCGACGCGGCTCACGTGCGTGTCGACGGGCACGTCGCGCTCGCCGTAGGCGAACAGCCGCACGCAGGCGGCGGTCTTGCGGCCCACGCCGGGCAGCGAGACGAGGAAGTCCTGGTCGCGCAGGTGCGGCCCCTCCATCGGCTCCGGCATCTCTCGCAGGATCTCCTGGATCCGCACCGACTTGACCTTCGAGATGCCGCCCGGCCGGATCGCCTCCTCGACGAGCTCGTTGGGCGCGTCGCGGACCGCCTCCCAGCTCCCGAAGCGCTCGCGCAGGCGCAAGAAGGCGACGTCGCGGTTGCGGTCGTTGGTCGACTGCGAGAGGACGGTGAGGATCAGCTCGTCGAGCCCGTGCCCGTGCGGCGGCGCGACCGGGCGACCGTACAGCTCACGCAGCCTGTCGCGTATGCGCCGGACGCGGGCTCTCGAGACCATCGAGCCATCGAATCACTTTCGCGGGAAGCGAACCCACGCCCCGCCGCTCAGCGTGGCGAGCGGGCTCGCGAGGATGCCGGCCTCCGACAGCGTGAACAAGCGCTCTCCCACGACCAGCGAACGGCGGATCTGGCCCCTCCACTCGTCCTTGACCGGATGCTCGACGCGGCCGAGCTCGACGATCCCGGCGCCGTCCACGCGGAAGCCCGCGGCGGCGAAGGCGGGCTCGCGGCCCGTCCAGTCCTGGATCGGCAGCACGGCCAAGCCGGTCGCCGGCCAGTAGAGGAACGCGAGGTGGTCGAACTCGACCTCGCTCGATCGACCCGCCAGCGTGACCTGGTGGAGGCGGCGCGGAGCGCGCGGGTCGGAGACGTCGAACAGCGACAGCTGCGTGCCGAGCTGCCGGCCCTGCCTGGTCGCGTCCTGGCCGATGCCGAGCAGCAGGTCCTCGCCGACCGGGTGCAGGTACGCCGAGTAGCCCCGGATCTTGAGCTCGCCGAGCACCTTCGGGGCGGTCGGCGTGCCGACGTCCACCGTGTACAGCGGATCGACCTGCCGGAAGGTCACGACGTAGCCGACGTCACCGATGAAGCGGACCGCGTAGATCTGCTCACCGCGCCCCAGCCCGCCCACGCGGCCGACCTCGGTGAGCCGCGGCCCGTCCTCGCGCAGGACGGTGACGTAGCTCTGGCTCCGCTCCTCGTCCTCGCCCCACCACGGAGGCACGGTCGTGCTCGCCACGCGCAGATGGCCGGCGTGCTCGGAGAGCGCCCACTGGCTGAGCAGGTAGCCGCGGACCTCTCCGCTCGACACGTAGCTCGTGGTGCCGGGCTGGGAGGCGTCGAAGCGATGGATCGAGGTCCTGACGCCCTCCGGCGGCCCGTCGTCGCCGGCGAACGAGTCGGACCAGCGCTGGGTGGCGACGTAGAGGCTGCCCGCCGACGCGTAGACGGTGTCGGCGTCGGTCATCAGCGCGTCGGAGTCGACGGCCGGGAGGCCGCGCTCGAGATCGACCGTGAGCACGGTCATCATCTCCACGCCGCTGAAGGCGGCCGGCCGGCGCACCGCACGGCACGCGACGAGCCGGCGGGTCTGCCTGCTGCCGGTCGCGCGGCTGGTGAGGACGCCGCGCGGCACCCACTTGGCCAGCCGTGCGCGGCGGACGGCCGCCCTGGTGCCTTCGAGCGCCCGCGGGGTCGCGCGCAGCACGATCCGGGCGGTGGACCCGGTCAGCCGCGCGCTCAGGAAGCTGCCCTCGGCGTCGAGCGTGTTGACCACGCGGAGCCGGCTCGGGTCCGAGACGTCGACCTCTACCAGCCGCGTGCTCTGCATCCACCCCCGCATGCCGAGGCCCTCGTTGCGCCCGAAGAGGTGCGAGATCACGAGCGCGCGGTCGCCGTACAGCAGCAGCGCATGGCTGCCGTTCTCGGCCAACTCGAGCGAGTCGAGCACGACCGGCGTCGCTGCCTGCACGTCGACGCTGTGCAGCGCGGAGCCGGCGATCGCGAACGCGTGCGCCCCGTCCGTCTTGACGATGTCCGGCTCGTCGACGCCCTGCTCCTGCACGTTCGTGGGCGAGAATCGCTCGCCCCCACCCTCGCCCGCGGCGCTGTCTTCGTCGCCGCCGCGGAGGAACGTCCACTGGGAGGTCCGCGTCGCGTTGCGGCGCGCGTAGCGTACGAGGCCGGAGCACGAGCCGAACGCCTTCAGACGCACCTTCGCCGCGCGAGGCTGCGGCGCGGCGTTCGCCTCGGCGCCGGCCGGAACGGCGATCAGCGCGACGGCGACGACAGCCGCGAGCAGCGCGCGAAGGAGCATTGCCGTGCGAGCGTAGCCATGGCTCGGCCGAGCGACTACCCCAGCCGGCCGCTTGCACAGCCAGCGTCCCATGCACCGCCCGGGAAGCGTCCGGGGAGCGGATGGGAAAGAGTTGGTGAAGATGCGGCACGAGGCGGTGATCGACGGCACGCTCGTGAGCTGGCTCCAGCGCGGCGACGAACCGGTCCTGTACGTGCACGGCGTGCCGGACTCGGCGGAGCTGTGGACGCCGTTCCTCGAGCGCACGGGCGGCATCGCCGTCGACCTGCCGGGCTTCGGCCGCTCAGGCAAGTCGGCCGACTGGCCGTACTCGCTCGACGGGCTACGCCGCCTTCCTGCCCGCCTTCCTCGACCACCTCGGCATCGACCGCGTGAGCGTCGTCGCGCACGACTGGGGCGGGGTGGCGCTCACGCTCGGCGAGCGGATCGAGCGGCTGGTGGCGATCGACACGCTGCCGCTCGTGCCCGGCCATCGCTGGCCGTGGATCGCCCGCGCCTGGCGCACGCCGGTGGTGGGCGAGCTGGCGATGGGGTTCACCGGCCGCACGCTGCTGCGCCGCGCCGGCGGCCTGTCAGCCGAGCACGCCGACCAGATCCTGCGCCACTTCGACCACGGGACGCAGCGGGCGATCCTCAAGCTGTACCGGTCGGCGCGCGAGAACGTCGCCGCGCTGGACGCCGTCACGGCGCCGGCGCTGGTGCTGTGGGGAGAGCGCGATCCGTACCTGGGAACCGAATGGGCGGGCCGGATCGCGGCCGCGCTGGGGGGCGAGACGAGGGTCGAGATCGTGCGAGAGGCCGGGCATTGGCCCTGGCTTGACCGGTCAGAAATCCCAGAAATAGTGCAAGATCACTTGCAATTGTCAGCCAGCTGACAGCTTCGGGTCCCCTCTTCGGGGGATTCCCCTCAGTTCCTTCTCAAAAGGTGCCGTTAGTCGTTGTAGGGTCGCACGGCCGCGACGGACCGCATTCCGGCAGTTGAGAGACCCGCACGGATTGGCTCGGACTTAAACCGGCCCGGACTCGGGGGAGTCCGGATCGCTTGGGGGAATTCCATGCGCACCGTCGCATTGCTGACGCTTGCCGCCAGCTGCCTGCTGGCAGCGCTGTTCACAACGCCGATCACCGCCACCGCTACGGCTAAGCCGCGCCTCGACGGGCGCGAGCGGGCCGTCGTGCGCGCCATCAACCGCCAGCGCGCGAAGCACGGCCTGTCGAACCTGCGCTCGAGCCGCCGCCTGGCGCGCGCCGCCGACTACCACTCGTGGGAGATGCTCGACGCCGACTATTTCGCGCACGAGTCGCGCGACGGAGGCCCGTTCGACACGCGTGTGCGCCGCTACGCGAACCACAACGCGATCGGGGAGACGCTGGCGATGCTCGGCGGCTGTGGCCCGAAGGCGGCGCGGCGCGTCGTGGGCATGTGGATGGACTCGCCCGGCCATCGCGCGATCCTGCTCTCGTCGAGCTTCAAGAAGGTCGGCATCGGGCGGCGGACCGGCGATCTGCGCGGCGACCGCGCGTGCCTGGTGACCGCTGACTTCGGCTCGCGCAAGTAGCGGCCGTAGCATCGGGGACCTGTTGCGTCCCCTCGCGCATCCGATCGCCCCTGTGGTGGGCGCCGCGCTGGCCGCGCTCGCCTACCTGCTGATCCAGCCGGCGACCGCGGACATGGCCGCCCACGCCTTCCGGGCGTGGCTGTTCGACACCGAGGGGATGACGGTCTGGAACGCGCAGTGGTACGGCGGCCACCACGTGCTCGGCTACTCGATGCTGTTCGCGCCGCTTGCCGCGTGGCCGGGGCCGGCGTGGGTCGGCGCGCTCGGGGCCGTCGCCGCGACCGCCGCGTTCGTCCCGCTGGCGCGCGAGGCGGCGCCCTCGCCGGGCGCGGCGGCGGCCGCCACCTGGCTGTTCGCCGCCGGCGTGCTCAGCAACGTCGTGATCGGGCGGATGCCGTTCACGCTCGGGATCGCGCTGGCGGTGGCCGCCTGGCTGTGCGCCGAGCGGCCCGCGTTCGCGTGGCGGGCCGGGGCCGCGGCACTCGCACTCGCCTGCGTGCTGGCCAGCCCGGTGGCGGGCGCCTTCCTGGCGCTGGCCGCGGCGGCGCGGGCGGCCGGCAGCGGGCGCGAGGCGCTGGGGCCGGCCGCCACGCTCGTCGTCCCGGTCGCCGTCGGCGGCGCGACGATGGCGCTGCTGTTCCCGGAGGGCGGCGACGACCGCTTCGTGGCCACGGCGTTCTGGCCGATGCTCGCCGTGTCGGTGGCCGGCGCGGCGCTGCTGGCGCCGGGCCGACGCGTGCTGCGGGCGGGCGTCGTGCTCTACCTCGTTGTCCTCGTCGCCGCGTTCCTCATCCCGACGCCGTTCGGCCAGAACGCGCTGCGGCTGCCGGTCCTGCTCGGGCCGGCGCTGCTCGTCCTGGCCCCGCGGGCGACGGCGCCGCGCGCCGCGATCGCCGCGGTGCTGGTCGCGCTGGTGTACCTCCAATGGCTGCCGGCCGTGCGCGCCGTCGCCGAGGCGCACGGCGACCCCTCGACCGAGGCGGCCTTCTTCACCGCCCCGCGCGAGTTCCTGGAGGGCGTCGTGCAGCCGGGCGAGCGGGTCGAGGTCGCGTTCACCCACAACCACTGGGAGGCGGCCCACCTGGCCACCTCGGTGCCGCTCGCGCGCGGCTGGGAGCGTCAGCTCGACGAGAAGGCCAACCCGCTGTTCTACGACGGCCGGCCGCTGACGCCCGAGCGCTACCACCGCTGGCTGCGCGACTCGGCGGTGCGCTGGGTCGCGCTCCCGGACGCGCCGCTGGACTACTCGGCCGACGCGGAGGCGCGGCTGCTCGAGCGCGGCATGCCGTACCTGCGGCCGGCGCACGAGTCGGCGGACTGGAAGATCTGGGAGGTGCGCGACGCGACGCCGCCGGCCTCCAACGGCGCGCGCGTCACGGCCGTCGATCCGGCGGGGTTCGAGGTCGAGTCCGGCGGCCCGACGGTCGTGCGCCAGCGCTACACGCGCTGGTGGAACTCGGACGGCGCCTGCGTGAGCCGGGCGCCGGGCGACTGGACGCGCGTGACGCCCGTCCGCGGGGGCCGCGTCCGCGTCCACGCCGGCTTCCCGATGACCGGGCCCGAGTGTCCCGACGTCGTCGCGGGGGGTTAGCCGCCCTGGCGTCGCGTTCCCTGGTCCTTAACATCCAGGGTTCGTGCTTCGTCGCCTGCTGCCCAACGGCTGGATCGACCTGCTGCGGCAGATCGTGCTGTTCTGCGGCGCCTACTGGCTGTACCGGATCGCCCGCGGGCTGGTGGACTCACGCGCCGCCGAGGCGTTCGACAACGCACGGTCGGTGATCCGCATCGAGCAGGACCTCGGGCTCTTCTTCGAGCCCGCCGTGCACGCCTGGGCCTCCGGCCAGGCAATGATCATCGACGCCTCGAGCTGGATGTACCTCAACTCGCACTTCGTGGTCACCACGCTCACGCTGGCCTGGATCTACCTGCGCCGCAACGAGCGCTTCTACTTCGTCCGCAACATGTTCATGGTCGCGATGGGCATCGCGCTGATCGGCTACGTCGCGCTGCCGACCGCGCCGCCGCGCTTCATGCCGGAGTGGGGGTTCACCGACTCCGTGGCCGCCTTCACCGGCGTGAACGCCGAGTCCGGCTCGGCCGACCTGCTGTTCAACCCGTTCGCGGCGATCCCCTCGATGCACGTCGCGTTCGCGCTCATGCTGGGGGCGACGATGGCCCACATCGTGCGGCGCCGCTGGGCGCAGGTGCTGTGGTGGGCGTACGCGCCGGTGGTGACGTTCGTGGTCGTGGCGACGGCCAACCACTGGTGGCTGGACGGCTTCCTCGGCGCCGTGGTCGCGCTCGTGGCGGCGATCTGCGCGCACGGCGTGTTCGCGCGGGCGCGGCCCGAGGTGTGGGCGTGGAACGTCCCGCCGCGCGCGCCTGCCCTGCCATAGTCTTCGCGCCATGACGGTCGAGCGCCCGCCGCGTCCGACGGCGCGTGAGTACCAGGCGCTGATGCGCAACCGCCTGATCGAGTCGCGCCTCACGCCGAACGCGATCTCGCTCACGGGCTTCTTCCTGTGCCTGGTCGCCGCCGGGCTGGTCTGGGAGGAGCTGTTCCTGCTCGGCGGGATCGCCTTCATCGTCGGCTCGGTCTGCGACACGCTCGACGGCCGCTACTCGCGGATGTCGGGCAAGGGGTCGCCGTTCGGGGCGTTCCTGGACTCGACGCTCGACCGCATCGAGGAGGGCGTGGTGCTGTGCGCCGTCGCCGCGCATTTCTCGCGCGAGGGCGACGATCTGGCCGTCGCGGCCGTCGTGCTTGCGGTCCTGGCCTCGTTGATGGTCTCCTACACTCGTGCTCGCGCCGAAGCGCTGGGCGTGGAGTGCAAGGTCGGCATCGCAGACCGCACCGTGCGCGTCGTGATCCTGTCCGCGGGGCTCGTGTTCGCGGACCTGGGCCTGCTCGCACCGGCGGTCTACGTGCTCGCCGGCCTGTCGACCATCACGGTCTTCCAGCGCATCTGGCACGTACGGCGTGAGCTGACACGCCCGGCAACCGATTTGTAACGCCCCGCTCCCGCAGGGGTTGAAGTACGTAGCCGGACCCGATCCCGAGAGGAACGACTTGACCGAGAACATCCGACCCCAGCCTTCGACCAACGGTGGCAGCCGTTACCAGAACGAGAAGGTGCGGGTGGCGATCATCGGCGTGGGCAACTGCGCCAATGCCTTCGTGCAGGGCGTCCAGTACTACCGCGACGCCGACCCGGACGCGCGCGTGCCCGGGCTCATGCACGTCGACCTCGGCGGCTACCACGTCCGCGACATCGAGTTCTCGGCCGCGTTCGACATCGACTCCGAGAAGGTCGGCAAGGACCTGTCCGAGGCGATCTGGTCGGGGCAGAACAACACGATCAAGTTCGTGAAGGAGGACGTCCCGTTCCTGGACGTCCCGGTCCAGCGCGGCATGACCCATGACGGCCTGGGCAAGTACCTCCAGCAGAAGATCACCAAGGCCCCGGGCTCGACCGTCGACATCGCCCAGGTGCTGAGGGACACGAAGACCGACGTCGTGGTCTCCTACCTGCCGGTCGGCAGCGAGCAGGCGACCAAGTGGTACGTCGAGCAGATCCTCGAGGCCGGCTGCGCGATGGTGAACTGCATCCCGGTCTTCATCGCCCGCGAGGACTACTGGAACCGCCGCTTCGTGAAGGCCGGCCTGCCGATCATCGGCGACGACATCAAGTCGCAGGTCGGCGCCACGATCGTCCACCGCACGCTGGCGCGCCTGTTCGGCGACCGCGGCGTGAAGCTGGAGCGCACGTCGCAGCTCAACGTGGGCGGCAACATGGACTTCTACAACATGCTCGAGCGCGAGCGGCTGGAGTCCAAGAAGATCTCCAAGACCAACGCCGTCACGTCGATCCTCGAGGATCGAGCTCGAGCCCGAGAACGTCCACGTCGGCCCGTCGGACTACGTGCCGTGGCTGACGGACCGCAAGTGGGCGCACATCCGGCTCGAGGGTCAGGCGTTCGGCGACGTGCCGCTGACCGCCGAGCTCAAGCTCGAGGTCTGGGACTCGCCGAACTCGGCCGGCATCGTCATCGACGCCGTGCGCTGCTGCAAGCTGGGGTTGAATCACGGCCTCGGCGGCCAGCTCGACGGCCCGTCGTCGTACCTCATGAAGTCGCCCTACTCGCAGCGCCCGGACCACCTGGCGCGCGAGGCGACCGAGGAGTTCATCTCGGTCCACTCCCGCACCCGTGCCGCGGCCGAGGCCGCGCGGGCGGCGGCGGAGAAGGCGGCCGAGGAGAAGTCCGCGGTCGTCGACTAGGGACGAACTGCGGCATTGAGGGAGCGGGATCGGCCCCGTGTGCAGGTTCCGTCCGCATAGCGGACGCTAGTTGACACAGAGCTCGATCCCCCTCCCTCATGCCCGAAGTTCGTCCCTTCGCGGGCCGCCGACTAAGCTGCGCGCGGTGCCAGAGCGGTTCGCGATCGCCCAAGTCACCCCGCACCCGTGGGAGGACGAGCACGAGGTCAACGCGTTCGCCGGAGAGCTGGCGAATGAGCTGGCGGAGCGGGGGCACCGGCTGCTGGTGCTCGCGCCGTCGCGCTCGCCGCAGCTCGTGCGCGAGTCGCGGAAGCTGATCCGCTCCGCCCGCGAGCGGCCCGAGGCGCTGTTCGACCCCGACGGCGGCGTGCGGGTGCTCGGCGTCGGCGAGCTGCTGCCGCTCCAGCGGCGCCGCGGGGCGCCGCCGTCGCCGCCGGTGGACATCGCGCGCACGATCGAGGAGGTGCTGACGCTACGCGCCGCTCGACTTCGTGCACGTGCACGAGCCGTTCGCGCCGAGCGCAAGCTCGGTCGCGCTGCGGCACAGCCGCGCGCTGAACGTCGGCTCCTTCCACGCGCCGACCGAGCGCGTGCTCTCGACCCAGGTCGCGCGCCGCTTCGTCGAGCTGTTCTTCGGCCGCCTCGACGCCCGCACCGCGTCGTTCGGCGCCACGCGCGACGTGATGGAGCGCTTCTTCCCCGCGAGCTACCGGCTGCTCAGGCCCGGCGCCGCGAGCGTCGAGCGACCGCCGTACGACGGGCCGATCCGGTTCGCCTTCTGCGCCCAGGAGGAGCGCCAGGCGCTGCGGCTGTTCCTGCGCGCCCTGCGGCGGCTGCCGGACGACCTCGACTGGCAGGCGACCGTCTTCTCGCCCACCGGCGCCGCCCCCACCGGCGCGCTGCGCAGCCGCCTGCGCGATCGCCTCACGCTGCTGAGCGCCGACGACACGACCGAGAACGAGGTGCTGGCGAACGCCGACGTCGCCGTCGCGGCCAGCCTCGGCCAGATGCCCGCGCCCGGGCTGCTCGTGCGCGCGCTCGGGGCCGGCGCCGTGCCAGTCGCCCCCCGGCTGCCCGTCTACGAGGAGGTCGTCGGGGACGGGCTGCTGTTCGAGCCCGGCGACGTCGACGTGCTCGCCGGCCAGCTCGAGCGGCTCGTGCGCGAGCCCGCGCTGCTCGAGCAGCTGCGCGAGCCGCGCCCCGACCTGTCATGGAGCCGCGTCGCGGACGAGGCGGAGGCGATCTACGGCGAGCTCGCCGCGCTGCGCCGTCCGCTCGAGCCGCTCCGGCCCGAGGTGCGCGAGCGGCTCTCCCGCCGCCGGATGATCGACGTCGACATCCACATGCACACCGACCACTCGAACGACTGCGTCACGCCGGTCGAGGTCCTGCTCGCCACCGCGCGTGAGCGCGGCCTCGGCGCGATCGCGGTGACCGACCACAACGAGATCTCCGGCGCGCACGACGCCCGCGACAAGGCGGCCGAGTACGGCGTCAAGGTGATCGTCGGCGAGGAGGTCAAGACCAAGGACCAGGGCGAGGTGATCGGCCTCTTCATCGAGGAGAAGATCCCGCGCGGGATGAGCCTGGAGGAGACGATCGCCGAGATCCGCCGCCAGGGCGGCCTGGTCTACGTCCCGCACCCGTTCGACCGCCTGCACAGCGTCCCCGACTACGAGCACCTGCTGGCCGTGGTGGGCGACGTCGACGCGATCGAGGTCTTCAACCCGCGGATCGCGATCCCCGCCTGGAACGAGGAGGCGGTCCGGTTCGCCGGCAAGTACCGCATCCCCGGCGGCGCCGGCAGCGACGCCCACGTGGCGCAGGGCCTGGGCGTCGGTGCGGATCCGGATGCGCGACTTCGACGGCCCCGAGGAGTTCCTCGAGTCGCTGCGCGACGCCGACATCCTCGGCCGCCCCTCATCCCTGCGCTACGCCCAGGTGCAGGCGCTCAAGTTCCTCGAGACGCGCGCGACCCCGCCGGCGGCCCGCCGCGCCAGCCGGCGCCGGCGTGTGAGGCGCGCAGTCGCGGGCCGCGACGCGCAATGACCGATGCAGGGGCAAGGAGAAAACGCGCACCCGGCTAAATCGGTCGGCGGGATGCCCGCCACTGACGACGAGATCCGCGAGAAGTACCTCGAGCGCGCCATCCGCGAGCTCAACCACTTCACCCGAGAACTTCAGGCCTGCGACCGCTGTCCGCGCGGAAGCCTGATGCCCGTGCTCGGCTCCGGCCACCCGCAGGCCGACATCTTCCTGCTCAAGCACCACCCGACGCCGGCGGAGATCGAGGAGGGCGTCGCCTTCTACGGCCGCGCGGGCACGGCCCTGATGAAGTCGCTCAAAAGGCTCGACATCGACCCGCTCGCCGTCTACGGGACGCTGTGCGTCAAGTGCCCGGTGACCGACACCGCGCTCGCCGCGCCCGAGTGCGTCGCGCGACTGGTCGAGGAGATCGCCATCGTCCAGCCCAAGCTGGTCGTGGTGATGGGGCCGGAGACGCTCGAGATCCTCAATGAGCTCCAGCTCCCCCTGGCGCGCGAGGTGGTCGCGACGCCGGGGGAGATCCAGACGCTGACGCCGTCGATCGACGCGCTGTACACGCCGAGCATCGACGAGGCGCTGGACGAGGAGCAGGCCAAGCGCGCGTTCTGGAAGGCGTTCCGCGTGCTCGGCGACTGGTACTCAGACTTCCCGCCCTACTGAGAGCGCCTCCACGAGTATGCGCGGGACCCAGCCGAGCTCGCGCTTGGCCTTGGCGTTCGAGGCGCCGCGCGCGCGGGTCATCATCGAGTACGTCTGCCCGCCGGCCAGCAGCCGCACGAGCCAGCCGGGCAGGCGGCGCGGCGGCGGCGCGCCGAAGGCGGCGGCCAGCCCGGGCAGGAGCTCGGAGGCCGGCGCCGGCTCGTCGTCGACGACGTTGAAGATGCCCGGCGTGCCGCTCTCGATCGCGGCGACCGTGGCGGCCGCGGCGTCGTCGATGTGCACGAGCGACCACATGCCGGCGCCGTTCCCGCCGACCGGGAAGCGCCGCTTGCGCAGCAGCTCGGCGTGCTCGCCGTCCTCGGTCAGCGAGGTGCCGGGGCCGTAGAAGCCGCCGTAGCGCAGGACGGTGCCGCCGGCCTCGGTGACGACCGCCTCGAGGTGCTTGATGGCCGCCAGCGTCTCGCGCACGTCGGCGGGCGGGTCGGGTCGAGCGGGGCGTCCTCGCCCTTGACGGCGTCGCCCTCGCGGGCGTACGGCCAGCCCGCGTAGCTCTGCCACACGAGCCGCGTCCACGCCGGCCTCGCGCGCGGCGGCGAGCAGGTGGTCGGTGCCCTCCGTGCGCAGCCGGTTGGTCATGGCGAACGCCTTGTCGAAGTTGCGGCCGAAGTTGAGGCCCGACAGCGCGGTGAGCTGGTGCACGACGACGTCCGGCCGCGCGGCGAGCACGGCCTCGCGCACAGCGGCGGCGTCGAGCGGATCGAGCACGACGGGCTCGGCGCCCATCGCCCGGACGTCGTCCGGGCGGTTGCGGGTGGTTCCGATCGACGTGGTGGCCGCGCTCGACGAGCTGGGGGACGAGGCGGCGGCCCAGGGCGCCGGTCGCGCCGGCGACGAAGATGCGTAGGCTGTTCATGCAGGCGTAGACGAGACAGGGGCGGTCGCTGTGACAGCCGAGGAGCTCAGGCCGCTGATGCTGTCGATCGCCTACCGCATGGTCGGCAGCTTCAGCGAGGCGGAGGACATCGTCCAGGAGGCGTTCGTGCGCCTGCACGAGGCCGGCGAGGTCGAGGCGCCCAGGGCCTGGCTGAGCACCGTCGTCACCCGGCTGGCGATCGACCACCTGCGCTCGGCGCGCGTGCGGCGCGAGCAGTACACCGGCACCTGGCTGCCCGAGCCGGTGCTCGCCGACCCGGCGCCCGATGCCGCGGTGCGCGCCGAGTAGCTCTCGATGGCCGTGCTCGTGCTGCTCGAGAGCCTGAGCCGGTCGAGCGCGCCGTGTTCGTGCTGCGCGAGGCGTTCGACTACGGCTACGACGAGATCGCCGAGATCGTCGACAAGAGCGCGGCCAACGTCCGCCAGCTCGCCATCCGCGCGCGCCGGCACGTCGACGAGCGGCGGCCGCGCTTCGAGCCCTCGCGCGAGCAGCGCGACGAGCTCGTGCGCCGCTTCGTCGCCGCGCTGGACGAGGGCGAGACGGAGCCGCTGGTCGAGCTGCTGGCGGCCGACGCCGCGTTCTACGGCGACGGCGGCGGCAAGGCGCCGGCGGTCGGGCGGCCGGTCGACGGCGCCGAGGCGGTCGCGCGGGTGCTCGCCGGCTTCGGCCGCGTCGGCCGGCGCGCGACGCGACGCGCGCGGTCGCCGAGATCAACGGCGAGCCCGGGCGTGCTCGTGCATCGAGGACGGCCGCCTCGTCGCGGCGTGGGCGCTCGAGATCTCAGGCGGCGCCGATCCAGGCGATCCACGGCGTCGTCAACCCCGACAAGCTGGCTCACATCTCGAGCACGATCTTGCCGAGCTTGCCGCCGGCCTGGAAGCGCTCGTAGGCGGCGGCGACGTCGTCGAGCGGGTACGTCGCGGCGACGAGCACGCGACAGGTCGCCGGACACGAAGCCGGGCAGCACGGCCTTCTCGACCCCGCGTGGCATCGCCTTCTCCTCGAGCGGCCGGGCGCGCATGCGTGGCGGACATGATCGCGCCCGCTTGTACATCAGGGCGCCCAGGTCGAGCTCGGTCTGCGCGCCGGCGCCGACGCCGACGACCCCGATCCGGCCGCGCATGGCCAGCGCCTCGAAGTTGGCCGGGAAGTTCGGCGCGCCGACGAGCTCGAGGATGACGTCGAACGGCCCGGCCTCGACGAACTCGCCGGGCGCGATCGCGTTCACGCCGAGCGCGGTCGATCTGCTCGCGGCAGTGCTCGTCGCGCACCGTGGCGGTCACGCGCGCGCCGGCCATCGTGCCGAGCTGCACCGCGGCCATGCCCACGCCGCCGGCCGCGCCGTGGACGAGCAGCCGCTCGCCGACGATCAGGCCCGGCCTGCGTGAACAGTGCGTCGTGGGCGGTGAAGAAGACCTCGGGCATGCCGCCCGCCGCGATCCAGTCGAGCTCGTCGGGCACCGGCATCGCGACCCGCTCGTGGACGATCGCCAGCTCGGCCTGGCCGCCGCCCGCCACGATCGACATCACGCGGTCGCCCGGCTCGAAGCGCTCGACCCCGTCGCCGGTCTCGACCACCTCGCCGGCGAGCTCGAGGCCCGGGATGTCCTGCGGGGAGCCGGGCGGCGCGGGATAGCGGCCGGCCAGCTGCATCATGTCGGCGCCGTTGAGGCCGGCGGCGTGCACGCGGACGAGCAGCTCGCCGGCCTCGGGGTGGGTTCGGATGCTCTTCGACGGCGATCTTGCCGTCCCGGATCGTCGCGGCACGCACGGGCGCGATGCTACCGCCGCGCGCGAAGACTCCCCAATCGGACGTTGCGACGTCCGGTTGAAGGGGTAATGCCTGTAAATGCGCCCGGCCTCCCGCACGTCCCGCCCCTGTGGCGCGAGTCGCGCCTCGGGCTCGAGGCGGCGCAGCTGCTGCGCAGCCCGGTCTGGCGTGGCGTGGGCGTGGCCCCGGCGACGGCCGCGCGGTGCTGCTCGTGCCGGGCTTCATGGCCGGCGACGGCACGCTGGCGACGATGGCGAAGTGGCTGCGCGCCAACGGCTACTGGACGCGCCGGGCGGGCATCCGCGCCAACGTCGGCTGCTCGCAGGACGCCTGCCAGCGGATCGAGGAGCGGCTCGAGGCGCTGGCCGAGCGCACCGGCGGCAAGGTCGCGATCATCGGCCAGAGCCGCGGCGGCGTGCTGGCACGCGTGGTCGCCTACCGCCGGCCCGACCTCGTGTCCGGCATCGTCGGGCTCGGCGCGCCGACCGTCGTCGATGCTGCGCGTGCACCCGCTCGTGCTGCTCCAGGTCGGCCTCGTGGGCGCGCTCGGCACCGGCCGCGTGCCGGGCCTGTTCCGCTGAGCTGCCTGCGCGGCGCCTGCTGCGAGCCGTTCCGCGCCGACCTGCTCGCGATTCCCGCCGGGCGTGCGCTACGTGTGGGTCTACTCGCGCTCCGACGGCATCGTCGACTGGCGCGCGTGCCTGGACGGCGCCGCCGACGAGCTCGTCGAGATCCGCGCCTCGCACTGCGGCATGGCCGTCAGCGTGGACGTGTACGGCTGCTCGCCGGCACGCTCGCCGCGTTCGACGGCCCAGGTTCGCTCGGCCGCCTAGCCGCCGGCGACCGTCGACGGCGGCGGAGCCTCGACGTCGACCTGGACGTTGTACTCGAGGATGTCGGTCGTCATCTTCAGGTGGCCGTCCTGACCGTCGGGCGGCTTTGCCTCGAGCTCCATCCGCGCCGGCAGGCCGTTCTAACCGACCCAGATGTCGATCCATGGTCTCCATCTCCTCGACGTGCGGCTGCCGGTTGAGGCCCTGGACGAGCTCCGAGCCGCCTCCTCGGCGATCTTGCATGTCGAGCGGACCGCTGTAGTGCGTCGTCTGCTGGCCGCGGATCTCCTCCGTCCCCTCGTTCTCGACGTCCCCGGAGTCGCGCAGGAACTCGACGAACTCCGACGGCGACATCGTGCTCGTCGGCGGATCCTGCGTCTCCAGCCACTCCTTGCCCTCCGGCAGCGGCAGCCGTCGCCCTTCATGTACATGATGCCGTCGATCAGGATCGCCTCGAAGCCGCCGTCGAGGCCGCCGTCGCCCTCGAAGGTCATGTGGCCGCGAGTCGTCGGCGCTGAGCGTGGCCTCGCCGCTCGCGCTGAACTCGCCGTCGCTGGCCTTTACTTCCATCGTGAACTCCTGGCGGGTCGACTCGGCGGCCTGGTCTTCCTGGCCGCGGCGTCGAGCGCCGCGCGGGTCCTCCTCGCCTCCGCCGCCGTCATCGGCCCAGCCGGCCGGCGATAGGGCGAGGACGCAGGTGAGGGCGAGCAGGAGCCGGTCATGACCGCTCTGATGCCCGCACCGGTGGCTTTCAGCCGCGCTCGAGCAGCGCCACGGACTCGATGTGCGGCGTCTGCGGGAACATGTCCACGGGACGGACACGGACGAGCCGGTAGCCGGCCTCGACCATCTGCGCCGCGTTCGGCGCCAGCGTGGTCGGGTTGCAGGAGACGTAGACGATCCGCGAGGGCTGCGCCTCGAGGATGCGGCGGACGACCTTCTGCGACAGCCCGGCGCGCGGCGGGTCGACACCGCGACGTTCGGCCGGCCGGCCTGCTCGACAGTCGCGCATCGCGAGCCGGATGTCGCCCGCGTAGAAGCGGGCGTTGACGATGTCGTTGATGCAGGCGTTCTCGATCGCGTCGGCCAGGGCGGGCTCGACGATCTCGACGCCGACCACCTCGCGCGCCCGCGCGGCGAGCGAGAGCCGATCGTGCCGATGCCGCAGTAGAGGTCGAAGACGCGCTCGTGGCCGCGCAGCTGGGCGAACTCGGCCGCGACCTCGTAGAGCTGCTCGGCCATCTCGCTGTTGGTCTGGAAGAACGCCTCGGGGCTGATCAGGAAGTCGAGCCGCCCAGCCGCTCGCGCAGCTGGGGCGTGCCGTTGAGCAGGACCGTCTCGCCGCCCAGTGCGTCTCGCCGAGCTGGTCCTGGCGCGTCCAGACAGGCCGTCGCAGCGCGACCGCCTCGGTCAGCGAGTCAGTCGATCTCCCCGGCGAGGTGACGAGCCGCACCTGGAGCTCGCCCGTCCGCCGGCCCTCGCGGATCACCAGGTTGCGCAGCAGGCCGAACTGCTCGCGGCGGTCCCACGCGCACAGGTCCTGCGCGCGCGCCCACGCCAGCACCGCGCGGCGCACCGCGTTCGAGCGCTCGGAGGCGAGCAGGCAGTCGTCCATCGGAGGACTCGTCCAGCGGCCGGGAGCGTGGAAGCCGAGCACGAGCTCGCCGCGTCGCCGGTCCGAACGAGTACTCGAGCTTGTTGCGGTAGCGCCACTGCTCGACGGCCGGGACGATCGGTTCGAGCTCGAAGTCCTCAGGCTGCCGATCCCTCGAGCGCCTCGCGCACCTGGTCCGCCTTGATCTCGAGCTGGCGCTCGTACGGCAGCACCTGCCACGGCGCGCCGGGTGGTCGGCGACGGCGCGATGCGGTCGGGCGACGGCGTGAGGACCTCGACCGCCCGCGCCTCGGCGTAGCGCCTCGGCCTTGCCGACGACCGCGCGCACGCGATCGCCGGGCACGGCGCCGGCCACGAACACCACGTAGCCGTCGTTGCGAGCGACGCCGTTGCCACCGTGGGCGAGCGAGTCGATCGTCAGCTCGAGCTCGTCGCCGCGCGACGGGCGGATCTGGGAAGCGGTGCTGGGCGCCTCTAGGGTAGCTTACGCTCGACCGCCGCGAGCACGGACTTGCGGTTCGCGTTGCGGCGCTCGTGGTCGCGACCGGCGCAGCTGGGCGACGTGAGACGCGTCGAGCTGCTCGGCCACCTGCGCGGCGGTCAGGTCCTCGTAGTCGGCGATCGGGAAGACGGGGACCTGAGGCCGGTGACCCGGCGCGCGGCGGCGGTCGGCCGGCGCGTGCCGCGCGGACGAGCTCCGCCGAAGAGCTCGCTCGGCGTCGTCGCGCGTCATCCGCCCGCGCTCGACCGCGTCGTCGAGCACCTCCTGGATCCGCTCGCGCGTGAGGACGAGCGCGTTAAGCGCGAGCGTTTGCGTCGTCCTCGACGCACTGACGGCGATCGCGCTACCCTGACGTCCTAGTGTCCTGATGCGTGATTCCCGCTGTAGCGGGATCTCGGCGGTGTGTGCCTGATCCTCGTCCAGTGGTGGTTGAGCTCAGCGAGGCTGAGCGCGAGCAGATGGAGTCATGGTCGCGGCGGTGCCCGAGCGCTCAGGCGCTGGCGGCGCTCGCGGATGGTGCTGGCCGCGGCCAATGGTCTCGACGACACGCAGATCGCCAAGCGACTCGGGGTCGATGTCTCGACCGCGCGGCGCTGGCGCAATCGCTTCGGCGAGCATCGCTTGGATGGGTTGACCAATGAGCCCGACCCGGGCAGCCGCGGCGAATCACCGACGCCAAGGTCGAGGAGGTGATCGTCAGGACGCTTTTGAGCACGCCGCGCGACGCGACGCATTGGTCGACGCGCTCGATGGCAGCCAGGTCGGACTGACACATAAGCCGTGCACCGGATCTGGAAGGCGTTCGGGCTCCAGCCGCACCGCCAAGACGCCTGGAAGCTCTCGCGCGACCCGCTGTTTATCGAGAAGGTCCGCGATGTCGTCGGGCTCTATCTCGACCCGCCCGAACGCGCCGTCGTGCTCTGCGTGGACGAGAAGTCCAGATCCAGGCGCTCGACCGAACCGCGCCGATCCTGCCGATGCTCCCCGGCGTGCCCGAGCGCGCCACCCACGACTACAAACGCTCGGGACCGCCTTGAGCCTCGACGCTGGCTTTGGGCATCGCGACCGGCGAGGTCATCAGGCCGGCCTGCCCGCGGCGTCGTCGCGCCGATCGAGTTCAAGCAGATTTCCTGCCAGACGATCGACCGCGACATTGCAGCGCGAGCTCGACGTCCACGTCGTGCTGGACAACTCCTCCACCCACAAGACGCCGGCGATCCAGAAGTCGCTCGCCGCGCACCGCGCTTTGTCTTGCACTTCACCCGACCAGCGGCTGATCGCTGGATCACGTCGAGCGCTGGTTCGCCGAACTGACGGACCAAGAAGAACTGCGCCGCGAGCACGCACCGCTCCGTCCGTCGAGCTAGACGCCGACATCCGCGCCTTCGATCGACGCCTTGAACAACAACCCCAGACCGTTCGTCTGGACCAAGACCGCCGACCAGATCCTCGAATCGATCGCCACCTCTGCCGCGAATCAACGGGATTCACGACACTAGACGAGGAGCAGCTCGAGCAGCGCCTTCTGCGCGTGGCGGCGGTTCTCGGCCTGGTCCCAGATCCGCTGGCGGTCGCCGTAGAGGCCCTCGGGTGATCTCCTCGCCGGGGTGCGCGGGCAGGCAGTGCAGGGCGATCGCGTGCGGCGCCGCGCGCTCGAGCAGCGCCTCGTCGAGCCGGTACGGCGCGAGCGCCTCGCGCGCTGCGGCGGCCTCGTCTCGTCGTCGCCCATCGACACCCAGACGTCGGTGTAGACGGCGTCGGCGCCGCCGGCCGCCTCGCCGGGTCGTCGAACAGCTCGGCCCCGCGTCGGGCTCGAGCTGGAAGCCCGGCGGGCGCCGCCACGCGCACCTCAACGCCCGCCAGGCCGCCACCAGCGCGAGCGAGCGGGCGACGTTGTTGCCGTCGCCGACGTAGGTCAGCACGCGGCCCTCGATCGAGCCGAACGCCTCGCGCAGCGTCATCAGGTCGGCGAGCGCCTGGCACGGGTGGTGGAGCGGCGAGAGCATGTTCACCACCGGCACCGTGGCGTGCTCGGCGAGGCCGCGCAGCGGTCCTCGTCGCCGGTGCGGAGGCCGATCGCGGCGACGTGGCGGGAGAGCACGAGCGCGGTGTCGCGCAGCGACTCGCCGCGCGTGAGCTGCAGCTCGTCGCGCGCAGCACCATCGGGTGGCCGCCGAGCTCGACCATGCCGGCCTCGAACGAGACGCGCGTGCGCGTCGAGGGATACTCGAACAGCAGCGCCACGGTGCTGCCGTCGAGCGCGCGCGAGCCGGCCGGCGCGCTCTTGAGCGCGAGCGCGCGGTCGAGCAGCGAGGTGAGCTGTCCGGGGGTGAGCTCGGTGCCGTCGAGGAAGTGCAGGGTAGGGTCAGCGCGTGCGGGTCGTGACCTGGAACCTCTACCACGGGCGCTCGGTGCCGCCGTCCGGCCGCTCGCTGCAGCCCGAGTTCGCGGCGGCGCTCGCCGGCTGGGAGTGGGACGTCGCGCTGCTGCAGGAGGTGCCGCCGTGGTTCCCGCCGGCGCTCGCGCGGGCCGCCGGCGCCGAGCAGCGGATGCAGCTGACCTCGCGCAACTGGCTGCTGCCGCTGCGGCGCTGCGATCTCCGACCGCAACCCGGACATCCTGAAGTCCAACGGCGGCGGCTCAACGCGATCCTCGTGCGCGGCGAGATCCTCGAGCACCGCGCTGAGCTGCTCCGGCGCCGGCCCGAGGCGCGCTGGGTGCACGGCGTGCGGCTGGCCGGCGGCTGGGTCGTCAACGTGCACTCGCAGAACCACCCGGAGGCGCTCGCGCTGGCCGACACCGAGGGCGCGATCGCCGCGGCGCGCCGCTGGGGCGCGCCGCTGGTCTTCGGCGGGGACGTCAACCTCAAGCGCCCGCCCGCGTTCGCGGGCCTCGTCCACCTCGGCGGCAACCACGTCGACCACCTGTTCACCGACGGCCGGCCCGCAGCGGGCAGGGCGCAGGTGATCGATCGCGGCGCCTGTCGGACCATCCGCCGGTGGCCGTGACGCTCGCCTGATTGAATGCCGCGCCGATGCGCCGCTCGCGATTCCTGTTCTCGTCCTCGCCGTTCGCGGCCGCCTGCGGCGGCGATGACGACGGAGGCGGTGCGGCGTCCTCGGCCGCTGCGCGAGCGGCGCGGTGACGATCAAGATGGTCGACACGAAGTTCGATCCCGAGAAGGCCACGGCCCACGTCGGGCGACGAGGTCTGCTGGGTCAACGAGGACTCGATCCAGCACAACGCGGTCGCCGAGTAGGGCGCCGCGTTCAAGTCGGAGCTGTTCGACAAGGGCGAGACGTTCACGGCGACGGTCGAGCGGCCGGGCACGATCCAGTACGCTCACCGTGCACCCGGCATGACCGGGACGATGACGGTCGAGGAGTCAGGACCGTCATCCGGAGGATGTGCAGTCGCCTGTGGTGCCGGGGGCGGCGGAAGTCGCATGGCGAGCAAGAGGTGTAAGGGTGGCAAGGACCGGTCGCCGGGTGGCATCAGGCGGTGATCGGCAGCCGCCGGAAAGTGCATGGTCGTGGATGCCGGTCCTAGGCGCGAAGGCCGAAGCCGCGCAGCAGCAGCAGGGCCTTCTCGCCGACCGTGCCGGGCTCGGGGAGGACGCCGAGCGCGGTCGCGGCGCCGTGGACGTCGAAGAACGTGCGCGCGCGCAGCAGCCGCTCCTCCTGCAGCTCGGCGTAGACGAGCGCGTGCACGACGATGAAGCGGCCGGTGCGGGTGACGCCGCCGATCGGGCCCTGGTGCGTGCCGAGGACCTTGCACGGCGCGCACGCGAAGCGGCCGTTGCTCAGGCGCTCGCCGGTGGTGTTCACCCGCGCGTCCGGGAACGCGTCCCACAGCCGGCGCGCGTGGGCGGCGAGCGCGGCGACGCCCTGGAGCGCCTCGGGCGTGAGCGGGTCCTCGTAGGCGAACTCGTCCGCGCACAGCGGTTCGAAGGCGGCGGGGTCGCGGCCCGACCACGCTCGCTCCCAGGCGTCGAAGAGCTCGTCGACATCCATGCAGGCCATCATGGCGGGTCGTGGAAGGCGTGTTCCGTCACCGCGACTTCCGCCTCTTGCTGTGCGGCCAGGGCGCGAGCACGATCGGCGACCGGCTCGTGTTCGTCGCGCTCGCGCTGTACGTCACGGAGCTCGGCTCGCCGAGCGACGTCGGGATCGTGCTGGCCTGCCACGCGGTGCCGCTCGTCGGCTTCCTGCTCATCGGCGGCGTGTGGGCGGACCGGCTCCCGCGCCACAAGGTGGTGGTCGCGACCGACCTGATCCGCTTCGCGCTGCACGCGCTGCTCGCCGTGCTGATCTTCACCGGGACGTCGAGATCTGGCACATCGCGCTGATCGAGGCGGCGTTCGGCACCGCCGAGGCGTTCTTCCGGCCGGCCTGCACCGGACTCGTCCCGCAGACCGTGCCGGAGAGGAGATCCAGCCGGCCAAGGCGGCGTCGGGACGGTCGAGACGGTGGCCGAGTTCGCCGGGCCGGCGCTGGCCACCGCGCTCGTGCTCGGCATCGGCGCCGGCTGGGCGTTCGCGATCGACGCCGCGACGTTCCTCGTGTCCGCCGCGTTCATCGTGGGCCTGCGGCCGCGCGAGCGCGGCGGGCGCGCGCGCGGACGACGGTGCTCGCGCGAGCTGCGCGAGGGCTGGTCGGAGGTGCGCTCGCGCCGTGGATCTGGGTGATCGTCTCGGCCTTCTCGATCGGGCTGCTGACCGGGTTCGGGCCGTGGATGACGCTCGGCCCCACGGTCTCGATCGAGCACTACGACACGCCGCGGTCTACGGCATCCTCGTCTCGGCGATGGGGGCGGGGACGATCGCCGGCGCGGTGATCGGCTTCCGCTGGCGCCCGCGGCACCCGATGCGCACCGGCATGCTGCTCGCGCTGCCGTGCCCGCCCGTTCGGCGCCTTCGCGCTCGGGCTGCCGGTGGCGGTGCTGGTCGTGATCTCGTGCTGGCGGGGGCGGGCGTCGCGCTGTTCGGGATCTGGTGGACACCGCGCTGGCCGAGCGCGTGCCGCCGCACGTGCTCTCGCGCGTGACGTCCTACGACTGGATGGGCTCGCTGGCGCTGCTGCCGATCGGCTACGTGCTCGCCGGCCGCTGGGCGAGGCGTTCGGCGCGGCCGAGGTGCTCGCCGTCGGCAGCGGGATCGCGGTGGCCGCGCTGCGCTCACCTTCACCTCGCGTGCGGTCGCCGGCTGGCAGCCGGAGGACCCCTGACGAGCACGACGACGTCGCCGCCGACCCGCGCGCGGCCGTCCGCCATCTCCGCGAGCAGCCGGCTCGGGCGGCCCATCTCGACGCCCTGGGTCACCTCGAGCCGCTGCGCGCCGAGCCGCACGTTCGCGTACGCCATCAGCGGCCCGGCCGCCGAGCCGGTCGCGGCGTCCTCGCCGTCGAGCTCGCTCGGGAACGACCGCGCCCGCGCCGAGTCGCCGTCGATCGCGCAGAGATAGAGGTTGAAGGTGCCGTCGGCGAGGCCGGCGACGGCCGCCTGGTCCTTGCGCGCGCGGCGCACCGCGTCGGCGCTCGCGAGCGGTGCGATGAGCTGGCGAGGCCGGTGCTGACGTGCTGCGGGGCCAGCGACCGATGCGCATCGTCCGGGCCGAGGCCGACCGCGGCGAGGATCGCGGCCGGATCGACCTCCTCGCCGAAGTCGGCCGGCTCCTGGAGGATCGACGCGTAGGCGCGGTCGCCGTCGCGCCGTACCCGCACCGGCTGGATCCCCGCGTGCGTCTGCTCGCGGTACTCGACCTCGTCCTCCCCGCGCTCCAGCGCCACGGCCACGGCGGTGCCCAGCGACGGATGGCCGGCGAACGGGATCTCCTCTGCCGGGGTCCAGATCCTGTTGCGGTAGTCGGCGACGTCCGAGGACTGCACGAAGGTGGTCTCGAAGAGCTCGTCTCCTTGGCGAAGGCGAGCATCACCTCGTCGCTGACGCCGTCGGCGTCGTGGACGACCGCGAGGCCGTTGCCGGCCAGCGGCGTGTCGGTGAAGACGTCCAGCAGCGTGTAGGGATGCGCTGGTCAGAACTCCGCGACGCCCTCTTCGGGCGTGGAGGCCTGGGCGTACAGGCGGCGCGGGATGCGGCCGGCGCGGTAGGCGAGGCGGCCGCCCTCGGTGCCGAGCCGGATCGCGCGCGCCATGCCGAGCGGGTCCTCGGCGCGCGAGATCGCGCTCGCGCACAGCACGGCGTCGTAGCCGAGCTCCATCGCCAGCGCGGCGTCGGACGCCGTGCCGACGCCCGCGTCGAGGATCACCGGCACCTCCGCGCGCTCGCGGATCAGGCGCAGGTTGTACGTGTTGAGCAGGCCCATGCCGGAGCCGATCGGCGAGCCGAGCGGCATCACCGCGGCGCAGCCGACGTCCTCCAGCCGGCGCGCGAGGATCGGGTCGTCGTTGGTGTACGGCAGCACGGTGAAGCCGTCGTCGACGAGCTCCTCGGCGGCCTCGAGCAGCGCCGGCGCGTCGGGCAGCAGCGTGCGCTCGTCGCCGATCACCTCGAGCTTGACCCAGTCGGTCTCGAACGCCTCGCGGGCCAGCTTGGCGGTGAGCACGGCGTCGCGGGCGGTGAAGCAGCCGGCGGTGTTGGGCAGCAGGCGCACGCCGGCGCCGTCGAGCACGTCGACGATCGAGCCGCGCGCGCCGGGATCGATGCGCCGCAGCGCGACGGTCACGAGCTCGGCGCCCGACGCCTCGATCGCCGCCGCCAGCGTCTCGAGCGAGCGGAAGCCGCCGGTGCCGAGCAGCAGCCGCGAGCGCAGCTCGGTGCCGGCGATGGTCAGCGGATCGGCGGATACGTCGGTCGTCGCCATCTTCAGCCTCCCTGGATCGCGCGCAGGATCTCGACCCGCGCGCCTTCGTGAAGCTCGTGCGTCTCCCACTGCGTGCGCGGGACCACCTCGGCGTCGACGGCGACCGCGACGCCGCGGCCGGCCGCCGGCAGGTCGAGCGACTCGACCGCGGCCTGCACCGTCGCGCCGTCGGCCAGCTCGGCCGCCTCGCCGTTGAGCAGGACCTTCATGCGGGCACCCCGGCGAAGCGCCGCGGGTCGGCCTGCGCGGCCCAGTCCGGCAGCGGCTCGCCGCACGCGGCGGCCGCGACCAGGTCGGCGGTGAGCGGCGCGAGCAGGATGCCGTTGCGGAAGTGGCCGGTGGCCCAGATCAGGCCGTCGAGCGCGCCGGGGCCGATCGCGGGCAGGTTGTCCGGCGTCGCGGGGCGCAGGCCCGGCGCGCAGCTCCTCGATGTCGAGCTCGAGCACGCCGGGGACGACCTCGCTCATGTCGCGCAGCAGCTCGTAGACGCCGCCGGCGGTGGGCGCCGTGTCCAAGCCGCGCTCCTCCATCGTCGCGCCGAGCACGTAGCCGCCGTCGGCGCGCGGGACGAGGTAGGCCTGCGGGCCGCGGATCGTGCGCTCGATCAGGCCGGGGCCGCGCGGGTCGCGCAGGCGCAGGACCTGGCCCTTGACCGGGCGGACGGGCACGGGGTCGGGCGCTTCGACCTGCGCCGGTGCCGGTCGGCGACCAGGACCTGGCCGGCTCGCACGACGTCGCCGGTGTCGAGCCGGACGCCGCCGTCGAACGCGGCGACGACGCGGCCGCGCCGGTATTCGCCGCCGGCGCGCGCGAAGCCGCCCGCAGAGCGGCGACGAGCCGCCGCGGGTCGACCGAGTGGTCGCCGGGCACGTCGAGCGCGAGCCGCACCGTCGGCGCCAGCGCCGGCTCGGCGCGGCGCGCCTGGCTCGGCCGCAGCCGCTCGACCTGGAGCCCGAGCTCGCGCCGGAAGGCGAGCTCGCGCTCGAGCGCCTCGGCCTCGTCGCGATCGCGCGCCACGAGCAGCGTGCCGCTCGTGCGATAGGCCGACGTCCTCGCCCAGCTCGTCGCAGAAGTCCTGAAGCCGCGTGCGCGCGCGCAGCCCGAGCTCGACCGCCGCGGCGTCGCCGAACTGCGCCTCGGCGACCGGCGCGAGCATCCCGGCGGCGACCTGCCAGGCGCCGGGGTCGCCGGCGTCGAGCACGACCGTGCGCAGCCCGCGACCGGCCGCGCGCCACGCGCAGGCGAGGCCGATCGCCCCGCCGCCGGCGACGGCGAGGTCATACGTGCTGGAGGCCACTGCTGGACATTCCCTCCCTACGCCGGCACTACCCGGATCAGGTTCGACGGTCGGCGGCCCACTGCCGCCCTCTCAGCCCGGTTAGTTGCGGGCTCCCGTAGTGCTTACATGGTAGCCCCTGATGAGCCCTCGCGAGCGCGTCGGGACCGCCCGCCTCTACCTCGTCTGCGACGCCCGGCCGCGCGAGTGGCTGGCCGCCGCGGTGCGCGGCGGCGTCGACCTCGTCCAGCTGCGCGACAAGACGCTCGACGACGACGGGCTCGTCGCCGCCGCGCAGCGCGTTCCGCGAGCTCGGGCGCGCTCTTCATCCTCAACGACCGGCCCGACCTCGTGGAGGCGTGCGGCGCCGACGGCGTGCACGTCGGCCAGGACGACATGTCGCCGGCCGAGGCGCGCGCGATGGTGGGGCCCGACCGGATCGTCGGCCGCTCCACGCACGCGCCGGACCAGGCCGACGCCGCCCAGGCCGACCCGGACGTCGACTACCTCGCCGTCGGCCCGGTGTGGGAGACGCCGACCAAGCCGGGCCGCCCGGCCGCCGGGCTCGAGTACGTCGCGTACGCGGCGCGCACGGTGACCAAGCCGTGGTTCGCGATCGGCGGCCTCGACGCGGGCAACGTCTCCGCGGTCGTCGAGCGCGGCGCGAGCGGATCGTCGTCGTGCGCGCGATCGCCGAGGCGGACGACCCCGAGGCCGCGGCGCGCGAGCTCGCGGAGGTCGCTGAGCCGGACGACCGGATGCGCCGCGGCTACGCCCGTCGCGCGAGCGCGACGACGCCGTGCGCGCCTCGCTCGAGCCGTTGAAGCCCGGCGAGCGGCCGGGGGCGGTCACCGTGGCGGCGATCGTCGCCGCCGTGCTCGGACTGCTGCTCGGTCGCGCAGGCGCGTGGCCGACGGCGACGCGGACGCCGGGGCCTGCTGTCTTCGCCGCGGTCATGTTCGTGGCGGCGGCCGGGATGTGGAAGGCGCAGTACTGGGCGGTGCTCGGCTTCGAGTTCTTCCTCGGCCTGACGCTCGTCTTCGCCGCGGTGTCGCTGATGTTCGCCGGCAACGTGCTGGGCGTCCTCTACGTCCTCGCCATCCTGGCCGGGCGGGCGTGCTGTTCTGGAAGCTCGTGCGGGCGATGGCGCGGCTCCAGATGCCGAAGCGGCCGGGCGGATGAGCTGGGCGCACACCCACCGCGAGAGCGGCCGGACGGTCCCGCTCCCGGACGCGCTGAAAGAGCGCCTCCGCTAGCCTGCGGCGCCCATGCCCGAATCCTCCTACGACTGCATCGTCATCGGCTCCGGGCCCGGCGGCTACGTCGCCGCGATCCGCGCCGCCCAGCTCGGGATGAAGACCGCCGTGATCGAGAAGGACACGGTCGGCGGCCGCTGCCTGAACTACGCGTGCATCCCGGCGAAGGCGGTCCTGCGCATGGCCGACATCCTCACCGAGATCGACGAGGCGGACGAGTTCGGCATCGACGTCGACGGCCGCGAGCGTCGACTTCGGCGCGGTCTGCGCGCGCCGCGAGAAGGTCGATCAAGACGCTGACCGGCGGCGTCTCCGGCCTGTTCAAGAAGAACAAGATCGACTA
The DNA here is from genome assembly GCA_963800905.1 of uncultured Solirubrobacteraceae bacterium. Classification (GTDB taxonomy): domain Bacteria; phylum Actinomycetota; class Thermoleophilia; order Solirubrobacterales; family Solirubrobacteraceae; genus DASSUW01. Next base: position 143,987 of record CAWDCT010000001.1, read on the forward strand.
CATCGAGGGCTTCGGGTCGCGTCACCGCCGACGGCAACGTCAAGGTCGGCGGCAACTTCGACGGCACCGAGATCGAGGCGACCAAGTGCGTGATCCTCGCCACCGGCTCGGTCCCCAAGCCGATCCCCGGCACGCAGTTCGGCGGCCGCGTGATCGGCACCGAGGAGGCGTGGGCGCTCGCCGAGCTGCCCGGGAAGATCGCCGTCGTCGGCGCCGGCGCCTCGGGCGCCGAGATCGCCTCCGCGTACGGCCGGCTCGGCACCGAGGTGCTGCTGTTCGAGGCGCTCGACCGCGTGCTGCCGACCGAGGACGCCGACATCTCCAAGGTCGCCGGCCGCTCGCTCGCCAAGCAGAACATCAAGATCCACACCGGCACGCTGGTGGAGAACGTCCAGGGCTCACGACGACAAGGTCACGTTCTCGTTCGGCGACCAGAGCGACGAGGTCGAGTGGTTCATCATCGCCGCCGGCCGCGGGCCCGACGTCGAGGGGCTCGGGCTCGACGAGGCGGGCGTGAAGCTCGACGACACGGGCCTGATCGAGGTCGACGGCGCGCTGCGCACCTCGGTCAAGGGCGTCTACGCGATCGGCGACCTCGTGCTCGGGCCGGCGCTCGCGCACAAGGCGTCCGACGAGGGCATCATCGCCGTCGAGGACGCCGCCGGCCTGGAGACGCACCCGATCGAGTACATCGACATCCCGCGCGCGACGTTCTGCACGCCGAACGTCGGCTCCTTCGGGCTGACCGAGGAGCAGGCGCGCGAGCAGGGCCTCGACGTCGTCGGTCGGCAAGGTCCAGTACGGCGCCGTCGGCGCCGGCACCGTCTACGGCGACCGCAGCGGCGTCATCAAGATCATCGGCGACAAGAAGTACGGCGAGATGGTCGGCGGGCACATCGTCGGCTCGCGCGCGACCGAGCTGATCCAGGAGCTCGTGAACGCGAAGGCGCTCGAGGGCGGCTACCCCGAGGTCGCGCGGATCATCCACGGCCACCCGACGCTGTCGGAGGCGGTGATGGAGGCCGCCCGTGCCGCCGATGGCTGGCTCATCCACGGCTGAGCAGCCCGCTTCTACTTCGACCTCGCGTCACCGCTGGCGTATCTCGCCGCCGAGCGCGTCGATCCACGCGCTCGGCGAGGTGCCCGAGTGGGTGCCGGTGCGGCTCGGCGAGCCGGGGCCGTTCCGCTGCGCCGAGGAGGTCGCGGCCTACCGCGAGGACGTCGAGCGCGCGCGCCGCGCGCTCAGGGCGTGCAGGCGCTGCGTTGGCCCGAGCCGTTCCCGTCCGACAGCGAGTGGGCGATGCTGGCCGCCACCTACGCGAAGCAGATCGGCCGCGCCGTCGCGTTCAGCCTCGCCGCCTTCCGCCAGGCGTTCGCCGCCGGGCGCGACCTGTCCGAGCGCGACAACGTGCTGATCGCCGCCGCCGCGTGCGAGATGCACCCGCTGGCGGTGATCAAGGGCGCCGAGCTGCGCGGCACGCGCGAGCGGCTCGAGGCGGCGACCGGCGAGGCGCGCGCGGCGGGCGTGACCGACATGCCCGCCGTGGTCACGGCGGCCGGCGAGGTGATCGAGGTGCCGGCGTGAAGGCCAACCGCGCCTACGAGCTGATCGTGCGCCGCGGCGGCCGCGGGCCGGCGCTGCTGCGCTCGCCCGGCGACGGTCGACCACATCGAGGTCGTCGAGATCGACTCCGGCGAGGTCGTGCTGTTCTGGGACACCACGCCCGCGCAGACCGGCCGGCTCGCGCGCGCGCTGAGAGCGGACCTCGCCGGGATGGAGGCCGAGCGAGTTCCTCGCCCACTGGCGGCGCTACGACACTCACCAGTGAGCTTGACATGAGCGGCCGGGCCGGAGACGGTCGTCACAGCCTGGAGCGGTCATGCCGCGACCGACCGCACCCATCGCACCTGAGGTCGACGCCGCGCCCGCGGGCGGCGGGTGCAGCGCTCGCCGATGCCCCGGTCGGCGATCCCGCGCTGGATCGCTCCGGCTTCGCCGAGTTCGCGAACGCGCTGACGCTGATCGTCGACGACGACGGGACGGCGACGCCGCTGACCATCGCCGTCAGCGCGCCCTGGGGCGGCGGCAAGAGCTCGCTCGGCTGCATGCTCCAGACGATGCTCGAGCGGCGGGTCCGCAACCGCGGCGGCGACGACCCGCGACTCGTCGTCTGGTTCGACACCTGGGAGCACGACGACGCGCCGCACCTCGGCGCGGCCCTCGCGGCGTCGGTCGTGCGCGCGGCCGATCGCAACCGCCACTGGTGGCGGCGCCTGGTGTCGCCGCTGCCGAGCGCGATGCACCAGCCCAGCGAACGCTCGCGCCAGACCGTGGCGATCGCGCTCATCAGCGCGCTGGCCGGCCTGCTCGTCGCGCTGCTCGCCCCTGGCGAGTCGACCGCGTCGATCTTCGGCGGCGAGGAGCGCGCGGCCTCCGGCGCCGGCGTCCTCGGCGCGGCTTCTTCGGGTTCTTCGTCGCGCGCCGGGTGTTCGCCAGCGCCCGCGAGGCGGCGCGCTTCCTAGACGACCCGCAGTCGGCGGCGGCGCGCGGCACGATGACCGAGGTCAAGCACCAGTTCGGCCGCCTGATCCAGCACGCGACGCACAAGGGCAGGCTGGTGATCATCGTCGACGACCTCGAGCGCTGCGGGAGCGACCGTGCGCTCGACGTGTGCCAGGTCGCGAGCCAGCTGCTCGGCCCAGCCCGGCGTCGTGACCATCCTGCTCGCGGACATGGAGCCGATCGCGCGCTCGGCGGGAGCCCGCTACGCGGAGTCGATGCCCTCCGACGTGCCGGTCGATCCCGAGGAGATCGGGCGGCGCTACCTGGCCAAGATCGTGCAGCTCGAGGTCGCGCTCCCGCCGCCCGTGCCCGACGACATGCGCCGCGTGATCCGCGAATACGGTCCGTCGCTCCGCCATGCGACGCCCGCCGCGGCCGCCGAGAGCCCTGAGGCGCCACGAGCCGCCGGGTCAACCGCCTGGTGGAGCGGCTCCGCTGGTGGCCCATGGTCGCTGGCTCGCCGCGCCTGATCGGGTACGGCATCGTGAACCCGGCGTGGCCGAGTCGGAGGAGACCGGGACGCCCGACGACATCCTGATCGTGCGGCTCTTCGTCGCCGTCGGGCTGTCGGTCGTTCGACGTCGCCTCGCCGGCGCGCCCGCAGGAAGCGCGAGGACTCAAGCAGCAGATCGAGCAGCTCAAGGGCCAGCAGCTCACGCCGGAGGAGATCGAGCACGAGGTCGTGGCGAAGACCGCGAACCGGTAGCTGATCTCCGACCTCGTGTCGAGCTCGTTCCTGGACAGCGAGGAGTTCCGGGCCGTCGAGTCGTTCATCGTCGAGAACCCGCCGACGCTGCCGCGCGAGGCCAAGCGGAGCTTCAATCACGCGCAGCTGATGACCGAGATCGCCCGCGCCAGACACATGTTCGGCGGCGTCCCGGTCCTCAACCCCGCGCACCTGGCGAAGTGGCTGGTGCTGCGCGAGCAGTGGCCCGCCCTCGCCCGCGCGATCGCCCGCGATCCCGAGGTCCTCGACGAGCTCGAACGCGGCGCCGGCAAGCGCGATCCCGAGCTGATCGAGCTCCTGGACAGCGGGCCCCCGCTCGGCACGGTCATCGAGCGGCTGATCTACTTCCAGCCCGCCGAGAACGGCCGTCCGCCGGAATAGTTCCCTTCGCTACTGTCCCGCCCGTGGCCGACGTCACCCAGGAGGCGGGCGTAGAGGACCTCCCCGACCGCGACGCGGCGAGGGAGTGGCTGGAGACGATGATGCTCATCCGCCGCTTCGAGGAGCGCGCGGGCGAGATGTACGCGAAGGCCAAGGTCGGCGGCTTCCTGCACCTGGCGATCGGCGAGGAGGCGACGATCGTCGGCGCCTGCCGGGCGCTGCGCGACGAGGACTACCTGATCTCGACCTACCGCTCGCACGGCCACGCGCTCGCGCGCGGCTCGGACCCGACCGCGTGATGGCCGAGCTGTTCGGCCGCGAGGACGGCGTCTCGCACGGCCGCGGCGGCTCGATGCACATGTTCGACCTCGAGAACCGCTTCATGGGCGGCTACGGGATCGTCGGCGGCAACCTGCCGCTGGCCGCCGGCATGGCGCTCGCCTCCGACTACCAGGGGCTCGACGAGGTCACGCTGTGCGTGTTCGGCGACGGCGCCGCCAACCAGGGCACGTTCGGCGAGACGCTCAACCTCGCCGCGCTGTGGAAGCTGCCGGTGGTCTTCATGGTCACCAACAACCAGTTCGGCATGGGCACGGCGATCGAGCGCCACTCCGCGCAGTCACCGACCTGCACCGGCGCGGCGACGGCTTCGGCGTCCCGGGCATGCGCTGCGACGGCATGGACGTGGTCGACGACCTACGACGTGATGCGCGAGGCGATCCGGCGCGCGCGCGAGGACCGGCAGCCGATCCTCGTCGAGGCCGTCACCTACCGCTTCCGCGGGCACTCGATGGCCGACCCCGAGGAGTACCGCACCAAGGAGCAGGTCGCGGAGTGGCGCAAGCGCGACCCGATCAACACGTTCGCCGAGCGGCTGCTGAGCGAGGGCGTGGTCGAGCAGGGCGAGCCGAAGCAGCTCGACGAGGCGGCGGTCGCGCGGGTCGACGAGGCGGTCGCGTTCGCCGACAAGGCCGGCGTTCCCGGCGCCCGAGTCGCTCTACGACCACATCTACGTGCTCGGCGACCAGGTGCAGGGCTGGTACTCGGTCGACGAGCGCTCGGCCGGCGTGCACCGCGGCGAGGACGAGCGGTCGCTCGCCGAGGCGGAGCGCGGGCCGACCGACCACTACCACGAGGCGGTCGAGGCGGCCGGCCGAGGAGGACGTCGACGAATGAGCGTCGTCCGCTACCGCGAGGCGCTCAACCAGGCGCTGCGCGAGGAGATGCAGCGCGACGAGCGCGTGTTCCTGATGGGCGAGGACATCGGCGTCTTCAACGGCGCCTTCAAGGTCACCGCCGGCCTGCTGGAGGAGTTCGGCGAGAAGCGCGTGCGCGACACGCCGATCTCCGAGAACACGATCGTCGGCATGGGCGTCGGCGCCGCGATGACCGGGCTGCGGCCGGTCGTCGAGCTGATGACGATCAACTTCTCGCTGCTGGCGATGGACCAGATCGTCAACCACATGGCGACGATCCACTACATGTTCGGCGGCCAGGCGAAGGTGCCGATGGTGGTGCGGATGCCGCAGGGCGCCGGCCACCAGCTCGGCCCGACGCACTCGCACTGCCTGGAGGCGCTCTACCTGCACGTGCCGGGGATGCTGCTCGCCGTGCCCTCCACCGCCGGCCGACGCCAAGGGCCTGCTGAAGGCGGCGATCCGCGACGACAACCCGGTCGTCTTCATCGAGCACGAGTACCTCTACGGCCAGCGCGGCGACGTGCCCGACGACGACGACCACGTCATGCCGTTCGGCCAGGCCGCGATCCGGCGCGAAGGGATCGGACGTGACGATCGTCGGCATCTCGCGGATGGCGGTCACGGCCGCAGAAGGCGGCCGACATCCTGGCCAAGGAGCACGAGATCGAGGCCGAGGTGATCGACCCGCGCACGCTGCGCCCGCTCGACCTCGACACGATCCTCGAGTCGGTGGCCAAGACCAACCGCGCGGTCATCGTCGAGGAGGGCTGGCCGCACGGCGGCGTCGGCGCGAACCTCGCGGCGCTGATCCAGGAGCAGGCGTTCGACGACCTCGACGCGCCGATCGCGCGCGTGACCGGCGCCGACCTGCCGATGCCGTACTCGAAGCCGCTCGAGCAGATCGCCTACCCGCACGAGCCCCAGATCGTCGAGGCCGTGCTGGCGACGTTCCGCGATCTCTAGAGCGGAACCGAGATACTCAGTAGAGGAGACGTGGACGGTGGCATCAGAGTTCACCGCCCGCGACCAAGTTGGGTTCGCGTGAGGACGCAGGGCCGACGACGCGGCTGTCTGGTCGCGCTTGCTCGCGGCGGCGTGTTCGCCGCCAGCGCAGGCGACAGCTCAGACGGCGAGTCAGGTTGATTCGCGTCTACCGACGACGGGATACACGTACGGCACGCACTGGAACGACGGCATGGTCGACGGCACCACGTCTGCGACCAGCCGAGCGCCTTCTGAGCGACATATGCGACGATGCCCACCGTTGGGTTAGGGTACAGCGGACTAAGACGGCAGCGCCGGCGGTACGGCGATCGCGCCGGTCCCGCGACGGCGACGGCGATCGTCTACAATCGGCGGCAGACATGTTTGAGTTGTCGGCGGATCGAGTGCGTGGACCGGACTACGTCGCTCGACGCGAGCGGGAGCGAGTGTCGCAGGCGGTCTGAATGCGGTCAACGCACACGTCAGGGTCGCGGAAGGCGTAGCGACATTACCGACGCCGACCGTTATCGCAGCGGCGACTGCGCCTAGCCGTACCGACAGCGCGACGCTGGCGTGATATAGGGCGACGGCACGTCCGCGCCGGGCACGTTGTGACCGAGGCGGTCTACAAGTCACAGCGTCGGTCGCACCGCACGCGTAACGCCGCGGGCGACGATATCGCACGTGAGGTGACGATCAGCGACCGCTGTTGGCGTGACGGCGTCGCCGACACTCGACCGACGACGAGTACAGCCCAAGGTCGGCAGGCCGGGCTGGCTCATGGAAGGCGCGAGGGCGCCGGTGGGCGGCATGGTGTGCAACGCACGAGAGGAGATTCGCCAACGGCGCGTCGACGGCGGCAATCGCGGAGCAGGGGGTCGTCGACCATGGATGAGCACTCGTGGAGACGACGTCAGCATCGAGGGCATCGCTGCCGACGGCGTCTCGGCCGTCGACATCACGCTGCGCACCGGAAACGTCGTCCGCGTGCGCGGTCGTCGACAACGTCTTCCTGCATCGAGGCCAACGAGCCGCCGAGCGAGGTCCGCGCAGGGGGCTCAGGGTGGAAGCGCCAGTCGTTCGACTGGCTCGTGAGGCTGAACGACGAGGCGAAGGCTCGTGAGCAGGCGGTTGCAGCGGCCTGATTCACGTGATGGCCGCTAGCCCACGCGGATGACGGCGGTGTGCATCTCGGCGACCTGGCGTCCGCGTCGCCGGCGATGAACGGGCAGATCGTCACCACCGGCCGGCCGCGTGACATCCGGTGCCACTCCCGCTCGACCGCGAGCATGCCGTCGACGTGCTCGGCAGGCACCGGCGCGCGCCCGTACCAGAGGCCGGTGAAGCCGCGCTCGAGGGCGGCCTCGAGCGCCTCGCGCCACGGCTCGGCCGATCCCTCGGCCGGGGCGTCGTAGTCCATCTCCACGACGACCATGCGGCCGTCGGCCTCGAGCTCGGCGACGTCGAGCCCGGCCTCGGTGAGCAGCTCGCGCTCGCGGTCGCCGTCGCCGGGCAGCGCGCGGTGCGCGAGCCAGGCGCCGCGCCGGAGCCCGAGCGAGTAGAAGGAGACCAGCACGCCGGGCAGCTCGTCGATGCTGCGCAGGAAGACCGCCAGGTGCGGACAGGCTTCCGCTTCGAGGTGTTCGGCGAGGTTCGTCATGTCGGGAGGCTCAGCGCGACGCGGGTGCCGCGGCCGGGCGTGCTGTCGACCGCCAGCTCGGCGCCCACGGCCTGCGCGCGCTCGCGCATCAACAGCAGGCCGAAGTGTCCCTCAGACGGCCCGGCGACGGAGGCGAACCCGGGCCCGTCGTCGGAGACCACGAGCGCGAGCCGTCCGTTCGCAGCGCGCGCCTCGAGCACGACGTGGGCCGCGCGCGCGTGGCGCTCGACGTTGGTCAGCGCCTCGGAGACGACGCGCAGGGCGACGACCGCGACGTCGGGCGAGACCTCGGGAAGCCGCTCGTCGCCGCGCAGCTCGATCTGCACTCCGCGATGCGAGAAGCGCGTGCACAGGTCCTCGAGCGCCGGCCGCAGACCGCCGAGGCCCGGGCTGACGATCATCCCCTTCAGCCGCGAGCGGACGGTCCCGTGGGCGGAGGTCACGGCGGCCCGCAGGCGCTCCCGGCTGGCCTCGTCGCCGGAGTCGAGCAGCGCCAGCTCGCGCATGGCGAGCGCGAGGTCCTGCGCGAGGCCGTCGTGCACCTCCGCGGCGAGCCGCATCCGCTCGCGGTCGAGCGCGGTCCGCTGGAGCTCCTGCCGGAGCTGGGCGGCGGCGATGCCGGCGCCCAGCAGATCGCCGAGCAGGCGCAGCACCGCGGCGGCGCCCGAGTCGACCGACGGCAACGACTCGGCGCCGCCGATCACCGCGCCGAGCCGGCGCGTGCCGGTGCCGAGCGGGAGCACGAGCCAGGCGTCGGCCGGCGGCGTGAACGGGTGCTCCAGCAGCCACTCGCCGCGGTCGTGCAGCACGAGCGGCGCGTCGCCCTGCACGGCGAGCTGCCACGCCTCCTCGTCGAACACCAGCCGCTCGCGCGCGCGGATGGGCGCGCTCGCCGTGACCGCGACCCGCTCCAGCACGGGCCCGTCGCCGGGCGGGACGTAGAGCGCCGCGATCGCGAGGCCGAGCGCATCGCGCATCTCCTCGAGCGCCCCCTGCGCCAGCTCCGGCAGCGTGACCGCGCTCACCAGCGCCCGCGCCGTGCGACCGACGGCGCGTTGGACGTCCGGCGAGGTCTCCGAGGTCACGGCCACACGCTACCGTCGCGTTCGCCATGCCGGTTCGCGTGCTCCTCGCCGACGACCATCGCCTCATGCGCGAAGGCACCGCGGCGCTGCTCGGCGCCGACGAGCGGATCGAGATCGTCGGACTCGCGTCCGACGGCGGCGAGGCGCTCGCGCTGGCCGAGCGGCGACGGCCGGACGTCGTCCTGCTCGACCTCAACATGCCCGTCGTCGACGGGCTCGAAGCCTGCGCGCGCCTGCGCGAGATGCAACCCCCTCCAGAGGTGCTGATGCTGACGGTGTCCGAGGAGGAGCCCGACCTCTACGCCGCGCTGCGGGTCGGCGCGGCGGGCTATCAGACCAAGGACGTGCCGCCGGCCGAGCTGATCGAGGCCGTGCTGGCCGTCGCGCGCGGCGAGCCGCGGATCGCGCCCGCGATGGCGAGCCGCATGCTCGCCGAACTGGGGCGCGGCGAGGCGCCGCCGGAGGATCCGCTGGCGCGCCTGAGCGACCGCGAGCGCGAGGTGCTCGCGCTGCTCGCCGAGGGCCTGCGCAACCGCGAGATCGCCGAGCGGCTGGTGATCAGCGAGCCGACGGTGAAGACGCACGTCAGGCACGTCCTGGAGAAGCTGCGGATCCGGAACCGCGCAGAGGCGGCGGCTTTCGCGGCGCGGCACCTGCGCTGAGCACCGCCCGCAGCCCGTCCCGCATCCGCGCGCGGACCTCCTCCTGGCTGATGCCGAGCACGCGTGGCCACCCGTCCGGTCGTCGCGCCGGTGAGGCGGGCGAGCGCGACGACCTCGCGATCCTCGGCGCGCATCGGGGCGAACGCGCCGCCCGGCGCCGCCCGCAGCGCGAGCAGGACGGCCCGCTCGGCGAGCGTCTTCCCGTCGGTCTCCGACGCCGCCAGCATCACGCGCTCCGCGACCTGCTCGGCCACGACGCGGTCGCCGGACGCCGCGTAGGCAGCGGTGTACACGAGGGGCAGGCGGTGCATAGGGCGGATGCTCCGCCGCTCCACGGCCGCGGCCATCGCCCGGAGGGGTGAACACGGCATCGTCCGAAAGGTGGATTTGCCGCAAGTGACTTGCAATTGCGATGCCGTCGGTCATCCGGGCGTTTGCGGAGGGCGTAGAGGCGATCGGTTCGTTCGTACCCCTCTCCCAAGGAGCGCGCATGCGCAGATCCAAAGCCCTCGGTGCGGCGTCGGCCGCCGCGCTGATAGCGGGCTCGTTCGCCGTCTCGGGCGTCTTCGGCTCGAGTCACCGCGAAGCACCCAAGATCCTCAAGGATCCGACGGCCGACAACACCGACGTGTACGCGTTCACGGCCCCGGACGCTCCGGGCAGCCTGACGATCGTCTCGAACTGGATCCCGCTCGCGGATCCGGCCGGCGGTCCGAACTTCTACCCGCTGGACGAGGACGCCAGGTACTACGTCAAGATCGACAACTCGGGCGACGGCGTCGAGGACGTTGCGTACCGCTGGGACTTCAACACCCGGTTCCGCAACCCGAACTCGTTCCTCTATGCCGCTCCGACCGTCGACACGGTCAACGATCCCGACCTCAACCTGGTCCAGACGTACGACCTCTACAAGGAGGAGTACAACTCGAGCGGCAAGGTGATCAAGAGCCGGCGGATCGCCGACAACGCGCCGGTCGTGCCCGACAACATCGGGCCGAAGACGATGCCGAACTTCGCAGCGGTCGAGGCGGGCGGCGTCACCCCGCTGAAGGGCGGCGGCAAGACCATCGTGACTCCGGCCGACGACGCGTTCTTCGTGGACCTCGGCGCGGTGTTCGACGGCATCAACATCGACAAGCCCGGCCGGCCGAACATCGGCCTCGGCAACCAGGGCGGCGGCAAGGACGACGTCGCGGGCTACAACACCAAGTCGTTCGTCCTGCAGGTGCCCGAGCGCGAGGTCACGCGCGACGGCAAGCAGGTCTCCGGCATGAACGCCAAGAACGCCGTGGTCGGCGTGTGGTCCACGACCGAGCGCCGGAGCTACTCGGTGCGCGGCAAGGGCCGTCGCCATGACAAGTGGGTCCAGGTCTCGCGACTCGGCAACCCGCTGATCAACGAGGTGATCATCCCGATCGGTCAGAAGGACAAGTTCAACCGCACGTCTCCCGCGAACGACGCGAAGAACTTCGGCAAGTTCGCTCTCAACCCCGAGCCGGCGCGCCTTCTGAACGCGCTGTTCGGTCTGGGGGTCCAGGAGACGAACCGCACCGACATCGTCCAGGCGCTGCTGACCGGCGTGCCCGGTCTGACGCAGATCGGCAAGAACCCGGCCGCGGCCGACACGCTCAAGCTCAACCTGGGCGTGGCACCGGCGGCGAACCCGAATCGCTTCGGCGTCCTCGCGGGCGACGTGGCAGGGTTCCCGAACGGCCGTCGGCTCGCCGACGACGCGGTCGACATCGAGCTCCGCGTGATCGCGGGCGCTCTGCTGTCGCCGCCGAAGAACGTCCCGCTCGGCGACGGCGTCGACCAGAACGACAAGCCGTTCCGCGCGGCGTTCCCGTACGTGCCGCTGGCCAACGACGGGTTCAACAGCACCATCAAGAGGATCGAGCCGCAGCACGCCCCCGTGCCGCAGCCTCCGACCCCCTGACATCCGCTGCGGGGCCCGCCCTACTCGGCGGGCCCCGCTCGGGCCTCTCCGATGACTCATCTCCTGACTTTTCACCGCCCGCTGCGCCTCGCGCTCGCGACGCTGCTCGCGTTCGCCTGCACGCTCGCCGTCCTCACGCTGCTCCGCGACGACGAGCACGTGCCGCGCCCCGCGTCGCCCACCACCTTCGACGGCGTCGTCCGCCCGGACGCGAGCACCGACGCCGAGATCGCCCGCCTCCAGGCCGCCGTGCGCGGCGGGGCGCCGCTCGAGGCGCAGCTTGCCGGCGCGTACCTCCAGAAGGTTCGCGAGACCGGCGACCCCAGCTTCTATGTGCGCGCCGACGGCCTGCTGAGCCGCGCGCTGGCCCGTGGCGCGGAGGATCCGGCCGAGCTGGTCGAAGCGGCCACGCTCGCCGCCGGCCGGCACGACTTCCGCAAGGCCGAGCAACTCGCCACCCGCGCTCGAGCCCTTGAGCCCGATCTGCTCGGACCGTTCCCCGTCCTGGTCGACGCGCTCGTCGAGCTGGGCCGCTACGGCGAGGCCGAGCGCACGCTCCAGCAGTTCATCGATCGCAGGCCGTCGCTCCCGGCGTACGCCCGCGTGTCGTACATCCGCGAGCTGCACGGCGACCTCGCCGGGGCGGCCGAGGCGATGGCGCGCGCCGTCTCGGCCGGCGGCGGCGCGAGCGAGAACGTCGCCTACGTCCAGACGCTCCTGGGCGACCTCGAGCTCGCCCGCGGCCGGCTTGCCATGGCCCGCCGCGCATACGGCGCGGCGCTGGCCTCGGTGCCCGGCTATGTGCCCGCCCTCGCCGGGCGGGCGCGCCTGACCGCAGCGCGCGGCGACCTCACGGGCGCGATCGCAGGCTGGAAGAAGGTCACGACGCTGCTCCCGTTGCCCGAGTACGCGATCGAGCTCGGCGAGGCGGAGCTGGCGGCGGGCCGTCGCGTGGCCGGACGGCGCGACCTCGCGCTCGTCGACGCGCAGCGGGCGCTGCTCGCCGAGGCGGGCGTGAACAGCGACGTGGAGTTCGCGCGGTTCGCGGCCGACCACGGCGACCCGAGGCAAGCGCTGAAGCTCGCGAGGCAGGCGTGGGCGGATGCGCCGAGCGTGCGCTCGGCCGACGCGCTCGGCTGGGCCCTCACCCGCGCCGGCCGGCCCGAGGCCGGTCTGCGCTGGGCACGCCGCGCGCTGAAGCTCGGCTCGCTCGACCCGACCTTCCGCTACCACGCCGGGATCGCCGCCGGCGACACCGCCGAGGGCCGCCGGAACCTGCGCCTGGCGCTGAAGCACGGCCTCGACGCCTATCCCCTGCACGCGAACCGCGCCCGTGCGGCGCTGGAGGACCGATGATCCGCATCCTCGTGGCCGCCGTGGTCGCGCTCGCCGTGCTCCCCGCCGCGGCGAGCGCGCACCCGCTCGGCAACTTCACCGTCAACCAGCTCAGCCAGGTCTCGGTGTCCTCGGACCGCGTCGACGTGCGCTACATCCTCGACGAGGCCGAGATCCCGACCTTCCAGCAGCGGGGCACGTCCGACGCGACGCTGCTGGCGCGCAAGCAGGCCGAGGTGGAGCGCCGGCTCGTGCTCACCGTCGACGGCAGACGTGTCGCTCTGCGACCGGCTGCCGCGCCGACGATCACGCACCCGGAGGGCCAGGGCGGCCTGACCACCACGCGCGTCGAGCTGCCGCTGGTCGCCCGCGTGGACGAGCCGCGCCGGGTCGAGCTGCGCGACGGCACGTTCCCGGGCCGCGTCGGCTGGAAGGCGATCGTCGTCGAGCCCGGCGAGGGCACGGCGGTGCGCTCGAGCGTGCCGGCCGGCGATCCGACCGACGGCCTGCGGAAGTACCCGGAGGACCTGCTGGAGAGCCCGTCGGACCTGCGCAGCGCGAGCTTCGCGGTGGCGCCCGGGCCCGGGACCGTCGACGCCCCTGACGCCCGGCGCGCCGGCGACAGTGGCGGTGGTGAGCACGGCTTCACCGACGTGTTCAGCGACGCGGCCGCCGGCGAGGGCGTGCTCATCCTCCTGCTCCTGTCGGCGTTCGCGTGGGGAGCCATCCACGCGCTCTCGCCCGGCCACGGCAAGGCGATGGTCGCGGCCTACCTCGTCGGCACCCGCGGGACGCCTCGGCACGCGGTCGCGCTCGGGGCGGTCGTCACCGTGACGCACACGATCGGCGTGTTCGCGCTCGGCGCCGTCGCGCTGCTGCTGTCGCAGTACATCCTCCCGGAGCAGCTCTATCCATGGCTCAACCTCCTGTCGGGCGCGCTCGTGCTCGTGGTCGGCGCGAGCGTCCTGCGCTCGCGGATCCGCTGGGCCCGCGGGCGGCGCGAGCACCACCACCACGACCACTCGCACCACCACCACGACCACGACCACGCGCACGACCACGCCCTCGTGCACTCGCACGACGGCGGCAAGCCGCACAGCCACGCGCTGCCCGAGCAGTTCTCGTGGAAGGGCCTGCTCGCGCTCGGCGCGTCGGCGGGCCTGATCCCCTGTCCGTCGGCGCTCGTCGTGCTGCTCGGCGCCGTCGCCCAGGGCCAGATCGCGCTCGGGATGGTCCTGATCGTCGCGTTCAGCGTCGGCCTGGCGGCCACGTTGACCGCGCTCGGGCTCGCCGTGGTGTTCGCCGGCAAGGCGGTCAGCCGGATGCCGGTCCCCGGCCGTCTCACGCTCGCGCTGCCGACCGTCTCGGCGCTCCTGATCGTCGGCGTCGGCCTCGTGCTGACGGTCCAGGCGGTCCCCCAGATCTCATGACGCGCCAACGGGATGCAACAGCGAGTGATCCGCTCTTGCATCCCGTGCGCAAGAGGAGGACAGTGGCTGAGCGGGAGCCGCGACGAGCAAGGAGCGATCCAATGACCGTCCCCCACCACACCCCGCCGCTCGCTGCGCAGTCGGTCGAGAACGCCGTAGACCTTCTACGCACGAAGGGCCTGCGCGTCTCATCGGCGCGCCGATTGGTGATCGAGGCGCTGTTCGCGGCCGACCGGCCGCTGACCGCCGAGGAGATCGCCGCGGGGCTGGAGGGCTGGCTCCCCTCGTCCGACCTCGCCTCCGTGTATCGCAACCTCGACACGCTCGAGGAGCTGGGGCTCGTCCGCCACTTCCACGTGGGACACGGCCCGGGGCGGTACGCCCTCGCCTCGGCCGGCGAGCTCGAGTTCGTCACGTGCGAGCAGTGCGGCGCGTTCGAGACCGTGCCTCCGGGCCGGCTCGACGCCGCTCGCAAGCTGATCGAGCGCGAGACCGGCTACCGGGCCCGCTTCTCCCACTTCCCGATCGTCGGCACCTGCGCGGCCTGCACGCGCACCGGCGACTCCACGTCGAAGCAGGAGCACAAGCATGCACATCCCTGACGGGTTCCTCGCGAACGAGGTCGCGCTCGCGTGCGCGGTCCCGGCGATCGCGGCGGTCGGCTACGGCCTGCGCCGCGCCGAGGTGGACCTCGACGACCGCCGCGTGCCGCTGCTCGGCGTGACCGCGGCGTTCGTGTTCGCGGCGCAGATGCTCAACTTCCCCGTCGCCGGGGGCACGAGCGGCCACTTCCTCGGCGCCGCGCTCGCGGCGGTGCTGCTGGGGCCGTGGCTCGCCTCGCTCGTCCTGGCCGTGGTGCTGTTCGCCCAGGCGTTCGTGTTCGCCGACGGCGGCATCACCGCGCTCGGCGCCAACGTCTTCAACATGGGCGTGATCGGCGGGGTGGTCGTCGGCGGGCTGATGCTCGCCGCCCGCAAGGCGCTCCCGCAGACCCGCGCCGCCCTGCTCGGCGTGACCGCCGCCGGCGCCTGGCTGGCCGTGATGGCCGGCGCCGCCGCGTGCGCGGTCGAGCTCGCGGTCTCCGGCACCGTGCCGCTGGCCACCGTGCTGCCGACGATGCTCGGCGTCCACGCGGTGATCGGCGCCGGCGAGGCGGTCATCACCGTCGCCGCCGTCAGCGCCGTGCTCGCCACCCGGCCGGACCTGCTCCACGGCCCGGCGCCCGCCCCCGTCCCCTCGGCTCTCCCCGCGCTCTCATGAAGCTCTTCACGATCCTCGCCCTGGCCGTCGCCGTCGGCCTCGCCACCGCCGTGTCCCCGTACGCGTCCTCGTCACCCGACGGGCTCGAGAAGGTCGCCGGCGACAAGGCGTTCCTCGACCAGGGCCGCCTGCACTCGATCCAGGAGGAGTCGCCGGTGCCCGACTACGCCGTCCCGGGCATCGACGACGCCCGCGTGGCCACCGGGCTCGCCGGCTTCGGCGGCACGCTGCTGGTGTTCGGCCTCGGCTACGGCCTGGTCGTCGTGACCCGCCGCCGGACGGCCGCGGCGTGAGCACGTCGGCCCTGCACCGCACGGGCCTGGCGGGCGATCCCGCGAGCCCGATCCATCGCCTCGATCCGCGGGCGAAGCTCGTCGGGCTCGCGGGGATCACCGTCGTCGGCGTGTCGACCCCGCTGGACGCGTGGCCCGTGTTCGCCGCCTGCGCCGTCGCGCTGGCGGCGATCGCGGCGCTCGCGCGCATCCGGCCCGGGATCGTCTGGTCGCGCGTGCGGGTGATCCTCCCGCTGGTCGTCTTCGTCGCCGCGTTCGTGCCGTTCGTGCGCGGCGGCCCGGCGGTGCAGGTCGGGCCGCTGTCGCTGTCCGAGCAGGGCCTCGAGACCTTCGCGCTCGTCGCCGCCAAGGCGGCGATCGGCGCCGTCGGCGCCGTGCTGCTGGGCGCGACCACCAGCTTCCCGGACATCCTGCACGGGCTCGAGCGGCTGCGGACGCCGCGGCTGCTCACCGTGATCGCCGCGTTCATGTACCGCTACGTGTTCGTGATCGTCGACGAGGCGCGGCGCATGCGGTCGGCGCTCGCGGCGCGCGCGTACCGCCCGCGCCACCTCGGGCAGGTGGCGGCGATCGGCCGCCTGGTCACGGCGCTGTTCCTGCGCAGCTACGAGCGCGGCGAGCGCGTCTACCTCGCGATGCTCGCGCGCGGCTACGGCGGGACGATGCCGCGCTTCGCCGTGCTCGCCTTCCGGCGGGCCGACACCGTCTTCCTCGCGGCGCTGCTGCTGACGCTGATCCCGCTGCGGGTGGTGGCGGCATGAGCTGCGCCGTCCACGCCTCCGGCCTGCGCTTCCGCTACCCGAACGGCGTCAGCGGCCTCGACGGCATCGACCTGCACGTCACGCACGGCGAGCGGGTGGCCGTGCTCGGGCCCAACGGCGCCGGCAAGACGACGCTGATGCTGCACCTCAACGGCCTGCTGACCGGCGAGGGCGACCTCGAGGTCGCCGGGATGCGCGTCGGCGAGGGCGACGTGCGCGAGCTGCGCGCGGCCGTCGGCCTCGTCTTCCAGGATCCCGACGACCAGCTCTTCATGCCCACCGTCGGCGAGGACGTCGCCTTCGGGCCGCTGAACCTCGGCGTGCGAGGACGTGCGCGAGCGCGTCGACAGCGCGCTGGCCGCCGTGCGGATGGAGCACGTGGCCGACCGCGCGCCGCACCAGCTCTCGCTCGGTCAGCGGCGCCGGGTGGCGATCGCCACCGTGCTGGCGATGCGGCCGCGGCTGCTCGTGCTCGACGAGCCGTCGGCGAACCTCGACCCGCGCGCGCGACGCGAGCTGCTGGAGGTGCTCGACCGCATCGACCGCACGATGCTCGTCGTCACCCACGACCTGCCGTTCGCCGCCCAGCTCTGCGAGCGGGCCGTCCTGCTCTCCGGCGGCCGCATCGTGGCCGACGGCCCGTGCACGGAGATCCTCCAGGACGAGCAGCTGCTCGCCGAGCACGACCTCGAGCTGCCGGCGGGCTTCGACCTCAGCCGCGTGGTGGACCCGGTCGGCCTCTAGTGCTCGTGTGAGTGGTCGTCCTCGAGGCCTTCCTCGTGGACGTGCGGGTGCGAGTGGACCAGGTCGCCGTGCCGGTGCTCGTGCTCGTGCTCGACGTGCTCGTGGTCTTCGCTGGTGTGCGGGTGCGCGTGCGTCACGTCCCCGTGGCTGTGCTCGTGCATGCAACCCACTGTACGCCCCGGAAGGCGGCCGCGAGCGGGTGATCTGTACATTCCGGCCATGGCCGACGTTGCGATGCCCCGCCTGTCCGACTCGATGGAGGAGGGCACGATCCTGAAGTGGCTCAAGTCCGACGGAGACGAGGTCTCCAAGGGCGAGGAGCTCGTCGAGATCGAGACCGACAAGGCCAACATGACCTACGAGGCGGACCAGGACGGGCCGCTGAAGATCGTCGCCCAGGAGGGCGACACGCTGGCCGTCGGCGAGACGATCGCCCAGATCGGCGGCGGCAGCAACGGCGCCTCCGCTGAGACAGCGCCCAAGGAGGAGCCGGCTGCGGAGGCGGAGCAGCCGGAGCCCGAGCCCGCCGAGGCCCAGACGGCGACGGCCGAGGCCGAGCCCGCCCCCAGCCGCGGCAACGGCGACGGCGGCCGCGCCAAGGCCTCGCCGGTGGCGCGGCGGATGGCGCGCGAGCTCGGGCTCGAGCTCGGCCAGCTCCAGGGCACCGGGCCCGGCGGGCGGATCGTCAAGGCCGACGTCGAGGCGGCCGCCAAGGGCGACGGCGCGCAGGTCGAGGCGCCGGCCGAGGCGCCCGCGGCCGAGCCCGAGCCCGAGCCCGAGAAGAAGGCCCCGCCCGCGGTCGTGTCCGGCGAGGCCCAGACCGGCAAGGGCGAGACCAGCACGCAGGACCTCACCCGCCTCCAGCAGACCGTGGCGCGGCGGATGGCCGAGTCCAAGGCCACGGCGCCGGACTTCGTGCTCAACGTCGACGTCGACATGGAGGAGGCCGTCGACCTGCGCAAGCGGCTCAAGGCGGCCGCCGCCGAGGGCCAGCCGGTGCCCTCGTTCAACGACTTCGTGGTCAAGGCCGCCGCGCTCGCGCTGGTCGACTTCCCGCGCGCCAACGGCGCCTACCGCGACGGCAAGTTCGAGCTCTACTCGCGCGTGAACGTGGGCGTCGCCGTGGCGGGCCAGGACGCGCTCGTGGTGCCGACGGTGTTCGACGCCGACAGCAAGTCGATCGGCCAGATCTCGCGCGAGACGCGCGCGCTCGCGGAGCGCGTGCGGGCGGGAGCGATCACGCCGCCCGAGCTGTCGTCGGGGACGTTCACGGTCTCCAACCTCGGCATGTTCGGGATCCAGAGCTTCGTGGCCGTGATCAACCCGCCGCAGGCGGCGATCCTCGCCGTCGGCGCGATGGCGCCGACGCCGGTGGTGCGCGACGGCGAGGTCGTGGTCCGCAACATCATGCGGCTCACGCTCGCCTGCGACCACCGCATCCTCTACGGCGCCGACGCCGCCGAGTTCCTCGGCCGCATCCGCGAGCGGCTCGAGAACCCGCTACAGCTCGCGCTCTCGTCGGCAGCAGGCCGGTGACCGGCTCGAGCGTGTCGTCGACGATGCTCGCCGACGTCCTCGATCACGTCGACCACCTCGATCGACGGCCGGCTGGACCGGCTCGGGGGCGGCCTCGACCACGGGCGCCACGGCCTCGCGGGTCTGCCGCACGGCGCGCTCCACGGTTCGAGGCTCGTCGCCCGTCGCAGGCGGCGGCGCCGGCGTTGCCGGCCCGGAGCCGCCGCCCGCGCCCTCCCCCGTGGTGCCAGATCGGTCGTCCGTGGGCGCCGCCTCGCTCGCCGGCGGCGGCGCGACGGGCCCCGTGCCTCGCCGCCGCTGCGTGGGGGCGCGGCGGCGCTGCGCCGCACGGCGCTCCGCGACGGCCGGGGCGGCGTCGCCCGCGGCCGGCGGGGCCGGCGCCGAGGTCTGCGCGGCGGCGGTCCGGCCGCCGGGGACGGTCACGTCGCCGGTGTTCGCCTCGGCGGCGTCGTCGACGGCACCGCGCACGGCGAGGATGCCCCCGACGAGGACAGCGGCGCACAGCGCGGCCGCGATGAGCGATCCGCCGGCGCCCAGGCTGGTGATGAGTCCGCGCAAGTTCACGGCAGCTTGGATCACCGTATCCGAGCACTCCGAAAACCGGACATACGTCCACGCGAAACTGGACGAAGGTTCGGGCCGGACCGCGTAACGCAAGACGCCGACAGGGTTTTCGAAACCTTGAGCGTTCACGCTCCGTGTCGCCATGAGAACACTCACGATCCTGCTCGCGCTGTTCCTGCTCGCCGCCCCGGCCGCCGCGAGCGCCGCCAAGAAGGACGAGCGGCGCGCGCGCAAGATGCTCGCCAACAAGGTGTTCATCCGCTTCACCGAGACCGGCTCGATCGGCAACGAGTCGTCGCTCGACCAGCGGCTGCACCTGTGCAAGAGCGGCGAGTACGTCTACGACTCGGTGTCCTACGTCCAGGGCGTGAGCGTCGCGTCCCAGCGCTACACGGGCACCTGGAAGGTCGTGAGCGCGCGGATCAAGAAGAACGGCACCAGCCGCGCGCGCGTCCGCGGCAAGCCCGACGACGGCTCGGACCCGACCACGGTCAAGATCACCTGGGACGGCAGCGTGACCCGCCTCGACGGGCTCGAAGTCATCGTGGAGCGCAGCGACCTCTGCTAGTCCAAGCCACCGTACGGCCGGTAGGCCTCGCTGTTGGAGACCTCCTCCGTGTCGCGCGTGATGCCCGGCGGGTGCTGGTCGGTGGTGACGAACAGGCAGAACCAGTGGCGCGCGTCGTCGCCCGGGATGCACGCGCGGTAGTAGTCGCGGTCGATGCGGATGGTGTCGACGGCGCCGAGAGAGTCGCGGTACTCCGGCGCCTGCTCGACCACGTACGCGTGCATCGCCGCCGCCACCGCCTGCTCGCGGCCGCGCTCGGCCTGGACCGCCGACCGGTGGGCCAGGCCCGCCGCCACGACCACGAGGGAGATCGCCGCCAGCGTGGTCGCGCCCGCGTAGTTCGCGGCGATCAGGCGCGGCAGATCAGGCCGGCGGCGGCGCATCAGCCGCCCCAACGGCGGAGCGAGCACCACCATCGCGGCGAGGTTCACGAAGCCTGCGAGCACCACGGCCGGGAACAGGTGCTCGGGCCCGCCGTCGTACGGCGGGAGCAGCACGAGCAGCACCGCATCGACCAGCGTGAGGGCCATGAACGCCGGCCACTGCCAGGCGCCGCGAAGGCGCCAGCGAAGCCGCCGGTGCCAGACGCGCTCCACGCCCACCATGACCGCAGACTAGCCTGCCGATACCCTTTCGCCGAGTTCACGCCGCCTGTGTCCGGAGATCCCGGCCGGCGGCGCAAGTGGCGCAGGATCGGCGATCCCGGCGACGCGCCGACGAGGAAAGGGTAAGCACGCCACATGGCGACGGAAACGGCTCAGCAGTCGGTACCCCCCGACGTAACGGAGCACCTGACCACCGAGGACCGGGTCGGGCTCCTGCGCGCGATGCTGATGATGCGCGGCATCGAGGAACGCGCGATGACGCTCTACCGCCAGGGCAAGGTCCCCGGCTCGTTCTATGACGGCTTCGGCCAGGAAGCGGTGTCGGCCGGCGCCACCTGGGCGATGGGCGCGCGCGACCGGCTCTGCATCCTGCACCGCGACCTGGCGGCGCACATCATCCGCGGCGTCGAGCCGGCGCGGATCTTCGCGCAGTACATGGGCCGTGAGACCGGCATCACGCGCGGGCGGGACGGCAACGTGCACTTCGGCGACCGCAAGCTGGGCTGCGTGGGCATGATCTCGATGCTGCCCGACATGATGCTGATCGCCACCGGCCTGGCGATGGCCTTCAAGCTGCGCGGCGAGCAGCGCGTGGCGATGACCTGGTTCGGCGACGGCTCCACCTCGCGCGGCGACTTCCACGAGGCGATGAACTGGGCCGGCGTGCAGCAGCTGCCGGTCATCTTCATCCTCGAGAACAACCAGTACGCGTACTCGACGCCGACCCAGCAGCAGTTCGCGGTCAACCCCGTCGAGCGCGCCGCGACGTATGGGTTCCCGGGCGTGTCGGTCGACGGCAACGACCCCGAGGCGATGTTCGAGGCCACCCGCAAGGCGCGCGAGCGCGCGCTGGCCGGCGAGGGCCCGACGCTGATCGAGGCAGTGACCATGCGCATGCACGGCCACGCCGCGCACGACGACATGAAGTACGTGCCCAAGGAGCAGGTCGAGGAGTGGCGGGCCAAGGACCCGATCGACCGCCAGGTCCGCCGGCTCGAGGCGATCGGCATCGACGTGCAGGTGGTCCGCGACGAGGTCAAGGCGACGATCGAGGTCGCCGTCGAGGAGGCGCTCAAGGCGCCGATGCCCGACCCGGACACCGCGACCGACCGCCTGTTCGCCGACGAGCCCGCGCTGCTCGAGGACGGCCAGGCGCCCTGGTCCGGCTTCAAGGCGGGTTGACCATGCCGACCATGACCTATCTGCAGGCGATCTCGGACGCCATGCGCGAGGAGATGCGCGCCGACGAGCGCGTCTTCGTGATGGGCGAGGACATCGGCGTCTTCGGCGGCGCCTTCAAGGTCACCGACGGCTTCATCGACGAGTTCGGCCCGAACCGCGTGATGGACACCCCGCTCGCGGAGTCGGGGATCATCGGCACCGCGATCGGCGCCGCCGTCGAGGGCATGCGCCCGATCACGGAGATGCAGTTCGCCGACTTCATCTCGTGCGGCTTCGACCAGCTCGTCAACGTGGCCGGCAAGACGTACTACCGGATGGGGCTGTCGGTGAACATCACCGTGCGGCTCCCCTCCGGCGGCGGCTTCTCCGGCGGCCCGTACCACTCGCAGAACCCCGAGGCGTGGTTCATGCACAGCCCGGGCCTGAAGGTCGTCGCCCCGTCGACGGCCGAGGACGCCAAGGGCCTGCTGATCGCCGCCGTGCGCGACCCGAACCCGGTCGTGTTCATGGAGCACAAGCACCTCTACCGCCGTGTGAAGGGCGACGTCCCCGACGGCACGTACGAGACGCCGTTCACGGCGCGCGTCGCGCGCGAGGGCACCGACCTCGTGGTCATCGCCTACGGCGCGATGGTGCACACCGCGCTCGAGGCCACCGAGGACCTCGACGGCGCCTCGGTCGAGGTGCTCGACCTGCGCTCGCTGGTGCCGCTCGACGAGGAGGCGATCCTCGCCTCGGTGCGCAAGTGCTCGAAGGTCGTGATCGTCGACGAGGCGAACATGACCTGCGCGGCGGGCGCGCAGGTGGCGGCGCTGATCGCCGAGAAGGCCTTCGAGGACCTCGACGGTCCGGTCGTGCGCGTCGCGACCCCGGACGTGCCGATCCCGTTCTCGCCCACCCTGGAGCAGGCCGTGCTCCCGCAGGTCGACGACGTGAGGGAGGCTTGCCGTGAGCTCCTCGAGTACTGAGACGCTGATCGACGTGATGATGCCCCAGATGGGGGTGTCGGTCGTCGAGGGCACCGTCGTCGAGTGGAAGAAGCAGCCCGGCGACTGGGTGCAGGCCGACGAGATCATCGCCTCGATCTCGACCGACAAGATCGACACCGACGTCGAGGCGCCGGCCACCGGCCGCGTGCAGGAGGTGATCGTCGAGGTCGGGACCACCGTCGAGGTGGGCACGGTGCTCGCGCGGATCGCCACCGACGCCAAGCCCGGCGAGGCGCACATGAGCGAGAACGCGGAATCCGCTGGCGCGGATTCCGTCGCGGAATCGGCTGGCGCCGATTCCGCCGGCGCGTGCTGAGCGGCTGCGAGCCGGTGCGGCGCGGCGGCCCGCGGCGCTACTCGCCGGTCGTGATGCGGATCGCCTCCGAGCACGGAGTCGACCTCGACCAGGTCGAGGGCACCGGCCGCGGCGGGCGCGTGCGCAAGCAGGACGTGCTCGCGTTCATCGAGAACGGCGCCCCGGCGGTCGAGGAGCCGCCGATGCACATCGAGAGCCCGTACCGGCCCGACGAGCCGGCGCCGGCGAAGACGCGCACGCCGCGCTTCGAGGCTCCCGCGGCGGAGGCGGCGCCGGCGGCGGCGGCGCGCCGCTCTCGCGCATGCGCCAGGCGATCGGCGCGCGGATGCTGCAGTCGCTCCAGACGGCGGCCACCTGCACGACCGTGGTCGAGGCGGACCTGATCCGCATCGAGGCGGCGCGGAAGCAGACCGGCTTCACGTACCTGCCGTACATCGCGCGGGCGACGATCGACGCGCTGCGCGAGTTCCCGCAGCTGAACGCCACGCTCGAGGACGACACGCTGACCACCTACGACGGCGTGCATCTCGGCATCGCGGTCTCGCTCGGCGGCGGCGGGCTGATCGTGCCGGTCATCCGCGACGCCCAGGAGCTGTCGGTCGAGGGACTGGCCAAGCGGATCAAGGACCTCGCGCGCCGGGCGCGGGACAACGCGCTGACGCCGGACGAGGTGCGCGGCGGCTCGTTCACGATCACCAACCCGGGCGGCTACGGCTCGATCATCGCCACGCCGGTGATCAACCAGCCGCAGGTCGCGATCCTCGACACCGAGGCCGTCGTGAAGCGCCCGGTGGTGATCACTGACGAGCTCGGGAACGACTCGATCGCCATCCGTCCCATGACGTATCTGTGCATGTCGTGGGACCACCGCGCGCTCGACGGAGCGCTCGCAGCGCAATTCCTGACCGCGCTGCGAAAGAAACTCGAGTCGTGGCCGACTACCTGAGCGAGGTCTGACGGACCCCCGCCCCGGGTGACCGGGGCGGGGCGGACCCCCTACCATCAGACCCATGTCGGAGCTCTGGACCTGCCACCTCGGCGTGGTCGAGTACGGCGAGGCCGTCGACATCCAGGAGCGCCTGCGCGCCCGCGTCCAGGCCGGCGAGCTGCCCGACCTGCTGCTCCTGCTCCAGCACCCGCCCGTCTACACGCTCGGCCGCCGCTCCGAGCCCGGCGAGCTGCCGCTCGGCCACGACATCCCCGTCGTCGACACCGAGCGCGGCGGCAAGCTCACCTACCACGGCCCCGGCCAGCTCGTGGGCTATCCGATCATGCACGTCGACACCGTGCGCGAGTTCGTGGGAACGATGGAGCGCGCGCTGGTCGACGCGGTCCGGGCCGCCGGCGTTCCCGCGGGAACGCGCGACGGCCGCGAGTTCACCGGCGTCTGGGTGGAGGACCGCAAGATCGGCTCGATCGGCATCCACGTCTCGCGCCGCGTGTCGATGCACGGCTTCGCGATCAACGTCGACAACGACCTCGCGCCGTTCACCTCCGTGGTGGCCTGCGGGCTGCCCGGCGTGCGCATGACCTCGCTGCGCGAGGAGGGCTCCCCGGAGGGCGTCGACTGCTTCCGCAAGCGCGCCGCCTACGCCTTCGCCCGCGGGTTCGGCCGCCGCCAGCGGATCGTCACGCCGCGGCGGCTGCTCGAGCCCGTCGCCGTCTAGCGCGTCGCTGGTATTTCGAACCGCGCAGGAGGCTCTTACCAATGGGAGCTCCTCCATGACCGACGTCGCGATTCCAGAACCGGCCTTCAAGACGCAGACCGCCCGTGACCATCTCCGGGACGCCCTGCGGAACGGCGGCTACGGAAAGCTGACCGAGCCGCGCAAGCTCAGCGACTGGGCGTTGGCGGCCAGCGGTCTTACCTTCATGGCCGCCGTCATGATCGGCTTGGCCGCCGTCATGATCGGCTTCGGGCTCGCGTGGTGGCTGGCAGTGCCGATCACGGTGCTCGCGTTCGTGCTGTTCTTCGTGACGACGGCAGTCTTCGACGTCGCGTTCCTCTTGATGGCGTGCGTATCTCCCGTCGTGCAGACGATCAACGTGGGCTGGGACGTCCTGCTCACCCACATCCTGCCGCTGCTCCTGGCGGCGCTCGCGACGTTCCTCATCGACCGCTTCGAGCTCGTCACCGTCGCGCGCACCGTCAGGGCGATCAAGGACGTGATCACCGACCTCCCGTACCTGTTCCCCGCCATCGCACTCGTCATGTTCGCGATGATCCTCAACACCGAGATCTGGCAGATCGGCAACCGGGAGAGCCTCGCGGGCCTCGGCATCCTCTGCGCTGTGGTGATCGTGCCGCTGACGTGGCTGCTGCGGCGGGAGCTCGTGCGGTCGATCGAAAAGACGTTCGAGAACGTCGCCGTCGAGGTGGTCAAGCGCGACTCGGTCGTCGACGACGTCGTCGAGCACGTTCGCCGAACCGCCGGCCGTGACGCAGCCGACTGGATCCGCGGCAACGTCGAGGACGAGATCAAGAGCGGCTTCCACGCCTGCGACGTCAAGAAGACCGCCACGGCGGTCTGCAAGGACGTGTCCGGCACGTTGAAGCGGCGGATCACGACGCGTCTCATCCTCACGGTCCTCGCCGTCGGCGTCGCGGCATTCGTCCTGATCTATGGGCTGACGGCGATGATGGTGGTCGAGGACGTGGCGAACAGCTGGCTCGACGTCGACAAGACGGACCCGGACACGACCGACGGGCTGCGGCATCTCGACCTCGCCGGTCTCGCGTTGCCTCTCGGGCCGTACGTCAAGGTGGCGGCGATGCTGGCGATCCTCGCCGTCGCCGTGTTCATCGCCTCCGTCATCACGACGGACTCACTCGCGAAGTTCCGCAACGCTTACATCGAAGAGCCGGCGGAGACAGTGCTCCTGCTCGCCGTGCCATACCGGGCGCTTGCGCCCCCGGGCGACGACGAGCCGGCCGTCTCGTTCGCGTAGGCCGTCACGCCGTGCCGGCGGCTCGGACCCGGGGTCGTGACGCGGAGGCCTTAGACGACGGGGTCCGCGGACGTCGGATCAGGCGGCGCACGTAGTAGATGAGCAGGAACGGCGCGGCGAGGATCGCGAGCGGGATCGCCAGGAGCGCCAGCGGCAACAGCAGGATGAGGCCCGGGACGGCGAGAATGAGCGCCGGGAGCAGCATGACGCCGAACCCGGTCAGCAGGTCGAGGATCTCGCCGAGCATCTCGCCGGTGGTCGGCAGCTCGTCTCGTGATGTCATGGTCGGCTCCTTCGTCAGGGGTTGCCGACAAGACGCGCCAGGCCGACGAAATGTGACACGGCGATCTGGCGCCGACGCGCGTAGGCTGCACGCCGTGAGATTCGGGCTGATGACCTTCCCGACCGACTTCTCGATCGCCCCCGCCGAGCTCGGGCGCGCGGCCGAGGACGCCGGGTTCGAGACGCTGCTGTTCGCCGAGCACACCCACATCCCGGTCAACCGCGACACGCCGAACCCGCGCGGCGGCGAGCTGCCGGAGAAGTACTGGCACACGCACGACCCGTTCGTGGCGCTGGCCACCGTGGCGCAGGCCACGACGACGCTGCGGATGGGCACCGGCATCTGCCTGGTCGTCGAGCGCGACCCGATCACGACCGCCAAGGAGGTCGCCTCGCTCGACTTCCTCTCCGGCGGCCGGGTCGACTTCGGCGTCGGCGGCGGCTGGAACCGCGAGGAGATGAGCAACCACGGCACCGACCCGAAGCGGCGGTTCGCGATCATGCGCGAGCGCGTGCTGGCCATGAAGGAGATCTGGACGCACGACGAAGCCGAGTTCCACGGCGAGCACGTCGACTTCGAGCCGATCTGGTCGTGGCCGAAGCCGGTCCAGGAGCCGCATCCGCCGGTCCTGATGGGCGGCATCGGCCCGAAGGTGCTCGACCGCGTGCTCGAGTACGGCGACGAGTGGATGCCCAACCGCGCCGAGCCGGAGGAGCTCGCGCCCCGCATCCAAGAGCTGCGCGAGCGCGCCGGCCGGCACGTGCCGGTCAGCTACTACGCCGCGCCGCCGGAGGACGAGTTCATCGAGCGGCTGGCCGCGGCGGGCGTGGACCGCGCGCTGCTCGACGTCCCCTCCGAGCGGGCCGACACGGTGCTGCCGCTGGTGGAGCGGTATGCCGAGCTTGCCGCCCGCCATCGCTGAGGAGCGCCTCGCGCTCGCCCGCATCGGACGGCTCGCCACGGTGACCGCGGCGGGCCGGCCGCACATCGTCCCGGTCTGCTTCGCGCTGGACCAGCGGCCGGATCTACACCGCCGTCGACGCCAAGCCGAAGGCCACGACCGAGCTCGCCCGGCTCGATAACGTCCGCGCGACCGGCCGCGCGAGCCTGCTGGTCGACCACTACGAGGAGGACTGGTCGGCGCTGTGGTGGGTGCGGGTGGACGGCGTCGCCGAGGTGATCGACTCCGAGGAGGCGATCGACGCGCTGGCCGAGAAGTACGAGCAGTACCGCCAGGCGCGCCCCGCCGGCCCGGTGATCGCCATCGCGCCGGAGCGATGGCGCTCCTGGATACCCTCTCAGGCGTGAGCACGCGCTCTCGAGCGAACCCGGGCGGCATGGACGTGCTCAAGGTCCTCGGCCCGGAGACGCTGCCCTTCCGCAGCCGCAAGCCGCGCTGGTTCAAGGTGCCGGCGCCGGGCGGCGAGCGCTACCGCGAGCTCGACCGGATGATCAAGTCCGAGGGCCTGCACACCGTCTGCCAGGAGGCCGCCTGCCCGAACGTCGGCGACTGCTGGGAGCGCGGCACGGCGACGTTCATGATCCTCGGCGACACCTGCACGCGCCGCTGCGGCTTCTGCAACGTCAAGACCGGCAAGCCGACCTTCAACGACCCGCTCGAGCCGCTGCGCGTCGCGCGCTCGGTGGCCAAGATGGGCCTCCGGCACGCGGTCGTGACCAGCGTCGACCGCGACGACCTGCCCGACTACGGTGCCCAGGCGTGGGTGGGCGTTATCCGCTCGATCCGCATGCAGGCGCCGTGGTGCAAGATCGAGTGCCTGACGCCGGACTTCCGCGGCGAGGAGATGCCGCTGGCCAAGGTGATCGCCGAGCGGCCGGACGTCTTCAACCACAACGTCGAGGTGGCGCCGCGGCTGTACCCGGTGGCCCGCCGCGGCTCGCGCTGGGAACGGTCGCTGCGCGTCCTAAGGAACGCGCTCGAGATGGGCGAAGGCGAGGTCACGACCAAGTCCGGCCTGATGGTCGGGCTCGGCGAGACGCACGAGGAGATGGTCGACGCGTTCGGCCAGCTGCGCGAGCAGGGCGTGCAGGTCCTCACCGTCGGCCAGTACCTGCGGCCGACCGAGCGGCACCTGCCGGTCGTCCGCTACTGGGAGCCAGAGGAGTTCACCGCGCTCGAGGCCGCCGCCTACGAGATCGGCTTCGAGCACGTCGCCGCCGGCCCGCTGGTGCGCTCCTCCTATCACGCCGACGAGCACGTCAAGCAGGAGCTCCCGGGCGTCGGGCCCGTAGCCGCGGCAGGCTGAGTGTTCCCGCTTCGGGACAACATCCCGACCGAGCACTTCCCGATCGTCACGGTCCTGCTGATCGTCGCGAACTGCTTCGTCTACTTCTTCCTCCAGGACGGTCTGTGGCAGCTGCCGGCGACCGGCGGTGACTGGCCGGTGGATCAGTACGCGGCGGTCCCGTGCGAGTTCACCGGGGCGTCGCCGTGCATCACGGCGCCGGGCGGGCCGTCGACGATCGTCACGGCTTTCACGAGCATGTTCATGCACGGCAGCCTGCTCCACCTCGGCGGCAACATGCTGTTCCTGTGGATCTTCGGCAACAACGTCGAGGACTCCATGGGTCCGATCAAGTTCGTGGTCTTCTATTTGCTCGGCGGACTGGCCGCGGACGCCGCGCACATCGCCTCGGATTTCGATTCGTCGATCGCCACGCTCGGCGCCTCGGGAGCGGTGTCGGCCGTGCTCGGCGGCTACCTGCTGCTGTTCCCGCGCGCACGGGTCGTGACCGTCATCTTCATCATCTTCTTCTTCACGATCCTCGAGCTGCCGGCGCTCCTCTTCCTCGGCTTCTGGATCCTCCAGCAGGGCGTGCTCGCCTACTTCGACCTGCTCCAGCCGACCGAGGGCGGCGGGGTGGCCTACTTCGCCCACATCGGCGGCTTCGTGTTCGGGCTGGCGCTGATCCGGGCCTTCGCCAGCGAGAAACGGCACCGGGCCCAGCTCGAGCGAGCAGGGATGCGGTGAGGTCGGCGATCGCCGTCGGCGCGCTCGCCTTCTGCTGCATCTTCGGGTTCCTCACCGTCTACGTGATGATCACGAGCGGACCCGATCTGCTGACCGGCCTGTCCTTCATCATCTTGGCGCTACTGGTCTTCGGGATCCTCGGCGCGCTCACGGAGCCGCCCGACAAGAAACGCTGAGTGCCGTACACGCTGCTGCAAGGAGGGCGCCGCCGCCGAAGCCGCCGCTTGAAGCCGGTGGCCGCGGCCCTCGCCCTCGCCGTGGCGGTGACGCTGCTGCTGGCGGCCACCGCAGGCGATCCCGACCCACCGCAGCAGCCGGCCAGCGAGTCGCCGGCGCCGGGGCCGCTGCTGGACTCGGGCACGGCGCCGCTGGCGGGCGGCGGGACGGCGCCGTCGCCGCTGGCGGTCATGCTCGACGACCCGCGCGACGCGGTCGCCGTTAACTTCAAGCGGCCGCCGCGATCGGGCCTGCTGTTCGACGTCGACAGCGGTCGCGTGCTGTGGCGCCAGCAGCCCGAGCGCGTGCTCCCGATCGCGTCGCTGACCAAGATGATGACCGCGCTCGTGGCCGTCGACCGGCTGCCCGAGGGCGGCAAGGTGCTGATCACCAGGCAGGCGCTCGCCTACACGGGGTCGGGCGTCGGGATGTTCAAGCGCGGCCGGCGGATCGAGGTCGGCACGATGCTGCACGGGCTGTTGCTCCCGTCGGGCAACGACGCGGCGATCGCGCTGGCCCAGCAGACGGCCGGCACGGTGCCCGCCTTCGTCGCGCTGATGAACGCCCGCGCCCGCTCGATGGGACTGGCCTGCACGCGCTTCTCGACGGTCAGCGGCATCCGCGACGCGGGCAACCACTCGTGCTCGCCCGACCTCGCGGCGCTGGCGCGCGCCGTGCTGCGCGAGCCGCGGCTCGCCCGCATCGTGCGCCGCCGCTCGGCCGTGCTCCCGTTCCCGATCAAGGGGCGCAAGCTCTACCTCTACAACAACAACCCGCTGCTGCGGATGGGCTACCGCGGCACCAGCGGCGTCAAGACCGGCTACACGGAGGCGGCCGGCCGCTGCCTGGTGGCCACCGTGCGCCGCCGCGGACGCACGCTCGGCGTGGTGCTGCTCGACTCGCCCGACCCCGGGCGCCAGGCCGTGCGGCTGTTCGATCGCGCGTTCAGCGGTACTCGCTGACGATCACCCGCTCACGCGTGCGGATCACCAGCGCCCCGTCGTCGCGCACCTCGCCCCGCTGGTGCTCGGAGCTGTACCACTCCTCGCCGCCGGCCGGCACGTGCAGCGTGCGGCGGTCGCGGCCGGGGTTGCGCTCGAGGTAGAAGCGCAGCTGCTGGAAGAAGGTGAGCCAGCCCTCGTTGATCTCGTCGTAGACGCCGTCCCAGCTGCCCGCGGGCGCAGCACGTGTCACGCGTACGACGGTCCGGCCGCCGCGGTCGTCCAGCGCGATGACTCCGCTGGGCCCGCCATCGAGCACACGCGCCTCGTCGTCGACCTTCGACGCCTGGAAGAAGATGAATTCGATCTCCTCGTCGAATCCGTCGTACTCCCAGCCGAACCAGCGCCGGATCTCGTCCCGATCGCGCAGCGCGCGCCAGACCGTCTCGACCGGCGCCTCGATCACGACCTCGACGATGATGGGATCGCTCATGTCTCCTCCTTGGCAGGGGCGGGATGGCCGCCGACGACCACCCGGTAGCGGCGACCGGGCGCGTCGAACGCGGCGGCCGTGCGGGCCAGCGCCTCGACGAAGCGGTCGAGGTCGGCCGGCTCGGCAAAGCCGACCTCGGCCTCGATGGTGAAGGTGAGCAGGCGCTCACCCTGCTGCTCGGCCGCGTCCTGCATGCGCGCTACGTCGCGCACGACGCCGGCCGCCGTGTGCACGAGGTGCGCGGCCGCGAAGCGGTCCTGCGCGTCGGCCGCCTCGCCGATCACCGCGGGATCGACCACGAACTCGCGGGCGACGAGCACGCGCTCGGTGCAGCCGCGCCGCTTCCGCTCCTCGACGAGCTCGAGGAGGCCGGCGCGCTCGAGCTCGCGCAGGTGGTAGTTCACCCGCTGTCGCGGAATGCCCAGCTCGGCGGCCAGGCGCGTGGCCGAGGACGGCTCGCGCAGCCGCGTCAGCAGCGAGCGCCGGAGCGGCGACAGGGCGGTACGGACGCGCTCGGGCTCCTGGAGCAGCACGCGTTCATTCTCGATTCGACAGGCGAATTTGTCAAATGGTCGTGTCGCCCTCGGTATTGATCACCAGCACGGTGTCGCCGGGAGACAGCAGGTCACCGCGGAACGCGAGCAGGCCGGCGAGCCCGGCGGCTCCGCTCTCACCGGCGATGACGCCGTCGCGCGCCAGCAGCTCCACGGCCTCGCGCGCGCGGTCGTCGGAGACCGCGGCGAAGGCCTCGATGCCGCGGCTCACGACCGGCCAGGCGCCGGGCGAGACGCGGCCGCAGTTCAGGCCCGCCATCACCGAGTCGTGCGGACCCGGGACCTCGACCGGCTCGCCGGCTTCGACGGACGCCAGCGCGCAGGCGGCAGCCACCGGCTCGACGCCGACGATGCGGGCGCCGGCGAAGCGGCGGACCATGGCGGTCGCGAACGATCCGACGCCGACCTGCACCGCCACCACGTCGGGCTCGACGTCGATCTCTGCGCCGATCGTCCCGTAGCCCTCCACGATCCAGCTCGGCACCTGATCGTCCCCGGTGTCCTGGATCACGAGCGCTCCGGCCTCGCCCGCCCGCTCGACCGCCTCGTCGTACGACCCGTCGACCACCTCGACGCGGGCGCCCTCCGCGGCGATCGCCTCGCGCCGGGCGGGGATCATGCCGGACGGTACGAACACCGTGGCTTGGAGGCCGCGCTCGCGCGCCACGCGGGCGACCGCGCGGCCGTGGTTGCCGTCGGTCGCGCAGGCGAGCCGCGGGCGATCGCCGCGGACCTCGAGCGCCCGGTGGATCGCCCATGACGCGCCGAGGATCTTGAACGAGGGCAGTCCCAGCCGGCTCGACTCGTCCTTGACCCACACGCGGGCGACGCCGAGCGCCTCGGCGGCGGCGGGCGCGTCCACGAGCGGCGTCGGCGCATAGCCGGGCAGCGCGCGATGAAAGTCATGGGCGGCGGCGGTCTCGCGTTCGACCGGGCCGGCGAGCGGGTTGGCGATCAGCCGCTCGCTCATGCCGTCAATGCCTCGACCAGCGCGGCGTAGTCGCGCGCGCCCGCCTCGAGCTCTGCGAGCTCGATGTGCTCGTCGACGCGGTGGGCGAGCGTCTCGTCGCCGGGCCCGAAGCCGATCGTGGGGATCCCGAGCGCCGCCGTCCCGCTGCCGTTGGTGCAGAACAGCCAGTGGCCGGGCTCTCCGCCGACCGCGCCGAGCGCGGCGCGGGCGACCGGCGCGTCGGCGCCCGTGTACCAGGCGGGCGCGAAGTTGGGCGCCTCGATCGCAGTGCCGGTGTAGGCGTCGAAGCGATCGACGCCGATCGTGACCTCGACCGTGGCCCCGTGCCCGCGCACCGCCGCTTCGGCGACCTCGCGCAGCTGGGCCAGCACCTCGTCCTCGCCCTCGCCGGGCAGCGTCCGCCGGTCGAACGTGGCGGTGCAGCGGTCGGGCAGGACCGACAGCGCCGGGAACGGGCGGCTGATGACGTCGGTGACGACCAGGATCGCCGGGCCGAGCGCGGGGTGCTCCGGCAGCTCGAGCTCGCGCGCCGCGCGCAGCACGTCGGCCATCGCGTCGACGGCGTTGACGCCGAGGTCGGGCCGCGACGAGTGCGAGGGCCGTCCGGCGACCTCGACGATCAGCTCGGCCCGTCCGCGCTGGCCGACCACGACGGTGCGATGCGACGGCTCGCAGATCACCGCCACGTCGGGCCGCACGCGCCGCGCGACCTCGACGGTGGCGTAGCCCTCGATCATCTCCTCGGCGATCGAGGCCGAGACGACCACGCGCCCGCGCGCCGCGGCGGCCGCGGCGCCGTGCACGAGCGCGGCGAGCGGGCCCTTCATGTCGACCGACCCGCGGCCGTAGAGCCGGCCGTCGCGCAGCTCGCCCGCCGGATCGGCCGACCAGGCGGCGCGGTCGGTGACCCCGACCGTGTCCATATGGGCGTCGAGCAGCACGCAGGGGCCGTCGCCGCCGCCGAGCGTTCCGGTGACCGTGCCGAGCTCGTCGACGTCGACCGCGTAGCCGAGCCGCTCCATCTCGTCGCGCACGAGCGCCGCCACCGCGCCCTCCTCGCCGGACGGGCTGGCGGTGCCGACGAGGCGGTGCGCGAAGCTCACGAGGGCGTCGATGTCCACGGCGGCATAATGCCTGCCCCCGCCAGGAGGCGGGTAAGCGACCCCCCGTGAACGCCCCCCGGCACATCTACTGGCGCCGCCGCCTGACGGCGCTGGGCGGGCTCGCCGCCGTGGTCGTGGTGGCTGCGCTGCTGCTCGGCAACGGCGACGACAGCGACAATCAGGAGCCGGCGGCGGCGGCTCAGGAGCCGGCTGCCCCGGCCGAGCTGCCGCGCGGCGGGCGCAGCGTGCTGCCAGAGCATCGCGTGGTGGCGTTCTACGGCGCTCCGCAGAGCCGCGAGCTGGGCGCGCTCGGGATCGGCACGCCGCGCAGCGCGGCCCGCCGGCTGGCGCGCGAGGCGCGCCGCTACCGTCGCGACGACCGCGCCGAGCTGCCCGCGCTCGAGCTGATCGCCGTGATCGCCAACGCCGACGCGGGCGACGACGGCATGTACCGCGCGCGCCAGAGCGACTCGGTGATCCGGCGCTACCTGCGCGCGGCGCGCGGGGCCAAGGCGCTGCTGCTGCTCGACATCCAGCCGGGCCGCTCGGACTTCTTCACGGAGGCCACGCGGCTCGAGAAGTGGCTCGAGGAGCCCGACGTCGGGCTCGCGCTCGACCCCGAGTGGCGGGTCAGCGAGGGCCAGATCCCCGGGCAGGTGATCGGCCAGGTGTCCTCGCGCGAGGTCAACGCCACTTCGGCCTGGCTGGCGCAGCTCGTGGCGGACAACGACCTGCCGGAGAAGCTGTTCGTCGTGCACCAGTTCACCGACGACATGGTCGACCACACCAGGGTCAAGCAGCGCGAGGGCCTCGACATGGTCCTCAACGTCGACGGCTTCGGCGGGCGCGAGGTCAAGGAGGCCAAGTACCGCGACTTCACGCGCGAGGCGAAGGACTTCCACCACGGCTTCAAGCTGTTCTACGAGGAGGACACGGACCTGATGACGCCGCGTCAGGTCCTGCGGCTCAAGCCGCGGCCCGAGCTCGTCGTCTACGAGTAGAGCGTCCCGACCCAGGTCTCGGTCTCGTCGGGATGGAGCCCGCCGTGGTGGCCGCGGAACTCGGTCGCGCGGCCGGCGTAGCGGGCGCAGCCACGCCATGCGGCCGGGCGCCGGCAGCACGCACACGTCGGCCAGCCGCGGGCCGGGGGTGACGAGGTCGGCGGCGCGACGGACCTCGGCGCCCTCGCCTAGCCGCTCCGCCAGGCCGGCGATGACGGCGTCGGGCTCGTGCGTGTGCAGGAAGACGTCGCGCGGCGAGCCGGCCGGACGGTGGGTCAGGAGGGCGGGCAGCTCGGGCCACAGCTCGTCGAGCCAGTCGACGCGGAAGGGGTTGGTCGCCACCTGGCCGTGGTCGGCCGTGACCATCACCAGCGCGCCCGTGCCGCGCAGGCCGCGCTCGAGCGTGTCGAGCGCGTCCAGGGCGGCGGCGTCGAACTCGCGCGAGTCCGGGCCGTGGACGTGGCCCGCACCATCGATCCGGTCCCAGTAGAGGTAGGCGTAGCCGGGCTCGGCGAGCGCCTCCCAGAACGCCTCGACGCCCGTCGCGCAGCGTCCCGAACGGCGCGAGCCGGGCACCGCGGGCGGCGACGCGGTCGTAGGTCGAGGGCGAGAAGGCGGCCGGATGAAGCACCGTCGAGGGCAGCGGCAGGCGCTGATAGAGCGTGTCGCCGGGCACGAGGGTGGCGGGGTCCAGGACCCCTTGCAGGGTGTCGCGCTCCCCATCGCCCGCGAACGAGAACAGCAGCGGCGTGATGATCGCGTCCAGCGCCGGCTCGTAGACGTCCCACTCGTACAGGCCGTGCTCGCCGACCGGCCGGCCCGTGTGCATCGTGGTCACGTGCGCCACCGTCGTGGACGGGAACTGCGTGCTCAGCTCGGTCACCTCGAGCCGGCGCAGGAACGGGTGGCCGGCGTGGCGCTCGAGGAAGCGGCGGCCGAAGGCGTCGAGCAGGATGACGCCGACGCGGTCGTGCTCGCCGCCGGTGAGCAGCCGCTCCACTCCCGCCGGGATGTCGGCGAACGTGCGCACGGCGGTCACGCTACTGGCTGACCGGCCAGTCGAGTCGGATAGCGTTCGCGCATGGATCTCAACGACACGCCCGAGCTCGCCGAGTACCGCGCGCGCGTCCGCTCGTGGCTCGACGAGCACAGGGCGCGAGGCGCCGATCCTGCGCGGCGACGACGCGATCCGCGACGAGCACGCGGCCGTCGCCGCCCACCGCGAGTGGCAGCGCAAGCTCGCCGAGGCCGGGCTGGCCGCCGTCACGTGGCCGGCCGAGTACGGCGGCCAGGGGCTGGGCCCGCTGCACCACGTCGTCGTCAACCAGGAGATCGGGCGCGCGGGCGTGCCGGGGATCTTCGACGTGATCGGCGTCGGGATGCTCGGCCCGACGATCATCGCCCACGGCGACGAGGAGCAGAAACAGCGCCACCTCGGGTCGATGCTGGCCGCCGACGAGGTGTGGTGCCAGCTCTTCTCCGAGCCGGCGGCGGGCTCGGACCTGGCCGGGATCCAGTCTCGCGCGCGGCGCGATGACGACGGCGGCTGGCGGCTGTCCGGCCAGAAGGTGTGGACCACCAACGCGCAGCACGCAGCTTTCGGGCTGCTGCTCGCCCGCACCGACAGCGACGTGCCCAAGCACAAGGGCCTGACGATGTTCATCGTGCCGATGGACGCCGAGGGCGTGACCGTCCGGCCGCTGCGCCAGATCTCCGGCGAGGCGCACTTCAACGAGGTGTTCTTCGACGACGTGCGGCTGCCGGCCGGCAGCGAGGTCGGGCCCGTGGACGGCGGCTGGGGCGTGGCGATGACCACGCTGATGTTCGAGCGCGTGGCGATCGGCCTCGGCGGCGAGGGCTTCGGCTGGCGCGCCGACCGCTTCGCCTCGGCGCTGATCGGCGACGAGCACGCGATCCGCGACGCCGAGGTGCGCCACCGCTTCGGCGAGATCGCCTCCGAGTTCCTGGCGCTGCGCTTCCTCGGCTACCGCACGCTGACCACGCTCCAGCAGGGCCGCATCCCGGGGCCGGAGGCCGCCTTGGCCAAGGTCACCACCATCCGCGCGGCGATCGCCGCCGGCGAGCTGATCTGCGACGTGCTCGGGCCGGAGGCGCTCTCCGAGGAGCGGTTCGGCACGCTGGTGTCCGACATGCCGGGCCTCAAGTCTGCCGGCGGCACCGAGGAGATCCTGCGCTCGATGGTCGGCGAGCGGGTGCTCGGCCTGCCGCCCGAGCCGCGGCTCGACAAGGGCGTGCCGTTCAGCGAGCTGCGGGCGCGCGAGCGCGAGGGGGTGGCGTCGTGAACTTCGCGCTGTCCGACGAGCAGCAGTTCCTGCGCGATGCCGCGCGCGGCGCGCTCGGGCGGGTGAAGACGGTCGAGGCGGCGCGCGAGGCGCTCGACGGCGCCGAGCTGCCGGAGCTGTGGCCGCTCGCCGTCGAGGCCGGCTGGACCGGCATGCTCGTCTCCGAGGAGCGCGGCGGCGCCGGGCTCGGCGCGATCGAGGCGATGCTGGTGTTCGCCGAGCTCGGGCGCGTGCTCGCCTCGGTGCCGCTGCTCGGGCACCTGCCCGCCACGCTGCTCTACCAGGACGAGGCGCTCGCCGACGGGACGCTGCGCGCGGCGTTCGTGGCCGCCGACCCGTCCGACTGGTCGACCGACCCGCGCGAGGGCATGCAGCGTGCCCCCGCGCCCGTGTTCGAGGCCGGGAAGCTGACCGGCGAGGTCGCCTGGGTGCCCGACGCGCCCGGCGCCGACATGTTCATCGTCGTCTGCGCGGACGGCCGGGTCGTGATGACCGAGGATGCCGAGGTCGAGGAGGCGCCGCGCTACGACGCCACCCGCTCGCTCGGCCACGTGCGCTTCCATGGCGCGCCCGCCGGCGAGGTCGAGAGCGCCGACGCGGCGGCCGCCTGGCACCTGGCCCAGGCGCTGATCGCCGCCGAGTCGGTCGGCGCCGTCGAGGTCGCGCTCGAGCGCTCGGTCGACTACGCCAAGGACCGCTTCACGTTCGGCCGCGCCATCGGCTCCTACCAGGCGGTCAAGCACGAGCTGGTGGAGATCCTGCGGCGGCTGGAGAACGCTCGCTCGCTGATGTTCTACACCGGCTGGGCGTGGCAGGACCGACCGGACGAGCTGGCCCTGGCGAGCGCGGCCTTCCGCACCGCGGCGGGCGGCGCCGTCGACCACGCCACGCGGGCCCAGATCTCGGTCCACGGCGGCATCGGCGCCACCTGGGAGCACGACGCGCCGCTGTACTTCCGGCGCGCGCAGCTCTCGCGCCGGCTGCTCGGCGGCACCGCCGGAGCCTCCGCCCGCGTCGCCGACGAGCTGTTCCGGGAGGCCCTCGCGGCGTAGTGCAGGTCTGGACCCATGACCGCTGGCGCTTCCCGCTGCCGGAGCGGAACCGCTTCCCGATCGAGAAGTACGCGCTCCTGCGCGAGCGGGTGGAGGCGGACGGCGTCGAGGTCCGGGAGGCGGAGCCGGTGCCGTGGGCGTGGCTGGAGGCGGTCCATGACCCGGCGCTGATCGAGCGGATCCGCACCGGCTCACTGAGCGTGCGCGAGGAGCGCGGGCTCGGGATCCCGTGGTCGGAGGCGCTGGTGGAGCGCGGCCGGCGGTCGGTCGGCGGGACGGTGGCGGCGGCCGGCCTGGCGCTCGAGCGCGGGCTGGGCATGAACCTCGGCGGCGGCACGCACCACGCCGGGCGCGACTTCGCGCGCGGCTACTGCCTGTTCAACGACGTCGCCGTGGCGCTCTCCCGGATGCGCGCCGAGGGCCGCGTCCGGCGCGCGCTGGTGGTCGACTGCGACGTCCACCAGGGCGACGGCACCGCCGACCTGCTGGGCGGCGATCCGGACTGCTTCACGCTGTCGCTGCACGGCGCCCGCAACTACCCGTGGAAATCGGTTTCGTCCTCCGTCCTCGCAAGCTCGGACGTCGGACGACGTTACCCCTCCGACCTCGACGTCGACCTCGAGAGCGGGACGGGCGACGACGCCTACCTGACGGCGCTGTCGCAGGCGCTCGACCACGCGATTCCGGCGGCGGAGGCCGAGCTGGCGTTCTACCTGGCGGGCGCGGATCCGTGGCAGGGCGACCGGCTCGGGCGGCTGGCGCTGACCAAGGAAGGCCTGCTCGAGCGAGACGAGCTGGTGCTCGACCGGCTCCGTGCGACCGGCGCCGCGGTCTGCGTGGTGCTCGCGGGCGGCTACGCGGAGGACGTGCGCGACACCGTCGACATCAACGAGGCGACTGTCCGCGCTGTGACCACGCGTTCCGTGCCCGTACCTGGCTGCCGATGACAAAGTGGTGATGGGCGATTCGCTCCGCCAACGCCAGATGGTCCGGGTCGCTGCGCTCCTGTTCGGAGTTGGCAGCGCGATCTCGGCTGTCAGCATCCTGGCGCCGCACCAGCCGCAGCTCGAGACCGAGGGCCTGGCCTTCGTCGTCGCGGGCAGCACGCTGCTCACGGCGATCCTGCTGACGCTCGGCGAGCGCCTTCCGTCCTGGACCGTCCACCTGTGGGTGGCCGGTGGCACCGCGGTCGTCTCGTTCGGTCTGCTGTTCAACGGCGAGCGCCACGGCGGCGCGGCCGGCGGCGACGAGATGTACTACCTGTGGGTCACGCTGTACGCGGCGTACTACCTCGGCCGCTGGGCGACCGCCGGCCATCTCTGTGTCATGGCGGCGGCCTACACGGCCACGCTGGTGACCATCGACCCCGGCCCGATCGGCCCGAGCCGCTGGCTCACGACGATGGGCCTGGCGACCGGCTCCGCCGTGGTCGTCCGGCTGCTGAGCGAGCGCGTCGACCTCCTGGTCGCCGAGCTGCGCCACGCCGCCGCCACGGATCCGCTCACGGGCCTCCTCAACCGCCGCGCCATCGGCGAGCGGCTCGGGCATGAGCTGGCACGCGCCCGCCGCACCGGCGAGGCGTTTGCGACGCTGCTGATCGACGTCGACCACTTCAAGCAGATCAACGATCTCCAGGGCCACGCTGCCGGCGACGCCGCGCTCGTCGCCCTGGCGCAGGCCCTCACGCACGAGCTGCGCGAGATCGACACCGTGGCCCGGATCGGCGGCGACGAGTTCGCCGTGATCCTGCCCGCCACGGGCGTCGCCGGCGCTCGGGCCACCGCCGAGCGCCTGCGCGAGCGGGCGGCCATCCCGATCTCGGTCGGCGCCGCGGTGTACGGCGTCGACGGCCACACCGGCGAAGAGCTGGCTCGCGCGGCCGACTCCGCGCTCTACGAGGCCAAGGCGCGGCGCGTCGAACCGCAGGCCTCGCCCGCGCGTTAACCCCTGCGTCGAACCCTGGAGGAGGACTCCATGCGCACGCTGCCGGTCATCGCGGCGCTCGTCGCCGCGCTCGTGCTCGCCGCCCCTGCGGGTGCCGCCGTCAAGCGGCTCGAGACGAACCTGAAGGGCAGTGCGGCCACCGACGCCGACGGCAGCGGGAAGGCGAAGCTGCGATTGAACCGCGAGCGCGAGCGAGTCTGCTTCACGATCACGGTGCGAAACATCGACGACGTCGTGGCCGCCCACATCCACCGCCACAGCGACAGCAGCATCGTGGTCGACCTGATCACCGCACCGGCCTCCGGCAACCGCTTCACGGGCTGCACCGAGGACGTCGGCAAGGGCCTCATCCGCCGGATCCTGCGCCGCCCGCGCCGCTACTACGTGAACGTCCACACCGGGTCGTTCCCCGGCGGAGCCGTCCAGGGGACGCTCCGCAAGCCCGCCAACTGACCCCCTCACCCAACTGCCGCCGCCCCGTCACCCCCGGGGCGGCGGCGCCCCTAAGCTGTGCGAGGCACCGGGGGCGTAGTGGTAATGGGAGCACGCGGCCTTTGCAAGGCTGAAGTAGGGGTTCGATTCCCCTCGCCTCCATCGTCGCCCTACGACGGGCCCGAGCGGGCCGAGGGGCTCGGCTCCGGGCCGCGCGGGGGCAACCGCGCGGCCCGTGTCGAGCGAGCCGGCCGGAGGACGGAGTCGCTCCGGGGCAGGAAAGCTGACCCGCCCATTGCTCCGGCTGCCTCTGTCGGGAGTGACAGGGCGGACCGCCGCACGGGCGGTCTCAGGTCATGCATCGGCCGCCCAGACGGGCAGCTGAACCCAACTGGACGGGTATCGCGCGCTACTTGTCCCAGTCGAAGTCGCGCGGCGGGCGCTGCTCGAACCACAGCCGGTCGTGCTCGGGCGTCTCCTGGAGGAAGTCCGGCGTGTCCTCCAGCACGTCCTCCGACGGCTCCTCGGCGTCCTCGCGCGGGTGCGCGAGCGACTCCTCGGCGGGCACCTCGTCGCGCTCCTCCTCGAGCCACGGATCGGACCCGGGAGCGGGCGCGGGCGGGGGCGACTCGAGCGCCTCGACGTCGAACGGCTCGTGCTCCTCGCCGGCGTCGACCGGCTCGACGGCCTCGGCGACCGGCTCCTCCTCGGCGGAATCCGCGCCAGCGGATTCCGCCCCGGAATCCGCGTCAGCGGATTGCGCAAACTCGGCCTGCGGCGTGGCGCCGAGCGCCTCGCGCTCCTGGCGCTCGACCTCAGTCAGGTCGGCGCCGCGGGCGCGTTTGAGCTCCAGATGCTCGCGGATGGCGTCGTCCAGCAGACCCATGCCTCTCCCGACAGGCTACTCCCCGGAAGCGACGCCGTGAACGCTGCGCGGGCCGCGGGGCGAGGAGGAGGACCGGACCGTACGGTTCTTGCCCGACCGCTTGGCCTCGTACAGGGCGCCGTCCGCGGCGGCCACCAGCGAGCCCTTCGTGGCGCCGTCGGCGGTGGCCAGCGAGGCGACCCCGAACGAGGCCGTGACCCTCAGCGTGCCGTCGCCGTCGACCAGCGGCAGCTCGAGCGCCTCGATGCGCCCGCGGACGCGCTCGGCGAACTGGTAGGCGCCCTCGAGGTCGGTCTGCGGAAGGGCGACCGCCATCTCCTCGCCGCCGTAGCGGGCCGGCTCGTCGATCTCGCGCGAGGACTGGCGCAGGACCCGTGCGACCTCGCTCAGCACCATGTCGCCCTGGATGTGACCGTGCGCGTCGTTGACGCTCTTGAAGTTGTCGATGTCGAGCATGATCAGCCCGAGCTCGTGGCCGTAGCGGCGGGCGCGCTCGACCTCGGCGGTCATGACCTCCTGGAAGCGCCGGTGGTTGAAGAGGCCGGTCAGCTCGTCGGTGACCGCCTGGCGCTGCACGGTCTCGTGCAGGTCGACGTTCTCGACCGAGACGCTCGCCTGGTTGGTCAGGTAGGCGAACAGCTCGCGCTCGCCGTGCGTGAACGCGCGGTCGCCGCGGGCGACGGACACGATCCCGATCACCTGGTCGCCGTCCTCGGTTGCGCCGAGCGGGGCGGCCAGCGCGCTGGCGCCGCCGACCTGGATCTCGGCGATCTGGCCGGCGTCGATCACCGCCGCCTCGGCGGCGTGCAGCGCGCGCCGGAACGCCTCGGGCTCGCCCGTGCGGGCGACCTCCTTCAGGCGGTCCTCCGGATCGCGCATCGTGGCGCGGCCGGCCGAAGCGCCGATGCCGTCGACGGCGGTCTGCACCACGATCTCGAGCAGCCCGACGCGGTCGAGGCCGGCGGCGAACGACTCGCCGACGCGGCGGATCGCCTCCTGGAGCCGCGCGCGCTCGCGCTGGAGCTCCTCCAGCCGGGACTCGAGCTGGCGCGCCATCGAGTTGAACTCCTTGCCGAGCGCGGCGAACTCGTCGTTGCCCTCGGCGGGCACGGTGACCGAGAAGTCGCCGCTGCCGAGCCGCTGGGCGGCCACCAGCAGGCGCTGGATCTCCGACTGGAGGCGGCGCGAGACGGCGACGGCGAAGATGAACGCGAGCACGAGGAAGCCGACGAAGGCGGCCGCCGCACCCAGCGACTGCGGCTCCAGCGGATCGGCCGTGTCCTGGTCGGGCAGCAGCAGCCGGACGGTGACGTCGCCGCCGACGGCGGGCGCTTCGAACGACTGCACGCGGTAGTCGGTCCCCTCGATCGCGGCGGCGCCGTCGTCGGGCAGCTCGGTCGGGGCGGAGGCGCTCGTGGAGGCGAGCCGGCTGTCGCCCTGCTCGACGACCACGGCGGCGCCGGTCAGCTTGGATATCCGGCTCGCGTACTGCTCGGGCGAGAGCATCGCCACCCGCAGGCGCCCGGTCGGGTCCTCGCTCTCGTCGAGCAGCCGCCGCGTGGCCGGCGCCACGGCCGGCAGGCCGCCGGACTCGAAGCGGCCCACACCGTCGAGCTGGAGCTGTACGTAGCGGGCCTCTTCCTGCCTCCCCAGCCGGTCGAGCCGCTGCTGGACCGCGCGCTCGTCCGACACCTCGACCGCGTCTGCGAGCAGCTGGTCGCGCCCGATCCGCTGCGCCACCTCGCCCGCCTCGGTCTCCAGCTCGCGCACGATCTGCTGCGACACGGTCTGCGCCTCGGCCAGCCGGGCATCGGTCTGGCTGCGCTCCGACGCCACGATGAGCTGGAACAGGACGACCGCCATCGTGATCATCGGGACCACGACGATGACCACGAAGAAGAGCCGGAGACGGCTCCGGAAGCTCGGAGTGCGGACCTGAAGTCGGCTCATCTTGGTTGCCGTTTGCCCGGTCGGTGCGGACAACATCCTGGCAGCTACAATCGCTCGTTCACGGCGCGGGCCAGAAAACCTGCCTGACGCCGCCGTCCCTCGGGGCTATAGCTCAGTTGGGAGAGCGCCTGGATCGCACCCAGGAGGTCGGGGGTTCGAGTCCCCCTAGCTCCATCAGCCCGCGGCTCGCGCATCAGCGCGAAACGCGGGTTTTCCGCTCTACGGCTGAGCTCGCGATCGCGGCGGGCGGCGGCGCTGGGGCGTACTGAGTAGCCGGCGGGTGGCGAACGCCGTTGTGGTCGCGGTGTTACGGGTCTCTGAACGGTCACACGGTGCTGGCGCGTGCCCCTGACCATCGGCCGAGGTCGCGTCCACTGGCGGGGGGTACGAGGCATGAGCCCGAGATCGCTGAATCGCCGTGCGTTCGTCGGGGACGCGATGACGGGCGCAGCCGGACTCGCGCTGGGCGTTCGCCCCGCCCGTGCGAGGCGTCGGTACGCGGACCCGTTCACCCTCGGCGTGGCATCGGGCGACCCGTTGCCGGACGGCGTCGTGCTGTGGACCCGACTGGCGCCTGAGCCGACTTCCGGCGGCGGCATGCCGAACCGCATCGTCGAGGTCAGGTGGGAGCTTGCGACCGACGAGCGTCTG
This sequence comes from uncultured Solirubrobacteraceae bacterium, assembly GCA_963800905.1. Classification (GTDB taxonomy): domain Bacteria; phylum Actinomycetota; class Thermoleophilia; order Solirubrobacterales; family Solirubrobacteraceae; genus DASSUW01. The sequence continues at coordinate 187,488 of CAWDCT010000001.1, forward strand.
CGCCGGGTTGTCGGGCGCGGGATCGAGTTCGCGCTGCCGCAGTTCGCGCACTCGGTGCATGTCGAACTGCGCGGTCTCGAGCCGCACCGCGAGTACTTCTATCGGTTCCGCACGAAGCACTATGAGAGCCCGGTCGGCCGCACCTTGACCGCCCCTCATCCGTCGAGTGCGCCGCAGAGGCTGCGGTTCGCGTTCGCGTCCTGTCAGAACTGGCAGAGCGGCTTCTATCCGGCCTACACCGACATGGCCGCGCAGGATCTCGACCTCGTCGTCCACCTGGGCGACTACATCTATGAGCACGGCCCGAAGCCGGAGGCCGGGCCGCGCGTGCACGAAGGACCCGAGGTGGCGTCGCTCGCGAGCTACCGCAATCGGCACGCGCTCTACAAGACCGACGCTGCGCTGCAGGCCGCGCACGCCCAGTTCCCGTGGATCGTCACGCCCGACGACCACGACGTGGAGAACAACTACGCGGGCCTGCTCCGTGACGCGGGCTCCGAGCCGAGCCCGATCACGTTCTCCGAGCGGCGCGCCAACGCCTACCGCGCGTATTGGGAGCACATGCCGCTCCGTAGCCGCGCGCGACCGCGCCGCGCCGACGTCGATCTCTACCGCCGCTTCGCGTGGGGCGATCTGGCGCTCTTCCAAGTGCTCGACACTCGCCAATACCGGTCCGACCAGCCGTGCGACGACGACCTGGTGCCGCGCTGTGCGGCCGCGGTCGATCCTTCGCAGACGATGACCGGCCCGGCACAGGAGCGGTGGCTTCTCGAGGGCCTGGACAAGACGCGCGCAACGTGGAACGTGATCGCGCAGCAGATGATGTTCGCCCACTACGACTTCGACCCGCACCCGGCGTCAAAGCTGGTCAACATGGATCAGTGGGATGGCTACCTCGCCGCGCGCCGCCGGATACTCACGTTCCTGGCTCACCGGCGGCCGTCCAACCCGGTCGTGATCACCGGCGACATGCACGCCTTTTGGGTCAACGATGTCAAGGCCGACTTCGCCGACCCGGAGTCGCGGACGCTCGCGACCGAGCTGGCCGGGACCTCCATCAGCTCCGATCTCCCGGCCCGCGTCGCGCCGGCCGTGGACGCCGCGCGGGCCGCGAATCCGCACACGAAGTACTTCGAGGCGTCGCACCGTGGCTACGTCCGCTGCGAGGTCACCCGCGGGCACTGGCGGGCCGACTTCCGCGGTGTCGACTCGGTCGCCACGCGAAGCTCCTCCGCCGCGACGCTCGCATCGTTCGTCATCCAGGCCGGCACGCAGGGAGCGACGCGGCTGTAGCGCGCGCGCTGCAGATGTATTGCACCCAAGAGGTCGGGGGTTAGAGTCCCCCTAGCTCCATCAGCCCGCGGCTCGCGCGCCAGCGCGAAACGCGGGTTTTCACGGCGACTGGCCAAGCGTCGGGGGGAGGGACGACACATGTCGGGCGCGGAGGATGTCGAGGCGATCCACGCTGTGGTGCTCGACTACGTGGAGGGCTGGTTCGACGGCGATGGCGGCCGAATGCAGCGCGCGCTTCATCCGGAGTTGGTGAAGCGATCCCGAGACGCGCGCTCCGGCATCTCGACGCTGTCGGCGCGTCAGATGATCGACGCCACCGTAGAGGGGGAGGGGCGCCGCGAGGATGCCGACGATCGGCGGATCGAGATCGAGCTCGAGCACGTCAGCGGCGACATCGCGAGCGTCACGTGTCTGCTGCCATCTCTATGTCGACCTCCTTCACCTCATCCGCGGGCCAGACGGGTGGAGGATCGTCAACGCAGCGTGGTGCTGGCGCTGACGCCCGCCGTGCTGCGCCGGGGGAAGATCAGCGGTCCTTGACGCTCGCGTACTCCGCGACGAGCTTCTTCGGAACCACGAACGCCCACGCGTCGAGCACCAGCTCCCGCATCTCCGCCTCGTCGATCGCCGCCAGGCGCACGCACGCCCAGTTGTAACGCAGGTCGGACGTGCGCGGCATGAGGAACTTCTCCGGGTCGGACTCGATCAGCACCTCGCGCCACTCCTTCGGGAACGCGAAGCCCATGACGGTCTCGTCGCGCGAGAAGTCCAGGTAGACGATCCGGCCGATCCGGAACTTCACCCGATGGTGGACGACGCCCTCGGTCGTGCGCGGCAGCCCGGAGGCGAACGCGCGCACCTGGTCGAGCGTGACGGGCATCGCCCGATTGTCCCAGGGCGGTAGCGTCCGCACATGGCCGCGGGCGACCTCGACGCAAGCTTCGCCGGCAACGGGAAGAAGCGGATCAACTTCGGCGGCGACCGACGCCGCTCAGGTCGTCCTGGTTCAGCCGAACGGGAGGATCGTCGTGGCGGGCGGCGGGAGCGCGTCGACGGCCTTCTGCGTCGCGCGCCTGCGCTCCAACGGCAACCTCGACACCACGTTCGGATCGGGCGGGAAGCGCGTGGTGCGCTTCGGCGGCGACGCCGAGCCGCTGTTCGGCGCGACGCTCCAGCCGGACGGGAAGATCGTGCTGGTCGGCGACTCGGACTTCCAGGTCGCCGTCGCACGGCTGAACCCCAACGGCTCGCTCGACACGACGTTCGCGGGCGACGGCAGGCTCACCTTCAGCTGGGGCCCGATCGGTCGCGCGACGGCCGCGCTCGCGCTCCCCAACGGCAAGCTGCTGGTGGCCGGCTTCTCCGGGCCCGAGGGCGGGAACATGCAGGTCGCCCGGCTGACCGCGAGCGGCGCGCTCGACACCACGTTCGGCACCGGCGGCAAGGCGCCGGTCGACTTCGGCGGCGACGACTTCGCGTCCGCGATGGCGCGCCACGCCAACGGGCGCATCCTCCTGGCCGGCCGGTCGACGACCGCCGGCGCCGTCGTCGCGCGCCTGCGTTCGAACGGCGTGCTCGATCCCGACTTCGGCGGCGACGGCCGGGTGACCGTGGGGACCGGCAGCCTGAGCGCGGTGATCGTGCAGCCGGACCGCAGGATCCTCGTCGCCGGCAACGCGCTCGGCAGCGCGACGATGACCGTCACGCGGCTGAAGACCAACGGCACGCCCGACACGACGTTCGACGGCGACGGCACCGCGACGATCGACATCGGCATGCTCGCCGACGCCGCCAACGACGCGGTGCTCCAGCCGGACGGCAAGATCGTCGTCGCCGGCTTCACCCAGGCGGTCGACTCTCCCTTGGCGGTCGCGCGCCTCAACCCGAACGGCTCGCCAGACACGGCGTTCGGCGACAGCGGGAAGGTGATCGTCGACTTCGGCCCGGCCACGTTCGGCCAAGCGGTCGCGCGGCAGGCGAACGGCCGGATCGTCGTCGCGGGCCAGATGACGGGCGTGGACGACTTCGCGGTCGCGCGCCTGCTCGGCTGACCCTGTCGATTTCCGCGCGCCCCGTTCGTCGTATGGACGACCATTCCGACGAAGGAGGCCGCACATGAAGTACATCCTGCTGATCCACCAGGGCACGACCCCGCTGCCGGGCACCGACGCGTGGGAGGCCCTGACCGACGACGAGAAGAACGGGGTCTACGCGGCCTACAAGGCGCTCAACGAGACCCCCGGCTTCACTCCCGGGCTCCAGATGCAGGGTCCCGAGACGGCGACCACGGTGCGGGTGCAGGACGGCCGGACGCTGACCACCGACGGCCCGTTCGTCGACATCAAGGAGGCCCTCGGTGGCTACTGCTTCTTCGAGGCCGACGACCTCGACGCGGCGATCGAGGTCGCGTCGCGGATCCCGGCCGCCCGCATGGGCGGCGCGATCGAGGTACGGCCGATCGCCGAGTGGTAGCCACCCTCGAGACCATCTTCCGCGACCAATGGGGCCGCGTGCTCGCTGCGCTGATTGGCTTCCTCGGCGATTTCGACCTCGCCGAGGAAGCCGCGCAGGACGCCTTCGCGATCGCCGCCGAGCGGTGGCCGCGCGAGGGCGTCCCCGCCAACCCGGGCGGCTGGCTGATGGCCACGGCCCGCAACCGGGCGATCGATCGCATCCGGCGCGATCGGACGCTGGCGGCGAAGACCCGCCTGCTCGAGGTGCCGGAGGCGGTGGAGGACGACGTGTTCGAAACGACATTCCCCGACGAGCGGCTCGAGCTCGTCTTCACCTGCTGCCATCCGGCGCTGGCCACCGACGCGCAGGTCGCGCTGACGCTGCGCACGCTCGGCGGGCTGACGACGACCGAGATCGCGCGCGCCTTCCTGGTGCCGGAGCCGACGATGGCGCAGCGACTCGTGCGCGCCAAGCGCAAGATCAAGGCGGCGGGGATCCCGTTCCGGGTCCCGCCCGACCACCTGCTGCCCGACCGGCTCACCGCCGTGCTCGCCGTCGTCTACCTGATCTTCAACGAGGGCTACGGAGGCCGCGGCGATCTCTCCGCTGAGGCGATCCGGCTCGGGCGCTCGCTCGCCGAGCTGATGCCCGACGAGCCCGAGGTGCACGGTCTGCTGGCGATGATGCTGCTGCACGACTCGCGTCGCGAGGCGCGCTTCCGCGACGGCGGCGTCGTGCTGCTGGCCGACCAGGACCGGGCGCTGTGGAACCGGGCGCAGATCGCCGCCGGGCCGGAACGCGCTCGACCGCGCGCTGGCGCTGCACGGCCGCGGCCCGTACGTCGTGCAGGCGGCGATCGCCGCCCTGCACGCCGACGACACGCACGACTGGCCGCAGATCGCCGCCCTCTACGGCGAGCTGCCCGCCTCACCGGCTCGCCGGTCGTGGAGCTCAACCGCGCCGCGGCGATCGCCGAGTCCGAGGGCCCTGAGGCGGCGCTGGAGATCGTCGACGGGCTCGAGCTCGAGGACTACCACTACCTGCACTCGACGCGCGGCGAGCTCCTGCGGCGGCTCGGACGCGACGACGAGGCCCGCGACGCCTACCGCCGCGCGCTCGCGCTCGTGCACGACGAGGCCGAGCGGCGGCTGCTCGAGCGCCGGCTGGCCGACCTCGGCTAGCGGACGCACGTCCGATTCGCATCCGGCGCCCGGTTGCCTAGCTTGGGCGCGGAGTTCCGCTCCACGCTGCTCGCCGGCTACGTGCTCGCGATCGTCGTGCTGGCCGTCGGCTTCCTGGAGGGCGGCACGTCCGGGCCCTGCGCGGGCAGCACGCAGTTCGTCAAGGACAACCCCGGCGCGGCGCAGTTCCGCGCCGAGCGGCAGCTCTTCCCGCCGGGCCACCGCTGCGTCGGGACCTCGTGGGACGGCTCGCGCGTCGCGGCGGGGCGCTGGTTTCCCGAGCGCGAGGCCTACCTGGTCGCCGCCGCCGTCTTCCTGGTGCCGTTCGCCTTCTGGGGCGCGGGGCGGCTCCGCCCGTCAGTTTCAGACGTGCATTAGGGCACCCTAATACGAGGTAGCCGCATCGCATGAGAGCAGCACTCATAGCGACCGCGCTCGCGCTGTTCGTCTCCGGCTGCGGCGAGGAGCAGGACAGCGAGCGGCCAGCGCAGACCAACGACAGCTTCCCGGTCTCGATCGAGCACAAGTTCGGCACGACCGTCGTCGAGCAGCCGCCGAAGCGGGTGGTGACCGTCGGCTTCAACGACCAGGACTTCGCGCTCGCACTCGGCGTCACGCCCGTCGGCGTGCGCCAGTTCCAGGGCGGCATCGACATCACCGAGCGCCCGTGGGCGCAGGACGAGCTCGGCGGCGCGGACCCGCAGATCATCGGGGCGGAGGAGCTCGAGTTCGAGAAGATCGCCGCGCTCCGCCCGGACCTGATCCTGGCCGTGTACTCCGGCCTGACGGAGCGCGACTACGGCACGTTGTCGAAGCTCGCCCCGACCGTCGCCCAGACCGGCGAGTACCCCGACTACGGCGTGCCGTGGGAGGAGCAGGCCGAGGTGAGCAGCCGCGCGCTCGGCCGCGAGGAGCAGGGCGCCGAGGTCGTCGACGACGTCGAGAGCGAGATCGCCGGCGTCCGCCGCGAGCACCCGGAGTTCGAGGGCAGCAGCTTCGTGCTGGCCTCGGCCAGCGCCGGGTCGATCTACGTCTACGGCCCGCAGGACCTGCGCTCGCGCTTCTTCAACTCGCTCGGCTTCGAGACGCCGGCGCAGATCGAAGAGCTCGCCGGCGACAGCTTCTACGCCCAGCTCGAGCGAGGAGCAGCTGCGGCTGCTCGACCAGGACGTGGTCGTCGTGTACGGCACGGAGAAGGACTTCGCCGGCTTCCCGCTGTTCCAGCGGCTCGACGCCGTCCGCGAGGGGCGCGTGATCTACATGGACGCGGACGGCGACTTCGCCAACGCGCTCGGCTTCAGCAGCCCGCTGAGCATCCCGTTCGCGCTCGAGCAGGCCGTGCCGCAGCTCGCCGCGGCGGTCAAGGAGGCTGAGTAGATCCGGGGCTAGACTGCGCGCCCCTGAGCCCGAAGCTGCACCAGATGCGCGACCGCGTGCGGCGCGCCGTGACCGGCCCTGAGCCAGAGGCCCCCGAGGTCGAGGAGGAAGAGGCGCCGCGACGAGCCGCCCGCGCGCGAGTCGCTGCTGCGCGCGCTCGAGCGCGGGCGCAGCCTCGATCACGCCCTGATCTCGCAGGTGCGCACGCTGGTCGCGGACGGCGAGAACGACAGCGGCGCGCTCGATCGCGCTGTCGCTGCGCGAGCACCCGGAGACGGAGACGCTCGGGCGGCTGGCGGGCGGGATCGTCGCCCACCGCGAGGGCTACGCCGAGCTTGCGTGGGAGCTGCTGCGCCCGGTCCCGCGCGCGGCGTGGACGCGCTGGACGGTCTCCGAGTACGTGCGCTCGGGCCTGGCCGTTGCGCCCGACGAGGTGCTGGCCGAGCTGCGCGCGCTGGTCGCCGACGACCCGCCCGAGGTGCGGTCGAAGCTCTGGTACGACATGCTCGCGCCCGTCTTCGGCTACGGCGACAGCGAGCTCGCGCGGCAGATCTACGAGCGCTTCGACCGCCACGCGCGCGAGGACGAGAACCCGTGGGACGAGGCGGACCGCAAGCGGAGCTGGATGCGGCCCTGGATCGCAGCGTCGCCGGATTCACCGACCGCCCCGTCCCAGGGCCACCGCACCTTCGCGGTCATGGACTACGGCCACCCGGGCGCCGACCGCGCGTCGGCCAACCTCGGCGACCACATCCAGAGCATCGCCTCGCTCGGCCACCTGGTCCGCCACCAGGGCGTGCGCCTGCACGGCCGCGACGAGCTCGCCGGCCTGCTCGAGCGGCTGCGCTCGCGTACGCGGCCGGAGCGCCGCCTGAGCGACGTCGACGCCGACCTCGACGTGATCACCGTGCACCGCGACGCCTCGATGTACGAGTCGATCCCCGAGGACACGTGGACGCTCTGCTTCGGCTGGTTCATGCACGCGCTGTTCGGGATCCGCCACGGCTTCCCGCTGCACCGCAATCTGCGGCCGATCTTCGTCTCGTTCCACTGCAACAAGCGCGGGCTGCTCACGCCCGAGGCGATCGAGTACCTGAAGCGCTACGGGCCGGTCGGCTGCCGCGACTGGAACACCGTCTACCTGCTGCTCTCGCTCGACGTCCCGGCGTTCTTCTCCGGCTGCCTGACGACGACGATCGACACCGTGTTCCCGGAGCTGCCGGAGCCGCCGCCGCGCGACGCGCCGGCCGCGTACGTGGACGTCGACGACGTGCCCGAGGACGCGGTGGCCTACCAGCACAGCGACGAGGAGGTCCGCGTCCGCCCGTTCGTCGTCAACGTCGAGCGCGCGCTCGAGCTGCTGGAGACCTACCGCGGCGAGCACAGCGGCGTGGTCACCTCGCGGCTGCACTGCTACCTGCCGGTCCGCTCGATCGGCGCCGACGTCGAGTTCCGGCCCGCCAACTGGTCGGACATCCGCTTCGACGGGCTGGTCGGCCTCGACGACGACGCCTTCGCGGCGATGCGCGACGACATCGACGGCAAGCTCGAGCAGGTGTTCCGCGCGATCCTCACCGGCCGGTCCGAGGACGAGGTGTACGCGCTGTGGCGCGAGCTGACGGCCGACCGAGGTCGCCGAGGCCGAGCGGCGCGCGCACGCGGGCGCGCCGCCGGCGCCGGCGATCGACCTCGCGCCGCGCTTCGAGGTCGTGCGCCAGAAGACCGTCACGCACGACGGAACGGCTCCGTGGTGCGCCCGTCCACTGCGCGGTCGTCGTGCCGGAGGGCGCCGTCCGCGAGGTGTCGGTGCTGGTCGCCTCGCTGCTCGAGCACGCCTCGCGCCCGCTGCACGTCTGGCTGCTCGGGCTGCCCGGCAGCGGCAGGGTCGAGGAGCGGCTCGGCCAGCGCTTCCCCGAGGTCACGCTCACCCGGCTGTGGCCCGGCCCGCTCAGCGAGGAGCTCGGCCGGAGGCCGGGACGTCGCGCGGCTGCTGCTCGCCGACCTGCTGCCCGACGTCGACCGGCTGGTGGTGCTCCCGATCCCCGCCGTCGCGACGGCGGACGTCGCCGAGCTGGCCGACCTCGACCTCGGCGGCCACGCGCTCGCGGCGCCGCTGAAGCCCGGGACGAAGGAGGTCAGCGGCTTCGGCGTGATCCACAACGCCGCGCTGCGGCTCGAGGACCGCACGGAGCGCGGCGGCGGCGCTGCGCCGCACGGCCCATGCGCGGCACCGCGTTCGACTTCGACGCCTTCACGCACGACGTGCTCGTGCTCGACCTCGCGCGCCTGCGCGCCGAGCGCTTCGGCGAGCGAGCGCTCGAGCTGGTGCAGCAGTACGGGCTCGACGACCTCGAGGTGCTGCACTACGTCTTCGGGCCGGGGCGCGCCGAGCTGCCGCCAGCGCTGGGCGGTCGTGCCGACGCGGATGCCGCAGCGTGAGCCGGGGCTGCTCCATTGGGCCGACGGCGTCAAGCCGTGGCAGCCCGAGCTGACGCCCGAGCGCGAGCGCTGGCGCGCCTACCGGACGAGCTGAACCACGCCGCCCGCCCCGATCGACACCGCGACGCCGTCGGGCGGCTGGGCGATCTCGGTCTCCCAGGCCGAGTTGTGCCAGGTGAGGCGCAGCCGCAGCGCGAGCGACGCCCTCGGCCGGCAGCGCGTCGTCGAGCGGGATCCTCGCGGCGACGCCGAACCCGCCCTCGACGCGCTCGACCTCGAGCGGCAGCTCGACGACCTCGCCGCGCGTCGTGCACGGCGTCGAGCCGCAGCCGCGCGTCGTCGAGGCGTCCCGCGACCCTCGACGCGCAGGACGCCGCGCAGCTCGAGCGTGCCGCGCCGCTCGCGCAGCCGGGTCAGCTCGAAGGCGGCCTCGTCGATCCGCGTCCGGTCCGGCTCGAGCTCGACCGCCGCGCGGATCACCTGCGCCCAGCGCTCGACGAACTCGGCCGGCCCGTAGCGCGCGACCTTCTCGCGCGCGGCCGCGCTCATGCGCTGCACCAGCTCGGGCGAGCGCAGCAGCTCGATCACGCGGTCGGCGAGCGCCGCCTCGTCTCCCTCGGGCACCACGAAGCCGTCGGCGCCGTCGTCGATCTGCTCGCGCGGCCCGTAGCGGATGTCGTAGCTGACCACCGGGCAGCCCTGGCTCATGGCCTCGAGCGTCGACAGCGGATAGCCCTCGTACTCGCTCGTCATCAGGAACGCGCTGGCCGTCCACAGCGCCTCGCGGGCGTGCGGGTCGTAGCCGTGCAGCGTGACCGATCCGGTAGCCCGGAGCGCTCGATCTCGTTCTGCGAGCTTGGCCCGCTGGCTGCCCTCCCCGTAGATGTCGAGCCTGGCCTCGGGGACGGCCTCGACGACGCGCGCGAACGCGGTGATCGCGTGCATCAGGCGCTTCTGGGTCTCGAGCCGCGCCATCGTCACGACGCGGTTCGGGTCGCGCTGCGGGCGCGGGGCGGCGGCGGGTCGGCACGTCGACCGGGTTGGGGACGACGAACATGTTGTCGTGCGGCCGCGGCGGGCGGCGATGTCGTCGCGCTGGCGCTCGGTCAGGTTGACGATCGCGTCCATGTCGTCGATCCGCGCCAGCACGCGGCGGTAGACGGGATGGAGCGCCGAGTCCCAGCGCCGCGGCGGCTCCAGGTGCATGTTGTGCATCTGGTAGAGCACGTGGATCCGGCGCTTGCGCAGCGGGACGAGGTACGGGACCAGGAAGCGCGAGTCGAGGAACACGAAGGTCCGCTCGGCGCCCGCCAGCTCGCGGATGAAGTGCCGGAACCACTGGCCGACCGAGCCGAACTCGCCGACCGGCGCGCCGTCCGGGCCGATGCGATGGATCGTGGCGCGCCAGCTCGCCTTGTCGGCGGTGCCGAACTGCGGGATCCGCAGGTACGGCGTCCCGTCGGCGCGCAGGTAGTCGTAGACGAGCCGGCCCTCGGGAAGCCGGTAGGCGATCCGCCACGGGTCCTCGGCCACCTTCCGGCCGCCGAGTAGGTCCTCGAGCTCGCCCGCGGGCTCAGCGTCGCCCCAGCCGTGCTCGCGGTAGTGGTCGTAGATGCACAGCAGCGAGACGTGCTCGCTCAGCAGCCCGCGCTCGAGCAGCACGCGGCGCCGCTCCTCGTAGTCGGGCGCGGCGCCGAAGGCCAGCACGGTCGGCCGCACGCCGGCCTCGCGGGCCAGGAAGCGGTTGCGCATGAGCAGCGCCCGCGTCTGGCCCATGGCGTCGGCGTCGACCGCGAACGCGCACGAGAGATATCGCCCCTGCGGAAGCTCGATCACCGCGGCATCGTAGACACCGAGATGTTGAAGTTCGGGCTGCCGACCGCCCGCATCATCCGCACCCAGAGCATCACGTACATCTCCGTGCCGCGCGCCGCGGTGAGGTCGCCGAGGTCGATGATCCGCGGCTCCGGCCAGCCGATCTGCTCGAGCAGCGCGACGGCCTTCGCCTTCGCGCCGTCGTCGTTCCCGCACACGAACACGACGTGATCGCCCTGGACCAGGCCGGGATCGACCATCAAGTTGCAGTTCATCGTGTTCAGCGCCTTGACGACGTGGGCGTCCGGGAACGCCGCCTGGATCCGCTCCCCGAGGCTCTCCGTGGTGTCGACGAACAGCGCAGGCCCGCCGCCCGAGAAGTCGAGCGCGTTGGTGACGTCGATCAGCGGCTTGCCGGCCAGGTTCTCCGCGCCGGCGGCGGTCAGCGCATCGAGCGAGGCAGCGCCGTTCGTGCAGTTGAAGACGAGCTCGCCGTGGGCGGCGGCGTCGGCGAACGCGACGGCGTCGTCGCCGGCCGTCCGCGAGCCGACGCGCACGTCGTGGCCGAGCTCGGCGAGCTTGCCCGAGATCGCGCGGCCGACCATCCCGGTGCCCAGCACCCCGATCCTCATGTGAGTCCTCCTTTGCCGGGTCTTCACCTGCCGTTGGCGGGCCCTTCCCAGGCCACCGGCCAGGCTCCAGGCATGAAGATCTCACGCATCGCGATCCCCGTCACGGTCGCCGCCCTCGTGGCAGCGGCCCCCGCCGCGGCCTCCGCCGCCGAGTTCGAGGGCACCGTCCTCTCCGTCAACCGCGAGAAGCGCACGTTCCGGCTCGACGACTCCGAGCGCGGCATCAAGCGCATCAAGGTCACCCGCAACACGCGCTTCGAGCGCATCGACGGCTTCCGCGGCCTGCGCGCCGGCATGACCAACATCGAGACCGTGGTCAAGCGCCGCGACGGCCGCTGGGTGGCGATCGAGGTCGAGCGCTCGGGCGGCGGCGGCGACCACGGCGGGGATGACGACTGAGCGCGTCGCGAACGTCAAGGTCAACTGCGGCTGGGTAGGGAAGCGGCGAATCGCGCCGCGGCGAGGGCGCATGGCGCTTTTGCGTCGCATATCGACGTCAAGGCGCCAGGGACCACCGGCGCGGCCGGCACCCCAGCTTCCCTACCCAGCCGCAGTTGACGTTCGCTACACCGACCGCAGAGCCTCCGTCGGGGACAGCCGCGCCGCTCGCAGCGCGGGATAGAGCCCGGCGACGGCGCCGATCGCGGCGGCGGCGATTACGCCGCCGCCCAGGGCGGCCGCCGGCACGACCGCCTGCCAGCCCTGGCTGGCCGCGTAGCCGGCGGTGACGAGCGCGCCGAGCGCGACGCCGGCCAGCCCGCCGCCCGCCGCCAGCAGCAGCGACTCGGTCAGGAACTGCGTGCCGACGTTACGGCGGGTCGCGCCGAGCGCTCGGCGCAGGCCGACCTCCGAGCGGCGCTCGAGCACCGAGATCACCATCACGTTGGCGATCCCGACGCCGCCGACGAGCAGCGCCACGGCCCCGAGGCCGAGGAAGAGCGAGGTGAACGCGGTCTTGGCCGCCGCCCGCGCCTCGAGCGCGTCCGACGGCCGCGAGACCTCGACCTCCTCCGGACGGGCCGGGTTGGCGGTGTGGCCCAGCAGCTCGCGCACGGCGGCGATGTCGTCCGGCTCGGCGCGCACGTAGATCGTGGAGGCGGAGGCGTCGGCGCCGAGCAGCTCCTCGGCGGCCGGGAAGCCGATCAGCGCCGCCGAGTCGAGCGCGGGGGCGAGCGCGAACGGCTCGAGGATGCCGACCACCTGGAACCAGCGCTCGCCGAGCCAGACGCGCACGCCCGGTGCGCCGCACGCCGAGCCGCTCGGCGGCGTCGGCGCCGAGCACGACGACGGGGTAGCGCGCGTTCGCGCGGGTCAGGAAGCCGCCGCGGCCCAGCTCGGCGCCGAGCGTGGAGAGCAGGCTCGGCTCGGCGGCCGCGACGGCGATGCCGCCGGTCTCCGCCGCGTCGATCAGGTCGGTGCGGCGGACGGTGGCGTCGGCGATCACCTTGGTCGAGGCGGTCGCCTGGACGCCGGTCACGCGGCGGATCATCGCGGCCGCCGACTCCGGCAGCTCCGCGTCCTCGCCGCGGAACGACTGTCCCGGCGCCACGCGCAGGAGGTTGGTGCCGAGCTGGTCGAGCTGGGCGATGAGGTCGGCGCGCGAGGACTCCGAGATCCCCAGCACGGCGACCATCGAGGCGATGCCGATGGCGACGCCGAGCGCCGACAGCGCGGCCCGCGTGCGGCGCGTCCGCAGCCCGAGCGAGCCGGTGCGCAGCAGGTCCGAAGCCGTCATGCGTCCGCCACCACCCGGCCGTCGCGGACCTCGACGCGTCGTGGCATCTGCGCGGCGATCTCGCGGTCATGGGTGATCACGAGGATCGTCGCGCCCTCGGCGTGCAGCTCGCGCAGCAGCGCCACGATGTCGGCGCCGGCCCGGCTGTCGAGGTTCCCGGTCGGCTCGTCGGCGAAGACGATCGCCGGCCGCGCCGACGAGCGCGCGGGCGATCGCCACGCGCTGGCGCTCGCCGCCGGAGAGCTGCGCCGGGTGGTGCGTCAGCCGGTGGCCGAGCCCGACCCGCTCGAGCACCTCGCGCGCCCGTTCGCTGCGCTCGCCGGCCGCCGTGCCGGTGTAGAGCAGGCCGGTGGCGACGTTCTCCAGCGCGCTCATCCCGTCGAGCAGGAAGAACTGCTGGAAGACGAAGCCGATCCGGCGCGCCCGCAGCGCCGCCAGCGCCCGGTCGCCGAGCCGCGCGACGTCCTCGCCCGCGACCGCCACGGAGCCCGCGGTCGGGCGGTCGAGCGTGCCCATGATGTGCAGCAGCGTCGACTTGCCGGAGCCGGACGGGCCGACGACGGCGAGCAGCTCGCCGGCCCGCACGTGCAGGGAGACGCCGCGCAGCGCCTCGACCCCGCCGGGGTAGGCCTTGCGGACGCCGTCGAGGGCGAGGACGCGTCATCCGGCGGTCACCACCCGAAGGCCCTCGCGCAGGCCGTCGCCGGCGACCTCGACGTAGTCCTCGGCGTAGGCGCCCGGCTCGACGTCGATCAGGTCGCCGTCCGGCCGTCTCGACCGCGAAGCCGCCGCCGGCGCGAGCGAGCAGCGCGGTCACGGGCACGACGAGCACGTCGCGGCGGCGGTCGGCCTCGAAGCCGACGTCGACCGGCGCCTGGTCGAAGCCGCGGCCGCGTGCGGCGCGGCCACGGAGGGCGATCGTGACCTCGATGGTCGGCTCGCCCTCCTCGTCGGCCGGCTGCTCGGCGACCTTGCCGACCTCCTCGATGCGGCCGCGGGCCGTGCGGCCGCCGGGCATGTCGACGGTCACGGTCGCGCCTTCGCGGGCGAGCGACTGGCGGGTCGCCTCGAGGTCGACCGTGACCACGCGCCGCGTGGTCGACAGGTCGGCGATCTGGGCGCCGGGGGCGACCGACTGGCCGAGCGCTGCCCGCAGCTCGCCGACGCGCGCCGCTCCGTCGCGGAAGACGACCTCGCCGCGCGCCAGCGCGCCGTCCTCGGTCAGCCCGCGCTCGTCCTGGAAGCGCACGACGGCCGCCGTCGTGGCCCAGTCCCAGTCGTCGTCGACGGTCATGTCGCCGTCCGGGTCGTGGCCGAGCGCGCGCAGGTTGCGCTCGAGCTGGCGGACGTCCTCGCCGTCGGTCATGCCGGAGGAGAAGTCGCGCCAGGCCGGCAGCGCGCCGTACAGCAGCCAGGCGGCCGGCTCGTCGCCGAGGCGGTAGAGCGCGTCGCCGCGCCGGATCACGCTGCCCGGCTCCGGCAGGCCGGTGACGACGCCGCGCAGCGCCCGCGAGCAGGGCCGCGGCGTCGGCGTAGCCGAGCGTCCCGTCGACGCTCTCGCGGTCGACCAGGTCGCGGCGCTCGACGGCGGCGGTGGCCGTGGTGGCGGCGGCGCGGACCGGCGGCGCCTCGTCGCCGCCGGCGAGAAGCACGACCGCCGCCACGACCGCGGCGGCGCCCGCCGCCGCAACAGCGACCCACTTCACTGCGAGTCCTCCTCGGGGTCGGGGGAGCTCGTCGCGGCAGGCCTTCTCGGCCGCCTGGAAGTCCGGGTCGTCGGGGTCGAGGCCCGTGCCCGGGCCGATGCGGATCTGGGCGCCGCCGCTCTCGTCGAAGGTCGGGTCGGGGAACTTCTCGAGCCCGTGCTCGCGCATGCACTGCGCATGGGCGAGCGCCGCCGCCTTCATCTCCTGCTGCTGCTCGGGCGACAGCTCGGGCGGCTCGATCTCCTCCCGGTACTTGCTGCACGCCGCGTCGGCCTTGCGCATCTTCTCGGGCGCGACGCGCTCGTCCGGGCCGCGCTGCGTGACGCGCCCGCCGTCGAACTGCGGATCGGGCATGTCGATCCCCTGGTCGCGCATGCACTTCGCGAAGGCGAGCATGGCCTCGCGGGCCTCGGTGCGGCGATCGCCGTCCGTGTCGCCGGTGGTCGGGTCGCCCGCGCCGCAGGCGGTCAGGGCGAGGCCGCAGACGAGCGCCGCGGCGATGATCGGTATCTGCATGCCACCAATCCAGCCGCAGCGTCCTGAGACGCGGTTCGCGCTCAGGTAGGAATCAGATGAGAGACCGGCAGCGCGAGCCGCAGGAGCGCGCCGCCGCCGGGCGCGGCCTCGGCACGTACCGTCCCGTCGTGGCCCTCCGCCACCTGGCGGACGATCGCGAGGCCGAGGCCCGAGCCTGCCCGCCCGCGGGCGGCGGTGGCGCGGTAGAAGCGGTCGAAGACGTGCGGAAGGTCGTCGGTCGCGATCCCAGGCCCGTGGTCGCGCACCGTCAGCTCACCGTCGCGCAGCGCGACCTCGACCGTGCCGCCCGGCGGCGACCACTTCGCCGCGTTGTCGAGCAGGTTGGCCACCGCCCGGTCGAGGCGCCCGCGCGCCCCGGACGTCACGCACGGCTCGAGGTCGATCGTGAACTCCACCGTGGGCGCGTGGCGCCGCGCGCGCTCGACGGCGGTCGCGACCAGCTCGTCGAGCCGCAGCTCCTCCTGCGGCTCGCCGCTGCGCTCACCGTCGCGCGCCAGCTCGATCAGGTCGCCGACCAGCTCGCCGAGCTCCTCGATCTGAGCAACGAGGTCGGCCCGCAGGCGCTCGCGATCGGCATCGGGCAGCGCGCCCGGCGTGCCCAGCACCTCGAGGTTGGTGCGCAGGGACGTCAGCGGCGTGCGCAGCTCGTGCGAGGCGTCGGCCACGAGCCGGCGCTGGGCGCGCTGCGAGTCGTCGAGCGCCTCCAGCATGGTGTTGAACGAGGCGGCCAGGCGCGCCAGCTCGTCGCCGCCCTGCGCCTCGATGCGGCGCGACAGGTCGCGCGTGCGGGCGACGTGCTCCGCAGTCTCGGTGAGGGCGGTCACCGGCCGCACGGCATGGCGCGTGGCGTAGCGGGCGAGGAAGGCGGCGAGCGCGATGACGGCCAGCGAGCCGAGCGCGAGGCCGAGGCGGAGGTTCCGCGAGCGCGTGGTCGACCTCGGTCAGCGGTCGCGCCAGCTGCACCGCCAGATTGGGACCTGCCCGCTCGGTCAGGACGCGCACGTGCGTGCCGTCGACGTCCTCGTCCGAGAAGAACGCCGCGCGCCGGCCGTCGGCCACCGCCTGGACCTCGTCGGGATCGCCGAGCCGGCGCTGTTCACCCGCCGAGGCGATCAGGCGGCCGCCCTCGACGAGCTGTGCGAAGACGAAGGTGTCCTCGAGCGGATCGATCCCCGGCGCCATGCCGGGCGGCACGCGGGCGGTGAAGCGCTCGCCAACCGTGGGTGCGGGCACGCGCCGCAGCGAGGCGTCGATCTGGCCGAGCAGCGTGTCGCGCACGACGACGTAGGCGACGATCGACCCCAGCACGACGGCGACGGCGACCGCGGCCGCGGCGGTGAAGGCGATCCGGCGGCGCAGGCTCATTGGTCTCGCAGGACGTAGCCGACGCCGCGCACGGTCTGGATCAGGCGCGGCTCCCCGTCCGACTCGAGCTTGCGCCGCAGGTAGCCCACGTAGACCTCGAGCGAGTTCGAGGCGGGGCCGAAGTCGTAGCCCCACACGCGCTCGAAGATCTGCGAGCGGGTGAGGACCTGGCGCGGGTGGCGCAGCAGCAGCTCGAGCAGCAGGAACTCGGTGCGCGTGAGCTCGATCGCGCGGCCGCCGCGGCGGACCTCGTGCGCCGCCGGCTCGAGCTCGAGGTCGGCGAAGCGGAGCATCTCGCCGTGACCGCCGCCCGTGCTGCGGCGCAGCAGCGCCCGCAGCCGCGCGAGCAGCTCCTCGAGCGCGAACGGCTTGACGAGGTAGTCGTCGGCGCCGGCGTCGAGCCCGCGGACGCGGTCGGGCACGGCGTCGCGCGCGGTCAGGACCAGCACCGGCGTGCGGTCGCCGGCCGCCCGCAGCCGGCGGCACACCTCGAGCCCGTCGACGCGCGGCATCAGCACGTCGAGCACGAGCGCGTCGGGCGCGCGGGCCGCCAGCGCGTCGAGCGCCTCGGCGCCGTCGGCGGCCAGCTCGGTCTCGTAGCCCTGGAGCCGCAGCGCCCGGTCGACGGCCTCGCGCACCGCCGGCTCGTCGTCCACGACCAGGATGCGCACGTCCGCAGGGTGCCTTCGCAACCTGAGAGCCCGATAAGAGGCTGTCTACTCTGCGGCCATGCCTACCCGCCGTCTCGTCGCGCTCACGCTCGCCTTCGCCTTCGCCTTGCCAGGCGCCGCCCATGCCCAGGGCATCGTCCTCGGCCAGTCGAAGATCCGCCACAACGGCATCGGCAAGGTCTTCACCGGCATGACGATCAAGGCGGCCAGGGAAGCGGCCGGCATCCCGCTGACGCGGTCGGAGGTGGGCGACTGCGTCTACCTGAGCGCCACGCCCGGGAGCCCGGACGGGCCGACCCTGCGCTTCCACGGCGGCAAGCTCCGCCACGTGACCGTCGGCCGCGACCTCGTGTTCGAGACCGGTCGCCACCGGCTGATCTTCTCCGTCGCCCAGGGCCGCGTCTATCGCATCTCGGGCGGTCGCGCCCCCTGGGTCCTGCAGCAAGAGTGCGTGTAACCCGGGGCCGCGCACGGCGTCACACGGCAGGGGTGGAACCAATCATCTAGCCTCGCCCGATGGCTGAGAGAACGAGCTACGAGCCCGGGACGCCGTCCTGGGTGGACCTCACGACGCCGGACCTCGAGGCCTCGCTGCGCTTCTACGGCGGGCTGTTCGGCTGGGAGTTCGAGGACGCCGGCGAGGAGGCCGGCCACTACCACCAGGCGCTCCTGCGCGGCAAGCGCGTCGCCGGGATCGGGCCGAACCCCCCGGGGTCACCGGCGGTGACGTTCTGGAGCACGTACTTCGCCGGCTCGGACGTCGACGCCCACGCCAAGGCGATCGCCGAGGCGGGTGGCACGGTCTCGTTCGGGCCCACGGACGTGATGGACCAGGGCCGCATGCTGGTCGGCCAGGACACGGCCGGCGCGATGTTCGGCGTCTGGGAGCCGCGCGCGCACGCCGGCGCCCAGCTCGTCAACGAGCACGCCGCGTTCTCGTGGAACGAGCTGATCGGCCGCGACGTCGACGCCGCGGCGAAGTTCTACGGCGCCGTGTTCGGCAGCTCGTTCGAGGCCCTGCCGGACGCGCCGCCCGAGGTCTCGTACCGGCTCATCAAGCTCGGCGACGCCGTCGTCGGCGGCATCTCGGGCATGGGCGGCGACCTGCCGACGCACTGGCTGACGTACTTCATGCACGACGACGTCGACGCCGGCCTGGCGAAGGGGCGCGAGCTCGGCGGCGAGCAGATGGGCGAGACCGTCGACTCGCCGTACGGCCGCTACGGGCGCCTGCGCGACCCGCAGGGTGGCGTGTTCGCGCTCATCGCGAGCCAAACCTAAGACGACGAGGGCCCCGCCGGAGCGGGGCCCTCGAGAATCACGCTCCGGCGGGCTGCTCGTCCCCGCCGCCGCGCACCTTGAACGCGACGAAGACGGCGGCCGCCGCGCCGGCCAGGATCAGCGGCACGCGCCTGACGACCGGCGTGCGCCTGGCGACCTGGTAGGCGGCCGTGCCCTTGGCCGCCTTCTTGGCGCCCTTGGCCGCCTTGCCCGCGGCCTTGAACTTCAGGTAGGTGCCCAGCGCGTCCGCCGCCTGGGCCTTGCGGCTCTTCTTACGTCGTAGCGTCATGCTCAACGGCCTACCCGCGCACGCGCCGATGCACGCGGATTACCATCGCTGCCGGGATGCGCTTCCGCCGCCGCCGGCCGCCAATCATCGAGCTGCTCTCCGACTGGAGCGACGGTCCTCCGCCGGAGCTGCCCGACGAGCTGCCGGACGACGGCCGCACGATCCGCTGGAGCGCGGGCGCGCTCGACGGCGTGGTCGCGCGTCACGGCGACGCGACGCTGGAGACCGAGCGCGGCGCGGCGCTCGCCGAGCTGATCGAGCACGCCGCCACCGGCGCCCCGGAGGCCCGCAGCGCGCTATATGAGGCGGCGCGCGCCGACGGGATCGTGTTCGCCCTCGACGAGGCGCTCGACGCGCTTGCGCGCGCCGGCGTGGCCGCCGAGCCGGTCGCCGACCTGGCGCGCGAGATCGCCGCCGAGGCGCTGCACCGGGAGCCGCTCAAGCTGGCGATCTCGCTGCTCGGGCGGGCCGGCGACGAGCGCGACGTCGCTCTGCTGGAGACCGTCGCACGCCACGACGAGTTCAGCCTCGTGGCCGGCGTGGCGCTCGCCAGCGTGCTCGACGACCCGGTTCAGGCGTGGTGGCGCGTCGGCTGCCTGGCGAGCGGCTGGGGTCGCGTCGAGGCCGTCGACCGCCTCGCGGACCTCGACGACGCGCTGCCCGACGAGGTGCGCGGCTGGCTGCTCCGCCACGCCTGCCGCACGGCCGAGCTGCCCGACCACGTGGCCTACGAGTGCGCCGCCGCCGGACGGCTCGAGAGCGCGCTCGACGGGCTCGTGGACGACGAGCTGCTCGACGGCGCCTGCACGATCCTCAGCGCGCTGGCGACCGGCGGCCCGAGCGAGGACATGGACGAGTACGAGCCGGGCCCGCGCGTGGCGGTGACCGTGCTCGACCTGCTGGCCGGCCGCCCGCCGAACGTGGCGCGCATGTGGGCGGTGGTCGACCTGCGCAACTGGGCCGAGGTCTACGAGCAGCACGTGGCGATCGCCGAGCGCTGCGGCCGCCTGCTCGGCGGCGCCGAGGCCCGCCGTTTCGTGGCGGCGCGGCTCGACCGCCCGGAGGAGGCGTTGCGCGTCTGGGGGATCGCCGAGTCGATGGGCCTCGACCCGTGGGAGGCCGGCTGGAGCCACCTCGACGGGGCGGGCGCGGACTCGCGCCTCTACGCCCAGCTCGCGCGCACGTCCCACGCCGCACGCTGGGCGCGTCTCGTCGCCCACGCCGAGCACGCGCTGCCGCTCGACGCCCTGGCCGCCGGCCCGGAGGATCGCCTGCTGCCCGCGGCTCCCGACGGCGAGGCCGCGCACGCGCTCGCCCAGCTCGTGCAGGAGATGCGGCCGGGCCGCTGGTCGGCGCCGCTCGTCGCGACCGCGCTGCTGAGCCCGGTGATCTTCATCCGCAACGGCGCCCTGCGAGCGCTCGAGCAGACCGACACGAGCGAGTGGGGCGCGCCGGTGGAGGCCGCTCTGCGTCTGCTCGTCGAGCTCGAGCCGACCGACGAGGTCCGTTCCCGGGCGGGGGCTCAGCTGGAGCGCCTCGATGGTTGATTCCCACGCGGGCGAACGTCAACTGCTGGCTGGGTAGGGCGGCTGGGGTGCCGGCCGTTGCGCGGGGAATAACGTGCGATTGAACGCGAGCGTTCAGCGTGGATTGCACGAAACTCCCCGTCTAGGGACATAACGTGAAATTCGCGGTGTACGACCGCGTTCAATTGCACGAAACTCCCCATCCCCGCGCAACCGGCCGATCCCCCCCGCCACCCTACCCAGCCGCAGTTGACGTTCGCCGGGCGCGTCTAGCCTGATAGACGTGCCTCGCTTCGTGCTGCTCGCGGCGGCCGTCGTGCTGATCGCCGCCGGGATCGTCGGCGTGCTCACGCGCACCGACGACCCGCCCGCCGACGTCCCCGTCGTCCCGACGCCGCCCGGCGAGGTGGACCGGGACATCGAGCCGTTCGCCGATCCCTACGCCTGGGATCCCGAGCGCGCGGACGAGTTCGTGCGCCGCGCGACGGCCGGCAACAGCCAGCTGCTGTACACGCTCTCGCCCGGCGGCGCGGTCGCGAGCGCCGAGCGGACGGCGCGCTGGCGGCCGCTCGTGGAGCGCGCCGCCGAGCAGGCCGGCGTCGACCCCGACACGCTCGAGGGGCTGGTGTTCCTGGAGAGCGCCGGGCGCCCCGAGGCGCGCGCGCCGGGCGGGCTCGAGTCCGCGGTCGGGCTGACGCAGATCCTGGCCGAGACCGGCTCCAACCTGCTCGGGATGCAGGTCGACCTGGCGGCCGGCGAGCGGTACACGCGCCGGCTGGCCCGGGCCGAGCGGCGCGGCCGCGAGCGGCTGGCCAAGCGGCTGCAGCGGGCCCGCATGCGGGTCGACGAGCGCTTCGACCCCGAGAAGGCGCTGGCAGGCACTGCCCGCTACCTCTCCATCGCGCGAGACCGGCTCGGCCGCGAGGATCTCTCCTTCGTCTCCTACCACATGGGCATCGGCAACCTCGAGGGCGTGCTCGACGCCTACGGGAACGCCCAGCCGACCTACGTCCAGCTCTACTTCGACTCGACGCCGACCCGCCACCGCGGCGCCTACCGCCGGCTCGCCGCGCTCGGCGACGACTCCTCCAACTACTGGTGGAAGCTGCTCGCGGCGCGGGAGATCATGCGCATGTACCGCGACGACCCGGGCGGCTCGGCCGTCTGGCCGCTGCTGCACACCTCGAAGGCCTCCGCCGAGGAGGTCCTGCACCCCGCGGACCGGACCGAGGTGTTCGCGACGCCGGACGACCTCGCACAGGCCTGGGACGACGGCGAGATCGTCCCGTTCCCGCAGGACGAGACCGTGACCGGGCTGCAGCGCGACGGGCGGATGGGCGAGCTGGCGCGCCGGATCGACCAGCCCGCCGAGCGCTACCAGGGCCTGCGGCCCGAGGCGCTCGCGATGGCGCTCTACATCGGCGCCCAGGTGCGCGAGATCAGCGGGCAGTCGCCGCTGGTCGTCACCTCGACCGTGCGCGACGGCGACTACCAGCGCGCGCTGATCGCCCGCAACGGCGAGGCGACGCGCCGCTACTCGCTGCACACGACGGGCTGGGCCTTCGACGTGCTGCGCGACTACCGCTCGCGGCGGCAGGCGCTCGCCTTCCAGTTCGTGCTCGACCGGCTGCGCTCGCTGAACGCGATCGCCTGGGTGCGCGAGCCGCGCGCGATCCACATCACGGCGGCGCCCGACGCCGAGGTGCTGCTTCCGCTGCTGGATCGTGTGAACATCGAGCCATGACCGACGCGATCCGCACGCCCGACGAGCTGCTCGAGGACCTCCCCGGCTTCCCCTGGGCGCCGCACTACCGGCAGGTCGACGGGCTGCGGCTGGCGCACGTCGACGAGGGCGACGGCGCGCCGGTGGTGATGTGGCACGGCGAGCCGACCTGGGGCTACCTGTGGCGCAAGGTCGCGCCCGCGCTGCTCGACGCCGGCCACCGCGTCGTGCTGCCCGACCTCGCGGGCTTCGGCCGCTCCGACAAGCCGATCGATCCCGCCTGGTACACGTACGACCGCCATACGGCGATGGCGGCCACGCTGCTCGAGGACCTCGACCTGCGCGGCGCGACGTTCGTGGTCCACGACTGGGGCGGGCCGATCGGCCTGCGGCTCGCCGTCGAGCACCGCGAGCGCGTCGACCGGCTGGTGATCATGGACACCGGCCTGCTCACCGGCCGCCAGGTGATGAGCGAGGCGTGGCACCAGTTCGCAGCCTTCGTGCCCGCGCCGAGGAGCTGCCGATCGGCTTCCTCGTGCGCCGCGGCTGCCACGTCGACCCCGGCGACGAGGTCGCCGCCGCCTACGACGCGCCGTTCCCCAACGAGCAGTCGAAGACGGGTGCGCGCGCGTTCCCCGACCTCATCCTGCAAGGGCCGGAGATGGCGGGCGCCGAGGCCGGGCAGCGGACGCTCGACGCGCTGCGCGAGGACACGCGGCCGATGCTGATGCTCTGGGGCGCCGAGGACCCGGCGCTGCCGCCCGCGGTCGGCGAGGCGTTCGCGAGCGCGCTCGGGCGCCCGGCGCCGCACGTGCTCGACGGCGCCGGCCACTTCCTCCAGGAGGACCGCGGCGAGGACGTCGGCGCCCTGATCGCCGACTGGCTCGGTTAGACGGCTGTCCTGTCGTGGTCGGCCGCGGGAGCGCTGGCCGCCGCGCGCGCCTCGTACTCCCGGCGCGCTGAGCGGTCGGCGTCGAGCAGCGACTTGTCGGCCTTGATCCAGCGCCCGATCGCCTCGCGCCAGGTGCGCGGGAGCGGGCTGGTGAGCTGGATCAGCGGCCCGTTGGAGCGCGGCACGAAGACGTCGAAGCGCGGCTTCCTCAGGGCCGAAAGGACCTCGTCGGCGACGTCCTCGGGCTCGACCGACTTCACGCGCGAGTCGGCCAGGCCGGCGGCGAGCTCGGTGTTCACGACGCTCGGCATGACCACCGACACCTCGACGCCGGTGCCGCGCAGCTCCTGGCGGACGGCCTCCGACAGCCCGGCCACGCCGTGCTTGGTGGCGCAGTAGGTCGCCAGATACGGGAAGCCGCTGCGGCCGGCGACCGACGAGACGTTGACGATGTGACCGGTGCGGCGCGGGACCATCCGCCGCATCGCCTCCTGGGTGCCGTGGATGACGGCGCGCAGGTTGAGGTCGAGCTGGCGGGCGATGCTCTCGGCGCTCTCGTCGACCAGCGGGGTGACGGGCATGATCCCGGCGTTGTTGACGACCACGTCGAGCGGGCCGAGCCGCTGCTCGACCTCGTCGAGGAAGGCGATCAGGCCGGCGTGATCGGTGACGTCGAGCGCGAGGCCGACGGCGGGCTCGCCGAGCGCCGCGGCGGTCTGCTCGGCCGACTCGCGGTCGAGGTCGCCGACCGCCACGCGGGCGCCCTCGCGCGCCAGCGCCTGCGCGATCGCGCGGCCGATTCCGCGGCCGCCGCCGGTGATGGCGACGACCTTTCCGGTCAACGAACGTGATTCCGTGGCCATCGTGCGAACGTTATAGGTAGGCCCCGCTGGGCAGATACGGTGCGAACGGGCCGACGTCGCCGGCCAGGAACACGGCGCCGACGTCCATCCGCAGCTCCAGGCCCGCTTCCAGGCACGGCTCGACGGCCCAGCCCTGGGCGCTGGTGATCCACTCGACGGCCGCCTCACGCGCCCCCGCGCCGGCCAGGCAGGCGCGCAGGAGCGTGGCCGCGGCGTCCTCGTCGCGGGCGGCCAGGAGCCGGACGACGCCGCCGTCGCGCACGACGGCATAGCCCCGCTCGGGCAGCACCAGCAGCTCGCCGCCGGACTCGAGCAGCGCCGCGATGTCGTCGCCGTGCGCCGCGCCGCGGACCGCGCGGTCGACCTCGGCGGTCAGCGGCAGGTCCTCCAGCGTGCCGAGGCGGACGCCGGGCGGCCGGGTGACGCGCCGCGGCCGGCCGCGCGCCGCCAGCGCCGGATGCAGGTGCAGGCCGAGCCGTGCGTAGCTGCGCAGCGCGCGCGGGTCGCGCGACGCGAGCACGATCCAGCCGCGGGCGCCGTCGCCGTACTCGCGGGCGCGCGCCAGCAGCTCGCGGCCGACGCCGCTCGACTGGGCGCCGGGGCTGACCACGAGCAGCGACAGCCCCCAGACGCCGTCGCGCATGATCGCGACCGAGCAGCCGACCACGCTTCCGTTCCGCTCGGCGACCCAGGCGCCGCCGGGGTCGGTGGCGAGCAGGCGGCCGAGGCGGATGCGCGACGCGGCGATCGGCCCGGGCGGCTCGGGCGGCTCGTTGAAGCGGCGGTTGAGATCCTGGAAGGCCACGACGCTGACCTCGTGGACGGCGTCGATGTCGGCGGCCTGGAGCGGGCGAACTGACGGGCCTGGCACCCGACTGACCCTAGAATGCCGCGACGTGGAGCGCACCGACGGGAGGTTCGAATCCGGCGATCGCCGGCTGGCCTACAGCTCCTACGGCGAGGGGCCGCGCGTCGTCGTGCTGCTGCACGGCCTGCTGTTCAGCCGCTACATGCACGACGCGCTCGCCCGCGCGCTGGCCGAGCGCGGGCACCACGTGCTGACGCTCGACCTGCTCGGCCACGGCGAGTCCGACCGCCCGGCCGACATGTGGCGCTACTCGATGACCGAGTTCGGGCGCGAGGTGGTGGCGCTGCTCGACCACCTCGAGATCGACGAGGCGGTGGTGATGGGCACCTCGCTGGGAGCCAACACGACGCTCGAGGTCGCGTCGCTGGCGCCGGAGCGGCTGCGCGGGATGGTGATCGAGATGCCGGTGCTCGACCACGCGCTGATCGGCTGCGCGGTCGCCTTCACGCCGCTCATGCTCGGGCTCACGCTCGGCGCCCCGGTCGCGCGCGCGATCGCCCGCGCGGCGCGGCTCGTGCCCGCGCGCCGGCTGCCGTGGCAGGCCGACATCCTCCTCGACTGGATCCGGCAGGATCCCGAGCCGAGCGCCGCGGTCGTCCAGGGCCTGTTCTTCGGCCGCACGGCGCCGCACCGCGACGAGCGGCGGACGTTCGAGGCGCCTGACGCTGGTGATCGGGCACCAGTTCGACATCGTCCACCCGTTCTCGGACGCGGGCATGCTTGCCGACGAGCTGCCGAACGGCCGCCTGCTGCAGGCCAACTCGATCGTCGAGCTGCGGCTGGCGCCCGACCGGCTCACCGATGAGATCGCCGCGTTCCTCGACGAATGCTGGCGGCCGCGCGCGGCCAAGGCCGCGTAGCTAGCGGACCTTCGCGAAGCGCCGCACGGCGGCCATCAGCTCGTCGAGCTTCTCGTCGCCCTGCGCGCCGTCGTCGGCCACCGCATCGGCCACGCAGTGCCGTACATGGGCGTCCAGCACGTTGACGGCGACCTGCTCGAGCGCGGTCTGGACCGCGGCGACCTGCGTGAGGATGTCGACGCAGTACGCGTCCTCCTCGACCATGCGCTGGAGGCCGCGCACCTGGCCCTCGATGCGGCGAAGGCGGTTGTGGACGGCTTTGGTGTCGGCCTGCATGACCGCCCAGTATACCCCTGCGGGGTAATAGGACCCGCTACATTTCTCCGCCGTGTCGCACCGCCAGGAAGAGAAGCAGCGCCGCCGCGAGGAGCGGGAAGCGCAGGAGAAGGCCGACCGCGCGCGTGCCGCGCGCCGCCAGCGCCTGCAGATCGCCATCGGCGGCGTGGTCGCGATCGCCGCGATCGCCGTGGTCGTCCTGTTCGCCTCGGGAACGCTCGGCGGCGACGGGGGCGGCACCGGCGACGAGGTGGCGGCCACGCCCGCGGCATCGGACGTCACGATCCCCGAGCAGGTGATCGGCGACCTCGACGAGGCGGCCAAGGCCGCCGGCTGCAAGGTCACGCACCCCGAGATCGAGGGCGCCCAGCACGAGGAGCGCGACTTCACGGAGGCCGACTACAAGACCAACCCGCCGACCTCCGGCAACCACTTCCCGACGTGGGCCGAGGACGGCGTGTACGACGCCGGCGACACTCCGCAGCTCGGCCTGCTCGTCCACACGCTCGAGCACGGGCGGATCGACGTCCAGTACAAGCCGGGCACGCCCAGCGAGACCGTCGACCAGCTCAACGCGCTGCTGGCGGAGTCCGAGGGCTACCACATGCTGCTGTTCGAGAACCCGACCGGCATGGACGCGCAGGTCGCGGCCACCGCCTGGGGCCACTCTCTGACCTGCCCGGAGATGAACGACAAGGTCTTCGACGCGATCCGGACCTTCCGGAACGAGTACATCGACCAGGGCCCCGAGAACGTCCCTTAGGCGGAGAACGTCCGGGGGCCCCGCCCAACGGGCCATTACGTGTGGAGCGATGTCCCGTTGGGCACCCCCGCGGTCGAACCCCGAACGACGAGCTCGACCGGCAGGATCACCTCGCGGTCGGCCGCGCCGCTCGCTGAGCAGGCGGCCCGCGATCTCGCCCTTCTCGACCAGCGGCTGGCGGACCGTGGTCAGGCCCGGCCGCGACCACGCGGCGGCGGGGATGTCGTCGAAGCCGACGACCGAGAGGTCGTCGGGCACGCGGATGCCGGCCTCGTGCGCGGCCTCGATGACGCCGAGCGCGAGCTGGTCGGTGGCGGCGATCACCGCGGTCGGGCGCTCGGCGCCCTCCAGCGCCAGCCGGCCGCCCTCGAACGCGCGCTCGGTCACGAAGCGCGGCACGGCGTCCCAGTCGAGCCCGGCGGCGTCGAACGCGTCGCGGTAGCCGCTGAGCCGCTCCAGCCCGATGTCGAGCTGCGCGCGCCCGGCCAGCAGCGCGAAGCGCCGGTGGCCGAGCTCGAGCAGGTGCTCGGCGGCCAGCCGCGCGCCGAGCCGGTCCTCGATCCCCACGTAGGCGTGGCCGCTGAGGCGCGGCGCGTCGACGACCACGAGCGGCACACCGCGCTCCTGGGCGGCGGTCACGCTGGGATGGTCGGCGGCCATCGAGCACAGGCAGAACGCGTCGACCACGGCGTCCTGCACGCCGTCGCCGCGGTCGGGCACGACGAGCATGGCCAGCCCGGCGGCCTCGGTCGCGCGCGCGATGCCCTGGAGCAGCATCACCGCGGCGGGGTCCGCGAACGCGTACGAGAGCCCGGCCGTGAGCAGCAGCCCGACGGTGTCGCGGCGGCCGGAGCGGAGCCGCCGCGCGGCGGGGTCGGGCCCGGGATAGCCGAGCCGGCGGGCGGTGCCGAGGATCCGCTCGCGCAGCTCCGGGGCGAGCTGGTCGGGCCGGTTGTAGGCGTTCGAGACCGTCGTGCGCGAGACGCCGACCGCCTCGGCGACCGTCTTCAGCGTGACCCGGTTCCCCACCCGCCCGTTCTACTTGATCCGGGGCGGCTCACGCCACCCCCCGGTCTCGCCGCGGTACAGGCCGGCCCCGGTGAATGCGAGGTGGGCGGTGCGGGCGAGGATCCTGAGGTCGAGCCCCAGCGAGGCGTGCTCGACGTACCAGAGGTCGAGCTCGATGCGCTCGTGCCAGGGGAGCGACGCGCGGCCGTTGACCTGCGCCCAGCCGGTGATCCCCGGCAGCGCGTCGAGCCGGTGCCGCTGGCGCTCGTCGTAGCGGTCGACCTGGACCTGCACGGTCGGCCGCGGACCGACGAGCGACATCTCCCCGCGCAGCACGTTGACGAGGTTGGGCACCTCGTCGAACGACGTGCGGCGCAGCCACGCGCCGTGCCGCGTGATGCGGTCGTCGCCCTCGTCGACGGCCAGGCCCTTGCCCATGCTCTCGGCGCCGCTGACCATCGTGCGCAGCTTGTAGAGCTCGAACGGCCGCCCGTCGCGTCCCACGCGCCGCTGCCGGTAGACCGGGTGGCCGTGGGTCTCGAGCCGGATGGCGATGACGGCGGCGGCGAGCACCGGGCTCGCCAGCAGCAGCGCGGCGGCGCCCGCGACGACGTCGAGCGCGCGCTTGCGGCGCGAGCCCAGATAGGCCGCGTGGTTCATCGCGTGCCTTCCGGCGTCTCCCAGCCGACCACGGTGCCGTGCCGCAGCCAGTCGTACAGGCCGGCGGCCAGCGCGGCCGTCGTCAGCACGTAGTAGCGGGCCACCAGCAGCGGCCGTGCGCGCGACCGGCCGCCGGCCGCGGCGGCCGCCAGCGTCGCGGCCTGCGCCGCCGCCGCCACCGCGTACGTGCGGCCGCGTCCCAGCAGCGCCAGCGTCGCCACCGCGGCGACCACGTGCAGCAGCGGCGAGGCGTAGCGCAGCAGGCGGTGTGAGGCCATCATCAGCGCGTACAGGGGCGAGTAGCCGTGCGGATCGAGCAGACCGCCGCGCATGACGATCGGCCACGCGTAGCTCATCATCCGCCGCTTGCGCGCCCACTCGCCCTCGACGGTCGGGACCATCTTCTCGGTCGCCCGCGCCAGCGGCACGTAGACCGCCCGCCGCCCGCGCTTGACGACGTTGAAGGGGAGCGCGAGGTCGTGGCCCTCGATCGGCAGGAACGCGTCCGGCCGCACGGCGTAGATCGCCCCGTTGCCGGCGGTCACCGAAGCGAGCGCCGACTCGTGCTCGCGCAGCCACATCTCGTAGCGCCAGTAGAGGCCCTCCTGGTTCGTGCCCGACTCGTTCACGAAGCGGACCTGACCGCAGGCGTAGCCGACGTCCGGGTCGGCGAACGCGGCCGCCAGGTGGACGAGCGCGTCCGGCTCCCACATCGAGTTCGCGTCGGAGAAGGCCAGCAGCCTTCCGCTCGCGTAGCCGACGGCGGCGGCCTGCGCCCGGTACTTGCCCCCGCGCGCGAGTTCTAGGACTAGGTCTGCGCCAGCGGCCCGGGCGCGCGCGGCAGTCTCGTCGGCCCCGGCCTCGGCGCCGCCGTCGACCGCCACGATCACCTGGAGCCGGTCGCGCGGCCAGTCGAGCGCGAGCGCGTTCGCGACCTTGCCGGCGATCACGGCCTGCTCGTTGTAGGCCGCGATCACGAGCGTCACCTGCGGCCGGTCGGCCGTCGGAGCCGGCGGCGTCCACGCGCGCGCGCCCGACCGCCGCAGGGCGGCCAGGAACAGGCCGTAGCCGGCCTGCGCCCAGGTCAGCAGGGCGACGGGAATCCAGAACAGGGCTCGCACGGCGGCGCATGGTGGCAGACTCGAAAGCATGGAGCTGCCGACTCTCCGCGACGGCGATCTGGTGCTCCGGCCCAAGCGGCCCGACGACGTCGACGCGCTGACCGCCGCCTGCCAGGACCCCGAGATCCCGCGCTGGACCTTCGTGCCG
Organism: uncultured Solirubrobacteraceae bacterium; assembly: GCA_963800905.1. GTDB lineage: Bacteria > Actinomycetota > Thermoleophilia > Solirubrobacterales > Solirubrobacteraceae > DASSUW01. The sequence goes on from CAWDCT010000001.1 coordinate 216,971, forward strand.
TCGCCCTACACGCGCGCCGACGCGGAGGCGTACCTGGCCCGCAGCGCCGAGGAGGAGGCGGCGGGCAAGGCCGTGAACCTGCTGGCCGTCGACGAGCAGGACGACGGCTGCTCGGCTCGTTCAGCCTGATGGAGCTCGACCTCGAGCCGGGCTACGGCGAGATCGGCTACTGGGTGGCCGCCGAGGCGCGCGGGCGCGGCGTCGCCACCCGCGGCCGTCCGGCTGCTGGCGGACTGGGCGCGCGAGCAGCTCGGCCTGACGAAGATCGACGTCCTGCCGCACAAGGACAACGCGCCCTCGCGGCGCGTGGCCGAGAAGGCGGGCTTCCGCGACACGGGCGAGCTGGTCGGCTCGCCGCGGGCGGGAATCGACGAGCCGATCTACGCCCGCTATGTCTGGGTGAGCACATAGAGCTTCGTCGCCGGGACGTGCTCGCTGGCAGTATCCGGGCTCGATGGATGTCGAGCTCACGTACTGCGTGGTCAACACCGAGCAGCGCCAGCTCCTGAGCTACTGCCTGGACGCGATCGCGCGCGAGCGCGCGACGGTCGACTTCGAGACCGAGACGCTCGTGCTCGACAACGCCTCGCTGCGACGGCTCGGCGGAGACCGCGCGCGCCCACGCCGTGACGACCGAGGTGATCGCGCTCGACCGCCGGCGCGGTCGCGGCGAGAACACGACCGAGCTGGTGCGCCGGGCGCGCGGGCGCTTACTGCCTGATCCTCAACGAGGACTCCGAGCTCGAGCCCGGCGCCACCGCGGCGCTGCACGCCGCGCTCTGCGAGCGCCGACGGCGCGGCCGCGGCGGGCGCCACGCTCGTGCGGCCCGACGGCGTGCAGCAGCCGTCCGCGTACCGCTTCCCGAGCCCGTGGACGGGCCTGCTCTCGCTCGTCGGGCTCGGGCGCCGGTTCGTGGTCCAGAGCCACGGCGTCGCGGGTCCGCGACGTCGACTGGGCGCCGGTGTCGGCGCTGCTGGTGCGGCGCGAGGCGCGGCCGGCATCGAGTGGCCCGACGGCGACGAGGTGGGCTTCTTCCGGCGCCTGCGGGCCGCCGGCTGGCGCGTGCTCTACGTGCCCGAGGCGCGCGCCGTCCATCACGAGCGCCGATGAGCGCCCACACCGAGTCGACCGAGCAGCGCGTCACGCCGCTCGAGCTGTTCTTCGACCTCGTCTTCGTGTTCGCGATCACGCGCGTCACGGCGCTGATGGCGCACGACCTCTCGTGGGCGTCGATCGGCCAGGGCCTGCTGGTGCTGGCGGCGCTGTGGTGGGGCTGGGCCGCCTACGCGTGGCTGACCAACCACGTCGCCGGCGACTCCGGGAGCGCCCGCGTCGTCGTGTTCATGGCGATGGCCGCGATGGTGCTGGTGGCGCTCGCGGTGCCGGACGCGTTCGGCGACCACGCGCTGCTGTTCGCGCTCGCCTACCTCGGCGATGCGGCTGGCCCACCTCGGGCTCTACTGGGTGGCGAGCAGCGAGGAGCCGGAGGTGCACGTCGCCGTCGCCAGGCTGCTGCCGACGGGCATCGGCGGGCCGCTGCTGCTGGTCGTCGCCGCCTTCACCGACGGCACGCTGCAGGCCGCGCTCTGGGTGCTCGCGCTCGGCGATCGACTACGGCGGCCCGCTCGTGACCGGCGTCGCGGGCTACCGCGTGCATCCGGCGCACTTCGCCGAGCGCTTCTCGCTGATCGTGATCATCGCGCTCGGCGAGTCGATCGTCGCGATCGGGGTCGGCGCCGGCGACGAGGAGCTGACCGCGCCGGATCGGGCTCGCGGCGGTGCTCGCGCTCGCCACCTCGGCCGCGCTCTGGTGGGCGTACTTCGACGTCGTGGCGCCGGTCGCCCAGCGCCGGCTCGGCGAGCTGCGCGGCGTCGCTCGCAACACGCTGGCGCGCGACTCGTTCGCCTACCTGCACCTGCCGCTGATCGCGGGGATCGAGCTGTTCGCGCTCGGCGTCGAGCAGGTGGTCGGCCACGTCGACGAGGCGCTCGTAGATCGAGGCGTCGACGGCGCTGTTCGGCGGCGTGGCGCTCTACCTGCTGGGGCACGTCGCGTTCCGCTGGCGCAACGTCCACAGCCTCAACCGGCCGCGGCTCGTGGTGGCGGGGCGGTGTGCGCGGCGTGCGTCCCGCTCGGCGCCGAGCTGAACGCGGTCGCCTCGCTGGCGCTGGTGACCGCGCTGGCCGTCGGCCTGATCGTGTACGAGACGGTGCGCGCATGACCGACCCCGGCGGCGGCTATCGGCTGGCGCAGCGCGCGCCACCTGCCGCGCCGCCGCGGCGGCGTCTTCGGCTGCGGGCGGCATCGCCGAGGAGGCGGAGCTGTTCGGGCAGGACCGGCCGCTGTGCGTGCTGCTGCTGCCGGCGCCGCTGGAGGCGTTCGAGCTGCGCGAGCGCGCCGAGGACCTGCTGACCGCCCCGGGCGTGGCCGCCGTCGATCCGCCGCGGCTGTCCTACGGCGGCGCCGCGCGGCTCGGCGAGGCGTTCGCCGACGGCCTCGCCGTGGTCCAGGCGCGCCGCATGCGCCTGCCGGGCTACCCGCGCGCGCTGGTCGTCTTCGACCCGCTCCAGTACCCGCTGGCCCGCGCGCTGGCCGGCATCCATCCCGACGCCGAGCTCTGGTACGGCCCGGTGCGCGAGCCCGGCTCCGGGCGCGAGCACGAGCTGCACGACGCTCGCCCACGAGCGGGCGGCGATGCGATTCGAAGCGGCGCCGGGCCCGGCGTACGAGGCGAACCTGCCGCTGTGGGAGCGGATGGAGGCGCTGGGGATCGAGAGCGGGCGGCTCGGCTCCGAGCGTGCGGATGTCACTAGCCTCCAGCGCGGTGATAAGCCGGTCACGTCAGTCGCGGCGGTGTCCGGATCTTCGGCTCGGTGCCGCGCAGCAGGTCCACGATGTTGCGGGTGATCTGGTAGACCTGCCGGTCCTCGTCGATCCGGTCCGCCCACTGCGGCAGCCCGACGCGGATCATCAGCCCGTCGCCGATCTCGCGTGGCCGACAGCGCCGGCAGCGGCTCGGGCGGCAGCTCCTCGGGCACCTCCTCCGTCTCCTCGATGGCGGTCTCGACCCCGAGCGCGGCGAGCGTCTCGCCGCGGCCCTCGCCCGGCAGGTCGCTCTCCTCGAGCACGTTGAAGCCGCCGAGCGCGCCGTCGAAGCCCTCCAGCAGCCCGTAGCCGGCGTCGCCCTCGATCAGCGACAGGATCGTGCGCCGTCGCCGGTGCTGCGGACGTCCTCGAAGCGCGTCCCGAACGGGTCCTGGATCGACGGCTGCGTCGGCCGCACGAGCCGGCCGGCATCGACTTGTCGCGGTTGCGCTGGATGGTGACGCCGCGGCGCATGCTCTCGACGCCGAAGCTGGCCAGCCGGCCGCCCTCGAGCACGTAGCGGCGCAGGCGCCGGCCGTAGGCGCGCGTGATCCAGCGCTCGGAGCCGGCGAGCAGGACCGCCTTGCGGTCCGACGCGCGCGGCGCGCGCGAGAGCGCGAGGTCGAGGTCGCTGGTGAGGTCGTAGCGGATCTTCGCGCGGTCGAGCTGGACGAGCAGCGGCGCCACGCGCTGCGAGCAGGTCCTCCGGCAGGCCGTCGTCGAGCACGCGCGGCCACGGCACCGGCGTGCCGGCGTCGAGCGTGTTGGGGATGCCGTCGGCGTCCTCGTCGACCTGCGCGGTGGCGGTCCAGGTGAGCGTGGGGACGACGACGAGCATGACCGCCCGCTCGCGCGACTGGACCATGACCGGCACCGCCGTCTTGTGGCGGCCGGCGGTGAGCTCGAGCACGTACAGCCCGGAGTCGCCGCCCGGAGCGGTCAGCTCGACCGGCTGGCGCGGGCCCTCGCGGCCGTTCGCCACCGGCTTGGTGGTGCCGACGCGGCGCAGCCGCCAGCGATACGGGCGCCCGCGCGCGTCGACGTTGACGCGCAGCTTCTGGCCCGACGTGACCGGCCGCATCGGCGCCTCGGCGGCGATCGAGCGGATCGTCAGCCCGGGCCGGCCGCGCGGCGGGCGCCGCGGCGGGACCTCGCGCGGGGCGGTGCCGAGGTTGGCGGCGCGGTCGCGGGCGGTGACCTCGATCAGGTAGATCCCGGGCGGGGCCGGCGCGCCCTCGACGCGGCCGTCCCACACGAGCGTGCGCGAGTCCTCGACCGGCCCGAGCTCGGCGACGACGCGCGGCTCGCCGTCGTCGGTTCGCCAGACGCGGCCGCGCTTGGTGAGCCGGCGCGAGACCGAGCCGACCTCGATCTGCACCGGCACCGCCTCCGGCCCGACGATCGGGCCCGGCTGGATGCGCCTTGACGCGCGGGCGCGGCGCCCGCGTGTCGACCAGCGTGGTGCGCGGCACGATCACCGACCGGCCCTCGCGGCGCAGCGTCACGCGCACGCGGTAGCGGCCGTCGCTACACGATCTCGCCGTCGTCGGTCCGGCCGTCCCACTCCAGTCGCAGCGGCCGCTGCGGGCCGACCGTCGCGCCGTCGGCGAGCCGGCGCACCGCCCGGCCGGCGGTGTCGACGACGTCGACGCGGATCTCGGCGCGCTCGCGCAGCTCGACCTCGAACCGGTTGACCTCCTTGCGGCCGTCGCCGTTGGGCGAGAAGACGCGCGCGAGGCTCACGACCTGGGCGACGGCGGGCTCGCCCTTGATGCGCTGCGCGGCGAAGAACGCCGCGAACGTCGCGCCGACGAGCAGCACGAAGACCGCGCGCGCGAGGGGGGTCACCTACGGTGACTTGTCCGTGCCGAGGATGACCACGACGTCGGCCGGCAGGGTGCCCGACTCGTCGGAGCTGTCGGCGAGCGCCTGCGTCTCCTCGTCGATCACCTCCATGCGGCGAGATGTCGAGCAGCCGCGCGACGTCGCGCGCCTGGCGGCGCTCGTCCTCGGCGTAGAGGACGAGCGAGTCCTGGCGCGACTGGTCGTCGCTGTTGTCGATCCGGATCATCCCGTCGGCGTAGCCGGCCTGCGATCAGCGTGTCGCGCTCGCTTCGATGCCAGGCCGTCGATCGAGGTGCCGTTGAGGACGACGACGACCTTGTCCGGCCGCGCGGCGGCCGCGCGCTCGCCGGCGCCGGCCTCCGCCGACGGCGTGCCGCCGGGCTCCGCGATCGGGTTCGGCGGCGGGGTCGGTGTCGTCGCCCGAGAGGACCATGAAGTAGACGGGCACGAAGATGGCGACCGCGAGCACGACGATGCCGATCAGCGTGTAGAGCCCGGTGCGCGAGCCGTCGTCGCGCTGCTGGCGGCTGGTGCGCCGCGGCGGCACCGTGGTGGAGCGCGTCGTGGACGCGCGCAGCGGCGCCGCGGCGCGGGACCGGCTGCGGCTTGGGCTGCGGGCGCGGCGTGGCGCGCGGGATCGTGGTCGGCGGCAGGTCGGCCGGCGGCTGGGCGGGACGCCGTTGCCGGACTCGGCGGGCTGCTCCTCCTCAGCCGGCTCGGACGAATCCGCGAGCTGCTTCTCGCTCGGCGCTCGGAGGAATCCGCGCCAGCGGACTTCCTCCCCGGAATCGGCGCCAGCCGATTCCGCGTCCGTCGCCGCTCGGCACGACGGCGGTGCCCGGCTCCTCCGTGCGTCGCGCGGTCGCGGGCGCGGCGGCGGCGCGGGCGGCCGCGGCGGCCATCGCGACGGCCGGGCGCGGGCCCATCGGGATCGGCGTCCCGACCTGGCGGCCGTTGCCGGTCGCGGGGGCGGCGGCCGGCTGCGGCGACCGGCTGCGCCGGGCCGACGGTGCCGGAGCGCTCGACCGCGGGCTCGACCTCGGGCGCCTGCAGCGCCTCCTCGGCCTGGGCGACCACGCGCGCCTGCGAGCTCCGCCGCGCGCTCGGGCGCGCGACCCGCCCAATCGCGCAGGCGCTTGAGCTCGCGCGCCTGGGCGAAGTAGAGCAGTGAGAGCACGGCCAGGCCGATGAAGGCGGCGAGTCCGACGTACGCGCCGTACTTCTCGACCTGGTCCTGAAGCGAGAACGCGAGGATCAGATCCATGGAGCCGAAGCCGTCGATTCTAGGAGGCCAACCGGCCGCCAGCCGTCTCCGCGGTCTCCGAGGGCCCGGCGCCGTTGCCCGAGACCGGCTCCTGGGGCGCCTCGGACGCCGCCGCCAGCGAGGCGCCGGGCGGCGGCCAGCTCGGCCACCTTGGCGGCCAGTCCGGCCGCGTCGCCCTCCAGCACGAGCAGCGAGATCTCGTCGAACGTCTCCTGGACCCAGGCGGGGTCGACCGCGGGCCGCTCGGCGCGCAGGATCTTGGCCGCGGGCGTGGGCTCGGGCCGCTCGTAGGGGTTGAACAGCTCCTCGTGCAGCTTCTCGCCCGGGCGCGGGCCGACGATCTCGATCGCGATGTCCTTGTCCGGCTCGAGCTTGGAGAAGCGGATCATGTCGCGCGCGAGGTCCATGATCTTCACCGGGTCGCCCATCTCGAGGACGAAGACCTCGCCGCCCTGGGCGAGCGAGCCCGAGCGCACGACGAGCTGGACCGCCTCCGGGATGGTCATGAAGAAGCGCGTCATCTCCGGGTCGGTGACCGTCACCGGCCCGCCGGCGGCGATCTGGCGGCGGAAGATCGGCACCACCGAGCCCGACGAGCCGAGCACGTTCCCGAACCGCACGGCGGTGAAGGCGGTGTCGGGGTAGCGCAGGTCGGCGGCCTCGACGGCCCACTCGGCGAGCGCCTTCGACGCGCCCATGACCGTCGCGGGCGCCACCGCCTTGTCGGTCGAGACGAGCACGAACACCTTGACGCCGATGTCGCCGGCCACGCGCGCCATCACCCGCGTGGCGAGCGCGTTGTTGCGCACGGCCTCGACCGGGTTGAGTCTCCATCAGCCCGACGTGCTTGAAGGCGGCGGCGTGGAAGACGACGGTCGGGCGGTACTCGGCGAACACCTCCCGCATGCGCTCCTCTTCCTTGCAGTCGGCGAGCACCGCGACGGTGTTGCGCGCGTGCCGGTCGTCCCTCAGCTCGCGCTCGATCTCGAACAGGTTGTCCTCGGCGTGGTCGAGCAGGATCAGCGCGCTCGGGCCCACGCGCGAGATCTGGCGGCACAGCTCGGCGCCGATCGAGCCGCCGGCGCCGGTGACCAGCACGCAGCGGCCGGTCAGGTAGCCGCCGGTCAGCTCCGTCTCCATCCGCACCGGCTCGCGGCCGAGCACGTCCTCCACGCGCACCTCGCGCACCTGGCGCACGAGCTGCGAGCCGTTCTGGAGCAGCTCGAACACGGTCGGCATCGTGCGCACCGGGACGCCGCGGGCGCGGCACGCGCTGACCACGCGCGCGCGCAGCGTGCCGGGCGCCGAGGGGATGGCGATCAGCACCTCGTCGGGCTCGACGTCGTCGAGCACGCGCCCGAGGTCGTAGCTGGTGCCGAGCACCTCCAGCCCGCGGTCGACGCGCACGCCCTGCTTGCGCTCGTCGTCGTCGACGAAGCCGACGGGGCGGAAGCCGAGGTCGGGGTTGCGCAGGATCTCGCGCAGCAGCAGCCGGCCGCCGTCGCCGGCGCCGACGATCAGCACCGAGCGCGCGTCGCGCCGCGCGCGGTAGCCGCGCAGCGGCCGCTCGTAGACGAGGTGCGTCACGTAGCGCACCGCGCCGGTGAAGACGAGCATCAGCAGCCCGAAGAGCACGAGCACGCCGGTCGGGATCGTCACCGACACGTCGCCCTCGGGGGTGGAGATCAGCTTCGGCTGGACGACCGCGACGTAGCCGACGAGGGCGAACACGGCGACCGCCACGGCCTGCGCGATCTGGAGGTACTCGCGCTGCGACGAGTAGCGCATCCAGTGCCGGTAGAGCCCGAACAGCGCGAACGTGGCCACGCTGCCGCAGATCGCGAACGTGATCGTGCGGCTGAAGAGGTCCTCGTAGCGCGTCGGGTACGCCGCCGTCGAAACGAAGGCGGTAGGCCAGGAAATAGGCCAGCGCGACCAGCCCCGCGTCCAACGCGACCTGCGGCAGTGCGTGACGGTGGACGGGAAAGGCCGCGGAGCGGATCCGGCGGCGCATCCGGAGGATTCTATTGGCGCGCGCGGCCGGTGGCGGCCAGGCCGCCGATCGGTGACAGCAGCAGATCGGCCAGCAATGCGGGATCGCGGCGCGTCCGCTCGCCGCTCGGAGCGCTCCGCTTGCGCAGATCGAGGTCCTCCGCGCGCTCGAGCCGGCGCAGCCGGCCGTCGGCGATCAGCGCCTCGTCGACGGCGCCGAGACGGCCCTCGAACGTGGTCCACACCGGCGTCCCGAGCGCCACCGCCTCGCGGTTCATCGTGCCGCCCGCCGAAATCACCAGGTCGGCGTAGGCGACCAGCGACTGGGCATCGATCGCGCGCTCGGGGACGATGAACCCGTCGAGCTCGGCGCGCTGCTCGGGCGTGCGCGGGAGCACCACCGTCTGGATCGGCCGCAGCCGGTCGAGCACGGAGGCGAACAGCGGGTTCTCGAAGCGGTGGTAGAGCGAGACGGCGGGCGGCGTGCGGACGACGGCGATCGGCCCGCGCTCGGGATCGAGGCCGAGCTCGCCGAGCACCGACGGGTCGGGCTCGAAGTCGGCCAGGTAGTACTCCTCCTTCAGGCCCGGATAGGGGCGGTGCTTGGCCTCGGTGGCCCCGTACGGCCGCAGGCGGTCGAGCGGGATCGCGTCCGGCACCACGATCGCCTTCGCGAGCCGGCAGTTGACGTTGTGCTGGACCTTCGCCCACTCGTAGTCGAACGCGGTCGAGCTGGGGATGCCGAGCAGCCGCGACGCGACCGTCACGTCGTTGGACCCGTGGCCGAGCGCGATGTCGATCCGCCGCCCGCGCGCCCAGCGCAGCAGCGCCGCCGAGCGCGACAGCAGGCCGACGCCCTTGGCCGCCAGCCGCCCGCCGCGGTGGCGGCCGATCGGCTCGCACGCGAGCCCGTGCCGCTCGCACAGCTCGAGCGTCTGCGCGAAGTCGCGCGCGGTGATCAGCACCTCGGCGCCGCGCTGCTCGAGCGCCCGCACGACCGGGCGCATGACCAGCACGTGCGGCGAGTTAGTGAGGTCGACCCAGACCCGCATCGCGGATCGCGCTGACGACCTCGCCGGCCTGCTCGGGCTTCAGGACCGGGCTCATCGGGATGGCGAGGTGGGTGCGGGCGGCCTCGTCGGTGCCGGGCAGCGGGCGGCCGGGCGCGTACTCGCGCATCGCCGGCTGCAGGTGCGTGGGCACGCGGTAGTAGGCCTTGTGGCCGACGCCGGCCGCCTTCAGCGCCGCTGCCAGCTCGTCCGAGCGCGTGTGGCGCACGACGTACAGGTGCCACGCCGGGTCGCCCGCCGGGCGCGGCAGGTCGACCAGCTCGCCGAGGCCCGCCGCCTCGTAGTGGGCGGCGGCGGCGCGGCGGCCGTCGGCCCAGCCCTCGAGGTGCGGGAGCTGCACGCGCAGGATCGCCGCCTGGAGCGCGTCGAGCCGCGAGTTGTGGCCGATCAGCTCGAACGTCTGCTTGTCGCGCGAGCCGTGGAAGCGCAGCATCCGCACGCGGTCGGCGATCGCCTCGTCGCGCGTGACCACGGCGCCGCCGTCGCCGAACGCGCCGAGGTTCTTGGACGGGAAGAACGAGAGCGTGGCGGCCGTGCCGAGCGCTCCCGGCCGGCCGGCGGCCGAGCGCGAGCCGAGCGCCTGCGCGGCGTCCTCGAGCACGGGCACGCCGAGCGCCTCGATCTCGGCCACGGGGGCGACGTTGCCGAACAGGTGGACGACGACGACGGCCTTCGTGCGCTCGGTCAGCGCGGCGCGCACCGTGTCGGCGGTGACGCAGAACGTCTCCGGGTCGACGTCGCAGAACACCGGCCGCGCGCCGGTCAGCGGGATCGCCTCGGCGGAGGCGTAGAAGGTGAACGACGGGACCACGACCTCGTCGCCGGGGCCGACGCCCATGGCCCGCAGCGCGAGCGTGATCGCGTCGGTCCCGTTGCCGACGCCGATCGCGTGCGGCACGCCGATGTAGGCGGCCAGCTCGGCCTCGAAGGCGTCCAGCTCCGGCCCGAGGATGAAGCGCTGCGAGTCGATCACCTCGGCGAGCTTCGCCTGGATCTCCTCGCGCAGGGGCGCGATGGGCGTACGAGTGTCAAAAAGGGGTATTGGCATGGCGGCGATAGGGCGGGCGGGACACCCTATTACGCAAGTTCGGGGGCGGGCTTGCGTTACAGCCGCCAGATGGCCCTATTTCGACTCCTCGCGGGAGGTCCCTGTATGCGCAGACTCATCGCTGCCTGCGTCGTCGTCGGCGCGGCCGCTCTGGCCGCGGCCGGTCCGGCGGCTGCCGACCCGGCCTGGGCGCCGGCGGCCACGGCCCCGGTCCATCCGGGCGTCCAGACCATCACCAACGGCGGCCAGTGCACGGCCAACTTCATCTTCTTCGACGCCGCCAACAACGTGTACATCGGCCAGGCCGCGCACTGCTCGGGCACCGACGGCAACACCGCCACCAACGGCTGCGAGGCGGGCTCGCTGCCGCACGGCACGCCGGTCGAGGTCACGGCGCGAGCCGCCCGGGCACGATCGTCTACTCGTCGTGGGTGACGATGCAGGCCAACGGCGAAGCCGATGCCAACACGTGCCAGTACAACGACCTCGCGCTGGTCAAGCTCGACCCGGCCGACTACGCGAAGGTCAACCCGAGCATCCCGTTCTGGGGCGGGCCGACCGGGTTCACCGACGTGACGACCGCCGGCGACAAGGTCCTCTCGTACGGCAACTCGTCGCTGCGCCTCGGCATCACGCAGCTGTCGCCGAAGGAGGGCCTGAGCCTCGGTCAGTCCGGCGGCGGCTGGACGCACCAGGTCTACACGGTCTCGCCGGGCATCCCGGGCGACTCGGGCAGCGCGTTCATCGACCGCCAGGGCCGCGCGTTCGGCGTGCTGAGCACGCTCCAGCTCGCCCCGCTGGCCGGCGCCAACGGCGTCAGCGACCTGTCGCGCATGCAGTCCTACATGGAGGTCGCACGGCGGGCCGGACGTGACGCTCGCCAACGGCACCGAGGCGTTCCGCGGCCCGCTGCTTCCCTGATCCCTCCGTCGGGTACGCTCCTCCCGGTGATCCGGGAGGAGCGTCTCGACCCGGTCGTGCACTACCTCGAGGTCCGGGGCGCGCTGCCCCTGGACGAGCTCGGCGCGAGGTTGGACGCCGCATTGGCCGACGGCGTCCGCTGGCTGATCGTCGACCTCGTGCGTGCGCAGCTGGACCCGGCCGCCGAGGGCCCGCTGGCCACGCTCGGCTGCGCGCTGCGCGACCGCAACGGGGAGCTGATCCTCGTCAGCCCGGCCCCGCAGGTGGCCGACGCCGTCGCGCGCTACGAGCCGACGATGCGCCCGGCCGTCGCCGCCAGCGTCGACCAGGCGCTGACCATCCTCAAGCTGCTGCGGCCCAAGACGGCGCTGAAGCCGCCGCGCAAGTGGGTCACGCCGCTGGCGCTTCCGCGCGTCGACCCGCCCGCCACGGCCTAGCCGTCCTACCGGGAGCCCGCAGCCGAGCTGCCGCTAGCCTGGACCGCTCGTGCCGCTCGTCCTCGCCTCCCTGACCGACCCGATCGTCGAGTTCGCCGTCGACGTGATCGACGCCCTGGGCCTGCCCGGCATCTTCCTGCTGATGGTGGCCGAGAGCGCGTGCATCCCGATCCCGTCGGAGACCACGTTCCTGTTCGCCGGCTTCAACGTCTCGCGCGGCGAGTACTCGATGTTCGCGGTTGTCGCAACGGGCACGATCGCCAACGTCGTCGGTTCCTGGATCGCCTACGCGGTCGGCTACTACGGCCGCATCGACATCCTCGAGAAGCACGGCAAGAAGCTCCACATCAAGCCGTCGCACCTCGCGTGGGCCGACCGCTGGTTCGAGCGCTACGGCGACGCGACGGTGTTCTTCTCGCGCATGCTGCCGATCATCCGCACGTTCATCTCGCTGCCCGCCGGCGTGGCGCGGATGCCGTTCTGGCGCTTCACGGTGCTGACCACGCTCGGCTGCATCCCGTGGATCTTCATGCTCACCTTCATCGGCAAGCAGGTGGGCGACCAGTGGGAGGAGTGGCGCGACCAGCTCCACTACGTGGACTACGCGGTCGCGGCGATGATCGTGCTCGCGGCGATCTGGCTGTTCATCCGTTGGCGCCGGAAGCGCAACGGGCCCGTCCAGGCGTCCGGCGAGCCGGCCGCCGATGCGCCCCGCTAGGACGGTCGCGCTCGGGCTGCTTCAGGGCCCGACCGAGCTGCTGCCGATCTCGTCGTCCGCGCACGTCGGGCTCCTGCTGCCGGGCGACCTGGAGCCGGCGGCGCGCAAGGAGGTCGAGGTGGCGCTGCACCTCGGGACCGCCGTCGCGCTCGCGCTGAGCGAGCGCCGGGCGCCGCGCTGGGCCCTGCTGGCGGCGGCCACCGCTCCGCCCGCGCTGGCCGGGCTGGCGCTCGAGCGGCCGATCGAGTCGCGGCTGGGCACGCCGCCGACGATCGCCGCCGGCCTGCTGACCGGGGCGCTGGCGATGGTGATCGCCGACCGCACGCCGGCGCGGCGGGGCGCCGGCGAGGCCGGCGCGGCGGACGGCGCCTGGCTCGGGCTCGCGCAGGCGGCGGCGCTGATCCCGGGCGTGTCGCGCAGCGGGGCGACACGCGCCGCGGCCCGCGCGCGCGGGTTCGGGCGGGCGGACGCGGCGGCGCTGTCGCGCGAGGTCGCGCTGCCGGTGCTGGCCGGCGCGGCCGTGCTGAAGGGCTTCCGGCTCGCCCGCCGCCGCCCGCCCGCCGGGGAGCTGCGGACGCTCGCCGCCGGCGCCGCCGCCGCCGCGGCGTCGACATGGGCCGCGCTGCGCGCCGAGCGCGCGCTGACCGCGGAAGCGCCGCTGGCGGCCTGGGCCGCGTACCGCGCCGCGCTGGCCGTCGCCGTCCTCGCGGTGTGGCACGATCGGGCGCGATGACCGACGCCTACGCGCAGTCCGGCGTCGACACCGCGGCCGCCGACCGGGGCGTCGCAGCGCTCGTCGAGGTGCTGCGGTCGATCGATCTCGGCAGGCCGTCGCGGTCCGTCCCGCTGCCGGGCCACTTCGCGGCGGTGCTCAAGGTCGCTCCCGGCCTCGGGCTCGCGCTCGCGACCGACGGCGTCGGCTCGAAGCTGATCGTGGCCGAGCAGACGGGCCGCTACGACACCGTCGGGATCGACTGCGTGGCGATGAACGTCAACGACATCGTGTGCGTCGGGGCCGAGCCGATCGCGCTGCTCGACTACCTGGCCGTCGAGCAGGCCGACCCCGACGTGATGGGCGCGATCGCCATCGGGCTCAAGCGCGGCGCCGAGCTGGCCGGCGTCGAGATCCCGGGCGGCGAGGTGGCAGTGCTGCCGGAGCTCATCCGCGGCCATCCGTCGCCGCACGGGTTCGACCTCACGGCGGCCTGCGTGGGCACCGTGCCGCTCGACGCGATCGTGACCGGCGCGGATTGCCGTCCCGGCGACGCGCTGATCGGCCTCCCCTCGTCGGGGCTGCACTCCAACGGCTACTCGCTCGCCCGCCGCGCCCTCGGCGGCCTCGCGCTCGACGACCGGCCCGCGGCGCTCGGCGGCGCCTCGGTCGCCGACGCGCTGCTCGAGCCGACCGTGATCTACGTGCGCGCCGTGCTCGACCTGCTGCGATCCGGCCTGCGCGTGCACGGCCTCGCCCACATCACCGGGCGGCGGCCTGCTGAACCTGACGCGGCTCAACCCGCGCCGTCGGCTTCGAGGTCTCCGACCCGCTCACCGTCCCGCCCGTGTTCGAGCTCGTGCGGGAGCTCGGCGGCGTCGCGGACGCCGAGATGTGGGAGGTCTTCAACATGGGCTGCGGCTTCTGCGCCGTCGTCCCGGAGACGACCGCCGACGCGGCCACCGCGCTGCTGGCCGCCCACCATCCGGGCGCGCGCCGGATCGGCACGGTCACCGACCGCGCCGGGCGGGTGGAGGTCACGCCGGCCGGCGTGACGCTCTAGTCGTCCCCGTCCTCTTCGTCCGGCTCGCCGGTGGCACCCGGGACGCTCGGGTCCTGCTGCTTGCGCTCCCAGTCCTCGCGCGTCTCGGCGATGTCGTCCTCCAGGCGCTCGGAGCGCTCCTCCATCTCCTCGACCTCGCGCTCGGGCTGCTCTTTCATGCTTCCTCCTCGGACTTCGCCCGCTCGTCCAGCTTCTCCTTCAGGTACGCGGCCCGATCGGCGCGCCGGCGGTGCGTGCGCTCCTCAGCGGGGTCCGAGGAGTCCTTCGCCTGCTCGCGCTCAGACCGCTCGCGCTGGACCTGGTCGAGCCTCATCTCCTCGGTCTTGGGATCTCCCATGTGATGGGTGTACCCGCTCGCTGGGTATCCTCGCGCTCGTGCCGGCTTACGGGGTCCTCGTCTTCCCGGGCGGGACCGAGATCGGCCTCGAGCTGAGGCGTGCACTGGCGGAGCTGAAGGAGGTCCGGCTGGCGGGCGCCGGATCCGAGCAGGATCGCCACGGCCCGTTCGCGTATCGGCATTGGCGCACCGTGCCGTCCGTGGGAGAGCAGGGCTGGATCGACGCCCTGAACGCCGTCGTCGACGAGCTCGCGATCGACGCGATCTTCCCGGGCCACGACGACGTGCTGCTGGCGCTGGCGGAGCATGCGGACGAGATCCGCGCCGGCATCGTGACCTCGCCGATCGAGACGTGCCGGATCACGCGCTCCAAGCGCGCGACGTACGAGCTGCTCGCCGACGTGGTCCCGGTGCCGCACGTCTTCGCCCGCGCCGAGGAGGTGGGCGAGTTCCCCGTGTTCGCCAAGCCGGACCGCTCGCAGGGCTCGCAGGGAGCCGTGCTGGTCTCCGACGCGACCGGCCTGACCGCCGCCCTGGCGGGCGGGTCGGATCTCGTGATGGAGTACCTGCCCGGACGCGAGCTCACGGTCGACTGCTTCTCGGACCGCGAGCGCGGCGTGCTGTTCGCCCGCGCCCGCCCGCGCGAGCGCACGCGAGCCGGCATCAGCATGGCGACCCGCACCGAGCCGGACAGCTCGCGCGCCGGGGAGCACGCCCGCGCGATCGGGGAGCGGCTCGACCTGCACGGCGCCTGGTTCTTCCAGCTACGCGAGGATCGCCACGGCGAGCCGCGCCTGCTCGAAGTCGCGCCGCGCGTCGCCGGCACGAGCGCGCTGCACCGCGTTCTCGGCGTCAACTTCCCGCTTCTGTCGCTGTACGAGCACCTGCGGATGCCCGTGGCGCTCGCGCCGAACGACATCGACGTGCGGCTCGACCGCGCGCTCGTGAACCGCTACGCGCACGATCTCGCCTACCGGCACGTCTACGTCGACCTGGACGACACGCTGCTCGTCGGCGACTCGGTGAACACGCGGCTCGTCGCCTTCGTCTACCAGAGCGTCAATGCGGGGCGCCGCGTCGTGCTCATCACGCGCCATGCACAGAACGTCGGCCAGACGCTCGAGCGGTTCCGGCTGTCGGAGGTGTGGGACGAGGTCATCCACATCGATGACCCATCGGTCGAAAAGGCCGACCACATCGCCGAGCCCGACGCCATCCTGATCGACGACTCGTTCCGCGAGCGGCGCGTGGCGCACGAGCGGCTCGGGATCGCCACCTTCGACTCCAGCATGATCGAGCTGCTGATGGACGAGCGCCTATGACCGAGCCCCTGACGCCGTCGGCGATGGACGTCGAGCACCTCGAGGAGATCCGAGCGAGTGTGGCCGAAGCCCAGCGCCAGGCGATCACCGCCCATGTGCGCCCTGGCGCCGTCGTGCTCGACGTGGCGCCGCAGGTGCACGCCGGGCGTGCGCCCGCTGCTCCCCGAGGACGTCACGCTCGAGACGCTCGACCTCGACCCCGCGGCGGGCGCCACCTACACCGCCGACCTCTGCCGCCACAACCCAGAGATCCCGTCCGGGGCGCTTCGACTGCATCTTCTGCACCGAGGTGCTCGAGCACACCCTGCAGCCCTTCGACGCGGTGGCCGAGTTGCGCCGCCTGCTCGCCCCCGGCGGCCACCTCGTGCTCACGACGCCGTTCAACTTCCGCATCCACGGCCCGCTGCCGGACTGCTGGCGGTTCACCGAGCACGGCCTGCGCGCGCTCCTCGCGGACTTCGAGATCGTCGCGATCGACGCCGTCGAGACGCCCGACCGGCCGCTGATGCCGATCCACTACCGCACGGTCGCGCGCCGACCGGCCTGACTCAAGTCGCGGCGCCCCGGCGTCGATCACCGGGACATGGCCGCCGCCGTCCCTGCGTCCACGCGCTCAGTCGCTCCCGTCAGCGACCCACTGATTCCGTTCCAGCGGCCCGAGCCGCCGCCGCCCGAGGCGATCATGGCCTACTACGAGCGCTCGCGCCAGGAGGGCTTCTACTCGAACGGCGGACCCGAACGCGCGGCTGCTGGCCAGCCGCCTGGAGGACTACGTCGGCGGCGGCGCGTTCGCGATCCCCGTCGGCAACGCCACGGTCGGCCTGATGGTCGCCCTGCGCGCCGCGTGCGGGATGCCCGCCGGCGAGCGCCGCTTGATCATCACCCCGTCCTACACCTTCACGGCCACGGCCTGCGCGATCGAGTGGGCCGGCTTCGAGCCGGTGTTCGTCGACATCGAGCGCCGCGGCTGGCACATCGACCCAGCGGCGCTGGAAGCCGCGTTCGAGCGCTTCGGCGGCCAGATCGCCGGCGTGCTGGCGTGCGCGACCTTCGGCACCGCCCCGGAAGCCGAGCAGCGCGCCGCGTGGCGCGAGCTGTGCGACGCCCACGGCGTGCCGCTGCTCATCGACTCCGCTCCCGGCTTCGGCAGCCGCGACACCGCCGGAGCCGCCCTCGGCGGCCTGGGAGACACCGAGATCTTCTCCTTCCACGCCACCAAGCCGTTCACCGTCGGCGAGGGCGGCCTCATCACGACGGCCGACGCCGACCTGGCAGCGCGCGTCGGGCGCATGATCAACTTCGGTCTCGAGCCGGGCACGCGGATCAGCACCGACATCGGGATGAACGCCAAGCTGTCCGAGCTCCACGCGGCCACGGCGCTCGCCATGCTCGACCGGATCGACGACGTCGTCGCCGCCCGCCAGCGCAACGCCGCCCGGCTGCGCGCCGCGATCGGTCCCGACGCAAACCTGCAGTATCAGGTCGGCGCCGAGCGCTCGACCTGGCAGATCTTCCACGTGCTGTGCCCCACGCCCGAGCTGCGCGACCGCTGCGTCGAGCTGGCGCCGGCCCACGGGGTCGAGATCCGCACCATGCACGACCCCGCGCTGCACACACACCCCGCGTTCGAAGGCGCACGGCGCCTCCCGCTGCCGGTGACCGAGGCGGCCGCCGCGCGCGCGCTCGCGCTGCCGATGGCCAACACGCTGGGCGACGACGCGATCGAGCGCATCGCCGGCCTCGTGCACGCGGCGCGCATCACCGCTTCCCGAAAGGCCGTCACATGCTGAACTGGCTCGCCCGTTATGCCCCCGCAGGGGCTGCCATCCTCGACGCCGACGGGCGCCCCGCGGGCAGCCTGCTCGACGTCGGCTGCGGTCCCCACGGCTTCGCCTGCGCGCACCCGGGCGTGCCCTTCGTCGGGCTCGACGTCGAGTTCCCCGGCAAGGTCGCCCCCTCGATGACGGGGATCCAGGCGCCCGCCGGCCCGCTTCCCTTCCAGGACGGCGCCTTTCACACGGTGCTGTCGCTCGACACGCTCGAGCACGTGCCGCGCCCGGACCGTGCCGGGTTCATCGCCGAGCTCTGCCCGCGTCGCCGCCCACCGCGTCCTGCTCGCCTGTCCGACCTCCGAGGCAGCGGGGATCGACACCGCCGATGCGCAACCGCTTCGACGGCGATGGGCGTCGGCGTTCCCTCGTGGCTGAGCGAGCACCAGGAGTACGGGCTGCCGACGCGCGCGGAGATCGAGGCGTTCGCCGCCGACGTGCCGGGCTTCTCCGTCCGCCCGTGGCCGATGGCCAACGGCCTGCTCGCAGCGATTCTCGCCTGGGCCGACCTATTCGAGTTCGGCGCCGAGGCGCATCGCGAGTTCCTCCAGCACCGCGACGAGTGGGTGCGCCTGCTCGAGAGCGCCGACTTCGGGCGGAGCTTCCGCGGCGGCTGGGTCCTCGAGCGCAGCGAACCCGTCACGCCGTCTGATCGGCGTCGACGGGCTGGCCGACGACGCCGTCGCGGCGCTCCGGTGCCTCGTCTGCGGCGCGGGCTCACGAGCGCCAGGGCGCCCGTCGCGCACTGCACCGGCTGCGGCGCCGCGGTCGAGCGCACTCCGCAGAACGCCTGGAGCCTGAGCGGCCCGCCGCCGCGCCCGCCGACGTGCTGCTGGCCCCGACCTGGGAGGACCCCGCCACCTGGCTGCCCGTCCTCGACGCCTACATCAGGACCGCCGGCGAGGGCGCGACGCTCTACCTCGACGCCGGGACGACGAGCGATCTCGCTCGACGCGATCGCCGGGGTGGTCCACGAGGCCTGCACCGAGCTCGCGGGCGACCGCCCGTTCGCCGAAGTCGTGTTGCTCGCCGCCGGTGAGCCTGCGCCGGACGCCACGCACGTCAGCACCGTCGACGAGCTCGTCGCCGCGCTCTAAGCCAGCTCGGCGCCGCGCCCGTGCGCGGCGACCTTGAGCAGCGCGATCGCGGGCGTTCCCCGCACGTCCTCGGCGAAGTGCTCGAGCAGCCGGTCCGGATCGTCCTCGAGGCCGGCCTTGCTCGACCCTTCCTTGAAGTGGACGACGATCGGGTGGGCGACGTGTCCGATCTTCGCGCCGGCGTCGCGTATCCGGTGCCAGAGGTTCCAGTCGCCGGGCTCGTTGAGCAGCCACGCCTCGGGGTCGTAGCGCATGTGCGCCAGGCGGCGCGTGTACATCACGGACGCGTGGACGATCCGGCCGTGGGCGAGCGGGAGGCTGCCGAGCAGGCCCCAGGCGCCGGTGCCCGTCTCCGTCATCGCGACGCCGAACGCGAAGTCGGCGCCCGCCCGCAGCGCGTCGAGCAGCACGGGGATGTGGTCGTGCGTGAACGCGTCGTCGTGGTCGAGCGGCGCGATCACGTCACCGCGGGCCTCGTCGACCAGCCGGTTGACGGCCGACGTCCCTGCCACCTGCCAGAACGAGCTCGCCCGCGAGGGGTAGCGCGGCCGCTCCTCGACCTCGATGTAGCGGATGCGCTGGTCCGTCAGGCCTTCCACCGCGGCGCGCGCGTGCGGCTGCGGGCCGTCGCTGCAGACGAGCAGCTCGACGTTGGGATAGCTGCCGGACAGCACCGACGGGATCGCGCGCTCGAGCAGCAGGTCGACGGAGCCGAAGGTCGGGATCCGCACGGTCACCAGCGGTTCGCCTTCGAGCCGCACGGGGCGTGCGGCGGCCAGCAGCGCGCGATCGACCTCCGCCTGGAGCTCGTCGACGAGTGCCTTGACCCACCGCGCGTGGACCACCGTCGTGTGGGGATCGCCGGCCAGCGGCAGCACCCTGAGGCCGAGGCGCTCGACCAGGTCGCCGGCGCCGGTCACGGGATCGTCGCCGAGGTCGACGTCGTCGACGACGAGCAGGACCTCGGGGAAGTCACGCCCATCGGACACGTACTCGCACGCGCGCTCGACCAGCTTGGCGATGGCGTTCACCGGCAGCTCGCCGCCGCGGGCGTCGAGGGCCAGGCATGTGTCGCCGTCGAGCGGCGCCGCCACGACATAGGCGGCCAGCGCGGGCAGCCAGTCGAGCGGCCGGCGCCAGTCAGGCGCGAGCACGACGACCGTGCCCGCCTGGGTCTGAAGCCCGCTCACGCGGACAATGGTATGGCTCAGCCGAGGCGCACGTAGCCGACGGCGCCGCCACCGTCGCTGCCGTACTGGCGGCGCGCCACGCTGTCGGACGAGTTGCCCTCGACCGTGTTGATGCTGCCGTCGGCGCCGACGGACTCGACGATGCCGATGTGCTCGTCCCACACGATCAGGTCGCCGGGCTGCGGGGTCGAGCCCGCGGGCAGCGCCTTGCCGGTGCGCTCGCCCCAGGCCATCACGTCGTCGACGCGGCCGTAGCCCTGGCCGCTGTCGCCGATCGGCACGCCCGCCTGGCGGGCGGCCCAGGAGACGAAGTAGGCGCACCAGGGGCCTGGCCCGGGTGCGCCGGCCGTGGCCTGGCGGTACTGGGCGATCCGCGGCGAGTCGTTCGAGCCGGGCGGCTGCTCGGTCTGGCCGACCTCGGGCCGGACGGCGGCGAGCATCGCCTGGCCGGCGGGAGTGCCGCCCGTCGCAGAGCGGTGCGGCCGCGGTGCGTGGCGGTCGCGCCCTGAAGGGCGGACGCGAACGCGGTGGCCGTGGTGGCGGGCGCCGCGGTCGCCACGGGCTGCGGCGGCGCGAGCAGCGACTGCAGCTCCGCGATGCGGGTGAGCGTCGCGTCCAGGCTCATCGGATCAGGCGGCGACGGCGGGCGCCGCGACCTGGCGCAGCACGTCGGCCCACTGCTCGGCGGCGACCTGCGCGCTGCGGTGCTCGGTGACGTACGCCTTGGCGGCGAGGCCGACGCGGAGGCGCAGCGCCTCGTCGTCCACCAGCTCGCGCACGATCTCGCCCATCTCATCCGGGGTGGAGGCGTGGAAGCCCGTGACGCCGTGCTCGATGTCGGGGTAGACGACCGGGTCGGCGATCAGCGGCAGGCCGATCGCGCTGGCCTCGAGCCAGCGCAGGTCGCTCTTGCCGCGGTAGAAGCTGCTGTCGCCGGCGGGGGCGAGGGCGACGTCGTACAGCGTCATCGAAGCGGGGTAGGTGTCGAGCGCGGTGAACGGGACGGCGACGCAGCGCTGCTCGCCGAACTCCGGCGCGAGGTCGTCGGCGAAGCGCTGGCCGACGCTGACGAAGTGCACGAGGTCGCGCTCGCGCATGATCTGAGCGATCTCCGCGAGCCACGGCTGCATCGCGATCTTGTGGCCGGTGGCGCCCGACCAGCCGACGCCGACGTAGTCGCGCGCCGGGCGCGTCAGGGCGTAGCGCTTGAGGTCGATCCCGTTGCGGCAGAGATAGGTGCGCGGGTTGAGCGACGCGTAGCGCTCGGCCAGCCACGGCGTCGAGCAGATGATGCCGTCGACGGCACGCATGCAGAGCTCGAACTCCTCGATCGTCTTGCGACCGAACATCTCGTTGAAGTCGTGATCCTTGCGCTTGCGGATGCCGCGCAGCCAGTCGTCGGTGTCGGCGAGGACGATCACGCCGGCGCGCTGCCAGTCGCGGATCGCGCCGAGCCACTCGGCGCCGCGCGGCTGCTGGATGACGACGACGTCGTAGTCCGGCACGTCGGCGATCGTCAGGTGGCGGTCGATGCGGCCGTGCAGGAAGTAGGCGTTCGGCGGCTCGCCGGCGTAGCACGTCCAGTCGGCGCCCAGCGCGAGGGCGGGGAGCGCGCAGCGGTACCAGGCGGGGCCTTTGTTGCCGCGCGACATGAACAGCGTCTTGGGGATCTCCATCACAGCGTCTCCGGAACCCAGCGGGACAGGTCTTCGGCGCCCCACAGCGCCCGCATCCGATCGATCGACTCCTTGGTCCAGCGCTCGATCTGCGGGGTCGCCTTGCGGCGGAAGAAGCTCTCGTGGTGCATGGCGACGACGGACGGCTCGTAGATGCACTCCAGCTCCGCCTTGAAGACGCGCAGGCAGTAGTCGACGTCCTCGTAGCAGAGCCGGTAGCCCTCGTCGTAGAGGCCGATCTGGTCGAGCGTCTCCCAGCGGATGAACTGAAGCGCGGCGGTCACGATGCAGCGCGTCGTCTTGAGCGCCTCGGGCAGGTTGGCCGGCCCGAAGCGGTAGCGGTGCAGCCAGTCGCGGCTGAGCAGCGAGAAGACCACGCCGGCGTGCTGGATGAGGCCGTTCGGGTAGAGCAGGCGGGCGCCGACCACGGCGGCCGGGCGGCCCTCCGTGTCGGTCCGCTCGCGCATGCGGTCGAGCCAGCCGGCGGCCGGGAACTCGATGTCGGCGTTGACGAGCACGGCGTCGTGGCCCATGGCGTGGGCCAGCTCGAGGCCGACGTTGACGGTCTTGGAGAAGCCGGAGTTCTCGTCGTTGGCGACGAAGCCGATGCCGAGCTGCTCGCAGGCGAGCTCGAGTCTGGGCGGCAAGCTCGGCGACCGGGCTGCCGTCGTCGACGACGAGGATCTGTGCGTCCGGGGCGGTGGCCTGGAGCGAGACGAGGCACTTGAGAAGCACGTCGAGCTCCTCGGCGCTGCGCAGGAACGCGGGAACGATGCAGAGCGTGGGACGGATGGTGCTCACGCCCGGTTATTCGGCAGCCCCCGCGGCGGCTTTAACGACGACGGGCGGCCGTAGTGGCCGCCCGTCATCGATCCGTCCCTCGGTGGGGCTATGTGGTTGTCAGGCTGGGGGTGCTTAGCGCAGCAGCGAAAGCACGTTCTGCGGAGCCTGGTTGGCCTGCGCGAGCATGCTCGTGCCGGCCTGCTGCAGGATGCCGAGCTTCGTGAAGTTGACCATCTCCTGGGCCATGTCCACGTCGCGGATCCGGCTCTCCGACGCCACCAGGTTCTCCTGGTAGGTCGAGAGGTTGTTGAGGCGGTGCTCCAGACGGTTCTGGATCGCGCCGAACGTCGAACGCGCGTTGGACACGTTCTTGATGGCCTCGTCGATCACGTCGAGCGACATGCTCGCGGAGCCGAACAGGGTGTCGGCGGCAGCCACGGAGGTGGCGGCACCGATGTCCATGATCTCGTCGAGACCGCCGGTGCCGGCGCTGCCGATGGCGGCCGACATCTCGGTCTTGGTCAGCGTGATCGTGTCAGCGGACTCGGCGCCGACCTGGAACGCCACCGTGCCGGCGGTCAGCAGCTTGATGCCGTTGAACTCGGTCTTGGTGGTGATGTCCGAGATCTCCTTGCCCAGCTGCTGGACCTCGGCGGAGATCGCCTGCTTGTCGGCGGTCTCCAGCGTGCCGTTGCTGTACTGCACCTTGAGGTCGCGGACGCGCTGAAGCATCGAGTGCACCTCGTTCAGGGCACCCTCACCGGTCTGGACCAGCGAGACGGCGTCCTGCGCGTTGCGCTGCGCCTGGGCGAGACCACCGATCTGGCCGCGCATCTTCTCCGAGATGGCGAGGCCGGCGGCGTCATCAGCGGCACGGTTGACGCGGTAACCGGAAGCGAGCTTCTCCATCGCCTTGGCGGCCTTGGAGGCGGTCCCGGTGAGCTGACGGTGAGCGTTGAACGCCTCAACGTTGTTCTGAATACGAAGGCCCATGATCATCTCTCCTTGATGATTGTGTTTTGGGGGCCGGGACGACTCCTTGTCGTCCCTCCTTGCAAGCACAGTGATCGGCAGCTCGACTCACGGCTTTAGCACGTTCTCCAGAAATGCGAACGGGCGGCCACTGGGGCCGCCCGTTGCGGAGGAGCTGGTGTCTGGAGGTACTAGCCCTGGAGCAGGGACAGGACGCCCTGGGGCGCCTGGTTGGCCTGCGCGAGCATGCTCGTGCCGGCCTGCTGCAGGATCCCCAGCTTCGTGAAGTTGACCATCTCCTGGGCCATGTCCACGTCGCGGATGCGGCACTCGGACGCCACCAGGTTCTCCTGGTAGGTCGCGAGGTTGTTGAGGCGGTGCTCGAGGCGGTTCTGGACCGCGCCGAACGCGGAACGCGCGTTGGACACGTTCTTGATCGCCTCGTCGACGTTGTCGAGCGTGAGGCCCGAGAACGCGGTGTCGGCGGCAGCGACGGTAGCGGCGGAGCCGATGTCGATGAGCTCCTTCAGACCACCGGTGCCGGCGGAGCCGACGGCGGCCGACATCTCGGTCTTGGACAGCGTGACCGTGTCACCGGACTCGGCGCCGACCTGGAACGTCACCGAACCGGTGGTCAGCAGCTTGATGCCGTTGAACTCGGTCTTGCTGGTGATGTCCGAGATCTCCTTGCCCAGCTGCTGGACCTCCGACGAGATGGCGAGCTTGTCGCCGGCCTCGAGGGTGCCGTTGGAGTACTGGATCTTGAGGTCACGGATGCGCTGAAGCATCGAGTGCACCTCGTTGAGCGCGCCCTCACCGGTCTGCACCAGCGAGATGGCGTCCTGCGCGTTGCGCTGAGCCTGCGCCAGACCACCGATCTGGCCGCGCATCTTCTCGGAGATGGCGAGGCCGGCGGCATCATCAGCAGCACGGTTCACGCGATAGCCCGAGGACAGCTTCTCCATCGCCTTGGCCGCCTTGGAAGCGGTGGCCGAGAGATTGCGATGGGCGTTGAAGGCCTCGACGTTGTTCTGGATACGAAGACCCATTGGGACGGATGACTCCTTGTCGGAAGACGGATCGTCCGGTGGAATCGGCCGCCGGCGCAGGATCTTTAACGACGACGGGCGGCCGTGAGGCCGCCCGTCATCGATCCGTCCCTCGGTGGGGCTATGTGGTTGTGCGGTCCGCGGTGTCTAGCGCAGCAGCGAAAGCACGCTCTGCGGGGCCTGGTTGGCCTGCGCGAGCATGCTCGTGCCGGCCTGCTGCAGGATCCCGAGCTTCGTGAAGTTGACCATCTCGCTGGCCATGTCCACGTCGCGGATCCGGCTCTCCGACGCCACCAGGTTCTCCTGGTAGGTCGCGAGGTTGTTGAGGCGGTGCTCCAGACGGTTCTGGACCGCGCCGAACGTCGAACGGGCGTTCGGAGACGTTCTTGATCGCCTCGTCGATGCTGTCGAGCGTGACGCGCCGCGAACGCGGTGTCGGCGGCAGCGACGGTAGCGGCGGAGCCGATGTCGATGAACTCCTTGACGCCGCCGGTGCCGGCGGTGCCGACGGAGGCCGACATCTCGGTCTTGGTCAGGGTGATCGTGTCGGCCGGACTCGGCGCCGACCTGGAACGCCACCGAACGCCGTGGTCGAGCAGCTTGATGCCGTTGAACTCGGTCTTGCGTGGTGATGTCCGAGATCTCCTTGCCCAGCTGCTGGACCTCGGCCGAGATCGCCTTCTTGTCGCTCGGTCTCCAGCGTGCCGTTGGCGTACTGGACCTTGAGGTCGCGGACGCGCTGCAGCATCGAGTGCACCTCGTTGAGGGCACCCTCACCGGTCTGGACCAGCGAGACGGCGTCCTGCGCGTTGCGCTGCGCCTGGGCGAGACCACCGATCTGGCCGCGCATCTTCTCCGAGATGGCGAGGCCGGCGGCGTCGTCGGCGGCACGGTTGACGCGGTAGCCGGAAGACAGCTTCTCCATGGCCTTGGCGGCCTTGGCGGCGGTGCCGGTGAGCTGACGGTGAGCGTTGAACGCCTCAACGTTGTTCTGGATACGAAGGCCCATGATCATCTCTCCTTGATGATTGGTGTTTTGGGGGCCGGAGCGACTCCTTGTCGCTCCTTGCTACAAGCGGAATGATCGGCCTGCTCAGCCGAGAGACTTGAGAAAGAATTCTCAGACCCGGACGTCAATGCCGGGATCGGCCGTCCTCAGGGCGGCTCCTGGGGCGCCTCGGCGGTCGCCGGCGGCGCTCGCGCTCGCGCTCGCGGCGCTGGCGCTCCTGCTCGCGCTCGACGGCGTGAGGCGCGTCAGCTCCACCGGCTCGACGCTGCGGTCGGGTCCGATGGGCTCGATGCGCGTCCATGGCCGTCAGGGATCGGCGGCGGCGGCCTGGCGGCGGCCTTGGCCGCGGCCTCGGCGGCGGCGCGCTCGGCGGCGGCCTCGGCGCTGCGCGCACGCGCTCGTTGTAGGCGTCGGTGCGCCGACCTTGAGCTCGGCCATGATGAGCGCGCGCCAGACGGCGAGCGCGCAGCGCCCAGCCGACGAGGTTGCCGACGAGGCCGGCGACCAGCGCGCGCAGCGGCCTCCTGGGCGGGCACGCCGGCGCTGAGGCAGAGGAAGAGGACGATCGCGAACGCCGCAGCGCGGTGCGCGCGCGGGTGCGGCGGATCGACGCCCGGGCGCGCGGGTGCGCGCCGACCGAGACGACGTCGACGGCGCGCCTCGGGCGCCTCGGCGGCCCTTCTTGCTTCTTCTTCTTGCTCATCGGCCCCTCGACATGCGCAGGGCGGCCAGCTCGCGCTCGCGGACGAGCCGCACGAGGCGCTCGGAGTCCTCGCGGCCGATCGAGTCGATCCGGATGCCCTTCTGGTCGCGCGCCGGCTCGCGCACGACGCGCCCGAGGGCCTGGATCGGTGGCGCCGGGCTCGACCTCGAGCTCGATGCGGACGTCGATGCCCAGCGGCATCTTCCACGGGTCCTTCACGAGGATGCCGCCGCCGGAGATGTTGAGCGTCGACGGTCTCGCCGCCGACGGGCTCGTCGATGCCCTTGACGGTGACCGGCAGCGTCGCCTCGACGCGCGCCCACTCGCGGCGCTGGATCCGCTCGGCGTCGCCCGACAGGACGACGCGGAGCTGCTCCGGGCGGCTGTCGTCGAGCTCGAGCGTGCCCGTCGAAGCGCTTGATGCCGCGGCCGGTCGCGTGCTCGATCGCGACCTCGGCGCCGGCGAGCCGCGTGCACGCGCGCGTCGCTCGACCGCCAGCACCAGCACGACGGCGCCGGGCTCGGTCGTCTCGACCGTGGCCGGGAGCAGGCCGATGTGCGGCAGGCTGACCTGCACGTGCTCACCGGCCGGGATGGAGGGCGTCGAGGAGGCGATGGCGGCCATTATCGATCAGGGCAGGAGCTGCTTCGCCAGATGCGTCGGGGTCGGCGGGCGCGATCTCCTCGCGCGTGCACACGTAGGACAGGGCGCGGCGGCCGGTGACGGCCAGCTCGACCGGCGCGCCCGGGCGGGCGGTCTGGTCGGCGTGCGTGAGCGCGACGTGGGTGATGCCGAGCGGCGCCAGCGCGGAGGCCAGCTCGTCGGCGGCGGCCGCGCTCAGCGTGGCCGGGAGCGCGAGGTGCACCTCGTCGACGCCGAGCGTGCGCAGGTCGTCGGCGATCCGGGCCACGGCGGCGCGGTCGGACAGGCCGGCGGCGGGCGTGTCGACGATCGTCAGCGCCGACCTCGCGGCCGGCGAGCCGGCGCGCGGCCTGGTCGGCCGTCGTCGGCGGCGATCACCGAGACGCCCAGCGGCTCGAGCCGCGAGGCGAGGCCGGAGCCGCCGTCCATCGAGCGCAGGGACGACGACCACGACGTCGGCGTCGGCGCGCGCGTAGGCGGTGGCCAGGCGCTCGGCGGCGGAGGTCTTGCCGGCGCCGCCGGCGCCGACGAAGGCGAGCGTGCGGGCGTCGCCGCCGAGGTCGGCCATGACCGGCAGGCGACGGGCGAGCGTGGTGCGGATCAGCTTCTTGAGCGCGCGCGGCTGGGCGAACGGCAGCCCGTGCGCGACGGCCTCGGACGACGATGTCGGCGGCCAGCGCGGCGCTCAGGCCGGCGGCGACGAGACGCTGCTCGGCGTTGTCGGCCGTCGCCGGGCGCGGGGCGCCCGGGCCCTGGCGGGTCGCCGGAGCGGCCGGGGCCTCGGCGATCAGATCGTCGTCCTCGTCCGGCTCGAAGCCGGAGACATAGCCGTCTGCCACCGGCACAGCTTCCTCGATCGCGGCGCGATTCGGCTGCGGGCCGTACAGGCCGGCGGTCGGGCGCTGCCGCGGCGGCGGCGGCGACCAGCACCTCGTGGGCGCGGTCGCCCACGGAGCTCTCCGCGCGCGCGAGCGCGTCGGCGAACGGAGCGGCCTGGTCGACCAGGGCCTGGATGGCCGGCGAGGCCAGGCCCTCGGCCGTGGCGCGGTCGTTGCGCGCCTCCAGCGGCTTCTCGTCGGGCAGCGGCCGCGCGGGCCTCGACCTCGACGTAGGACTTCTGGAAGAAGCCGCCCACGCCGCCCGCGAGACCCTCGCGGCGGCGGAGCACGATGGCGTCGGCGCCGAGCTCGGCGCGGATCTTCGGCAGCAGCTCCTCGAGGGTGCGGCCGCGGAAGGTCTTGGTGTCAGTCTCGAGGGTCGTATCCATGTCCAGGTTCTCCATCGGCACTAACCGGCGAGGGCAACAGCATTCGCTCCGTGACGGGCACCGAGCGATGTCGGATCCAAGACACCGATGGTCTCAACGCTGACACCGGGTGCGATCTCGTTGTAGGAGCAGACGGCGAGCTGCGGGAGCCGCTGCTCGCACAGGCGGCGCAGGTGGCGGCGCACGCGCGCCGAGCAGAGCAGGACCGGGCGGCCGCCGCGGGCGAGCGCCTGCTCGACCTGCTCGGAGCTGGCTTCGACGAGCGCGTGCGCGCGCGCCGGGTCCATCGCGAGGAACTCGCCGTCGGCGGTCTGCACGAGCGACTCGGCGATCTCCTGCTCGAGCGCCGGGTCGAGCGCGATCGCCCGCAGCGTGTTCTCGCCGTCCAGGTACGGGGCGACGATCGTGCGGCCGAGCGCCTGGCGGGCGTACTCGGCGAGCATCGCGACGTCGCGCGTGAGGCGCGCCTTGTCGCCGATCGCCTCGACGACGGCGCCGAGGTCGCGGACGGAGACGCCCTCGCGCAGCAGCGCCTGGAGCACGCGCTGGATCTCGCCGACCGACAGCACGTCGGGCACGACCTCGTCGACCACCGCGGCGTTGACCTCCTTGAGCTGGTCGAGCAGCTGGCGGGTCTCCTGGCGGGTGAGCAGGTCGGCGGCGTTGGCGCGGATGCTCTCGGTGAGGTGGGTGACGACGACCGACTCGGGGTCGACGACCGTCCAGCCCAGCGCCTCGGCCTCGGCGCGGCCGCTCTCCGGGATCCACACCGCGGGCAGGCCGAAGGCCGGCTCGGTGGTGGGGATGCCGGGCAGCTGGCCCATCGCGTCGCCCGGGTCCATCGCGAGATGGTGGCCCGGCATGACGCCGCCGCGTGCGACCTCGGTGCCGCGCACGCGCATGACGTACTCGTGCGAGTCCAGCCCCACGTCGTCGCGGATGCGAACGGACGGGATGACCATGCCGAGCTCGGAGGCGATCTGGCGGCGGATCGTGCCGACGCGCTGCGAGCAGCGTGCCGCCGGCCTGCTGGTCGACCATCGGCACGAGGCCGAAGCCGATCGCCAGCTCGAGCGGGTCGAGCGTGAGCGCGTCGAGCGCCGCGTCGCGCGGGGCCGGCCTGCTCGCCGGCCGGCAGAGCCGCCGGAGCGGCGGCGGCCGTCGGCGGCGCGCTCGGCCTTGTTCGGCGCCTTGCGCAGCGTCCAGCCGACGGCGAAGAACAGGCCGCCGATGAGCAGGAACGGGAGCTTGGGCAGCGCCGGGACGAGCGCGAAGGCCATGATCACCACGCCGGCCACGAGCGGCGCCTTGCGCTGCTCGAGGATCTGGCCCGCGACGTCGCTGCCGAGGTCGCCGTCGGACGCCGAGCGGGTGACCAGGATGCCGGTGGCGACCGAGATCAGCAGCGCGGGGATCTGCGCGCACAGGCCGTCGCCGATCGTCAGCAGCGAGAAGTGCTGCGCGGCCTCGCCGAACGGCATGCCCATGCTGCATGACGCCGATGACGATGCCGCCGATGAGGTTGATGCCGGTGATGAGGATGCCGGCCATCGCGTCGCCCTTGACGAACTTCGAGGCGCCGTCCATCGCGCCGTAGAAGTCGGCCTCCTGGGAGATCTCGGCGCGGCGCCTGCGGGCCTCCTCGTCGGTGATCTGGCCGGTGTTGAGGTCGGCGTCGATCGCCATCTGCTTGCCCGGCATGGCGTCGAGGGTGAAGCGCGCGCCCACCTCGGCGACGCGGCCGGCGCCGTTCGTGATGACGACGAACTGGATCACGATCAGGATCAGGAAGATCACGAGGCCGACGACGACGTTGCCGCCGACGACGAACTCGCCGAACGCGGTGACCACGTGGCCGGCGTCGCCCTCGAGCAGGATCAGGCGCGTGACCGAGATGTTGATCGCCAGCCGGAACAGCGTGGTGAGCAGCAGCAGGCTCGGGAACGACGAGAAGTCGAGCGCGCGCGGCACGTAGAGCGTCGCCACGACGATCATCAGCGCCGCCGAGATGTTCAGCGTGATGAGCAGGTCGAGGAGGAACGGCGGCAGCGGGATGACCATCATCGCCACGACCAGCACGACGGCGCCGGCGGCGAGCAGGTCGGAGTAGCGGCTGGCCTTCTTCAGGAGGTTCATGCGACAGCGGCCCTCTGACCGGCGACCTTGTAGACGTAGGCGAGCAGCTGGGCGACGGCCTGGAAGAGCTCCTCGGGGATCATGCGGCCGACGTCGACGCTCGCGTACAGGGCACGCGCGAGCGGCGGGTCGGGAATCACGGCGACGCCGTGCTCGGCGGCCTCGCGGCGGATGCGCAGGGCCAGGTGGTCGGTGCCCTTGGCGACGACCGACCGGGGCGGGGTTGTCGCCGTCGTACTTGAGGGCGACCGAGAAGTGGGTCGGGTTGGTCACGACGACGTCGGCGGTCGGGACCGCGTCCATCATGCGGGCGCGGGCGAGCTCCATCGCGCGGCGGCGCTGGGCGCCCTTGACCTCGGACGGGAGCTCCTGCTGCTTGTGCTCCTGCTTGACCTCCTCCTTGTCCATCTTGAGGTTCTTCTCGAAGCGGTGCTTCTGGTAGAGGAAGTCGGCGGCGGCGATCGCCAGGTAGGCGAGCGCGCCCCACTGGGCGACGCGCAGGATCAGCGAGCACAGGTGCGGCAGCAGCGCCTCGGCGGGCATGCCGACCAGCGCGGCCATCTCGTCGAGCTTGGGGAAGAGGGCGAGCGCGACGATGCCGCCGACGGCGCCGATCTTGAGCACGCTCTTGATCGACTCGGCGGCCGCGTTCATGCCGAAGATGTTCTTGGCGCCGGTGAGCGGGTTGAGCTTCTTGAAGTCGGGCGCGAGCGCCTTCGGCGAGGGCTTGAAGCCGACCTGGAGCGACGTTGGCGGCGACGCCGGCGAGCGCGCAGATCGCGATCGACGGGCACGGCGGCGAGGGCGATGTGCATGCCGACGGTCATGAACAGCTCCGTCGACGCCCTTGCGGTCGACGACCTCGGGCGAGGAGACGAACTCGAGCACGCCGAGCGTGGCCTCCTGCATCCGCTGGAACATCGCCGGGCCGAAGGCCGAGAGGCGCGAGCACGGCGGCCATCAGCACGATCGCGCCGTTGGCGTCCTGCGAGCGGGCGACCTGGCCCTTCGGCGCGCGCCTCTTGGCGCTTCTTGGGTGTTGCCTTCTCGGTCTTGTTCGTCGGCCATGGCTAGCCGGCCACCTTCAGCGTGTGCAGGGCGGAGGAGACCGAGCTCTGGAGCTCGTCGCCGAGCCAGCCGGCCACGAACGGCAGCGAGGCGCCGACGAGCACGAGGCCGACGGTGACCTTGGCCGGGAAGCCGACGGCGAAGACGTTGAGCTGCGGGACGACGCGGCTGACGAGGCCGAAGGCGACGTCGCACAGGACGACGGCGATCAGCACCGGCGCGCAGATCTCGATCGCGGCGGCGAAGATGCCGCTGTACGCGATCTGGGCGCCCTCGACGAGCGTGCCGATGGCGGGCGAGTCGGAGAGCGGGATCGCCTCGTAGCTGCGGGCGAGCCCCTGGATCACCCAGGCGTCGCCGTTGATGGCGATGAAGATCATCACGCCGATCAGCGCGTAGAGCTGGTTGAGCACGCCGCCGTTGGTGCCGGTGATGGGGTCGACGAGCGCGCCGAACAGAAGCCGATCAGCGTGTCGAGCAGGCTGCCCGCGACCTGGACGGCGGCGAACAGCGCGGCGAGCGCGAACGCGAAGCCGAAGCCGACCAGCATCTCCTTGATCACCAGCCCGCCGAGGGCGAGCACCTCGCGTCGGGATCTGCTCCGCCGCCGGCGTTCATGGCGATCGGCGCGATGCCGAGCGCGAGCCCGACGGCGACGATGCCGCGCGCACGGGCGGGCAGCAGCTTGGAGGAGAACAGCGGCGCGAGGATGAACAGCGGCGAGACGCGCGCCAGCACGAGCATGAAGCCGAGCACCTGCTGCTCGGCTGAACTCGGCGAGGATCGACTCGGGGCTCATCCGCCCACCAGGTTGGGGATCTGGCCGTAGAGCTCCTGCGTCCAGGCGATCGAGCTGGCCGAGCATCCACGGGCCGCCGACGACGAGCACGACGGCCATGCCGATGATCTTCGGGATGAAGCTGAGCGTCTGCTCCTGGATCTGCGTGACCGCCTGGAAGACGGAGACCACGAGACCGATGACGAGGCCCACGAGCAGGAGCGGCAGCCCGATCTTCAGGGCCAGCTCCATCGCGGAGACGCAGATGCTGACGACGCTGTCCTGGCTCATCAGTGGAAGCTCTCCACGAGCGAGCGGGTGACGAGGTTCCAGCCGTCGACCAGGACGAAGAGCAGGATCTTGAACGGCAGCGAGATGAAGACGGGTGGCAGCATCACCATGCCCATCGACATCAATGTCGCGCCGACGACGAGGTCGATGATCAGGAACGGCAGGAAGATCAGGAACCCGATCTGGAACGCCGTCTTGAGCTCGGAGATGATGAAGGCGGGGATCAGGACGTGGGTCGGGATGTCCGCCCGCGTCTCCGGCTTCTCGATCTTCGCGAGCTTGGCGAACAGCGCGAGGTCCTTGCTGCGCGTCTGGTCGAACATGAACTCGCGCATCGGGCCCTCGGCGCGCTTGAACGCCTGCTCCTGGGTGATCTTGCCCTTGGAGAGCGGCTCGAAGGCCTCGTCCTTGATCTTGGTGAAGGTCGGCGCCATCACGAAGATGGTCAGGAACAGCGCGATGCCGACCAGCACCTGGTTCGGCGGCGCGGTCGGCGTGCCGAGGCCGGAGCGGATGAAGCCGAGGACGATCAGGATCCGGGTGAAGCCGGTGACCGTGAACAGCAGCGCGGGCACCAGCGAGATGCCCGCCGATCAGCAGCAGCAGCTGGATCGCGTTCGAGCCGTCGGCCTTCATCGGATCACCGTCAGGCGGCGCAGGTTCTCGAGGAAGCTGCCGCGCGGCCTTGCGCGGCCGCTCGGCCGTCCTCGACGTCTCGGCGGCTCTCGTCCGTCGATCAGGCCGAGCGCACGGGCCTCGGCCTCGCTGTAGGTGCGGATCGGCGTGACGCCGTGCTCGCCGGCGCCCACGAGGACGATCTCGTGGCCGGCGCGGACGAGGTGCATCGAGCGGTTGGTGCCGAGCGGAAGCGTGGCGAGCGTCTCCAGGCCGTCGCCGGTCGCGGTCTCCTCACGCGACGCCTTGACCTGCTTGAGGATCCAGTAGAGCCCGTAGATGACGCCGATCACGACCGCCAGGCCGACGATCGTGCGCACCAGCCCGCCGCCGCCGAGCCGGCGGCCTGAGCGGGCGCGGACGTCGTCGGAGAGGTTCAGCGGCGTGCGCTCACCGTCCGCCGCGAGGGCGGCGGGCGCGAGCAGGAAAAGGCCGAGAACGGCCGTTCCCGCCGACTTGAAGGCAGGGGAAATCTCATCACCGAGGGGGCGAGTCTGGACAGGACTCGACCCCTTCATCGGCCGCCGTGCAGCGGGTCTTTAGCCGGTGGAGAGGCGTCTGACGCGCCGCTAGTCCACGTCGCGGCGGCGCTCGAACGCGAGGCCGGCGAGGACGAAGAGGGCGGCCCAGAGGCTCAGGACGAGCAGCGCCCTCGCCCAGCGTGACCTCGTCGCGGGCTCGGCGCCGCCGAGCGTGGCCGGCGGCGCCGAGGATCGCGTCGTTCGAGCAGGCCAGCTCGTCGATCAGGCGTGGATCAGCGGCTCGAGGATCGAAGGAGCCAGATCGAGCGCTGCCGACCACGCCGGCGACCTGGTTCTTGACCACCATGCCGATGCCGACGCCGAGCGCCGTGGCGAGCATCGCCGCGATCAGGCCGCCGCCGAGCGATCGTCGCGGTAGTCGGCCGCCGCCGAGGTCGGGCCCGGCGCTGGGCCGGCCAGCAGCGGGCACGCCGACAACGAGCGCCGACGACGGCCATGGCGACCCCGACCGCGAGCGCGGTGAGCACATAGGCGACCAGCCGCGCGCAGCGTGAGCCGGACGCGGTCGGGCGCGATCAGGACCGGCGGGGGCGAGCGTGCGGTGGCGGTACTCGCCGGTGGCGCCGACGATGCCGAACAGCAGCAGCGGGATCGCAGAGCGCGCCGCCGAGGTTGAAGGCGTCCTTGCTTCTCGCTGGACCGTGTCGGGAGTCGCCGGCGAGGATCGTGATCAGCACGACGGCGACGCACGAGCAGCACCGAGGCGAGGCCGAAGCCGAGCGCCGTGCGCGTGGTGCGGACCTTGATCAGCTCGCCGTGGACGAGCGGGATCACGAGCGTGGCCTCCTCGTCGCCCGTCAGCTCCAGGAAGGCCTCCTCGAGCGAGGTGGCGCGCGTGGTCAGCTCGTGCAGCGGGATCCCGGCCTCGAAGGCGAGCTCGCCGACGCGGGCCGGGTCGTCGGCGCCGATCGACGAGCAGTCGCCGTCGACGGTCACCTCGAGCTCGGCGCGCTCGACGCCGGCGCGGCTCGCCGGCACGCGGCGAGCGCGCGATCACGTGCCCGCCGGCCGTGAGCCGCGACACCGGGCCCTGGTCGACGAGCTGGCCGCGGTGGATGCACGACCACGTCGTCGACGTCTGCGCACCTCGCCAGCACGTGGCTCGACGAGACCGTGCGGCCCTCGGCGGCCATGCCGCGAGGAAGTCGCGCAGCCAGCGGATGCCCTGCGGGTCGAGGCCGTTGGCGGGCTCGTCGAGGATCAGCACCTCGGTCGCCGAGCAGCGTCGCCGCCAGCCCGAGCCGCTGCCGCATGCCGAGCGAGTACTTGCCGCGCGGCCGGCCGCGCCCTCGAGCTCGACGGCCCAGCACCTCGTCGACGCGCGAGCGCGGGATCGGGCCATGCGGCCAGCGCGCGCAGGTGGTCGCGCCCCTTGCGGCCGGGATGCGGCGCCCGCGATCTCGAGGTTCGCGCCGACCGTGCGGGCGGGATGCTCGAGCTCGCGGTACGGGCGCCTTGACGGTCGCGTGGCGGCCGTCGTCGCACGCGCGAGCATCATCCGCAGCGTCGCCGGCCCGTCGCCGTCGGGCCGGAGGAAGCCGACGGCCCGTCGCGGACGGAGAACGTGAGGTCGTCGACCGCCGTCACATCGCCGTAGCGCTTCGTGAGCCCTGCCGTCTCGATCGCCGCCACGGCGCGGCAGACTAGCCACCCGCCTTGTCAGACGGCTGCCGAACGGCGAAGCTTGCGCCCATGGGGTGTTTCGTCGTCCTCCTCGCGCTGATCTCGCCGCGGCTCGCGCTGATCCTGCTGTGGCTGTTCAGCGACCTCCTGAGCCGCGCCTTCGACAGCTGGTTCCTCCCCTTGCTCGGCTTCTTCCTGCTGCCGTGGACGACGCTGGCCTACACGGCGTTCTGGGACTGGGGGCCCGGGCGCGAGGTGACCGGGATCGAGTGGTTCTTCGTCGCCCTGGCCTTCGTGATAGACCTCGGCGCGTACACGCAGGGCCGGCGAGCCTAGGACTGACTACGTGACGATCGAGCGGGCCGACAACGAGGCGATAGCCGAGATGATCAGGCAGCGGCTCGAGGAGGGCGGCATCCCGTGCGCGGTGGCGCCCGGCAACATGGGCGCCTTCGCCGGCGCCGGAGCCTCGTACACGGTGGCCGTGCCCGCCGACAGGGTCGACGAGGCGCGCGAGCTGCTCAGCGCCTGAGGCGTTCCGAGCGCTCGAAGCGCAGCGCGTTGATCACCGCGCCGCCGAGCAGGATCAGCGCCAGCGCGTAGAACCACACGAGCGCGATCAGCACGAAGACGAACGTCGTGCCCGCGCGCAGGGTGGTGACGTTCTGGAGGTAGAGCGGGAAGCACGTAGTCGACGACGCCCATGGCCAGCGTGGCGCCGACGGCGCCGGGCCAGACGCTGTGCCACGGGCACCGCGCCGCTCGGCACGAGCCGGTAGGTCGCGCATGAGCGCGCACGAAGAGCACGACGACGCCGACCGCGAGCGTGACGCCGTAGACCAGGCCCGCGCACGTCCGACAGCCCGAACGGCAGGTCGTCGGCGCTCGTGACCAGCAGGCTCTGGAGCGCCGGCACGGTGACGCTGGCCACGATGAACAGCAGCACGACCGCGAACATGCCGAGCGCGAACAGCTTCTGGCGCACCCAGCTGCGGCACGGCCGGTGGTAGATCTGGCAGAACGCCGTGTCGAGCGCGCCCCAGAACGAGGTGGCGAACCAGATCGCGGCGACGATGGCGAGGATCCCCGTCGTGGTCGAGGACTCCTGCAGCCGGCGGACGGCCTCGCTCAGCGTGCTCTCGGCGGCGGAGGGGAAGAGCTGCTCGAGGTCGAGCAGCACCGAGGCCTGGAGCTCCTCCGAGCGCAGGATGCGCCCGGCGATGAACAGCGCGACGAGCGCGACCGGGAAGATCGACAGCAGCAGGTTGTACGCGACCATCGACGCGAGGCCCGTGAGGTTGTCCTCGTAGGCCTTGCGCCAGAAGCTCGCGACGGCGGCGCGGACTCTCCCCATCCACGGGGAGTATCCGCGCCGCGCGGTCGCTACGCCTGCGGAGCGAGCACGGCCGGAGCGGGGACGGGCTCGGCGACGGGCGCGGGGGCCGCGGCGGGCGCCTCGTCCTGCGGCGCGCGGTCTCGCTCGCGACGACCTCGGTGACGCGCAGGCCGAACTCCTCGTCGATGACCACGACCTCGCCGCGCGCGATCGGCTTGCCGTTGACCAGCAGGTCGACGGGCTCGCCGGCGAGGCGGTTGAGCGTGACGATCGAGCCGGGGCCGAGGGCCAGCGTCTCGCGGATCGTCATCTGCGTGCGGCCGATCTCCACGGCCAGCTCGACAGGGACGTCGTAGAGCCGCTCGAGCTCGGGCGTGCCGTCCGCGCCGGCTCGCCGGCGCGGTGACGGTGGTCTCGAAGGGGACGTAGTCGACGGGATCGCTCATGGGTTCCTCACTGCACGGTGACGTCGGGGAAGAGGACCTCCTCGACGTGGACGTCCGTGTGCTCCTTGATCGACTTCAGGATCTGCTTCTTGATCTTCTCGCGGCCCTCGCGCTGGATCAGCTCGTGGTCGCGAGGCGTCGGTCAGCTCGTCCGTGATCAGGTCGCGGACGATCGCCTCCTGCGGCTCGGCGCCGTAGCCCTCGGGCGGGGCCGGCGGCGCCGTGGCCGCCGGCCGCCGACCGGCAGGTGCTCGCACGACGAGCGCGACCTGCAGCTTGGCGTACCGGCCGTCGGCCAGGTTGACCAGGAACTCCTTCGGGAGGACGTAGACCGTGCCCGTGGACCTTCGGCTCGGGCGCCTTCTCCTTCGGCTTGGCCAGGACGGTCTTGTAGGCGCCGCCGGCGACCACGAGCGCCGCCACGACGATGATGATCAGTTCTTCTTGTTCATTTGTCGCCTCCTTGCGACTGGATTGCTCCATGCAGACGGGTCAGGATGATCTCGACCCGGCGGTTCTTCGCCCGGCCCGCGGGCGTCGCGTTGCCCGCGACCGGGTGCTGCGCGGCGTAGCCGGCCAGCGACATGCGCTTGCCGGACACGCCGCGCGCCGTTCAGCTGCTGCACGACGGCCGCCGCGCGGGCGCCGGACAGCTGCCAGTTGGACGGGTACTGCGAAGTGGCGATCGGACGATCGTCGGTGTGGCCCTCGACCTGGACGGGGTGCGACGCCTCCTGGTCGATGATGCGGCCGATCTCCTCGAGCGTCGGGCGGCCGCCGGGCTTGACCACGGCGCTGCCCGAGTCGAACAGCACGCCGTCGGTGATCAGGCGGATCTTGAGCCCGTCCGGCGTGACCGTCGTCGAGATCTTCTCGGCCAGGCCGGCCTCCTCGGCCAGCTTGTCGATGCGCTTCTTGAGGTCCTGGAAGCTGCTGCTCCTCGGCCTGCGGCCTGCTCGGCCGCCTCCTCGGCGTCCTCGCGGGCTCATCGCCTGGGCAAGCGGCCTGCGCCGGCGTCAGCGACGGCAGCGGCGTCTCGGGCGGCGACTGGTCCGTGCCGTCCGAGGTGTCGCCGGTGTTCATCATCGCCCGGCCGCCGGTGAGCACCGGCCCGGAGAAGGCCTCCTGGAGCGACTGCTCCAGCAGCTTGACCTTGCTGATGTTCGTCGACGAGATGGCGAACAGCACCACGAACACCGCGAACAGCAGCGTCATCATGTCGTAGCCCGAGACGAGCCAGCGCTCGTGGTTCTCGTGCTCCTCGTGGTGGTGCTTCTTATGCCGCCGCGCCGCGCTCATGGGTCACCTCAGGCCGCCTGCTTGGCGGCGGCCTTGGCGGCCTCCTGCTCTTCCTCGGTCGGCCGCTCGCTCGGCGGCACGTAGGCCATGAGCTTCTCGGCGACGACGCGCGGGTTGTCGCCGGCCTGGATGGCGAGGACGCCCTCGAGCGTCATCTCGCGGAAGTGCATCTCCGCCTCGCGACAGCTCCTTGAGCCGGTTGGCGATCGGCAGGAAGACGACGTTCGCGGAGCCGACGCCGATCAGCGTCGCGAGGAACGCGGCGGCGATCAGCGGGCCCAGCGTCGACGGCTGGTTCAGGTTGTTCATGACGTTCACGAGGCCGAACACCGTGCCGACGATGCCCATCGTCGGCGCGAGCGCGCCCGCCTGCATGAACGGCGCGCGGCCGGCGGCGTGGCGCTTGCGCATCGCCTCGTTCTCGGCGTCGAGCACCGCGGCCACGAGGTCGGGGTCGGTGCCGTCGACGACGAGCTGGATGCCCTTGCGCGTGAACGGGTCGTCGATCCCCTTGACGGCCTCGTCGAGGGCCAGCAGGCCGTCGCGGCGCGCCTGCTCGGCGAAGCCGACGAGCTCGTTGACGCGGCCGACGAGGTCGAGGTCCGGCGGCATGATCGCCTTCATGTAGAGCTTCGGGAGCCTGATGTGCACGGGCAGGCCGCAGGCGGCGATGGTCGCGCCGAGCGTGCCGACGAGCACGATGAGGATGGCCGGGATGTTGATGACGACCATGACGTTCGTCCCCTCCATCGTGGCGCCCATGGCGATGCCGATGCAGGAGATGACGATGCCGATGCCGGTGCCGAACTTCATGACCGCGGGCCCTTCTGCGGGAGCTCGGCTCTCCTGGCGGGCGTGCTCGGCGTTGAGCGCCACGATGGCGCCGTCACCGGCGGTGCCGCGCACGAGCGCGAGCGTCTGGGAGCGACGCGGGACGCGCGTCATCGCGTCGAGGACCGAGGCGCGCCAGGCGCGCACGGCCTCGGCCACCTGCTCGGGCGACTCGGTGACGACCAGGCGGGAGCCGGTCGTGAGCATCACGACGGTGTCCGGGTTGGCCTCGACGGTGAGGATCAGGTCCGGGTTCAGGTGGAACGGCTGGGGCGTTCGCCCAAGTTTGTGAAGACGGATCATGGCGATGGGTGAAGGACCGAGAGACGGAGGGTCCTGGCCTGTTCATCGGCCAGCAGCGCCGGTAGTTGAACGAGAAAGGCGCCCGCACGAAGGCGGGCGCCTCTCGGTCATCGCCTCGCGCGGCGCCCGGAGGCGCTTACGCGCTTCAGGTTCACCAGGTCCTGCAGCATCTCGTCCGAGGTCGAGATGACGCGCGAGTTGGCCTGGAAGCCGCGCTGGGCGGTGATCATGCTCGTGAACGACTGGGCGAGGTCCACGTTGGACATCTCGACCGCGCCGGCGGTGGTGAAGCCGAACTGCGGCGCCCGGGGTGCCGACCTGGCCGGCGCCCGAGTTCGCCGACTCGCAGCCAGCGGTTGGCGCCGGAGCGCTGCAGGCCGGCCGGGTTCGCGAACGTCGCGAGCGAGAGGAAGCCGGCCGACTGGCGGGTGCCGGTGCCGTCGACGTACGAGACGTCGCCGTCCTGGCCGATCGGCGACGTTGGTCGACCCGGGCGGGATCGTGGATCAGCGATGTCGGCGCCGCCGGCGGTCGCGGCCCTGGACGTAGTAGCCGTCCTGGGTGACCAGGTAGCCCTGGCTGTTGGTCGTGAAGTTGCCGGCGCGCGTGTACTCGGTCGCGGCCGGGTTCGCGGTCGGCGGGCGTCGTCGGTGCTCGAGGCGACGCGGAAGAAGCCCGGGCCCTGGATCGCGACGTCGAGCGGGTTGCCCGTCGACTGGAGCGCGCCGCCGGTCATCAGGTTGTCGATCGAGCCGAGCTGGGCGCCGAGGCCGATCTGGGCCGCGTTCGCGCCGCCCGTGCCGCCGCCGGGCCCGGAGGCGCCGCGCTGCGAGCTGGGTCAGCGAGTCCTTGAACGTCGTGCGCGCCGACTTGTAGCCGATCGTGTTGACGTTGGCGATGTCGTTGGCGGTGACGTCGAGCATCACCTGGTGGGTCTTGAGGCCGCTGATGGCGGCGAACATGCCTCGCATCATCGGGGCATCAACTCCTTCCGTCGCCTAAGCGACCTGCGTGATGGTTGCGGGATCGACTCCGTCGATGCCGCCGACCGTGAGGGACGGCTTGCCGCCCGCCGTGGTCGACCTTCTCGACGGTGCCGGTGTGAATCTCGTCGTCTCGTCCACGTAGGTGACGGTGCGGCCGATCAGGCCGATCGCGCTGCTGGACGTGAGGCTCGCGGCGATCGCGCTCATTGGCGGCCGCGAGGTTGGAGACCTGCTCGAGCGTGGAGAAGGACGCCATCTGGCCCATGAACTCGCTGTCGTTCATCGGGTTCATCGGGTCCTGGTGCTGGAGCTGGGCGACGAAGAGCTTGAGGAACTGGTCCTTGCCCATCGACCCGGCGGCAGCACCCTTCGGCTGCATCTCCTCGAGCGTGAGGACCTTCTGCGGGGTGTCGTTGATCGCTGTCGGTCATCGTTCTTCCGTTGTCGGGATCAGGCGAGGACGTCCACGAGCAGCCCACCGGGCAGCTCGATGACGGTCTGGGTGATCGGAGCCGGGTCGGCGTCGTCCGTCGGCGTCGCCGTCCGTGCGACCGTGCCGAGGAGGTCGAGGCCGGCGTCGTCGCCGTCCGTCCACTCGCCGCGGGCGCTCTGCTGCCGCTGATCGCCGGAGGTCGAGACCTCGAGCGAGATCAGCGTCACGTCGCGCGCCTCGAGCGCGCGGCGCAGGTCGTCGCCGGCCTGGGCCAGCAGCCGGGCGGCCTCCGGGGAGTCGGCCACCACCTGGGCGGCGACGCCGCCGGCCGTGGCCTGGAGGCGGATCTCGATGCCGCCGAGCTCGGCGGGCCGCAGCGCCATCTTGGCGCGCGAGATGCCGCGCTCGACGGCGACGTGCAGGAGCGTGGCGACGGCCGCCGGCGCGCGGTGCAGCGGCACGGCGCGCTCGCGGAGCGGCCAGGCCGGAGGCGCGGCGCGGGCGTCGGAGCGCGCGGCGACGGGCTCGGCGGCCGGCGCCTGCGCGGCGGGAGCCGGGGCCGCGGCGGGCTCGGCGCGCGGCGACGGCACGCGGCCGGCGCGCGGCTGCGGGAGCGCTCGGCGCGGCGGCGTCGGGCGCGACGGGCGCGGCGGCGCACCGAGGCGAGCTCGGCGGTCTTGCGGGCCGTCGGGCGCGGCGGCCTGCGGCGCAGCGGCCGGAGCCGGCGCGACGTCGTGCGCGAGCGGCGGCGACGGGCGCCTCGCCTCGGCGCGGCGGCGTCGCCGCGGCGGGCGCGGCCGGGCAGCGTCGCGGCGGGCGGGCGCGGGCGGCCGGGACGGCGCGGCGCGCGGCGGCGCGGCGTCGGCGGGCACCGGCGCGACGGCGGCCGGCTGCGGCGCGCACCTGAGCGGCCACGGCGATCGCCTCGGGCGCGAGCATGAAGAGCGGAGCGGTCGGCGAATCAGTCGCCGGCCCGCCCGGCGGGCGCCGGAGCCGGCGTCTCGGCCGGCAGGGCGACCGGGCCCAGGACGGGATCGACGACCGGAGCGACGGCGGCCGGCGCGGGACGCTCGGCGCTGCGGCTGCTCGCTGCGGGCCGGCGTCGGCCTGCGCGGCCGTGCCCGACGGCTGGTCGTGACGGGCGGCGCGGCGTCGCGCGGCTCGGCGCCGCGGTCGCGCACGTCGTCGCGCCGCGGCTGCGGCTCCTCGCGACGGGGGGCGGGGGCCTGGGCGTCGAGCAGCGCCGCGAAGGCGCCGTCGGGCCGGCGCTCGGCCGGAGCGGCCGAGGAGCGGTCGGTCAGCGCGGCAGGGCGCGCGGTCTGGGTGCGGTCAGTGGTCATCACAGGATCGAGGGAGCGGCCCCGCCGGCGCGGTACTGCGGCGGCGTTGGCCTGCACCACGCGGACGTAGTTCTGGGTCTCGGCGTAGGGCGGGACGCCGCCGTAGCGCTGCACGGCGCCGGGGCCGGCGTTGTAGGCGGCGAGCGCCCGCGTCACGTCGCCGCCGAAGGCGTCGAGCTGCTGGCGCAGGTACTTCGCGCCGCCGTCGAGCGCTCTGCGCCGGGTCGAGCACGTTGGTGACGCCGAGGCCGGCGGCGGTGCCCGGCATCAGCTGGGTCAGGCCGCGGGCGCCGGCGGGCGAGCCGGCGTTCGGGTTGAAGCCCGACTCCTGCTTGACCAGGCCGGCGAGCAGCGCGGGGTCGATCCCGTGCTTCTTCGCGGCGGCGGTGATCTCGGCGCCGAACGGCACGTCGGCGGCAAGCTCGGAGGCGCCGACGCTCATCAGGCCGGCGGAGGCGGTCGTCGCCGTCGGGGCGGCGGCCGGCGCGCTGGCGGTCGCGAGCTGCGTCGCGAACGCGCTCGGCGCGGAAGTCGGGGCGGGCACGGAAGCGCCCATCAGGGACTGGAGCTCGGCGACCCGAGCCACCACGGCGTCGACGCTCATGCCGCAGCGGCTCCGCGGCGATGCACGCCGAGGGCGATCTCGTCGAGCGCGCTCTGCGAGCGACGGGCCCACGTGCGGTTGTGGTCGGCGCGCTGGCGCTCCTCGAGCTTGTCCATGACCTTGCGGTCGCGGGCGGCGGCCTGGAGCGCGGTGCGGCGCGCGGCCACCTCGGCCTCCTGGCGGTCGAGGTCGAGCGCCGCCTCGCGGCGGTCGCGCTCGGCGCGCTCGATGAAGGCCTGGGCGGCGATCAGGTCCATGCCCGACGAGCGGGCGAGCACCGTGTCGCGGCCGGCCTGAGTGGCGGCAGAAGCGGCGTACGTCGCCTCGCGCAGCATCGCCTCGCCGCGCAGGCGCAGGCGAAGCTCATGCGCCAGATCCTCCGGGCGCGCTCTTCCGCGCGCTCCCGGAGCGACTTGACGCGCTCGAGACGGAACGTGAAGGACGGAGTCTCCACGACCGGATTGATCGGCCGCTGCTCCGGAACCTGTAGCGACCTCAGGTACGGCTCATCTGATCCTCAGGAAAGAGCCCTCGGCGGCACATACCGTCGCGGCATGCACCGAACCTCCCCTCTCTCCGTCCGCGACAGGGATTCGACAACCTCGCGGTCGTACAACCGGGCGATGACCCGTTTCTCCCTCCTCGGCGCCCTCCTCGCGGCGCTGATCATCCCCTCCGTCGCATCGGCGACGCATGCCCCGCCGACGTGCTTCGGCGGCCAGGGCGGCACCTACAACGCCTACACGAAGGTCGGCACCGCCAAGTCGGAGCTGATCGTCGGCACGGAAGGCAACGACGTCATCTACGCCGGCGGCGGCGACGACGTCATCCTCGGCCTCGGCGGCGACGACATCCTCTGCGGCGCCGGCGGCGCCGACCGGATCGCCGGCGGCGACGGCCGCGACTGGATCGACGGCGCCGACGACCCGATGGGCTACCGGGCCGAGGCCGGCAAGAAGACGGACGACCGCGCCGACGTGATCTCCGGCGGGGCCGGCAACGACAACGCCGGCGGCCTCGACGGCGACGACTTCATCGACGGCGGCGACGGCAACGACGAGATCGGCGGCGGCCGCGGCCGCGACATCGTGATCGGCGGCTCCGGCAACGACGCGACGTACGGCGGCTCCTACCCGGCCGAGTTCGACAGCGCGG
Organism: uncultured Solirubrobacteraceae bacterium; assembly: GCA_963800905.1. GTDB lineage: Bacteria > Actinomycetota > Thermoleophilia > Solirubrobacterales > Solirubrobacteraceae > DASSUW01. The sequence goes on from CAWDCT010000001.1 coordinate 260,631, forward strand.
ACGTGCTGGTCGGCGACGAGGGCGACGACAGCCTGACCTTCGCCGGCGGCGGCGACGACCTGCTGCTCGCCGGGCCCGGCGACGACCGCCTCCAGGGCGAGCTCGGGAACGACGACCTCCGCGGCGGCGACGGCAACGACAAGCTCGGCCTCCCGTGGGTCGAGGTCGAGAACGGCAACGACCGCCTGGCCGGCGGCAACGGCGACGACCAGCTCGACGGCGGGCCCGGCTTCGACCGCACCGACGGCGAGGACGGCAACGACGCCTGCGTCAACGGCGAGACCGTGTTCAACTGCGAGCTCGGAGCGCTACCCGCGCTCGGCCTCTAGCGCCAATTGTTGGGGGTCAGACCCTTCTGTGGTAGTACAGATGCGATCTGTAGCACTACAGAGGGGTCAGACCCCCCTTAGGCGGCGAGGTGCAGCGGCGGGATCGCCGAATGCAGCGGCGTCCCGGGCGCGGCCGGCTGCGGCGGCGCGGGCTCGGCCGGCTGTGCCGGCGCGGGCTCGGGCACGCCGGAGAGCAGCGCGAGCTGCGTGAGCATGGAGTCGGCCTCCTCGGCCGTCGACACGCTCGTCGACGGCTTCTGGCGCAGGAAGGCGTCGATCGGGTCGCGCGCCGCGATCGCGGCGTCGGTCAGCGGGTCGGTGCCCTGCTGGTAGGCGCCGATCGCGATCAGGTCCGCCTTGTCGCGGTAGGCGGCCATCAGGCGGCGGACCTCGTCGCCCGCCGAGCGCACGTCGCGCGGTGACGACCTCGCCGACGAGGCGCGAGACGCTGGCCAGCACGTCGACCGCCGGGTAGTGGCCGGCGTGCGCGAGGTCGCGCGAGAGCACGACGTGGCCGTCGAGGATCGAGCGCACGGCGTCGGCGATCGGCTCGTTCATGTCGTCGCCGTCGACGAGCACGGTGTAGAGGCCGGTGATCGTGCCGCGCGGCGCGGTGCCGGAGCGCTCGAGCAGCTTCGGCAGCAGCGCGAACACGCTCGGCGTGTAGCCGCGCGTGGCGGGCGGCTCGCCGATCGCCAGGCCGACCTCGCGCTGGGCCATCGCGAAGCGCGTGACCGAGTCCATCATCAGCATCACGTCGCGGCCCTGGTCGCGGAAGTGCTCGGCGATCGTGGTCGCGGTGAAGGCGGCCTTGATGCGCACGAGCGCGGGCTGGTCGGACGTCGCGACGATCACGACCGAGCGGGCCATGCCCTCGGGGCCGAGGTCGCGCTCGATGAACTCGCGCACCTCGCGGCCGCGCTCGCCGACGAGGCAGATCACGTTGACGTCGGCCGACGTCGAGCGGGCGATCATGCCCAGCAGCGACGACTTGCCGACGCCGGAGCCGGCGAAGATGCCGAGGCGCTGGCCGCGGCCGCAGGGGACGAGCGCGTCGAGCGCGCGCACGCCGAGCGAGACGCGCTCGGTGATGCGCGGGCGCGTCGAGCGGGTCCGGCGGCGGCGCCTCGACCGGCGCGCGCGCGGCCGCCGCCGACCGGCCCGAGGCCGTCGAGCGGGCGGCCGAGGCCGTCGAGCGCGCGGCCGAGCAGGTCGTCGGAGACGTCGACGCGCAGCGGCTGGCCGCTCGCGCTCACGCGCGCGCCCGGGCCGATGCCGGTCGCCTCGCCGAGCGCCATCAGCAGCGTGCGGCCGGCGCGGAAGCCGACCACCTCGGCGGGCACGGCGGGCGGCCGCGGCCGGTCTCGATCGTGCAGACCTCGCCGACCTCGGCCTCGAGGCCGGTGGCCTCGACGATCAGGCCGATCAGGTCGATGACGCGGCCGTGGCGGCGGTGCAGGTCGGCGTCGCGGAGCGCCGCGGTGGCGCTGCTCGAGCGCCGAAGCTCATGAGCCGGTCCGCGAGCGCGGCCTCGACGACCTCGCGGGCGCGCTGCGAGCTTGGTCTCGACGCGCGCGTCGACGTCGCCGTCGGGCGTGCGGACGACGGCGCCGCCGCGCGACACGCGGCGCTCGGCCTGGACCTCGCAGTGCTCGATGCCGCCGAGCGTGGCGCGCATGCCGTCCATCGCGTCGCGGACGAGCTCGAGGTCCTCGGGGTGCACGAGCACGGTGACGCGCTCGCGCTCGACGATGCCGCGCAGCGCGCCGCGCACGGCCTCGACGACGAGCTCGGGCTGGACGGCGATCGCGCCGCCGATGACCTTCTCGGCCAGGAACAGCGCCAGGTCGACGGCGTGCGCGCTCGAGGCGCTCGGCGCGCGGCGTGCTGCGTCGGCCTGGACGGCCTCGGCCGCCTGGGCCAGCGCCTCGAGCGCCGGCGTCGAGCGCGGCGAGCGCCTCCTCGCGGCCCTCGCGCAGGCCCTGCTCGCGCGCCTCGACGCGCAGCGTGTCGGCGTCGGCCTCGGCCTGGGCGAGCGCGGCCATCGACCGCGTCCGCCTCCGTCGTGCGACCGGCCCGGCCGGCCGCGGCGCCGCGGCCGGCGCCTCGAGCGTCTCGAAGGAGAACTCGGCAGACGTCATCACAGCAGCTCGTCGTCGCCGCCGCCGCCGCCGCGCGAGATGCACGACCGCGCCCGCCTCCTCGAGGCGGCGCACGACGCCGACGATGCGGCCCTGCGCCTCCTCGATGACCCGCTTGCGCTGCGGCGGCTGGAACTCGATCTCCTCCTTGAGCAGCTCGGCGCCGCGCTCGGACATGTTGGAGAAGATCCGGTCGCGCGACGTCGTCGCTGACGCCGCGCAGCGCGATCGCGAGGTCCTTCTGGTCGACCTCCTTGAGCACCATCTGGATCGAGCGGTCGTCGAGCTTGACGATGTCCTCGAAGGTGAACAGCAGCAGCCGGACCTCCTCGGCGAGCTCGGCGTCGGTCTTGGCGAGCTCGTCGAGCACGTTGCGCTCGGTGCGTGCGGTCGGAGTGGTTGAGGATGTCGGCGAGCGACTTGACGCCGCCGGCGGCCGCGTACTCCTGCGCGATCACGTTGGAGAGCTTCTGGCGCATCACGTTCTCGACCTGCGAGACGACCTCGGGGCGCGTCTCGGCCATCTTGCGCGACGCGGCGCGGCGACGTCGGCCTGCTCCTCGGGCTCGAGGCAGCGAGAGCACCTGGGCGGCCAGCGTGGTGTGCAGGTTGGCGATCACGAGCGCGATCGTCTGCGGCGACTCGTTGCGCAGGAAGACGTGGATCTGCTCCGGCGGCGTGCGGCGCAGGAACTCGAACGGCCGGCGCTCGATCGTCGCCGACAGGCGGCCGATGATCTCCTCCGCGCGTGTTGGCGCCGAGCGAGCGCTCGAGGATGCTGCGCGCGTAGTCGACGCCGCCCTCGGCGATGTAGTCCTCGGCGAGCACGGTCTCGACCGCCTCGCCGAGGACGTCGCGCGCAGACGTCGGTCGGCACCTTGCGCGACTTGGCGATCTCGAGCGAGAGCGCCTCGACCTCGCTGTCGCCGAGGTGGCGGAAGATCTCGCTCGCCCGCTCCTCGCCGATGGCGACGAGCAGGACCGCGGCCTTCTCGATCCCCTTCAGGCTGGCGGCGGTGATGGTCTCCGCGCCGGGCGGGTGGCAAGCTCGGCGGCCATCGCGCTAGTCCTGCGCCATCCAGTTCTTGACCTGGGCGGCGACGCGCTCGGGCTCGCGCTCCATCAGCTGGTCGATCGCCTGGAGGTTGGCGTCCGGCGCGCGCGGCGGCAGCGTGATGGTCGGGTGCCTGGCGGCGCCATGATCTGGGTCTGCTGCTCGAGCTCGGCCAGCGAGACGGGCTCCTCGATCTCGGTCAGCCAGGCCGGCGTGGCGAGCGCCTCGCCCTCGCGCTTGCGCAGCGAGCGGCTCATGAAGAAGAGGAACAGCAGCGTGGCGAGGCCGATGCCGACCCACTTGAGCGGGCCGAGCAGCGACGTCGGGACCGGGCCGGCCTTCGGCGTCTCGACCTTGGCGAACGGCACCTGGGCGGCCTGGATCGTGTCGCCGCGCGCGGTGTCGATGCCGGCGGCGCTCGAGACCGTCTGCTGGATCGCGGCGAAGTCGGCCGGCCGGGACGGACTTGTCGACGAGCAGCGCGACGTTGAGCTTGTTGACGGCGCCGGGCGCGACCTCGGTGCTGTCGACGGTCTTGTCGACGCCGAACTCGGTGTTCTCGGTCTTGCGCTGGTAGTTGGAGTTCGGCGCCGCCGCCGCGCCGCGCCCGCCGAGTAGGTCGGGATGTTGGCGCCGGTGCCCGCGGTGCCGCCGGTGGTGGCGCCGCCGCCCTTGCAGCTTCTCGGTCTCGGTCTGGCTCTTGAGCGGCACGCCGCCGTTCTTCGTCGTACGTGACCTTGTCGCGCGTGGTCTGGTCGGCGTTGAGGTCGGCGTTGACCTGACACCTGGCGCCTTGCCCGGGCCGAGCGTGCGGGTGAGCAGCGCGTTGAGGTCGGCCTCCAGGGCGCGCGAGTAGCGCGCCTCGAGCGCCTGCTTGCCGGCCGCCATGCCGCCGCCGGCCGCGCCGTCGCCCTGCGGCCACAGCAGCGTGCCGGAGGCGTCGGTGATCGTGACGTTCTCGGTCTTGAGGCCCTTGACGGAGGAGGCGACGAGCTGGGCGATGCCGCGCACCGCGCCGGGCTCGAGCGTGTCGGCCGAGTTGCCGAGCATGACGGCCGCCGTGGCGGGCGTCGCCTCGTCGGCGAACAGCTCGTCCTCGGGCAGCACGAGCTGCACCTGCGGCGCTGCTGACGCCCTCGACGTTGCCGATCGTGCGGGCGATCTCGCCCTCGAGCGCGCGCTGGTAGGTGACCTTCTGCTGGAAGTCGGAGGCGCCGAGCTTCTGCTTGTCGAACAGCTCGAAGCCCTCGCCGGCGCCGCGTCGACGTTGACGCCGGCGCCGGCGAGCGCGACGCGCGCCTGGGCGACCTGGCTCTTGTCGACCGCGAGGCCGGTGCCGTTGTTGCGCAGCTCGTAGGCGATGCCCTGCTCGTCGAGCGCCGCGGTGATCTTGCCGGTCTCGGCCGGGTCGAGGCCGGAGGTGAGCATCGTGTACGACGGCGCGCCGGCGATCCGGAGCATGAGGAACGCGATCGCCGAGGATGGCGACGGCGGAGACGGCGATGATCGCCTTGGAGCGGGCGGGGAGGGCGCGGAAGGTGTCGACGAAGGGCGGCATGGATTACAGACCTGGGTGTGGAAGATGTCCTGGGCGGCCTCGACGGCCTTCGTGCGGATCTGCGAGGCGAGCTGCATGGCGAGCTGGGCCCGCTCGACGGCCATGACGACCGCGGTCGGGTCGGACGCCTGGCCGGTGGCCAGCGCCTGGGCGGCGCTCGGCGGCCTCCGTCTGGGTGGCGGCCAGCGAGCCGAGCGACTTGCCGAGCAGGTCGCCGAAGCCGACGCCGGTGCTCTCGGCTGCCGGCCTCGGTGGCGCCGGGGGCGCCGTCGATCCGGAACTCGGGGCCGGTGACGGCGAAGGCGGGGTCGATCGGGGGGATCGTCGGCATCAGCGCAGGAGGTCGAGGGTGCTTGGAGAACATCTGCTTGGCGGCCTGCATCGCGGTCACGTTGGCCTCGTAGGCGCGCTGGGCGCCGATCAGGTCGACCATCTCGGTGACGGTGTCGACGTTCGGCATCTGCACGTAGCCGTTCGCGTCGGCGTCCGGGTGGCCCGGGTCGTAGACGCTGCTTGAGCGGCGTCTGGTCCTCGACGACGCCGGCGACCTCGACGCCGCCGCCGCTGGCGTGCCGGGCTGTGCTCATGGCAGCCGACAGCGAGGCGCCGAACGAGCCGGCGCGCCTCCTGGAGGACGACCTCCTTGCGGCGGTACGGCTGGCCGTCGGCGCCGCGCGTGGTCTGGGCGTTGGCGAGGTTCTCGGCCACCACGTCCATCCGCAGGCGCTCGGCGGTGAGCGCCGGAGGCGGAGATCTCGAGACCACCGAAGAGGCTCATCAGCCGCGTCCCCATCGCGGCCTTGAGGATCCCGATGCGGGCGTGCGCGACCTGCACGGCGGCCTGGTGCTCGAGCGCGTTGGCGGCCAGCTTGGCCGACTCGGCGTCGACGTCGACGGTCGAGCCGTCGGCGCGCACGGCGCCGGCCGAGGCGTCACGGGCGGGGGAGAAGGAGAGCGAGCTCAGCGCGCTCGCGCGCAGTCCATCGCCGAGGCGAGCGCGCCGTGGAAGTCCACGTCGACGCGCTGGTAGCCGGGCGTGTTGGCGTTGGCCAGGTTGGCCGCCAGCGCCTCGTGGCGCTTGCCGGCGCCCTCGATGGCGCGCTCGAGGGCAAGCTGGGTGGTGTCGAAGAGCACTGGGACGGATCTCCTTGGAAGAAGGTGGCTACGTCCGTCCCTGGACATCACAGGCCCCATCCCTGAGGCAGCCAGTCCGGTGATCGGCGGCCGGCGGCCAGGACTTGAGAGCGCGAATCAGGCCTGGTCGTTGACCCAGTTGCGGGTCGGCGCGACCTGGGCGGCGGCGTAGCCGGCGCACGGCGCCGCGCGCGTTGGGCAGCGCGGCGAGCTCGCGCGCGACGTCCGCGCGGGCGGCGGCGATCGTGGCGGTCAGCTCGGCCTGGACGACGGCGAGCGCCTCGAGCACCAGCTTGGCCCCGCTGGGGGCGGGGCCGAGCGCGGCCGCCATGCCGGACGCGCTCGGCGGTGGACTCGGCGAGCTCCTCCCAGCGGCCCTCGGCGGCGAGCTGGCGCTCGGCCGTGGCGCGGGCGAGAAGTGCGGTCCAGGGATCCATCGGATCAGGCGGTCGCGGCGACCTGGGCCCAGGACTCGCGCAGCTCGCCCAGGAGCTCGGAGACCTTGTCGATCATCGTCGGGGTCGCGCTGCGAGGCGCGCCTCGATCAGGTGGCGGTTGCAGAAGACGTAGATGCCCTGGAGCCGGCTGGCGATCTCGCCGCCCTGCTCGAGGTCGAGCGTGGTGAGCAGCTCGTCGATGATCGCCTCCGCGCGCGGTGAGCCGGGCGTCGGCCTCGCGATGGTTGCCGTCGCGCATGGCGTGGGCGGCCTGGAAGAGGAAGCGGCAGGCAGCCGTCGTAGAGCATGACGACGAGCTGCCCGGGCGTCGCGGTGAGGATGCTCTGCTCCTTGTAGGCGATGGCGCGGGAAGGCGAGTAGACGGACATGCTCCGGGTAGATCGGCCCGAGCCAGACCGCGAGCTTGAGCTAGCTGCTTGTTCGCGTTGAGACCGGCGATCTGGCCGGACAGCCAGGCGCCCTGCGTCTGCGAGTTCTGGAGCGCGACCTCCATCGCCGCGAACTGCGCCTTCAGGCGCTTCTCGCTTGGCGTCGAGGCGCCCGTTGGTGCGGTCGATCTGCTCCTGGATGCGCTTGCTCTGGCGGTCGCCGCTCTTGATGCGGTCGTCGATGATGCCGGTGCCGCCGGTCTGGGCCTTCACGAACGTCTCGACGTCCTTGGAGAAGGTCGTCGAGGAAGCTCTTGACGTCGGTGAAGTCGGCGTCGAGGGCGGCGGTCAGCTTGGCGTCGTCGAGCACGAGCTTGCCGGCCTTGGCGTCGGCGCTGGACGTGCCGGTCGCCTTCGGGATCCCGATGCCGAGGTCGCCGAGGTCGTTGATGCCCGGAGGCGGTGGACGACGTCGGCCATGTCCTGGCGCAGGCGCGACAGCATCGCCGTCATGCCGGAGTCGCCGAAGAGCTGGCCGCGGGCCGCCTGGAAGTCGCTGGTCGGGTTCTTGACCGACTGCTCGGTCAGCTTCGAGCGCGTGGTGTCGACGACCGCGTTGTAGGCGTCGACGAAGGCCTTGATCTTGGTCTTGATCGCGTCGCGGTCGAGCGCGGGCTCGGTCGACCGTGACGCTCGCCGGGCGCGGTGGTGACGCCCTTGAGCGTGACCCGGACACCGGGGATCGCGTTCTCGATGATGTTCGAGCTCGAGAGCTGCTGGGACGCCGCTGCCGATTCGATAGGCGGCCTGGAGGTCGTTGCCGGTGACGCGCGTGAAGTCGCCGTCCTCGGACATGATCCCGCCGGTCGTCTCGAAGGCGAAGTCGGAGTCCTTGCCGGTCTTGCGCGCCGACAGCACGAGCTGCTCGACGCCGTCGGCGTCCTTGACCACCGCCGCGACCGCCGGACCGGTGGTCTTGGCGTTGACCGCGTCGGCGATCTGCTGCTTCGTCCAGCCGGCCTCGATGTCGATCGTGACGTCGTTGCCGGTGGGCGAGCCCGACGTGCCGTAGTGGAGCCTCAGCGTCCCGGCGCCGGTGGTCTTGCCGTCGCCGCCGAAGGCCGCCGGCGAGAAGTCGAAGCGGCGCTGGGCCGAGGCGGCGAGCCGGTCGACGGAGATCGAGGTGCCGCCGATGCCGGCGCCGGCGAGCATCGCCACGGCCACGCGCGTGGGGTCCGAGCTCTCGACGGTCTGCTTCTGCGCCCAGGTCGCCTCGGCGCTCAGCGCCGAGCGCGGCGTCCTTGAGCGTGGAGAGCTTGGAGGCGACTGTCCTTGAGCGCGTCCTGCTGACCGCTCACGGCCGACTTGCGGTAGCCGATCTTGGTCAGGCTCTGGCGCTCGAGCGCCATCAGCTGGTCGACGATCGAGGCCGTGTCGACGCCCGAGGCGAGGCCGGAGAGGCTGAGGCCGGCCATGGCCTTAGAGCGCTCCGCCCGACATCACTTGCAGCGCATGCGACGGCGGGATGGTCCGGATGACGTTGCCCTCGAGGTCGCGGACCTGCACGATCACGCGGCCCGACTCCTCGTCGGTGCTGAAGTGCAGCTCGCGGTTGTTGCGCCGCCAGCTCGGCCGCGCGGTCACGCGCGGCGGCGACCTCGTCCAGCACCTCCGGCGGAGGCGAGGGCGGCAGCGAGATCACGGCGATGTCGCCCTGCGGCTGCGCTCGCACGGGACAGCGTCACCGCGAAGTCCGCGGTGGGCGCAGGGGCCGTGCGCCGCGGAGCGACGCCGGGCGTGACAGGCGGCAGGGGTCCGATCTCGAAGCTCATCTGCCTCGGTTGTCGACCGCTCGCCGCCCGCCTTGAAGCGCCTGGACGTTTATCCGACGGCGGAGAACAGCAGCGCGTCCTCCGACAGCTGCTGCTTGAGGGTGCGCTTGAGCTGCGAGTGGATCTGGCAGACGCGGCTCTCGGACACGCCGAGGATGTCGCCGATCTCGCGCAGCGTGAGGTTCTTGACGTAGAGGAGGACGGCGACCTCGCGCTCGCGCTGCGGGAGCTTCTCGAACGCGCGAGCGGAACTTGGCCTTGCCCTCCTCGGCGGCGGTCGCGTGCTCGGGATCGAGCCGCTCGTCGCCGGCGGCCAGCGTGTCGATGCGCTCGACCGTGGTCTCGTCGTCGGAGATCACCAGCGTGTTGAGCGAGGTGACGTCGGAGACGGCGATGTCGTCCTCGCGGCGGCGCAGGTCCTCGACCGAGATGGCCAGCGAGTCGGCGAGCTCCTCGCTTCGACGGGCGGCGGCCGTGGATGGCGGTGAACTGGTCGCGCGCCTTGGAGATGTCGCGCTCCCAGCGGCGCAGCGAGCGCGGCGCCCAGTCCTGGCGGCGCAGCTCGTCGAGCACGGCGCCGTGGATGCGGGTCCACGCGAACTGCTCGAGCGTGGCGCCCTTGGCCGGGTCGTAGCGGTCGATCGAGGCGATCAGGGCCTCGAGGCCGCAGGAGATGAAGTCCTCGACCTCGCAGCGGGCGGGGAGCTCGCGGACCTTCTTGAAGACGATGTACTTCACGAGCGGAGCGAAGGTCATCACGAGGCGGTTGCGGACCTGCATGTCGCCGGTGCGCTTGTACTCGCTCCAGAGCGCGAGCGCCTCTTCCGCGGAGACGCGGCGGCGGCTGGTGGTCGAGGCGGACTTCATGTCGGACGGGGCTCCTTGCGAAGGGAAAGGATCTGACGGACCGGACCTGTATCGGGCCTAGACCCCAGTTCCTTGATCACCGATTCGGGGTAATTGCCGCGCCGCTCACCGAATAGGCCCACGCGAGCGCCTCCGCCACGGCCGCCCACAGCTCCTCCGGAACCTCGCTGCCGAGCGCCAAGCCGGCCAGCGCGTCGGCCAGCTCGGGATCCTTGTGCACGGGCACGCCCGCGTCGCGCGCGCGTCTCGAGGATCGTCGCCGCGACGTGGCCGCGGCCGGCGGCCACCACCTGCGGGGCCCCGGTGCCCGTGTAGCGCAGCGCCGCGGTGACGTCGCGCTCAGGCATAGACGTCCAGCGGCTCGCGGCGCGGCGTCACGCGCACGTCGGCCTCGAGCCCCGTCCGCGCGTGCAAGCCGTCGTGCAGTCGTCCAGCGGCGGCGTCGGCGAGCTCGAACGAGCGCCCGGCGGGCGCCTCGACGCGTCGCGCTCACGCGCTTGCCGGCCACGAGCTCGATCCGCAGGTCGAGCCGGCCGAGCGCGCTCGGACTGGAAGCTGAGCGCGACGCTGCTGCGCTCCTCGTCGCCCACGCGCACCGTGCGCGGCTCGCTCCTCGACGCGTGACGCGCGCGGACTGCGTCGGCGGTCGGCGGCGGCTGGGCGGCGCCGGCGGGACGACCTGCTCGAGCTGGAGCGTCACGCGCTCCGGCGTGACGTCGCTCACACGTCAGCCGCAGCGTCTCGCCGGCCTGCCGATCTCCGTCGGCAGCTGGGCGGTCAGCGGGATCCCCGGCGATCACCAGCACGCCGTGGTCCTCCCCGCGCGAGAGCACGCGCGCCACGACCGACGTCCCCGGCCGCAGCGTGACGTCCGGCAGCTGCGTCTGGAGCAGCAGCGTCTTGACCGCGACGACCGGCTCCATCATGCGGTCAAGGTAGCCGAGCGGCTGCCGATCACCCGTTGCGAATGGACCGCGGTCTCTACATCGCTGCCTCGGGCATGCTCGCCGAGCAGATCCGCCAGGACCAGATCGCCAACGACCTGGCGAACGCCTCGACGCCCGGCTACAAGGGCGACCGCACGGCGCAGCGCTCGTTCGGCGACCTGCTGCTCGCCAACTCGGCGACCGGCGCCGACCGTCGGCCGCCAGAGCACGGCCGTGCAGGTCGACGCGATCGAGACCGACTTCACCGCCGCGCCCGCCGCGCGAGACCGGCGAGCCGCTCGACTTCGCCATCACCGGCGAGGGCTTCTTCGCCGTCCAGACCGCGCAGGGCGTGCGCTACACGCGCAACGGCCAGTTCGCGCTCGACCCCCAGGGCCGCCTCGTGACCGCGCAGGGCGACCCGGTGCTCGGACGCCGCCGGCCGCGCGATCACGCGCCGCCGACGGCAAGGTCGACCCGCGCGCGCTCGGCGTCGTCGGCGCTCACGAACCCGCGCAAGGAGGGCGACTCGCTCGTCGCCGGCACCCCCGCCGGCGCCGCCGCGGGCACCGTCCGCGTCGGGCGCGCTGGAGAGCTCCGGCGCCGACGCCGCCCGCTCGATGGTCGACATGATCGCCTCCATGCGCGCCTTCGAGGCGGGCCAGAAGGTCATCCAGACGATCGACGAGACGCTCGGCAAGGCTGTCGACCAAGGTCGGCGCGGTCGGCGGCTGATAGCCGCTCAAGTCTCGCGACCGCAGGCCGAAGACCCCGACTAGATGCATGCTCGAGGACTCAATACCGCGGCCGCCGGCATGGCGGCCCAGCAGCAGCGCATCGACGCCGTCGCCAACGACCTCGCGAACGCGAACACGACGGGCTACAAGCACCAGCGCGTCGGGTTCCGCGACCTCGTCTACGACGCAGACGGGCCGCTCGTCCGCCCAGGGCGTGCGCACCGGCTCCGGCGCCGCCGCGGTCGACGCCGGCCGCGCCTTCGCGCAGGGCGTGCTGCAGCGCACCGACCGCCCGCTCGACGTCGCGATCCAGGGCGAGGGCTTCCTGCGCGTCCGGCTGCGCCGACGGCCGCGAGGCGCTCACGCGCGACGGCGGCCTGCACGTCGACGGCGCCCGCCAGCTCGTCGACCAGCACCGGCGCGCTCGTGCAGCCGGCCATCACGATCCCCGAGGGCGTCGCCGAGGACCAGATCTCGATCGGCCCCGACGGCACCGTGCTGGCCGACGGCCAGCGCGTCGGCAGGCTCGACGTCGTCACGGTCCGCTCGCACCCAGGGCCTGCTCTCCGTCGGCGACAACGCCTTCGTCGACCACCGCCGCCTCCGGCCCCGCGATCGCCGCGCCGCGCGCCACCGTCGCTCACGCCAGGGCGCGCTCGAGGCCTCCAACACCGACATGGCCGAGGCGATGGTCGCGATGATCGAGTCCCAGCGCGCGTTCCAGCTCGCCTCGAAGGCCATCACCACGGCCGACGAGATGATGGGCATCGCCAACCAGGTGAAGCGATGATGCGATCCCCGGCCTCCCCGCGGTGCCGTCCGAGCGCGCTCCCGCCGACGTGCGCAACGGCTCCGACGACCGACAAGCGAGGCCTACAAGGCCGCGCTCGGCTTCGAGCAGATCCTGCTCGGCCAGCTCGTCGGCGAGATGATGCCCGAGGGCGCCGCTCACCGAGGGCCCGTACGCGGCGCCGTGCCAGGAGGCATTCGCCACCGGCCTGATCGCCGACGGCGGCATCGGCCTCGCCGCCCAGCTCTATCCGGCCGCTGCGGAAGGACGCCTCGTGAGCACCGTCCTCGAAGCCGAGCTGCTCGTCCACCTCGACGCCCAGATCGCGTCCGCTCAGCGCCTGCTCGGCTCGTGCTCGACGCAGGGCAAGGCGATCCGCGCCCGCGACGTCGACGCCGTGCTCGGCCGCCTCACCGACATCCAGACCGAGATGGGCCGCCGCGGCAGCCTCGAGCAGGACCGCGCCGCGGCTGCTGCAGCGCGCCGGCGCCGCGCTCGGCGTCCCGGCCGCCGCCGGTCACGCTCGAGCGCCTCTGCACGCTGGTCAGCCCCGGCGCGGCCCAAGCCGCGCGCGAGCGCTCCGCCGAGCTGCGCGGCCTGCTCGCCGAGATCGCCCGCGAGCACGGCATCAACCGCGCGCTGATGCGCCAGGAGCTCGCGTTCCTCGCCCACCTGACCCGCCTCATCGGCCACGAGCCCGAGGCCGGCTACGCCCAGCCCGACGACGGGCACCGCCCAGCCGTCGCGCTCCTGCCCTGCACCGCGTCCTCGACCTCCAGGCCTGATCGATGCCGATCTCCTCCTTCTACGGCCTCCAGACCTCGCTGCGCGGGCTGCTCGCCCAGCAGCGGCTGCTCGACACCGCCGGCCACAACATCGCCAACGCCTCGACCAGGGGCTACTCGCGCCAGGAGGCCGCGCTCGTCGCGTCTCCCGCGCTCGAGATCCCGGCCGGCGGCATCGTCGGCGGCGCCGGCGCGCACCTCGGCTCGGGCGTCGACATCCAGTCCTACCGCCGCATCCGCGACCAGTTCGTCGATCTCCAGTACCGCGGCGCAGAACACGAACCTGACGAGTGGGCGGCGCGCACCAAGACGCTCGACCGCGCCGAGCTGGCGCTCGCCGAGCCGGGCGAGAACGGCATCAACGAGCAGCTCGCGCGAGTTCTGGGACGCCTGGTCGACGCGCTCGCCGGCGACGCCAAGAACGCGTCGCTGAAGCAGCAACGTCGCCGAGGCCGCGAACACGCTCGCCGCCGCGTTCAACACGCTGCACGACCAGATCGACCTGACCCGCGAGCCAGGCCCGCGCCGAGTACGCCGACCTGACGCGCCCGGCAAGCCCCGGACCCGGGCGGCGAGATCGCGCAGATCGCGCGCGAGCATCGCCGACCTCAACGACACGATCAAGCCGCTTCATCACCGCCGGCGACATCCCGAACGACCTGCTCGACCGGCGCGACCAGCTGCTCGACAAGCTGTCCGAGTTCGGCAGATCTCGGTCGTCGAGCAGCCGACGGCACGATCGACGTCAGCGTTCGTCGACAAGGTCGCCGCCGGCGCCACGCTACCCGGTCGTCACCGGCACGACCGCGACCTGGGCCGGCCCGCCGCCCGGCGCCGCCTGGGCGCCCGGCGGCCGCCTCGGCGGGCTGCTCGAGGCCTCGCGCCCGGGCGGCACGCTCGACGGCTACATCGCCGACGCTGAACACGGTCGCCACCAACCTGGCGACCGCCGTCAACGCCGTCTACCCGAGCGGCAACTTCTTCCAGGTCGGCCGCCCCGGCCTCCGCCGCCGACACGCTCCAGCTCAACACGACGCTGGCCGGCCGACCCGTCGCTGATCGACCGGCGGCTCCGGCGCCGCGGGCTCGAGCGACGTGGCGCGCGCGATCGCCGCCATCCTGAGCGACGCGAACAGCGGCGTCGACGGCGCCTACCGCGCGTTCGTCGCCAAGGTCGGCTCGCACGTCCGCGAGGCGATCCGCCAGGAGGGCAACGCCCAGGTCCTCACCGACGCGGTCGAGAACCGCCGCCAGAGCGTGTCCGGCGTCTCGCTCGACGAGGAGATGTCCAACCTCGTGCGCTTCCAGCGCGCCTACCAGGCGTCCTCGCGTGCCATGAGCACGATGGACGAGATGCTCGACGTGCTGATCAACCGGACCGGAAGGGTGGGCCTGTGAGCGATGCGCATCACCACCTCGATGGTCCAGCGCAACATCCTCGCTGACCTCAACAGCATCTCGTCGAAGCTCACGCGGACGCAGATGAAGGCGGCCTCCGGCAAGGAGATCACCCGCCCGTCCGACGATCCGTTCGACGCCGCGCAGGCGATGGCGCTGCGCCAGAGCCTGAGCGCCAACCGCGCAGTACCAGCGCAACGTCGAGGACGCGATCGGCTGGCAGAGACGCGACCGAGCAGGCGCTGACGGACATCACCGAGTCGTCGAGCAAGCGCGCAGACCTGCTCGTCCAGGGCGGCACCGACTCGCTCGACCAGACGTCGCGCGACGCGATCGCCGCCGAGCTCGAGCAGCTCATCGAGGGCATCAAGCAGGCCGCCAACACCAGCTACCGCGGCACGCTACGTCTTCGCCGGCACCGAGACCTCGACGCGGCCGTACCCGGCGACCGTACGCCGACGGCCCGGCCGACGACGTCTACCAGGGCGACGACGCGGGCTGGAACCCGGCGGTGCCCGGCATCGTGCGCGAGATCGGCCCGGGCGTGCACGATGACGATCAACGTCGTCGGCCAGCAGTTCCTCGGCGACGGCCAGGGCGCGGCCGACAACAAGCCTGCTGCACGTCCTGCGCGACGCGATCGACCACCTGCGGTCCGGCGACGCGGCCGACCTGCGCGGCCCCGACATGGACTCGCCTCGAGAACAACTTCGACCTGCTGCTCGAGGTCCGCGCCGGCAACGGCGCCACGCACCAACCGCCTCGAGGCCGCGCTCGGCCGGCTCGGCCAGATCGAGGAGACGATGCTCGGTCAGCTCTCGCGAGACCGAGGACGCCGACATCGCCAAGACGCTGATCGAGCTCAACTCCCAGACCGCCGCCTACCAGGCCGCCCTGCGCGCGGGGGCGAGCATCGTCCAGACGTCCCTCATGGACTTCCTCCGCTGATCCGGCGCCACCGTCCATCTCCGTCCCTCGGAACCAAGGAGTCAGACCCGAAATGTCCACCGTGACCGTCGAGAGCTCGCGCTTCGGCACCCTCGAGATCGAGGCCGACGCGATCATCGAGTTCCCCTCCGGCCTGATCGGCCTCGGCGGCCGCCGCTGGGCCGTCGTCGGCGAGATCACCGACGGCCCGTTCCCGTGGCTGCACTCGCTCGACGACCCGACGCTCGCCCTGCCCGTGACCAACCCGTGGGCGTTCTTCGCCGACTACGAGGTCGCGCTGTCGGACGACGACACCGAGCGCGTCGACGCCGGCGACCGACACGGCCGTGTGGGTGACCGTCCGCGCCGGCGCCGAGCTGGCCGACTTCAGCGTGAACCTGCGCGCGCCGATCGTGATCTCGGGGGCCAGTGGCCACCAGGTGATCAACGAGGCGGAGCACGCTCCCGTGCGCGCCCCGCTGTTCCCGCAGGTCGAGGCCGAGACCAAGGCCGAGGCGGCTGCGTAGCCCTGCGCGGCGGCACGCCGCCGCGCAGTCCCATCCGTTTTCGAAGCATTCCAAGGAGGAATCTTCATGCTCATCATCACCCGCCGTCCCGGCGAGAAGATCATGCTCGGCGACGACATCGTCGTCCACGTGATGGAGATCGTCGGCAACTCGGTCCGCGTCGGCATCCAGGCGCCGCGCTCGGTCCCGGTCTACCGCGAGGAGATCTGGAACGCCGTGCGCGAGGAGAACCGCGCCGCCGCCGACGCGCTCCGGCCGACCTCCCGGTCCCCTCCGAGCGCGACGCCTGACGCCGGGGCCCACCAGGGCCCCGGCCTCACGCCGCAGCAACGTCAGGGTTCGCTGTCCCGTCGCGGACGGGTACCGTCCAGGGTGCAGACTTCGACCCCGGACCCTCAAGGAGCTCACCCATGTCCCGCAAGCTGCTGCTCTTCGGCGCCGCGGTCGTCGCCGCCGGCGTGCTCCTCAAGCGCGACAAGGTCGCCGGGCTGCTCCCCGGCCGCGGCCAGACGTACGAGCCGCCCGCCCCGCCGCCGCCCCCCGGGCCGTCCAACTACGACGCCCCCGGACCCGTGGCCAACACGGCCACGCCGGTGCCGGCGCCCGAGCCCCAGCAGCCGGAGGCGATCGACGAGGCGGCCGAGGAGGCCGCCGCCGCGGCCGAGGCCGCCAACATCGGCGGCGTGGTCAGCGACTACGCCGGCCCGGCCGACCAGCCCGCCACCGAGGCCGAGCGCCCGCTGGCCGAGGCCGGCGAGGGCGAGGCCGAGGGCCAGGAGCAGGCCGAGTTCGACCTGCGCAGGGCGGCCGAGCCGACCGCGCCCGGCATTTCGGACAGCGAGCGCCAGATCGACGAGGCGATCGAGCAGGCCGCGAACCCGCTCGCCGG
This sequence comes from uncultured Solirubrobacteraceae bacterium, assembly GCA_963800905.1. GTDB lineage: Bacteria > Actinomycetota > Thermoleophilia > Solirubrobacterales > Solirubrobacteraceae > DASSUW01. The sequence goes on from CAWDCT010000001.1 coordinate 277,351, forward strand.
CGAGCAGATCGAGCCGCTCGCCGCACCGGACGACACCGCACGCGACGCCGAGCCGCCGGCCGAGCAGTCCTCGGCCTGGAGCCCGCCGGTCCCGCGAGCGCACCGACGAGCCGGCGCCGTTCGAGGCGGAGGAGCCGAGCGAGCCGCAGCAGTACGAGCCGCCGACCCAGGAGCAACCGGCCGTCAAGCCCGACGAGGACAGAGGAGCAGAAGAAGCGACGACGAGGGCGGCTCGGACTGGCGACCTGGTCCGGGCGCTCGGTCAACCCCTAGCGGTCACGCGAGCTCCCACAGCTCGCCGCCCACCACCCGCCGCGGCCGCACGCGCCACTCGAGCGCGAGCCGCCACAGCTCGGCCGGCGCCCGCGGGCCGGGGAGGTCGCAGACGGCGGCGACCTCGGGCGTCGCCATCGCCCCGAAGCGCCGCAGCGCCTCCTCGATGCCCGGATGGCCGTTGCCCGACGGCTCGGCGCCGGCGGCCAGCGCGGCGTCGCGCAGCCGCTCGTACGGCGCGTAGCCCGCCACCTGGTGGCCGGTCGCCGAACCGCAGGGTCGGCGTCGTGGCGCCGCGGCCGCTGCTCGAGGTCGGCGCCGAAGCGCTCGACGATCGCGTTCGAGCCGAAGTCCACGCGCAGCCGCTCCAGGTCCAGTCCGCCGGTCTCGCGCGCCGCGTCGAGCAGCGCCGGCGCGGTGTCCATGCGCCGGCGCTCGAGCAGGATCGCCTCGCGCAGCCGCCGGATGAACGGGCCGGGGTCGCCCTGCTCGGAGACCGCGGCCGACGGCCAGGCCCGCCGGGTGGGTCGAGGACGGCGGATCGCGCAGGAACACGCGCGGATCGGCCGGCATGCCGCTCTCGGCCGCCGCCTCCGCCACGTCATAGGCCAGCGCGGCCGCGTCGGCGGTCTCGATGCGCCGCTTGAGGCCCACGATCACGAAGGTGAACGCCAGGGAGGCGCCGAACTCGACCTGAAGGCGGCGGAGCTGCGGCTCGGCCGCCCACGACCATGGACAATAGGGATCCGTTAAGACCGTCACCGAGACCGCGGGCACATCGGCCACAATAGGACCGAGTAGATGAGCACGCTCGTAGGGATGCAGCTGAGCGGCCGGTACCGGCTGGATGCCCAGATCGGGTCCGGCGGCATGTCGACGGTCTACCGCGCGTTCGACCAGACGCTCGAGCGCCAGGTCGCGATCAAGCTCATGCACCGCGAGATCGCGTCGGACTCCGACCAGCTCGAGCGCTTCCGCCGCGAGGCGCGCGCCGTCGCCCAGCTCAGCCACCCGCACATCGTCGGCGTGATCGACGCCGGCGAGGACGAGGGCCGCCCCTACATCGTCTTCGAGTACGTCGAGGGCGAGACGCTCAAGGAGCGGATCCGGCGCATGGGCCGGCTGCCGATGGACGAGGCGATCGCGTACGCGATCGAGATCGCGCGCGCGCTCGGCTGCGCCCACTCGCGCCAGATCGTGCACCGCGACGTCAAGCCGCAGAACGTGCTGATCGACTCCGAGGGCTCGGCCAAGGTCACCGACTTCGGCATCGCCCGCACGCTCGACCAGGACGGGCTGACCGCCGACGGCCGCGTGCTCGGCACGACCGACTACGTCTCGCCCGAGCAGGCGCTCGGGCACGACGTCAACGGGCAGTCCGACATCTACTCGCTCGGCGTCGTGCTGTACGAGATGCTGACCGGGGACGTCCCGTTCCACGGCGAGAACCAGGTGTCCGTGGCGATGAAGCACGTCCGCGAGGACATGCCCGACCTCCAGGCGCGCCGCCCGGAGGCGTCGGCCACGCTCGCCTCGGTGCTCGACCGCATGACCGACAAGGACCTCAAGCGGCGCTACCCGGACATCGACACGCTGGTGGCCGACCTCGAGGAGGCGCTGGCGATCGAGGCCGCCCGCTCGGGCCGCTCGACCGGCGAGGCCACCGCGGTGCTGCGCACGCTGCCGCCGCCAGGCCCGGCGGCGGCTGCCGTTCCGGATGCGCCACCCGCTGCCGGTGCTCGGCACGGTGCTGCTGCTGGCGGTCTGCGCGGCGGTCGCTGGTGCTGCTGCTCAAGGAGGGCGTCGACCGCGCCCAGCGCGGCACCGGCGCCGGCGACATCGAGGCGCCGGCCGGCGAGCAGGTCGTCTCGGTCGCCAGCACGTCGGCCAACGACTACGACCCGCTGGGCGACGACGAGGAGCACCCGGAGCGGGCGGCGCTGGTGGTCGACCGCCAGCCCGAGACCCGCTGGATCACCGAGACCTACAGCAGCGGCCTGGAGGGCGCCAACAAGGCCGGCGTCGGCATCTACGTCGACGCCAAGCCGGGCGTCGAGGCGGTGCGGATGGAGATCCAGAGCCCCGAGACGGGCTGGCGCGCGGAGATCTTCGGCGCCGCCGGCAGCGACGTGCCCGAGAGCATCGAAGCCGGCTGGGAGCGGCTCGGCGGCGGCGTCGTGAAGTCGGACCACCAGCGCTTCCGGCTCGCCGACTCGGGCGAGCGCTACCGCTACTACCTGGTCTGGATCACCGAGCTGCCGCCGGGCTCGCAGCGCGTCGAGATCGGCGAGATCGCGCTGCTCCAGCGAGAAGCCGCGCGCTAGAACGCGTGGCCCGCGCGCTCTGCCTCGAAGCGCTCGAGCGCGAAGCCGATCAGGCGGTCGCAGAGCTCGGCGGGCGGCACGCCGCTCGCCTCCCACAGCTTCGGGAACGCGCTCGTCCCGGTGAAGCCGGGCATCGTGTTGAGCTCGTTGACCAGCACGCGGTCGTCCTCGACGAAGAAGTCGACCCGCGCCAGCCCGGCGCAGCCGACGCGCATGAACGTGTCGACGGCCAGCCGCCGGACCTCCTCGCGCACCGCCTCGGGCAGCCGCGCCGGCACCACGAGCTCCATCCCGCCGTCGTCGTACTTGGCCTCGTAGTCGTACCAGTCGCCCTTGAGGATCACGATCTCGCCCGGCACCGACGCCTGCGGCTCGTCGAGCCCCATCACCGAGCACTCGACCTCCATGCCGTCGGAGAAGCCCTCGACGATGACCAGGCTGTCGTGCGTGAAGGCGTCGTCGAGCGCCGGCCCCATCCCGGCCTCCGACCACACCTTGCTGATCCCGACCGAGGAGCCCAGCCGCGCCGGCTTGACGAACACCGGCGTGCCGAGCACGGTCAGCTCGTGGCGCACCGCGTCGGGCTCGGTGCGCCAGCGGTGCTCGCGGACGGCGGCGGAGGGCACCTGCGGCACGTCCGCGGCGGCGAGGACCTCCTTGAACACGACCTTGTCCATGCACAGCGACGAGGCGAGCACGCCGGCGCCGACGTAGGGGACGTCGAGCAGCTCGAGCAGGCCCTGGACCGTGCCGTCCTCGCCGAACGGCCCGTGCAGGACGGGGAAGACCGCGTCGGCGCCGAGCAGCCCCCCGCCGGGTGCTGAGCGCGAGCGACGCGCCGTCGTGCCTCCACGCGCCCGAGCGCTCGATCGTCACCGGCAGCACCTCGTGCCCGGCGGCCGCCACCGCCTCGCGCACGAACGCGGCCGAGTTCAGCGAGACCTCGTGCTCGGACGAGCGCCCGCCCGCCAGGACGGCGACCCTCATGGCACGGTCGTCGGCGAGGGCGTCGCCGTCGCCGCGGCGACGCGGCCGACGACGATCGTGACGCGGCTCCCCTGGCGGCGCTCCTCGTCGGCGGCCGGGCTCTGCTCGAGCACGATGCCGTCCTGCGGCGGGTCGGTGACGTCCTGGTCGTGCACGCGCACCTCGAAGCCGGCGTCCTCGAGCTCCGTCCGCGCCTCGTCCTCGGTCAGGTCGACCACGTCAGGGATCGCGGTCGGCTGGGCGACCGTGAGGTCGACGGCGTCGCCCTTGTCGAGCTCCTCGCCGGCCGCCGGGCTCTGCTCGATCACCGTGCCGGGCTCCTCGCCCGACTCCTCGCGGGTGATCTTGCCGACGCGCAGCCCGGCGCCCTCGAGCGCGCTGCGCGCGTTGTCCTCGCTGTCGCCGGTCACGTCGGGCACCTCGACCTGCTCCGGGCCGCGCGAGACCAGGAGCGTGACCTCGCTGCCGCGCTCGAGCGTGGTGCCGGCCGGCGGCGAGGTGCCGACCACGCGCCCGTCGCGCACCTCGTCGGAGAACGCGCGCTCGACGCGGGTCTTGAAGCCGGCGTCCTCGAGCGCCTGCTCCGCCTCGTCCTGCGGCATGCCGACGACCGTGGGCACGGCGGCGTCGCCCGGCCCGGCCGAGACCGTGATCGTCACCGTCGACCCCTCGGGCGCCTCGGTGTCGGGCCGCGGGTCCTGGGCGGCGACGTGGTCGCGCTCGACGTCCGGGTTGACGACCGTGACGATGTCGACCTCGAAGCCGCGGTTCTGGAGGATCTGCGAGGCGGTGGCCGACTCGCGGTCGATCACGTCCGGCACCGTGAGCTGCTCGGGCTTGAGCGTCAGATAGAGGCCGACGGCGATCGCCAGCAGCGCCAGCGCGATCAGCACCCACAGCCACCAGCGGCTGCGGTGCTCCTCCACGACCGGCGCGGCCGGCGGCGGCGGCATCCGCTGCGGCTCCGACCGTGCGGTCTCGAGCGCGGCGATGAACTCGTCCGCGTTCTGCCAGCGCCGGTCGGGGTCCTTCTCGAGCGCGTGCAGCACGACGGCGTCGATCGCCGGCGGGATCGCCGGCACGAGCTCGGCGCGGCGGCACGGGCTGCTCGGAGACCTGCTTGAGCGCCACGGTGACCGGCGAGTCGGCGTCGAACGGCACCTGGCCGGTGAGCAGCTCGTAGAGCACGATCCCGATCGCGTAGAGGTCGGCGCGGGCGTCGACCGGCCGGCCCTGCGCCTGCTCGGGCGAGAGGTACTGCGCCGTGCCCATCACCGAGCCGGTCTCGGTGATGTCCGAGGTGCCGGCGCGGGCGATGCCGAAGTCGGCCACGCGCACGCGGCCGTCCTCGTCGATCAGGACGTTGTGCGGCTTGATGTCGCGGTGGACGACGCCGTGCTTGTGGGCGTAGCGCGCGGCGCGCAGGATCTGGAGCGTCACGTCGACCGCCGCCTCCGGCGGCGCGGGGCCCTTCTCGCGCACGATGTCCTTCAGCGTGCGGCCGACCGACGAGCTCCATCGCGATGTAGTAGGTGCCGTCCCACTCGCCGCGGTCGAAGATGGCCACCACGTTGGGATGCGACAGCCCGGCGGCGCTCGACGCCTCGCGCCGGAAGCGCTCGACGAACTGCTCGTCCTCGGCGAAGCGCCGGTGCAGCACCTTCAGCGCGACGCGGCGGCCGAGCTGCTGGTCCTCGGCCATGTAGACGTCGGCCATGCCGCCGGAGCCGAGCTTGCTGAGGACCCGGTAGCGGCCGTCGATCAGGGTGTCGGGCTCGATGCGCTGCATCTACTCCCCCAGCGCCTTCAGCACCTCGGCGGCGATCGGAGCGGCGTTCGCGCCGCCGGTCCCGCCGGTCTGGCGCTCAAGCATCGCGCACACCGCGACCTGGTCGGTGAAGCCGATGAACCACAGGTCGTCGGTGCCGTCGCCGACCTCCGCCGTGCCGGTCTTGCCGGAGACGTCGACGCCCTCGAGCTGGGCCGCCGTGCCGGTGCCCTGCTCGACGACGTTCTGCATCATCGCGGCGAGCGCGTTCGCGTTCTCCTCGGACATGACGCGCTCGGCCTCCTGGGGCAGCGGCTCGTCGATCGTGCGCCCGTCGGGGTCGAGGACCTTCTCGACCAGCCGCGGCTCCATCCGCATGCCGCCGTTGGCGACCGTCTGGGCCACGGTGGCCATCTGGAGCGGCGTCACGAGCAGCTTGTCCTGCCCGATCGCCATGCGCCCGACGTCGATCTGCCCCGAGGTCGGCGGCAGCAGCCGGCCGCGCCCTCCGACCTCGCCGCTCGGCAGCATCTGCTCGTCGGGATAGTCCATCGGCGGGTCCTCGTAGAAGCCGAACTTGCGCATGTACTCGGCCATCGTCTCCTTGCCGAGATCTTCCGCGACCGCGGCCCACGCCGTGTTGACCGAGTTGGTCAGCGCGTCGGCTCAGCGTGATCTGCCCGAAGTCCTCGCCGCCGAAGTTGTTGAGCGGCGTGCCGGAGATCACCTTGCCGTTCTCGCCGCTGACCGTCGAGTCCGGGTTGTACTTGCCGCTGTCGAGCGCCGCCGCGGCGGTGACCACCTTCATCGTCGAGCCCGGCGGGAAGCGGCCCTGGGTGGCGCGGTTGAAGGTCTCGGCGTTCGCCGGGTCGCTGGGGTCGAAGCTCGGGTTGGCGGCCAGCACGCGTACGGCGCCGGTCTCGACGTCGAGCGCCACGACCGCGCCGTTGCGGCCTCCCAGGGCCTGGAAGGCGGTCTCCTGGGCCTCCACGTCGAGCGCCGTCCGCAGGTCGTCGCCGACGTCGCGCGGGCCGAGCAGGCGCTCGAGCGCGCCGATCGGGTCGCTGCGGCGGCCGGTCAGCTCGTCGTTGTAGTAGTCCTCGAGCCCGATCCGCCCGCGATCGAGCGAGGTGAAGCCGACCGGGTGCGCGAACAGCTCGCCGGTCGGGTAGCGGCGCTCGTAGCGATCGCCGGGCAGCGCCCGGTTGGCGGCCAGCACCTGGCCGTCGGCGGCCCGGATGATGCCGCGCTTGATCCGCTGCTCCTCGAACAGCACGCGCCGGTTGTTCGGGTTGTCGCGCAGCGCCTCGGCCTCGAACACCGTCCAGCGCGACGTGAACGCGATCAGCACGGCGAACAGCAGCAGGACGAGCCCGAAGAGGCGGATGATCGGCGCGTTCACCGCAGCCCTCTCCGGCCCATCGCGCCCGCCGGGCGGCGCGCGCGGTCGGACACGAGCAGCAGCAGCGCGAGCAGCACGAAGTTGGCCAGGATCGACGAGCCGCCGTAGGAGACGAACGGCAGCGTGACGCCGGTCAGCGGGATCACGCGCGTGACGCCGCCGACGATCACGAACACCTGGAGCGCGAAGACGGCGGTCAGCCCGGCCGCCAGCAGCTTCGAGAACGAGTCGGTGGCCAGCGTCGCGGTCCGGAAGCCGCGCTCGGCCAGCAGCATGTAGACGAGGATCAGGCCGCAGGCGCCGACCAGCCCGAGCTCGTTCGTGATCACCGCGTAGATGAGGTCGGTCGACGGCAGCGGGATCAGCGGCGTGCCGCCGGGCGAGTTGAGCAGCGACGCACCGAGCCCGGTCCCGAACAGCCCGCCGTCGGCCTGCGCGAACAGCGACTGCGCGATCTGGTAGCCGTCGCCCTCGACCCACGCCGGGTTGAACGGGTCGAGCCAGATGTCCACGCGGTCCTGCACGTGGCTGACCGTGTTGGCGAAGAACCACGCGCCGACCGCGAACATGCGCCATGCCGATCACCACGAACGACAGGCGGTTGGTGGCGACGTAGAGCAGGGCCAGGAAGCCGCCGAAGTACATCAGCGACGAGCCGAGGTCGCGGATGAAGACGAGCATCAGCATCGCCGCGCCCCAGACCACGAGCAGCGGCCCGAAGTGCTTGAGCGGCGGGATCGTCACGCCGGCGAAGCGGCGTCGCCCCCTGGACGAGCACCTGCCGCGTGTCGCGCAGGTAGGCGGCCAGGAAGATGATGATCGCGATCTTGCCGAACTCGGCCGGCTGGAACGCGATCGGGCCGAGGTCGACGCCCAGGTAGGCGCCGTTGACCTGCGCGCCGATTCCGGGCACGCGCGGCAGGAAGAGCAGGAACAGGCCCACTGCGGCGATCGTGTAGCGGTAGCGCTCGAGCACGCGCAGGTCGCGCAGCAGCAGGATCGTCAGCGCGAACAGCGCCAGGCCGATCACGAACCACTGCGCCTGCTCGCGCGCCAGCTCCTCGTCGATCCGGTAGATGACGACGAGCCCGAAGCACGCCAGCACGGCGACCAGCGGGAACATGTACGGGTCGGCGTGCGGCAGCGTGAAGCGCAGGAACAGGTGGCCGGCGAAGCACAGGCCGAGGAACCAGAGCCCGTAGGTCAGCGAGACGTCGGAGACGACGTCCGACTGCTGGATGAAGATCGCCGCGAAGCCCGCGGTCAGCAGCAGTGACGCGGGCACGAGGGCCAGCAGCTCGCGGTTGCGGGCGCTCACTGGAGCCGGCCCCGCTCGAGCTCGCTGACGAGGTCCTCGGCGTCGTCCTTGGAGCGCAGCTTGTGGTCGGTGAAGACTGTCGCGACGGCCGGCCGGGACCTGCGCGAACGTCACCCCGGAGGCGTAGTAGGGCTCGTACAGCTCGAGCCCGAGCGGCAGGTCGTACGGCAGGCCGCGGTAGAGCGTCACGGTCCCCTCAGGGCTCGACGCCGACGAAGTAGACGGCCCGCGAGGCGGTCCACAGCGCCGCGCCGACGATCGCGAGCACGACGACGAGCGCGATCAGGCCGGTCGGCACGCGGCGGCGGCGGCGCTTGCGCGGCGGCGGCGCGGTGCGCGCGGCGGCTCCTCGATCGGCCTCGCCTCGCGCACGACCGGCAGCGTGGCGGTGGCCTGCGCCTCGCCGCCGTCGGGCCGGGTGACGCCCTGGCGCGGGCCCTCGAGCGCGTCGCCCTGCCAGGTCGCGTACTCGCCCGCCTCGGCGCCGTCGCCGTCGACCTCCTCGAGCCGGAACAGGATCACGGTGATGTTGTCCCGGCCGCCCGCATCGTTGGCCGCCGCGATCAGGTCGCGTCCGGCCTCGTCGAGCGAGCCGGCGGCGGTGAGGATCTCGCGCACGCGCGCCTCGGGGACCATCGAGGTCAGGCCGTCCGAGCAGACCATGAACACGTCGCCGGCGCGCGCCTGGTAGACCTGCACGTCGACCTCGACCTCCGGCTCCGGGCCGAGCGCGCGGGTGATGACCGAGCGCTGCGGATGCGTCTCGGCCTGCTCCTCGGTCAGCTTGCCGCGCGCCACGAGCTCGCCGACCAGCGAGTGGTCGCGCGTGAGCCGCGTGAGCTCGCCGCCGCGCAGCACGTAGGCGCGCGAGTCGCCGACGTGGGCGATCGTGACCTCCTGCTCGCCGACGTAGGCGGCGGTGACCGTCGTGCCCATGCCCGCGCGCTGCGACTCGGCGCGCGAGCGGTCGTGGATGCGGCGGTTCGCGTCCTCGATCACGCTCACGAGCCCGTCGGCGGGCGAGCCGTCGGGCAGGCCGCCGTCGAACGACTCGACGGCCATCTCGGAGGCGACCTCGCCGGCCTGCGCGCCGCCCATGCCGTCGGCGACCACGAACAGCGGCGCGCGGACGAAGTAGTTGTCCTCGTTGCCCTGGCGCTGGCGCCCGAGGTCGGACGCGTGGAAGTGTTCGGATATGCGCAGCATCAGGCGCGCTCGAACGTGAACTCGGAGTCCCCGATGCGGATGCTGTCACCCACATGCAGGGGCTGCGGTCCCCGCAGCGGCTCGCCGTTCAGATACGTGCCGTTCGTCGAGCCCAGATCCTCCAGCACGATCACCTCGCCCTGCGGGACGAGCCGGGCGTGCGCGGATGGAGGCGAACGTGTCCTGGAGGCGGATGTCGGCCGTGTCGCCGCGGCCCAGCAGCGGCGCCGTCGGAGAGGTCGTAGGCCGATCCCGCGCGCAGGCCGGCGGCGTTGGCCACGCGCAGCCGCGGCGCGCCGCTCGGTGCCCTCGCTCAGGCCGGCGGTGGCGTGGTGCATGCCGGTGGCGTCCTCGTACGCGGGCTCCGTCGGTGCCGCGCGCGCAGGTCCTTGAGCGCGGAGCGCGCCATCCAGAGCAGGAACAGGTAGAGGACGGCGAGGAAGCCGAACTTGAGCGCCACGGCGACCGGGTCGAGAGCCACGCGCTACTCCAGCTCGAACGTGACGCGGGCGGTGCCGAGCTCGATCGTGTCGCCGGGCTTGAGCGACTGCGGGCCTTGGATCCGGCGCCCGTTGACCTTGACGCCGTTCGTGGAGCCGAGGTCGCGGACGATCCACGAGCCGCCCGAGGGCCGCACCTCGGCGTGCCGGCGCGAGACGTTCGGGTCGTCGACCACCACGTCGGCGTCGCGCGAGCGGCCGAGCACCGCGCCGCCGGAGCCGAGCAGCTCGGTGCGGCCGTCGACGCGCAGGCGCGCGCTGCCGCGGCGCGGATCGGGCTCGCGCAGCGGCTCGGCGAGCCGGTCGGAGACCGTGTAGACCATCGTGTGGCCGTGGTCGCCCTGGCTCGGGCGGCTCCTCGGCGCGCTCCGGCGGCTTGACGAGCCGCGCCTGGATGCCGAACTCGCCAAGGCGCAGCTCGCTCGTCGGTGCGGAACTCGATCGCGGGCCGCGTGGCCAGCGAGATCTTCTCGCGCCGGGCGTGCTCGAGCAGGTAGCCGGCCAGCTCGCGCTTGAGCTCGTCCTCGTAGCCCTCGAACTGCTTGCGGTCCTCCGGCGAGAGCCAGACGGCGTACTCGTTCGGCGCGTAGACGCGCGACAGCGACTGGACGCGGTGCTCGTCCATCTCCTTGGCCAGCTTGCGCGCGATCTCGACCGGGCGCACCTCGGACCGGAAGGCACGCGAGAACGTGCCTTCGACGAGGCCGGCGAGCTTGGATTCGAGGGTCTTCAGCACGCTCATGGGCGACTGGAGCGGTTGGTTACCCGGAGAAGGGCGGTCATGTTCGGCGATCAAGAGTATTCCGCGCCCATGCGCCGATCACCGCCAGCACGCCCGCCACGACCGCACCGGCGGCGAGCCCGCGCGGCTCGGCGAGGCCGGCCCAGCCGGCCACGGCGGCGGTCCCGGAGGCCAGCGCGGCGGCCCAGACGGCGGCCGCGACGATGTCGACGGCGAGCGAGCGGCCGCGCACCAGCCACGGCAGCACGACCGCGGCGACCGCCCACAGCGGCGCGAGCAGGAGCACGCCGGACGGCGCGAGCGCCTCGAGCACGTCGCCGGCGTCGCCCGGCGGTGTGCCGACGGCGATCTCGCGGTCCAGCAGCGGCTCGGCGAGCAGCAGCCACCACAGGCCCGGCGGCGCCGAGCGCCGCGCGCGCCCAGACGCCGCGCACGCGGCCCGCGACGGCCGGATAGGCGCCGGCGAGCCCGGCCAGGCCGAGCACGGGAGCGGCGGCCGGCAGCGACCACGTCAGGCCGCGGCGCCGCAGCAGCAGCGGCGGCACGATCGCCGCGGCGGCGACCAGCGCGGCGGCCTCGGGCCACGGCCCGGCGAGCGCGGCGACGCAGCCGGCGGCGGCGATCAGCCAGCCGACGCGCGGGAAGAGCGCGACGAGCACGAACGCGGCCGCCGCGCCGGTGAGCGGCGCGACGACCGAGCGGCTCACCGGCGTCGCGGCCAGCGGCGAGCGCGGTCAGGCCCGCGGCGGCGCAGCCCGGCGGCGGCGCGCCCGAGCGGCGGCAGCGGCCGATCCACGTGCTCGAGCGGGTGCGGGGCGATCGTGCCGCCGTCGTCGGAGACCTCCGGCAGCGCGTCGGCCAGCGCGTCGGCGAGCTCGTCGAGCGTGCCGCGCGCGTCGGGGTGCGGCGCCAGCGCGCGGTCGAGCGCGAGCGCACAGCTCCGGCGGCAGGTCGCGGCGCTGCGAGCGCAGCGGCGGGCAGCACGGTGCCGACGAGCCGCGCGGTCGCCGCCGGGCTCGGCCCGCGGACCGGGTTGGCGCCCGCCAGCGCCTCGTAGAGCACGAGCGCCAGCGCGTAGAGGTCGGCGCGCTCGTCGACGCGCTCGCCGGCCGCCTGCTCGGGCGCCATGTAGGCGAGCGTGCCGACCACGTCGCCGGTGCGCGTGAGCGGCTCGTCGCCGGCCAGGTGGGCGACGCCGAAGTCGGTCAGCTTGGCCGCCTCGTGCCCCTCGTCGGGCACGATCACGTTCTGCGGCTTGACGTCGCGGTGGATCACGCCGCGCTCGTGCGCGTGGGCCGAGCGCCTCGGCGAGCGCCAGGCCGACGCGCAGGACGTCGCGGTCGCTGAGCGCGCCGTCGCGCTCGAGCGCGTCGAGCGTGCGGCCGCGGACCAACTCGGAGACCAGGTACCGACCCGTCGTCATCGTCACCGGCGTCGAACACCGCCACGATCCCCGGGTGGTGGAGGCGCGCGGCCGCGAGCGCCTCGCGCTGGCGCGCGCTCCGGCGCCGGTCCGTGCGCGGGGATCAGCTTCAGCGCCACGTGCCGGTCGAGCCGCTCGTCATGGGCCGCGTAGACGGTCCCGAAGCCCCCCGACCCCAGCCGCGCGCCGAGCCGGTAGCGGCCCGGCGACGAGCGCGCGGCCCGCGACCTCGGTGACGTCCATCCGGACCCCCTTCGACGGCGCCCGTCCGGGACCCTTCCGGCCGGTGCCGCCGCGCGGGTTGGTATTACTGGACCCCTCTATTGGGTCGACCAGGTGCGGCGAGATGGCGCCGTGCCCCAAGGAGACGAACTTCAAGCCTTGTCCTTCTTCGACGAGGACGACGAGCCCCGCCGGACCCCGAGGCCGCGCCGAGCGCGCCCCGCCGGTGGAGGCGTCGCCACAGCAGATTCCCAGACGCTCCTGATCCGCCGCGGGGTGGCGCTCGTCGGCGGCATCCTCGTGCTGCTCCTGCTGCTGTTCTTCGTCAACTCGTGCCGCGACCGGCCAGCGCGAGAACGCGCTGCAAGGACTACAACCGCCAGCTCTCGACGATCGCCGACGGACTCCGCGCGCCAGGTCGGCGCGCCGTTCTTCCAGCTGCTCGAGGAGGGCGGCGGCAGCCCGCCGCAGGAGCTCCAGACGGACATCTCGAGCTTCCGCGTGCACGGCCGAGCAGCAGTACGAGCAGGCCGAAGCGGCTCGACGTGCCCGAGCGACATGAAGGGCGCGCAGCAGGCGGCGCTGATGGCGCTCGAGTGGCGGCGCGACGGGCTCGACCGGATCGCGCAGCAGATCCGGCTCGCGCTCGGCGACGAGAGCGAGCAGGCCGACGACGCGATCAAGGACATCGCCGGCCAGATGGCGGTCGTTCATGGCCTCCGACGTGGCCTGGGACACGCGCGTGGTCCCGTTCATCACGACGCGCTCGAGGCGGAGGAGATCGGCGGCCAGAAGATCAGCCGCTCGCCGTTCCTGGCCAGCACCGAGTGGGTGCAGCCGCAGAAGGTCGCCGAGGTGCTCGACCAGCAGCTCACCAGCGGCGACGGCGGCGGCGGCGAGCCGACCGGCCCGGGCCTGCACGGCTCCGGGCTCGACTCGACGCTCTACGGCGACGTCACAGCTGCAGCCCGGCGTCACCAACCAGCTGACCTACGAGCCCGGGACCGGCGTTCGTCGTCAACTTCACCAACCAGGGCGAGAACGACGAGTTCGACGTCAAGGTGACGTTGCGGATCACGCGCGAGGGCGGCGACCCGATCACCACGTCGAGACGATCCCGCAAGGTGGCCGCCGGCGAGAGCGCCGACGGCCGAGCTGCCGCTCGACGACCAGCCGCCGCTCGGCGCCGCCGTGACCATCCGCGTCAACGGTCGCGCGCGTGCCGGGCGAGGAGAAGGTGGACAACAACAGGCCGAGTACCGCGCTGTTCGAGCGCGGTAAGCCGCCCCGAGGGCCGGGTTCCCTTGCGGGTTTCGCCGGGGCGCGCGGCTGAGCGCCGCGCTCGTAGACTCTCCGCCCCAGTGGACGACCTGACGGATCCGGCCGGCCTCGTCGCGCTGGCGGCCGGCGCGCTGGCGCTGCTCGCGCTGGTCATGGCGATCGTGCTCGCGGTCAAGCTGCGGCGGCTGCGGGCCGCTCAGTCGGTCGTGCTCGGACCGGCCGGGCGCGACGACCTGGTGGCGCACGCGCAGGCGCTGCAGTCGGCGTTCGAGTCGCTGCACGGGCGCGTCGAGGAGGTGGCCGAGCGGCTCGACGCCCGCATGGGCGCCGCCGAGCGCCGGCTCGACGGCGCGATCGCCCACCGCGCGCTGGTCCGCTACGACGCCTACGGCGAGCTGTCCGGCCACCAGTCGACCTCGCTCGCGCTGCTCGACGCCGCCCGCAACGGCGTCGTGCTCTCCTGCATCGCCCATCGCGACACCGCGCGGCTGTACTGCAAGCAGGTGTTCGACGGGCGCGGCGAGCACGAGCTCTCGCCCGAGGAGAACGAGGCGATCCGGCTCGCGCTGGCCGGCGCGGCGCCGCGCACCGTCACGCTCGACTGATGCGCGTCGGCTACCTCGGGCCCGGACGGGACGGTCAGCCACGAGGCCCTGATGTCGGCCCCGGGCGCGACGCGGTTCGAGCTGGCCCCGCAGCCGACGCTGCACGAGGCGGTGATCGCCGTCCACGACGGCGCCGTCGACCGCGCGCTGGTGCCGATCGAGAACTCGCTCGAGGGCTCGGTCAGCCCGACGCTCGACGCGATCGCCTTCGAGACCGAGGACGTGGTGATCGTCGGCGAGCTGCGCTGGCCCGTGCACCTGCACCTCGTCGCCGCCGGGCCGCTCGAGCTGGGCGAGATCCGCGCGGTCGTCTCGCACCCGCAGGCGAGCGGCCAGTGCGGGCGGTTCCTGCGCGAGGCGCTTCCCGGCGTGCCGGTGGTGGCCGCGCGCTCGACCGCCGACGCGGTGCGCCAGGTCGCGGACGGGTTCGAGTCCGGCGCGGCGGCGATCGGCACCCGCGGCGCGGCCGACCGCTACGGCTGCACGCGTGCTGCGCGAGGACGTCGAGGACGACCCCGGCAGCGAGACGCGCTTCGTCTGGATCGCCCGCGCCGGCACCGAGCCCGACCCCGCCGCCGACGTCGCTTCAAGACCGCGCTGGTGTTCTGGGGCGCCGGCTCGTCCGGGCCCGGCTGGCTCGTGCGCTGCCTGGCGGAGTTCGCCGAGCGCGACGTCAACCTGACGCGGATCGAGTCGCGCCCGCGCCGCCAGCGGCTCGGCGAGTACATGTTCTTCCTCGATCTCGACGGGCGCGCGGACGATGACGCCGGTGGCATCCGCGATCGGCGGACTGCGCGCCCACGCCGACGTGGTGCGCGTTCTCGGGTCGTTTCCAGCGGCGTGAGCCGTCCGGATCTACTGGCTACACTCCGGCATTCAGCATGGGATCAGCAGCACTCCAGTACCACCACTGGGGTCCGTGCCGCGTGACGATCACCAGCGGCACGGATCCGATACCGGCGGCAATGGCCGCTGGTCTGGTGGTCGTGTGCTGGTCCTCAACGCGACGTACGAGCCGATCAACGTCTGCACCGTGCGCCGCGCGACCGTGCTGCTGCTCAAGGAGAAGGCCGAGGTCATCGAGATCGGGCCGACCGACCTGCACTGGGCGACCGGCTCGCTGCCCAAGCCGGTCGTGATCCGGCTGGTGACCTACGTGCGCGTCCCGCGCGACAGCCACAAGCGCAAGATCACCCGCCGCGCCGTGTTCGCGCGCGACGGCTGGCAGTGCATGTACTGCGGCGCCAAGACCTCGCTGACCGTCGACCACGTGATCCCGCGCTCCAAGGGCGGCGGCTCGGGCTGGGACAACATCGTCGCCTCGTGCGCGCCGTGCAACCGCCGCAAGGGCGACCGGCTGCCGCACCAGGTCAACATGCACCCGCGCATCAAGCCGCGCACGCCGGCCGCGCACATCTTCATCCAGCTCGCGTCGCCGACGATCCCGGCGACCTGGCGGCAGTACTTGCCGCAGGCGGCCTGAGTAACGTCGCCCGCAGGTTCCGGGTGGGGTTTCCGGCGACTGGAGGACGAAACCCCTCAATCGGGTATTCGCGCGTCCGGGAGCCGGCTTGAGGATGCCGGCGAGGGACACGGGAGGTAGGCATGGGAGAGTGCACGGTACGGGACCGTCGCTCGCGTGGCGGCTGCGCGGCCGCGGTCGCGCTGACGATCGGCGTTCTACACGCTGGCGATCCTGATCGCCGGCGGCGCTGCTGGCGGTGGCGATCCTGCCGTGGGTGCTTGGCGGCGAGCAGCAACGTGTGGGTGACGGTCGACGTGCTTCATCCTCGGCGTCACGATCCTGGTCGGCGATCTTGCCGCGGCGGAACAAGTTCGAGCCGCACGGGGTGCGCGTCACGAAGGACGACCAGCCGCGGCTGCTCGGCATGATCGAGGAGGAGGCGCGGACCACCGGCGCGCGGGCGCCCGGACGAGGTGTACGCGACGCTGGAGGTCAACGCCGTCCGTCATCGAGGTCCGCGGCAGGCGGATCATGATGGTCGGGCGTGCCGCTGCTGCACATCACGTCCGAGCGCGGGATGCGCGGCATCATCGCCCACGAGTTCGGCCACTACGCGGGCGGCGACACACGGCTCGGCCCGTGGGTCTGGCGGACGCTACGACGGCGTCGGCGCGCACGATCGACTACCTGACCGACGACGACGGCGACGACGGCTGGACGCAGCGCGCCGTCCGGCAGCCGTTCATCTGGTACGGCAACGCGTTCATGCGCATCACGGCCGCGATCAAGCGCCGCCAGGAGTTCGCCGCCGACGCAGCTGCGCCGCCCGCAGCGCGGGCCGCGACGCCTACACCGAGGCGCTGCGGCGCATCCACGCGTACGGGCCCGTCGTTCGACGCCTACTGGGAGAACGAGGTCGCCGCCGTGCTCCGGGCCGGCAAGCGTCCGCCGGTCGTCGACGGCTTCGGCGAGTACCTGCGCAGCGAGCCGATCGACAAGGCGGCGAGCGAGTTCCTCGAGCTGCAGATGAAGGAGGAGACGGACCGCTACGACTCGCATCCGTCGCTGAGCGAGCGGCTCGCACGCGCTGGAGGCGTGCGAGCCGGGCGAGCCCGACGGCTCGCCGCCGGCGACGAAGCTCCTCCACGAGCCCGCGGAGCTCGAGCGCGAGCTGCTGGCCATCGCTCGTCCACCCGGACGCCGCCGAGCTGCCGGCGCTCAAGTGGGACGACGTCGCCGACGAGGTGTACCTCGCGCGGGCGCGCGCCATGCGCGCCGAGTTCGGCGAGCGTGCTGGGCGACGCCACGGTCGCGGACCTCTCCGGCCTGGCGCAGGACATCGGCCGCGATCGCCGAGCGCCCTGCAGCGGCGCGAGCCCGAGCTGCCGGACGAGGCGGCGCCCAACTTCGCCGCCGACGCTGCTCGCCGAGGCGCTGCTGGCCGCGCTCGCCGACGACGGCTGGACGGTCGAGGCCGGCCTCGCCGAGCCGGTGCACGCCTGCCGCGGCGAGGAGAAGATCGCGCCGTACGACGTCGTCACCGAGCTGCACGACTCCGGGCCGGCCGCCTCCGCGTGGCGCGAGCGGGCGACCGAGCTCGGGATCGCCGACCTACGCTGGCCTCCGCCAACGTGCCGGCCCACGCCGAATAGGGGTTTCGCCCTCCGGTCGCCGGAAACCCCACCCGGGACCTGCGTGCGACGTTACATAAACGAACGAAGGCCCGGAGTCGACACTCCGGGCCTTCGCACAACTCGCTGGATCTTCAGAGTCGCCAGGGCCTTACTGAGGCCGGGGGGACCAACTCCGGCGCCCCTGACGACGGTGTCACGGTGTGGATTCCGCTCCAGCGGGGTCCAGCACCGGCTGGCTAGCGGCCGGACACCTCCAGGGTCCCGCAATAACTGTCACTCAACTTCGGACCACCCCCTTTCTCTGGTAGGGGGAGAGTAGCGAACTGCGAGGACGGGGACGACTGGCCGGCGGGCTAGGCCTCGTCGTCCTCCGCGGGCGTCCTCGATCGTCTCGGTCTCGACCGCGACCACGCCGCCGCCGTCGGCCGCGGCTCCGCCTCGGGCGCCTCGGCGTCGCCGTTCTCGTCGGCCTGCGACTCGACCACCAGCGCCACCGCCGAGACCTCGTCGCCCTCGCGCAGGTTCATCACCCGCACGCCCTGCGACGGCGCGGCCGTAGCGGTTGATCCCGCGCACGCCGGTGCGCTGCACCATGCCGTTCTGCGAGATGAAGACGAGGTCCTCGTGCTCGCGCACGACCAGCGCCGCGGCCAGCAGGCCCTTGGCCTCGGTGAAGGAGATCGTCTTGACGCCCTTGGCGCCGCGCGAGGTCAGGCGGTACTCGTCGACGTCGGTGCGCTTGCCGTAGCCGGCCTCGGTGACGACCAGCAGGTCCTGGCCCGGCCGCGCGACGTCCATCGCCAGGACGTAGTTGTCCTTGCCGGAGACGTTGATGCCGCGCACGCCGCTCGTGTCGCGGCCCATCGCGCGCGCGTCCTCCTCCTTGAAGCGGACGGTCAGGCCCTCGTGGGAGACGATCAGGATCTCGTCGCCCGGGGTCGACGCGCCGCACGGCGACCAGCTCGTCGTCGTCGCGGATCTTGATCGCGATGATGCCGTCGGCCTTGATCGGCGTGTTGTAGGCCTGGAACTCGGTCTTCTTCACCGTGCCCTGGCGCGTCGCGAACATCAGGTACTGGGTCTCGGAGAAGTCGCGCGTCGCCAGCACGGACTGCACGCGCTCGCCCTCGCGCAGCGGCAGGATGTTGCTCAGGTGCCGGCCCTTCGAGGTCCGGCCCGCCTCCGGCAGGTCGTAGACCTTCGAGCGGTAGACCTTGCCGCGGTTCGTGAAGAAGAGCAGGTAGTCGTGCGTCGAGCTCACGAAGAGGTGCTCGATGTAGTCGTCTTCCTTGAGGTCCATCCCCGTGATGCCGACCCCGCCGCGGCGCTGCTGGCGGTAGGTGGCCAGCGGCAGCGACTTGATGTAGCCCGAGTTCGAGATCGCGATGACCATCTGCTGGTCGGCGATCAGGTCCTCGATGTCGATGTCGTCCTCGCTCGGGGCGATCACCGTGCGGCGGTCGTCGCCGTAGCGCTCGGCGATCTCCTCGAGCTCCTCCTTGATCAGGCCGAGCACCTTGTCCTCGTCGCCGAGCAGCTCGCGCAGCTCCTTGATGCGCTCGACCAGGTCGGCGTGCTCGCGCTTGATCGAGTCGGCCTCCAGGGCGGTGAGCTGCTGGAGGCGGAGGTCGAGGATCGCCTGGGCCTGGATGTGCGTCAGCCCGTACTGCTCCATCAGGCCGGCGCGCGCGACGTCGCGGTCGCGCGAGCCGCGGATCAGCGCGATCACCGCGTCGAGGTGGTCGAGCGCGATCAGCAGGCCCTCGAGCCGGTGCACGCGCGCCTCGAGCGTCCGCAGCTCGTGCTTGGAGCGGCGGACGATGACCTCGCGCTGGTGCTGGACGTAGTTGTGGATGACCGACCGCAGCGGCAGCGTCCGCGGCACGTTGTCCACCAGCGCGACCATGTTCACGCCGAACGTCGTCTGGAGCTGGGTGTGCTTGTAGAGCTTGTTGAGGACGACCTTCGGGTTGGCGTCGCGCTTGAGCTCGATCACCACGCGCATGCCGCGGCGGTCCGAGTGGTCCTCGATGTTCGTGATCTCGCTGAGCTTCTTCTCGGCGTGCAGGTCGGCGATCTTCTTGATCAGGCCGCTGTCGCCGCCCTTCTTGACCATGTAGGGCAGCTCGGTGACGATGATCAGGTCCTTGCCCTGCTTGCCCTCCTCGATGTGCGCCTTGGCGCGCACGCGGATGCGGCCGCGGCCCGTCTCGTAGGCCTCCTTGATCCCGGACAGGCCGAGGATCACGCCGCCGGTCGGGAAGTCCGGGCCCTTGAGGTGCTGCATCAGGCCGACGGTCGTCGATGTCCGGGTCGTCGATGTAGGCGATCGTCGCCGCGATCGTCTCGCGCAGGTTGTGCGGCGGGATGTTCGTCGCCATGCCGACCGCGATGCCGCTCGAGCCGTTGACGAGCAGGTTCGGGAACCGCGCCGGCAGGACGACCGGCTCCTGGTTCTGGCCGTCGTAGTTCGGGACGAAGTTGACGGTGTCGGCGTCGAGGTCGCGCAGCATCTCGCGCGCGATCGGCGCCAGCCGCGCCTCCGTGTACCGCATGGCGGCGGCCGGGTCGTCGTCGAGCGAGCCGAAGTTGCCCTGGCCGTCGACGAGCATGTTGCGCATCGAGAAGTCCTGCGCCATGCGGACCAGCGTGTCGTAGATCGCGCTGTCGCCGTGCGGGTGGTACTTGCCCATCACGTCGCCGACGATGCGCGCGGACTTCGCGTACGGGCGGTTCGGCTGGAGGCCGTTCTCGCTCATCGAGAACAGCACGCGGCGGTGGACGGGCTTCAGGCCGTCGCGGACGTCGGGCAGCGCGCGCCCGACGATGACCGACATGGCGTAGTCGAGATACGACGAGCGCATCTCCTCCTCGAGCCCGCGGGGCTCGATGTTGCCGCCTGAGATGAGATCGGTGCCGGCCATCAGACGTCCAGGGTCGCGACGCGGGCGTTCTCCTCGATGAACTCACGCCGCGGCTCGACCTTGTCGCCCATCAGCATCGTGAACAGGCGGTCGGCCAGCGAGGCGTCGTCCATCGTGACCTGCATGAGCGTGCGCGTCGTCGGGTCCATCGTCGTCTCGCGCAGCTGGTCGGCGTTCATCTCGCCCAGGCCCTTGAAGCGCTGGAGCTTGATGCCCTTGGCGGCGACGTCCAGGACCTTGCGGCGCAGGTCCTCGAACGACAGCGCGTCGTCGGACTCGTCGCCGAGCCGGATCGTGAACGGCGGCGTGCCGGCCATCTTCACGAGCTCGCCGTGCACGCGCGCGAGCTGGCGGTACTCGTTGGCGTCGAACATCGACGCGGCGCAGGCGGTGCGTGCGGGCGATGTTCGTCTTCCGCTCGGTCGCCCGGACGCGGATCATCCCGTCGTCGGACGACACCAGCTCGGTCGTGTAGGGCTCGTTCTCCGGGATCGGCGCGGCCGACCAGCTCGAGCAGCTCCTCGACGGTCGACGACCTGGTTGTCGAGGATCTGCGACTCCTCGAGGAACTGGATGACCTCGTGGCCGTAGTCGGCCCGCAGCGCGCTGGCCCAGCCCTCGTACTGCTTGAGCAGCCGCGAGTAGCGCTGCCAGCGCGTGTCGGTGAGCTTGAAGGCCTGGCCGTCGTGGTCGGTGATCTCGAACTTCTCGAGCTTGTCGCCGAGCAGCGTCTCCTCGAACTCGGACTCCTTCTCGATGTAGCGCTCGCGCTTGCCCTGCGTGAGCTTGTAGAGCGGCGGCTTGGCGATGTAGATGTAGCCGGCCTCGACCAGCTCCTGCATCTCGCGGAACAGCAGCGTGAGGATCAGCGTGCGGATGTGGGCGCCGTCGACGTCGGCGTCCGTCATCAGGATGATCTTGTGGTAGCGCGCCTTCTCGAGGTCGAACTCGTCGCGCACGCCGGTGCCGAGCGCGGTGATCAGCGCCTGGATCTCCGTGTTCTGGAGCACCTTGTCGATCCGCGCCTTCTCGACGTTGAGGATCTTGCCGCGCAGCGGCAGCACCGCCTGCGTGGAGCGGTCGCGGCCCTGCTTGGCCGAGCCGCCCGCGGAGTCGCCCTCCACGATGAACATCTCGGTCAGCGACGGCGTCCTTGACCGTGCAGTCGGCGAGCTTGCCGGGCAGCGCGGTGCGCTCGAGCGCGGACTTGCGCGTGAGGTCGCGCGCCTTGCGGGCGGCCGCGCGCGCCTGCGCGGCTGAGACGGCCTTGCGGATCACCGCCCGCGCCTCGGGCGGGTTCTCCTCGAGGAACTGGGCGAGCTTCTGCGTTGACCACCGAGGCGACGAAGCCCTCCATGCCCGGGTTGCCGAGCTTGGTCTTGGTCTGGCCCTCGAACTGCGGGTCGGTCGAGCTTGGCGCTGATCACCGCGGTCAGGCCCTCGCGGACGTCCTCGCCGGAGAGGTTCTCGTCCTTCTCCTTGAGCTCGCCCGGTCTCGCGCGCGTAGCGCGTTGAGCGTGCGCGTGAGCGCCGAGCGGAAGCCCGACAGGTGCGAGCCGCCCTCGTGCGTGTTGATGTTGTTGGCGAACGAGAAGACGGACTCCTGGTAGGAGGCGTTCCACTGGAGCGCGACCTCGACGGCGCCCTCGTCGGACTCGCCGGCGAAGAAGACGACCTTCTGCTGGATCGGGTCCTTGTTCTCGTTCAGGAAGGCCACGAAGTCCTCGATCCCGCCGTCGTACTGGAACTCCGCGCGGCGGTCCTCGCCGCGCTCGTCCTCGATCGAGATCTTCAGGCCGCGGGTGAGGAACGCGGTCTCGCGCAGGCGCTGCTCGAGCGTCGCGAAGTCGAAGTCGAGCGACTCGAAGACCTCGGCGTCCGGCAGGAAGGTGATCGTCGTGCCGGTCTCCTCGGTCGGCTCGCCCTTGGTGAGCTCGTTCTGCGGGATGCCGCGGGCGTAGTCCTGCGTCCAGGCGAAGCCGTCGCGCCGGACCTCGACGTGGAGCGACTCGGACAGCGCGTTGACCACCGAGACGCCGACGCCGTGGAGGCCGCCGGAGACCTTGTAGCCGCCGCCGTCGCCGAACTTGCCGCCGGCGTGCAGGACGGTGAGCACGACCTCGAGGGCCGGCTTGCCCTCCTTCTCCATGATGTCCACGGGGATGCCGCGCCCGTCGTCGACCACCGTGATCGAGTTGTCGGGGTGGATCGTCACCGACACCGCGTCGCAGTGGCCGGCCAGCGCCTCGTCGACCGAGTTGTCGACCACCTCGTAGACGAGGTGGTGCAGACCGCGCACACCGGTCGAGCCGATGTACATGCCGGGCCGCTTGCGCACCGCCTCGAGACCCTCGAGGACGGTGATGTCCTGCGCGTCGTACCCGGTGCGCTGCTGGTCGGTCTTGCGGTCGTTGGAAGCCACGATGCCTTTCGTCTCACACAAGCGACGCCCCGGCGGGAGGACGCGGTCCCCCAAGGCCGGGGCGTGGCCAATTCGTGGTCATGATTCTAGCAGGCGATCCCCCCGGGACCCCCGGTTCCGGTGTTACAAAAGTGCTGCAAAATCGCGGAAAATTTCAGCGTCAGGTCCCGTATCGGCGCCTTCCGCGCTTGTACCCGCAGACGGCGCACAGCGGGCCTCCCGAGCGCCTGGTTGAGGCGCTCGACGACCAGCTCGGACATGAGGTCGAGCTCCTGCGCGCGGACCGCCTCGGGGCACGCCACCACCACCTCGCCGTCGCGCTCCGCCCACGGCTCGGCGTGCGGCGCGAACGTGCTCGCCGGCGGCCTCCGGCCACGCTCGCTGGACCTCGGCGAGCAGCGTCGCGGGCGCCAGCCGGTCGGTCAGCGCCTCCAGCGCGCCTGAAACCGGTGCGAGCGCCCGTCGCCTCATGCGGACGAAGTCCCCGGGCCTTCATCCGCCGGCCCTGATGGCGACGGTCGCCGTCCATGGCGCCCGAGAGGGCGGCGGCCTGCAGGACCCGGCCCTCGGCGATCGCCACGCGCTCGACGCCGGGCTCGTCGGCGCCCGGCACGTGCGCCGAGCTCGGTCGCCGTGACGACGCTCTGCCCGGATGCCCGCAGCACGTCGACCAGCCGCGCGCGGCGGCGTCGCGTCGAGCTCGCTCATCACGTCGTCGAGCAGCAGCAGCGGCGGGGCGCCGCGCTCGGCCGCCAGCTCCTCGCGCTCGGCGAGCAGCAGCGCCAGCAGGCCGAGCCGGACCTGCCCGCGCGAGCCGTAGGAGCGCAGCTCGCGCCCGTCGCGCCGCAGGGCGAGGTCGTCGCGGTGCGGGCCGTGGCCGGTGAAGCCGCGCTCGAGGTCGCCGTCGGTGCGCTCGGCCAGCTCGGCGGCGAGCGCGTCGGCGTCCTCGGCCTTCGAGCGCGGCCGGTAGGCGAGCTCGACCTCGCCCTCGAGCCCGAGCGCGCCGGCGTGGGCGGCGAAGCGCCCGCGCAGCCGCGCGACGACCTCGGCGCGGTCGCGCATCAGCTCGACGCCGTGGCGGGCCAGCGCGGCGTCCCAGGCCGGCAGCGAGCCGCGGCCGGCACGGCCGGCGCGCACGGCGGCGATCAGCGCGTTCCGCTGCGCGAGCGCCGGCGCGTACTCGCGTCGCGTGCCCGCGCGCGAAGGCCACAGCGCGGCGACGACCTGGTCGAGGTGCGACGCGGCGCAGCGCCGGGGCGCCGAGCACGAGGTCGAGCCGATCGGGCAGGAAGACGGCCACCAGCGGCCGCGCGGGCGAGTCGGTCAGCCGCTCGACGGGCGCGCCGTCGGCGCGCAGCCGCTTCGGCTCGCCGGGCTGGAAGCCGACGCTGACCTCGTGGCGGCCCTGCTCGTCCTCGGTCTCCAGCTCGAGCCGCGTGAGCTGGGCGCCGAAGCGGACCACCTCGCGCTCGTTGGCGGTCCGGCACGAGCGGCCCGTGCAGGCGAAGTAGATGCCCTCCAGCAGGTTCGTCTTGCCGGCGCCGTTGCGGCCGGCGATGACGGTGAGGCCGGGCCCCGGCCGCAGCTCCGCCGCTTCGTAGGAGCGGAAGTCGCGCAGCGTGAGCCGGGTGACCCTCACACGTTGAGCCGGATGGGCATCAGCAGGTACTGGAACCCGCTGCCGTCGGCGGCCTCGATCAGGCCCGGGCGCAGCGGCGAGATCAGCTTCAGCACGAGGTCGCCGCCCTCGAGCGCCTCGAGCCCGTCGCGCAGGAACTCCGGGTTGAAGCCGATCTCCAGCGGCTCGCCCTGGAACGGCACCGGCACCGTCTCGCGCGCCTCGCCGACGTCCGGCGTGCGCGCCGACACGGTCAGCTCGCCCTCGGCGAAGCTCAGCCGCAGCGGCGCGTTCTTCTGCGCGAGCAGCGAGATCCGGCGCACGACGTCGGCGATCTCGGCGCCGGCGAGCTGGAGCTCGTGCTCGTAGGCCTCGGGCAGCAGCGTGCGCACGTTCGGGAACTGGCCGTCGATCAGCCGCGAGGAGAGCACGACGCCGGCAGCCTCGAACACGACCTGGTTCGACCGCAGCGAGACGGCGATCCGGTCGGCGCCGCCGTGCTGGACGATCCGGGTCAGCTCCTGCAGCGCCCGCGCGGGCACGTTGGCCTCGAAGGAGCGCGACAGCGGCGCCTCGAGCGCGGTGTCCTTGACCGCCAGGCGGTACGAGTCGGTCGCCGCCATCCGCAGCTCCTGCTCGGTCGCCGAGACGAGGACGCCGGTCAGCACCGGGCGCGTCTCGTCGCGCGACGCGGCCCGCGCCACCTTGAGGACGGTCTCGACCAGCGCCGGCCCCGGGACGTCGAGCTGGTCGTCGCCGCCCGGCTCTGGCAGCGGCGGGAAGTCCTCGAGCCGGAGCGTGCGGATGTGGAACGTCGCCGAGCCGGAGTTGAGCTCGACGTCCTGCTCGGCGGCGCGCAGCTCGAGCGTGAGCTCGTCGGCCGGGAGTGCGCGCACGACGTCGACGAGCAGGCGCGCCGGCAGGACGACCGCGCCCTCGCGCACGACCTCGCCCTCGAGCGGGACGCGCAGGCCGATCTCCATGTCGGTGGCGCGCAGCTCGATGCCGCCGGCGGTCGCCTGGAGCTGCACGCCCGGACAGCGCCTGCACGGCGCTGCGGGTGGAGGCAGCGCGGGTGACGGTCTGGAGCTGGTGGAAGAGCGCGTCGCGCCGGGTGGAGAGCTTCATGAAAGGGATCGCCTCGGATTCACGATGAAGATGAAGGAAGGGGACTCATGGTCATCGGGGCTGTGGATGGTGTGCACAGCTCGCGCAAGCGGCGCTGCGCCGCGGAATCGGCGCGCACAGGCGGCTGTGCATGAACCGCTGCAGTCTGTCAGGCGCCCCGGACCTCATCGGCGGCCGCCGAGCTCCGCCGTCAGGCGGCGCACGGTGTCGTACGCCTCGGGATCGCTGGCCATGCGCTCGGCCGTCCTCCGGCACGCGTGCATGACCGTGGTGTGGTTGCGGCCGCCGAACGCGCGGCCGATCGCCGGCAGCGTCTGGTCGGTCAGCTCGCGCGCGAGGTACATGGCGACCTGCCGCGGCCAGGCGACCGGCGCCGCGCGGCTCGTGGAGAGGAGGTCGTCCATCGAGAGGCCGAAGGCCTCGCAGGTGTGCTGCTGGATGTCGCGCACCGTGAACCGGTGGGCGCGCGTGCCGGGATAGAGGCCGGCGAGCACCTCGGACGGCGAGATCGGCGGTGACCGGCCGGCCGGTGAGCGAGCCGTAGGCGACGACGCGGATCAGCGCGCCCTCGAGCGCGCGGATGTTGCTGTCGACGTGCTCGGCGATCAGGTCGATCGCCGTCCGGCTCGACGTCGTGCGATCGCGTCCTGCTGGACCCGCTTGCGCAGGATCGTGCGGCGCGTGCCGAGGTCGGGCGGCCGGACGTCGGTCACCAGGCCGGCCTCGAACCGCTCGCGCAGCCGGTCCTCGAGCGCGTCGAGATCGCGCGGGAGGCGGTCGGACGTCAGCACGAGCTGGGCGCCGGCGCCGTGCAGCGCGTTGAACGTGTGGAAGAACTCCTGCTCGGTCCGCGCCTTGCTCTGGAGGAACTGGACGTCGTCGACGAGCAGGACGTCGACGCCGCGGTAGGCCGCCTTGAACGCCTCGAGCGCGCCGGTGTGCAGCGCGCCGACGAAGTGGTCGGTGAACGACTCGACCGTCGTGTAGAGGACCGTGAGCCCGTCGCCGTGCTCGGCCAGGTAGTTGCCGATCGAGTGCAGCAGGTGCGTCTTGCCGAGCCCGGGCGGCCCGCAGATGAAGAGCGGGTTGTAGGCGAGCCCGGGCATCTCGGCGACGGCGAGGGCGGCGCCGTGTGCGAGCCGGTTGGCGTCGCCGATGACGAACTGGTCGAACGTGAAGCGCGGGTTGAGCTCGGCGCCCGTGAAGACGCGCGCGGC
The DNA here is from genome assembly GCA_963800905.1 of uncultured Solirubrobacteraceae bacterium. Lineage (GTDB taxonomy): Bacteria > Actinomycetota > Thermoleophilia > Solirubrobacterales > Solirubrobacteraceae > DASSUW01. The sequence goes on from CAWDCT010000001.1 coordinate 303,810, forward strand.
GCGCGGAGCGGCGCGGCGCCGACGTGCCGGCCGAGACGACCTTCACGCACGTGCTGCGCACCGAGCACCGCTTTGGCGCAGGCGGCGAGCAGGCGCGCGAAGCTGGCCTCGACCCAGGCGCGGCTCTCGGCCGGCGCCTCGATGACCAGCGTGTTCGTCCTCCATGCTGCCGCGCTTCGAGCGGCTCGAGCCAGAGCTGCCACGTGGAGTCGCCGACCGCTCGACGCATCTCGTCGCGGATGCGCCGCCAGGCATGCTGTACGTCGACGTCGGTCACGTGCGCGCGGAAGGGCCTCCTCCGGGCGGAGAGGTCGTGGTTCGAACGATGGGAGAGGGGGCCTCGCAGCGCCCCGGAGTCGCGAACATAGCAGAGCCCCGAGGGCCCGCAACGCCGGGTTTCGGAGCGACCTCGCAAATCGCGCAAGTTCGCCTCGAGAGGGCCTGTGCACGGGTGTCGACAGCCTGTGCGCAGGCCTGTGCGAACCGCTCGCGGCGGCGGTCGGTATCCTGTTCCGCCGTTGCCCGCGGGACCCGCGGCGAAGGAGCCTGAACGTGAAGCGCACCTACCAGCCCAAGAAGCGCAAGCGCGCCCGCACCCACGGGTTCCGCGCGCGCATGAGCACGCGCGCCGGGCGCCTCGTGCTCAAGCGCCGCCGCGACAAGGGCCGCAAGCGGCTGACCGTCTGAGGCTCGTGGGCGCGCAGCGTGGCCCCAAGCGCCGCCGCCTGTCGCGGAGTGCCGAGTTCGAGCGCGTCTACCGCCAGGGACGCTCGAAGGGCAATCGGTATCTGGTCCTGTACGCGTTCCCCCGCGCGGAGGAAGACGATGAGGGCCCGCGGCTCGGGCTGTCGGTCGGCCGGCGGGTCGGCGGCGCCGTCGACCGCACGCGCGTGAAGCGCGTGCTGCGCGAGGCGTTCTGGGAGGAGGCGCAGCGGCTGCCCGCGGGCTCGGACTACGTCGTCGTCGCGCGTCCGGAGTCGCTGGGGCTGACCGAGCGCGAGGGGAGCCCGGGATCCGCACCGCGCTGGCCGAGCTCGTCGACGGCCCTGGGCGGCGGCGCGGAGGACGCGCCGCGTGATCGCGCTCGATCCGCGCGTACCAGCGCGTGATCTCGCCGCTGCTGCCGCGCCGGTGCAAGTACCACCCGACGTGCTCCGCCTACGCCGTGCAGGCGATCGAGACCTACGGCATACTGCGCGGCTCCGTGCTCGCGGCTTGGCGGCTGCTGCGCTGCAATCCCTTCAGCCACGGCGGATACGACCCGGTCTCGGCGCAGACCCTGTTCCGGACGTCACACTCACAGCCCTCGTGATCGCGAACATCTTCCAGCCGCTGATCGACTTCTTCGAGCAGATCCTGCTCTGGTTCCACGACGTCGGCCTGAGCTGGGGCTGGTCGATCATCGCGATGACCGTCGTCGTGCGGGCCGCGCTGCTGCCGCTGACCTTCAAGCAGTTCAAGTCGATGCAGGCGCTGGCCTCCCACGCGCCCGAGATGAAGAAGCTCCAGGACCGCTACAAGCACGACAAGGAGCGGCTCAACCAGGAGATGATGAAGTTCTACCGGGAGAACAAGATCAACCCGTTTGCGTCTTGCCTCCCGCTCCTGGCGCAGCTCCCGGTCTTCCTGTCGCTGTTCTACATGCTGCAGAAGGACCTGCGTGTGGACATCTGCCGGAGATCAACCCGTCGGGACGCGAACCCGAGCCGTGCGGTCCCGGCGGCGACGCTCGTTCTGGTTCATCCCGGACCTGACCGACAAGGCCACCGGCTGGGTCCTGATCACGCTGATCGTCCTCTACGTCGGCTCGCAGCTGGCTTCGACGCTGCTGATGTCGACGACGACGGACCGGACGCAGCGGATGATCTTCCTGGCGCTGCCGTTCTTCTTCGTCATCTTCATCATCAACTTCCCGGCCGGCCTGCTCGTCTACTGGATCACCACCAACCTGTGGACGATCGTGCAGCAGGCGATCATCCGGAAGCGCCTCGGGCCGATGCGACCACCGGGCCAGGAGGGGATGGGACTCGGCGATCTGTTCGGAGGCCGCGGCGGCGGACGGGACGACCCGCGCCCGCGGCCGCCGGAGGCGGGACGGCAACCCGCCCAAGGGCAAGCCGAGCGGCCCGCCGCCGGCACCGCCGCGGCGCAAGAAGAAGCGCTCGGGACGGCGGCGATGAGCGACGCCTCCGACCGCATCGAGGAGCTGCTCGACGCGGGTGACCGAGGCGCTCGGGCTCGACGCCGATCTGGTGATCGAGGAGAACGACGAGGGCATCCGGGCGACGCTCGAGGGCGATGACCTCGGGCTGTTCATCGGCCGCCACGGCCAGACGATCGACGCCGTTCAGCACCTGGCGTTCAAGATCGCGAACCGCGACGCGGGGCGCGACGAGGCGGTGCGCGTGACCGTCGACGCCGCCGGGTACCGCGAGCGGCGCGAGGAGATGCTGCATCGGCAGGCCGACCAGGCGGCTCTGCGCGCTGCGCGCTCGGGGCGGCCGGTGGCGCTGGACGCGATGAGCGCGACCGAGCGCAAGGTCGTGCACGAGCATCTGAAGGATCGCGACGACGTCGAGACGTACAGCGAGGGCACGGAGCCGCACCGGCACCTCGTCGTGGCGCCGCTTCGCTGAGGGCCGACCTCGGCTGGGTAGGGGAGGTGGTGCCTTTCTCCCCAAGTGAGGGCGCGCGGCGGGTCGTTGGGGACTTCGGCACCCATGCGGTGCGTTTCTCCCCAATCACGTCGTGTCCGTCGCGGGTTGGGGAGTTACGCACCCCTCCCGACCCTCCCTCAATGCCGCAGTTGACGTTCCCGCGCCGCGTTTCACGTTTTTCTCCCCGGTGAAACACGCACCCGCCGCCACCGCTGGCACACTCCGCACCCATGGATCCGCGTGACGAGGGCATCGTCGTCGGCCTGCTGCTCGGCGAGGGGCACTTCGGCGGCGACGGCCGCCAGCCGCAGGTGACCCTGCGCATGCACGTGCGCCACGAGGCGCTGATGCGCTGGCTCGCGGGTCGCTTCCCGCGCTCGAAGCTCTACGGGCCCTACCACCACGGCGGTCGCCACTACTTCCAGTGGATGGCGCGCGGGCGAGGCGCTGGTCAACGACCTGCTGCCCCTGCTCGAGCGCCACATCACGCCCGAGCTCGACGGCCACGCCTACGAGCGGCTGACCGCGATGACCGCCGACTACGCCGAGGCGATCGCGCGGCTGCGCGCCCGCGCCGCGCTGGCGGCGTGAAGCGGCTCGAGGAGCTCGGTCGCCGCTACGGCGTCGCGCCGGCCGGGCTCGACGCGCTGGCCGCCATCCTCGCGCTGCCAGGCCGAGGATCCCGCCGCCTTCGACCACGGTGTCGCGACCCGGCCGAGGCGGTCGACCGCCACGTGGCCGACTCGCTCGTCGCGCTCGACCTCGCCCGCCGTCCGCGCACGCGCGGCGGATCGCCGACCTCGGCTCCGGCGCCGGCTGGCCGGGCCTCGCCGCTCGCCGCCGCGCTGCCCGAGGCGCGCGTGGCGCTGGTGGAGAGCGCGATCCGGCACTGCCGCTACCTCGAGCGGGCGGTCGCCGCCGGCCGGCTGGAGAACGCCGACGTCGTTCACGCGCGCGCGGAGGAGTGGACCGACGGGCTCGGCGCGCACGACGTGGTCACCGCCCGCGCGCTCGCCGCGCTGCCGGTCCTGTGCGAGTACGCGGCGCCGCTGCTGGTCGACGGCGGCGTCCTGGTGGCCTGGAAGGGCGCCGTCGGCGAGGACGAGGCAGCGGACGGCGCGGCCGCCGCCGCGGTGCTCGGCCTCGAGCCCGCCGAGGTGCTGTCGGTGCAGCCATATCCGGCGGCCGAACGGCGGACACTGCACCTCTACCTCAAGGTTGCCCCGACCCCGGAGCGCTTCCCGCGCCGAGCGGGAATGGCGGTCAAACGCCCCCTGGTCCGCCGGACCTCCCGCTAGCGTCGTGGCCCTCCATGGGCATCGTCTACGCCATCGCCAACCAGAAGGGCGGGGTCGGGAAGACCACCACCGCGGTCAACGTCGCGGCCTGCATCGCCGAGGCCGGGTACGACACGCTGCTGGTCGACGTCGACCCCCAGGGCAACGCCACGACCGGCCTCGGCGTCGAGCGCAACGGAGCGCCCGGCCTGTACGGCGTCCTCGGCGGCGAGCTCGCCGCGCTCGACGCCGTCCGGCCGACCGCCATCGAGCACCTGTCGCTGCTCGCCTCCACGCCCGATCTCGCCGGCGCGACGATGGAGCTGCCGCGGCTCCCGGGCTCGGAGACGCGCCTGCGCGACGCGCTCGCCGGCGTGCGCGAGCGCTTCGCCTACACGCTGCTGGACTGCCCGCCGTCGCTCGGGCCGCTGACCGTCAATGCGCTGGTGGCGGCCGACCGCGTGATCGTGCCGGTGCAGACCGAGTACTTCGCGCTCGAGGGCCTGGCCGGGCTGCTCGACACCTTGTCACTCGTGCAACGTGAGCTCAACCCGAGGTTGACGGTCGCCGGGATGCTGCTGACCATGCACGACAGCCGCACCAAGCTGGCCCAGGACGTCGAGCGCGAGGTCCGCCAGCACTTCCCGGCGCTGGTGTTCGACACGGTGATCCCGCGCAACATCCGGCTCGGCGAGGCGCCCAGCTTCGGCCGGCCCGTCATCCATCACGACCCGTACTGCGCCGGCTCGGAGGCCTACTTCGCGCTGGCCAAGGAGGTGGCGTCCCGTGGCTGAGCGAGGCATGGGCCGCGGGCTGTCGGCGCTGCTGGCGCCCGCGCACGAGAACGGCGCCGAGCGCGAGAGCGAGCTGCGCGAGATCCCCGTCGAGCTGATCGGCCCGAACCCGCGCCAGCCACGGCGCGACTTCGACGAGGGCGCGCTCGTCCAGCTCGCCGACTCGCTGCGCGAGCGCGGCGTGCTCCAGCCGGTGCTGCTGCGGCCGGTGCCCGGCGGCACCTACGAGCTGATCGCCGGCGAGCGCCGCTGGCGCGCCGCCCAGCTGGCCGACTTCGACACGATTCCCGCGCTCGTCCGCGCGCACGACGACGCCGAGTCGCTCGAGCTCGCGCTGATCGAGAACATGGCGCGCGAGGACCTCAACCCGGTCGAGGAGGCGCGCGCCTGCGCGCTGCTCGTCGAGGAGCTCGGTCTCACGCGCGAGGACGTCGGCCGCCGCGTCGGCCGCTCGCGCGTGGCGGTCTCGAACCTGCTGCGCCTGCTCGACCTGCCCGACGAGGTGCTCGAGCTGCTGGCCGCCGGCCACCTCAGCGAGGGCCACGGCCGCGCGCTGCTGACCGCCTCCGACCACGACACGCGCCGCAGCCTCGCGCGCAGCGCCGTCCAGGAGGGCTGGAGCGTCCGCCAGACCGAGGCGCGCGCCCGCGACAACGGCCGCCGTGCGGCGCCCCGCCGCGCCCGCCGCCGAGCCCGCCGACAGCGCGCACCCGGACCAGGTCGAGGCCGCCCGCCGCTGGGCGACGCGCTCGGCCGCGCGCTCGGCACCGAGGTCCAGGTCGCCCCGCGCGGCGACGGCTACCGCGTCGTCCTCGAGCTCTCCGACCCGGGCGCCGCGGAGGTGCTGGCCGAGCGCCTCGGCGCGCTCGAACCGGCCTGACGCAGGCTTTCCCCGCCGCTATGATTGGCCGCCGCGCGGGGCGATTAGCTCAGTCGGTTAGAGCGCTTCTCTGATAAGGAAGAGGTCCCAGGTTCGAGTCCTGGATCGCCCACTTCACCGCTAGATGTAGGACGCCGAGTAGCTGCCCGACGTGGCGTCGAAGAACGCGTACGACGATGCCCTTGATCGTGCGCGTGGTGAACGGCACGTCTACGTTCGTGTTGAGCGTGATCGTCTGGAGCGTCCGCGTCCCCGCGTGGATCGGAAGCATCCCCGTCAGGCCGTCTGCGCGGCTGTCTGCGCGGACCTTGAAGCCCGAGCGTCGCGCCGGACCACGTGAACGCGGTCATCGTGGACTGCTCGCGACCGTCGGTCCAGTCGAGCAGCTGCTTGGCCGACACGATCGGGACGCCGCGGGCCTGAGCGGCTGCGACGATCGCGTCCGACTCCGGCGAGCGCGGCGCTGTCGGTGTGGATGTTGGCGACGAACGCGCCGTAGTAGCCGTTCGGCGCCGATCGGCGCCGTCCAAGAGCGCGTTGATCGTGCTCGGGCTCGCCCTGTCCGGACTCGTCGGTGATCTCCGTGTTGCGCCTGGTAGACGTCGATGAGGCTGCCGTCGGTGTCGGCGAAGCGCATCGGCATGCCCGAGCCGGTCATGAAGCCGGGCTTCGCGGCCATCCAGCTGCCGGGGTAGTAGTAGTAGTTGGTGTCCAGCCGGATCCCGTTCGCGCGCTCGACCTTCGGGCTGCGAGGCCCAGTCGGCTCCACGACGACGCAGTGCATCCGGTGGGTGGTCGGCGCGCGGAACGCTCGTGTACTTGGCCCGCAACACGGCCAGCTGAGTCGTCGAAGCACGCTCGGCAGTCGCGGCGGCCGTCCAGTTCGCGCAGCCGAGCTGCGTTGATGCCGATCGGCGCCGTGTGGAGCGCGACCTCGAAGCCCTGGCGGTGTAGGCCTGGCGCTTGTGCGTTCGTGAGCGGGGAGCCGGGATAGATGTACGAGGTCGACCGCACGCACTCCCACTCCGCGACCGAGCAGCCGGCCGGGCTGGCCGCGACGTACTTGTCGAAGCGGCCGGCCGTGCCGCCGCTGCGCGTGATCGTCGCCGGTCATCACGACGGCGGCCTTGACGCCCGCGCGGCAGATACCAGAAGCGCGGCACCGGCTTGCGGTCCTCGCCCATGAGCGTGATGAGGTTGGCGAGCAGGCGCTGCTGCTCGTCAGCCTGCGGGATCGCGACCTTGTTGAGGTCCACCCAGTCCGGCTGCACGTCACCGGTCTTGGCGCCGAAGAACAGGTCGTCGGGCCGGATCGGCGTGACGCCGTCGCGCTCCTGCCCGGCCCAGGCCGGGTTGCCCTGGCGCGTGTAGACGACCGAGCGGCGCGAGGTCGTAGGTGAAGGCCGCGGCCTGGCCGCCGTTGGAGCCGACCGATGCGCAGCGTCACCGCCGGGCTCGTGGTGGCGGTCGTGGCGTTCGAGTACAGAGTCGCGACCGCGGTCGGCGCCGTTGAGCAGGTAGCGGTCGGCGGTGCCGTGGAACTGGATCGTCTCGCCGACGATCCCCGCGCCCGGGCGTGCCGGTCGCGGTGGCGACCTTGCAGGTAGGCGTCGGCGAGCGTCGTCGCCGAGATCGGTCAGGCCGAGCAGGCCGGCGAGCTTCTTGTCGGGGCGCAGCGCGATCAGGTTGCCGCCGGCCGTGACCCAGTTGGTCGAGCATCGTCGACCTGGCCGTTGGTGAGCGCGGACGTCGCCGAGCACGACCTCGTCGAAGCCCGCTCAGGACGCGACGGTGAGATGAGCGAGACGTCGAGCGTCGTGTACGCGGACAGGCCCTCGGTCTTCAGGATCTCCGCCGGCGTACGAGCTGAACGGGCTGCGCGGACGAGGTCGACGAGCAGGATCGGCGGTGCGCGGATCGACGGTGAACGACCACGCCCGGTCGGACGGCCATCGCGCTGCCGCCGGCGCTCTTGACACCGGACGGCGCCGCCCTTGACCGTCGCGGTGTACGTCGCGCCATAGGTCAGCGCGGCGCTGGCCGGCGTGAGCGTGGCCTTGCCGGGGCCGGCGGTGTAGGAGACGGTCGCCGGGACGAGCGAGCCCGAGGCGTCGCGCAGCTGCACGGTCGTCGTGTTGACGCGTCGAGGCGCGACATCGCCTGGTTGAAGGCGGCCCGGATCGCCGGCGCCGCGTTCGACGTTCGTCGCGTCGTTCGCCGGGAGTGGTCGCAGACCACGCGCCGGGCGCGGCCGCGACCGGGCGTTGCCATGTCGGCCTGGATCTGTGCACGCGGAGAGCGCACGGTCGTAGATCCGGACCTCGTCGATGAGGCCGTCGAAGAACCCGAAGGGACTTCGCCGCCGTACGCGCCGATCCGCCAGTCGTCGGAGTCGCCGACGTTCGCCGGTGAAGGCGACTGGCTCGCGACCTGCGTGCCGTCGACGAAGAAGCGCGCGGTGGCGCCGTCGTACGTCGCGCGCGAGGTGCTGCCACTGCGCCGACGGCGGGCTGCTGGCCGGAGTCCAGGTAGTTGGCCGAGCCGGCGTTCATCGTCAGGAAGTAGCGGCCGGAGATCCAGTCGAACCAGATCATGGGACCGCCGTTCTGGCTCGCGTTCCAGCTGCCGACGACACCGACGTCGCGCTTCAGCCGTGCCCTTCTTGACCCACGCGTCCAGCGTGAAACCGAGCTTGTAGAAGCTTCCCGAGCGGCGGCGAGGTCGACGCGCGAGCTCGACGCCGTCGAAGTTCAGCGCCGACCCGAACTTCCCGGTCGCCCAGCGTGGCGCCGACGATCGTCTCCCGGTATGCCCGTTGCCGGACGCGTCGCCCGCGATCGTCCCGGCGCCGTCGTCGAACGAGTAGGCCGCGACCGGGGCGTTGCCCGCGGCGCGGCTGCCGCGACGGTGACGGTCACCGGCGATGACGTGCGCGGTGTTGCCGGACGGCGTCGCGCGCGACCGCGGTCAGCGTGTGCGCGCCGGGCCTGGCCGCCGCGGTGTTCCAGGCGATCGAGTACGGGCTGCTCGTGTCTTCGCTGCCGAGGTTGCTGCGCCATCGAGCTTGAACTGGACGCCGGCGACGCCGTCGGCGTCGCGAGGCGCGAGGCGCTGACGGCGGTCGCTGCCGGCGACCGTCGTCGCCGTTCGCCGGCGCGGTGATCGAGACCGTCGGCGCCGTCGTGTCGCAGGCGCCGCTGCTCGCGGTGAGCGGCGTGCGCGACGAGACGTTCTGGGCGTCATCGAACGCCTCGACGCCGAGCGTGGTAGCTCGTGCCGCAACGCGAGCCCCGTGAACGTGTACGACGTGGAGGTCGTGGTCGCGACCTGCGTCCCGCCCCGGAACACGCGGTAGCCGGCGACGCCGACGTTGTCGGTCGACGCCGTCCAGCCCGTGGCGATCGACGCTGGCGGTCGCGCCGGTCTTCGCGAAGGGTGGGCGCCGACGGCGCGGCCGTGTCGAACTCGACTCGCTCGTTCATGTCCGACTGCACCTCGGCCGCGGTCAGCGCCGCGGTCGTAGATCCGCGACGTCGTCGATGGGGCCGTCGAAGAACTCGAAGGGAGTCGCGCCGTACGCCCCGATGCGCCAGTTGTTCGAGTCGCCGACGTTGCCGGTGAACGTCTTCGCTGGCGACTTGCGTCGCCGTTGACGTAGAACCGCGCGGTGGTGCCGTCGTACGTGGCGCTGAGGTGCTGCCACTGGCCGGTGGCGGGCGCCTGTCCCGAGTCGAGGTAGTTGGAGAGGCCGGCGTTGAGCGTCACGTGGTGATGGCCGGCGATGTGGTCGACCCACAGCATCGGCCCGCCGTTCTGGGGCCAGTCCCAGGTCCCGACGATGCCGACGTCCTTCGTCGGTCCCGCTCTTGTTGACCCAGGCCTCGAGGGTGAAGCCGGTCTTGTAGAAGGTCCCGAGGGCGGGCAGGTCGACGCGCGCGTTCGTCCCGTTGAAGCTCAGGGCCGAGCCGAACCTGCCGGCCGTCCAGGTCGCGCCCGACGATCGGCCCCGCTCTGCCGTTGCCCGGACTGGTCGCCGAGCGTGGTGCCGGAGCCCTCGTCGAACGAGTACGCGGCGACGGGACCCTCGGCCGCGTTGGCATCGCCGCTCAGGGCAGCGAACAGGAGGAGGGCGAGAAGGAGAATGAAGGCGTGCGAGCGCACGCCGTTGAGAGGCGCAATGTTGACCACACACACTAGTGTCAGTGCCCGAACATCAATCTAGCCCCTCCGAAAGACCAGTCATGCGCGACCGGCGTCCGGCGCGGGGCCCTCAGAAGACCGCTGTTTCGGCCGCTCATGCGGCCTAATAGAGGGCCCTCGGAGAGGGGGTGGGTGACCGCTAGACTTGGCCGTCACGGCCCCTATCAAGGAGCGCCCCGCGTTGCAGGAGATGGTCATCTACGGCGTGAGCTTCGACATGGTCGGCAAGCAGCCGATCGTGCTGCTCAAGGCTGTCGACACGAACAAGTTCCTGCCGATCTGGATCGGGCATCCCGAGGCGGCGGCGATCCTGATGAAGCTCCAGGGCGCGTCGACGCCGCGCCCGATGACGCACGACCTCCTGTTCGACATGCTCGGCGAGCTCGAGGTGGCCTGCACCCGCGTCTCGGTGACCGAGCTGCGGGAGAACACCTTCTACGCCTCGATCACGCTGTCGGTGAACGGCCGCGAGGTCGACATCGACTCGCGGCCGTCCGACGCGCTCGCCCTCGCCGTCCGCTCCGGCGCCCCGATCTTCGCCGCCGAGGACGTGATCGCCGAGTCGGCGATCGAGTTCGAGCACGAGGTCGAGGACACCGAGGAGGTCGTGGACAAGTTCAAGGAGTTCCTCGACCAGGTCACGCCCGAGGACTTCAAGGGCGAGGAGTAGGGCTCAGGCCGGCGTCGCGGGCGACCGCGAGGTCGACGATCCGCGCGATCAGCTCGTCGAAGGGGATGCCGGCCGCCTCGGCGGCCAGCGGCAGCAGCGAGGTGTCGGTGAGGCCCGGGATCGCGTTGATCTCCAGCAGCGTCAGCTCGCCCGTCGCGGTCGAGCATCAGGTCGACGCGCGCGAAGCCCTCGCAGCCGAGCGTCGCGGTAGGCGGCCAGCGCCAGCTCCTGCGCGCGCGCGGTCGCCTCGTCGCCGATCAGCGCCGGGCAGATGAACGCCGTGCGGCCGATCTCGTAGCGCGCCTCGAAGTCGTAGAAGTCCTCCTCGTGCGGGACCGCCTCGACGACCGGCAGCGCCTCGCCGTCGAGCACCGAGACCGCGAGGTCGCGGCCCTCGACGTAGCGCTCGAGCAGCACCTTGGTGTCGTAGGAGAAGGCGGCCACGATCGCGCCCGGCACGTCGGCGGCCGTGCGCGCGAACTTGATCCCCAGCGCCGAGCCCTGGGCGGCGGGCTTGACCACGATCGGGAAGTCGAGCCGCTCCTCGAGCGCGGGCAGCGCCCGCGCGGCGCCGAGCTCCTCGAAGGCGGCCTGGCTGAAGGCGTAGAAGTCGGGCGTCGGCAGCCCGGCGGCGCGCAGCTCGTGCTTGGCCACCACCTTGTCCATGCAGCGGATGCACGCCGACGGGCCGGAGGCGGTGTAGGGCACGCCGACCAGCTCGAGCAGCTCCTGCACGGTGCCGTCCTCGCCGCCGCGGCCGTGCAGCGCGACGAAGGCGACGTCCGGCCGTACCTCGCCGAGCCGGTCGACGAGGTCGGCGCCGACGTCGATCGGCACCACCTCGTGCCCGAGCCGGTGCAGCGCGTCCTCCACGCGCGCGCCCGACCGCAGCGAGACGTTGCGCTCGAGCGACCGGCCGCCCTTGAGCACGGCGACCCTCATCCCGCCTGCCTCCGCAGCTCGACCACGTTCTCCGAGCGGCGCGCCGGCGCCGGCTTCGACGCCGGTCAACGTCGAGTAGAGGTCGACCTGCTCGCGCACGACCTTGCCGATCCGCCGCACGCCCTCGCGGATGTCGTCGTCGCCCACGCCGGAGAAGTTCAGCCGCATCTCCGAGCCGCCGCGGCCGTCGAGGTAGGCGGCGCGGCCCGGCACGAACGCCACGTTCTCGCGCAGCGCGCGCGCCAGCAGGTCGGTGGTGTCGATGTAGTCCGGCAGCCGCGCCCAGATGAACAGGCCGCCGCCCGGCTGCGTCCAGGTCGCCTCGGGCGGCAGGTGCTCGGCGAGCGCGTCGAGCATCACGTCGCGCCGGCGCCGGTAGAGGTCGACCAGCGTGCGCAGGTAGGCGCGCCAGTCGCGCTCGGCGAAGTAGGTGGCGACGAACTGCTGCGACAGCGTGGCCGAGCAGAGGTCGACGCCGCCCTTGCCGAGGTTGAGCTTCTCCAGCACCGGCCGCGGCGCGGCGGTCCAGCCCAGCCGCAGGCCGGGCGAGAGGATCTTCGAGAAGGTGCCGAGGTAGATCACGTACTCGCCGCGGTCGAGCGAGTACAGCGTCGGCAGCGGCTCGCCCTCGTAGCGCAGCAGCCCGTACGGGTTGTCCTCCAGCACGAGCAGCTCGCGCTCGCGGGCGAGCTGGACCAGCTCGCGCCGGCGCTCGAGCGACAGCGTCACGCCGGCCGGGTTCTGGAACGACGGCACGGTGTAGATGAACTTCGGCACGCGGCCCTCGCGGTCGAGCCGCTCGAGCTCGGCCTTCAGCACGTCGATCCGCATGCCGTGCTCGTCCATCTCGATCTGGACGACGTCGGCCTGGTAGGAGACGAACACGGGGACGGCGCCCGGATAGGTCGGCGCCTCGGCGATCACCACGTCGCCGGGGTCGATCAGCGTCTTGCAGACGAGGTCGATCACCTGCTGGCCGCCGGTGGTGATCGAGCAGGTCCTCGGTCTCGACCTCCATGCCCTCGGCGGCCATCACCTGCACGATGCACTCCTTGACCTCGTCGAGCCCCTCGGTCGGCCCGTACTGGAGCGCGCGCGCCGAGGCGTCGACGGCCACGCGCGCCATCAGCGCCGCGAAGTCCTCGGCCGGGAACGTCGAGGTGTCGGGCAGCCCGCCGGCCAGCGAGATGATCTCCGGCCGCGCGGTGACCGCCATCAGGTCGCGCATGGCCGAGGACTTCATCGCCTGCGTGCGCTGCGCGAACAGCCCCGCGTAGCGCTCGAGGTCCCGCGCGCCCGAGCGCCTCGGTGTCTCGTCTCGCGCCCATCCGCCCGCTATCGTCGCACGCCGCAAGTGGAATTCGTGCTCGATCTCCTGCAGGGCGCCGGGATCGCCGCCGCGATCGGCATCCGGCCGTTCCTGCCGGTGCTCCTGGTCGGGGCGCTGGCCTCGGCCGACCTCGGCATCGACTTCGACGGCACCGACTTCGCGTTCCTGGAGGAGTGGCCGTTCCTGCTCGCCGTGCTCGTGCTGGTGATGCGTGCTCGAGCTCGTCGCGCGGCGCCGCGACCGACGTGGACGCCGGGCCGATCATGTACGCGCTGCTGATGCTCGCCCTCGATCCTGGGCGCGCTCCAGGGCGCCGCCTCGCTGGCCGACCACGACTACGTGATCGCCCCCGGCATCGTGGCCGGCGCCGCCGCCGCGGCGCTCGGCTTCTTCGCCGCGCGGTCGCTGTTCGGCCGCGTGCGCCGCCGGCTCGACCCCGACGCGCAGGGCGTGCTGCCGCTCTACGGCGAGGGCGCGGCGCTGGCCGCCGCCGGCGCCTCGGTCCTCTTCCCGCCGCTCGCGATCCTCGTCATCGCCGGCCTCGCCTGGCTGCTCGCCGGCGGTCGCCGCCGCGAGCCGGCGAGAAGTACGCGGGCCTGCGAATCCTGCGGTGAGCAAGAAGCTCATCCTCGTCGTCATCGACGCCATGAAGCCCGCGATGCTCGAGCGGGCGGTGGCGGGCGGCCGCGCGCCGATGCTCAAGCTGCTGCTCGAGCGAGGGCCAGCACGTCGACGACTGCGTCGCCGCCTTCCCGTCGGTGACGCCGGTGTGCGCGGCCTCGATCGCCACCGGCACCGGCCCGGACGCAGCACGAGATCCCGGGCATGAACTGGTACCACCGCCAGCGAGGGGCGCTACATCGAGTACGGCACGAGCTTCAAGCGCGTCGCAGTCGTTCGGGCTCCGCCAGTCGCTCACCGACACGATCTACAACATGAACCTCGAGCACCTCTCGAGCGACGTCGAGACGGTGTTCGAGCGGCTCGACGACGCCGACGTGCGCACGGCCGGCACGACCTACCTGATGTACCGCGGCCGCCACCGCCACGAGGTGTCGGGCGACACGGCGCTCACCCGCATCGCCTCGACCGTCTTCCGCCACGCGGTCTACGGCCCGAAGGAGCTCTTCTACGCCGACATGTTCGCCTCGCGGCGGACGCCGTGCCGGTCGCAGCTCGGCCTGCCGGGCATCCGCGACCAGCACTCGGGCTGCGTCGGCGAGTTCCTGGTCGAGAACGACCTGTTCGACTTCCTGCTGCTCTCGCTGCCCGACAACGACACGCACTCGCACAAGTACGGGCCGTTCGCGCAGGTCGACTCGCTGGCCGCGGCCGACCGCCAGATCGAGCGGCTGGTCGACGCCGCCGGCGGCGCCGAGGACTTCCTCGAGGAGCTACGCGGTGATCGTCTGCTCGGACCACTCGCAGTCGCGCGTGGACAACGAGATCGACCTGTTCCGCGCCTTCGACGGCTTCGGCGTGCTGCCGGCGGCGCGGGCCCGCGCCGACGACGGCCGAGATCGCGGTCTGCCCGAACTCGCGCGCCGCCCAGGTCTACGTGCTCGACCGCGACAAGCGCGCCCGCTCGTGCCGCGGATCGAGCGCACGCTGCTCGCGCTCGAGGGCGTCGACCTCGTGCTGCGGATGACCGACCACCCCGACGGCGAGGCGGCGATCCGCGGCCGGCGCGGCGGCGAGGACCGGGAGCTCCGGTTCGCGCCCGGCGGCGACCTCGAGGACGCGCGCGGCGAGCGCTGGCACGTCGAGGGCGACCTCGACCTGATCGGCATGAGCGTGCGCGAGGGACGCGTCGGCTCGGCCACCTACCCGGACGCGCTCAGCGCGCGCGTGGTCGGCGCTGCGCACCCGCACCGCGGGCGAGGTGCTGGCCTCGGCGAAGCCCGGCTACGAGTTCCTCGACTGGGGCGGCGCCCACCACGTCGGCGGCGGCTCGCACGGCTCGCTGCACGCCAACGACTCGCTCGGCTCGCTGATGTGGTGCGGCACCGGGCCCGACTCGGCCGACGCGCGCGAGCAGTGGTCGCTGCGCGACATCGTCCCGATGATCACGGACCACTTCCGGGTCTGAGCACCTGCTCGATCGCCTCGGCGCGGCGGCCGTCGGCGCGGATCAGGACGGCGTTCAGCCACGGGTCCTCGTCGGCGGCGTCGTAGCGCTGCGGCATGTGGCTGCGCATGACCGCGATCGACTGCTCGCGGCGGACGCCGATCACGCCGCCGCGGGCGCCGGTCATGCCGACGTCGGTGATGTAGGCGGTGCCGCCGGGGAGCACGCGGGCGTCGGCGGTCGGCACGTGCGTGTGGGTGCCGACCACGGCGGTCACGCGGCCGTCGAGGTGCCAGCCGAGCGCGACCTTCTCGCTCGTCGCCTCGGCGTGCATGTCGACGAGCACGAGGTCGGCGTCGGCGACCTCGCGCAGCGCCTCGTCGATCGTCACCAGCGCGGGCTGCCGGCCTGCATGTAGAGGTTGCCGCTGAGGTTGACGACGCCGAGCGACGTGCCGTCGCGCTCGACCACCGTCGTGCCGTGGCCGGGCTGGGTGGGCAGGAAGTTCGCCGGCCGCAGGATGTTGCGGCTGCTCGTCGAGGTACGGCCAGACCTCGCGGTGGCGGTAGGTGTGGTTGCCGAGCGTGATCACGTCGACGCCGGCGCGGAACAGCTCCTCGGCCTCCTTCGGCGTGATGCCGATGCCGCCGGCGGCGTTCTCGCCGTTGGCGACCACGAAGTCGAGCGCGAGCTCCTCGCGCAGGCCGGGCAGCAGGTCGCGCACGACGCGGCGACCGGCCTTCGCGACGACGTCGCCGATGAAGAGGATCGCGTCACGGACCGGATGCTAAGGCGCTCGCGCGACTTGCGAGTGCGAGTCGCATACTTGTTATGGACCAGCGCATCGCCAGTCCCGCGGTGGGTGCAGCTGGTCATGCTGCCGCTGGCCGTCCTCGGCCTGTGGGCGGTCCTCAACGCGGCGGGCGCGGTCCTGCTGCTGTTCATCATCGGCGCGCTCGTCGCGCTGCTGCTGAACCCGTTCGTCGGGCTGCTGCGGCGCGCTGCACGTGCCGCGCGGCATCGCGGTGCTGATCGTGATGGGGGCGCTGGTCGCGCTGGTGGCCGGCGATCGGCTTCCTGCTCGCCAACCCGATCGCCGACCAGGTCACGACCTTCCGCGACAACGTCCCGCAGTACATCGACGACGCCAACGCGACGCTGGCCGACGTCCAGGAGTGGCTCGACGACAACGGGATCAACGTCCAGATCGCCGAGGAGGGCGAGACGGCGCTCGGCACGCTCGGCCAGAACCTCACGGAGGGCTCGGGCGAGCTCGTCACGTTCACCCAGGACGCGCTGCGCACGCTGGTCGAGGCCTCGCTGGCGCTGATCCTGATCATCGTGATCAGCGTCTACATGCTGCTCTACGGCGAGCGGATCGGCGCCTGGATCCGGACCTTCGTCCCCAGCACGCCCGACGACGACTACCCGACCCGGGTGCAGCGCGCGGTCTTCGGCTACGTCCGCGGGCCAGCTCCTGTTCTCGCTGATCATGGGCACCAGCGCCGGCCTGCTGCTGTGGGTGCTCGGCTCGCTGGGCATCTTCCCGGACGGCAAGACGTACGCGCTGTTCTTCGGCGCCTGGTACGGGTTCGCCGAGCTGATCCCGTACGTCGGGCCCGGCGATCGGCGCCGGCCCGCCGGTGCTGATCGCGCTCTTCAGCGGCGAGCCGCTCGACGCCCTGTGGCTGACGATCGCGTTCACCGCGCTGCAGCAGATCGAGGGCCACATCGTCGCGCCGACCGTGTTCTCGCAGGCGCTGCGCATCAACCCGCTGCTGGTGATCTTCGCGCTGCTGCTCGGCGGCCAGCTCTACGGCTTCATCGGCGCCTTCATCGCGCTGCCGATCGCCGCGACCCTGCGCGAGAGCGTCGACTACTTCCGCCGCCACTACCGCTTCGACCGCTGGGACCTGCCGTCGGCCACCGACGCGCCGGCGAGAACCTGCCCGGAGTGCGGCGCGCCGCTGCCCGGAGACGGCGATCGAGTGCCCGGCCTGCGGCACCGAGCTCGGCGGCCGGGACGCCGAGGCGGCCGCCGCATCGAGCGCGCCGACGTAGTGCGCGCCGACGCGCATCTCCAAGCGCTACGGCGACCGCGACGCGCTGCGCGAGGTCTCGTTCGAGGTCGCCGACGGCGAGCGGGTGGCCGTCATCGGGCCGAACGGCGCCGGCAAGACCACGCTGCTGCAGATCCTCGCCGGCGCGCTGCGGCCGAGCTCGGGGACCGTCTCGGCCGGGCGGGTCGGCTGGGTCCCGCAGCAGCCGGCGCTGTACTCGAAGCTGTCGGTGGCCGAGAACCTGCGGCTGTTCGCGCGGCTCGAGAAGGTCGCCGACGTCGAGCGGACCGTCGGCCGGCATGCTCGAGCAGACCGCGCTCGGCCGACCGCGCGGGCGACGAGGTCGGCAAGCTGTCGGGCGGCAACAGGCAGCGCGTCAACATCGCCATCGGCCTGCTCGGCGAGCCGGCGGTGCTGCTGCTCGACGAGCCGTCGGCGGCGCTCGACCCGCGCCAGCGCGAGCGGCTGTGGGAGTTCATCGGGGCGCTGCGGCACGACGCGTCGTGTTCTCGACCCACGACGTCGGCGAGGCCGAGCGCTTCGCCGACCGCGTGCTCGTGCTGGCCGACGGCGAGCTGCTGTTCACCGGCGCGCCGGCCGAGCTCGAGGCCGTGGCTCCGGCGGGCACGGCGACCCACGACTTCGAGGCCGCCTTCGTCCGCTTCCTCCACGACCGCGAGGCCACTGGAATGACTGATGCGCTGGCTGCTGCTCAAGGACCTGCAGATCCTGCGCCGCTCGCCGCTGCTGGTGGCGCTGCTCGTGATCTACCCGATCGTGATCGCGGTGCTGTTCGGGTTCGCGCTGTCGGGCGGGCCCGAGAAGCCGCGCGTGGCGTTCGCCAACCTCGTGCCGCCGGGCGAGAGCGACGTTCCGCGTCGGCGGCCGCACGCTCGACGCCGCCGACTACGCCGGCCGGCTGTTCGAGTCGATCGACCCGATCGAGGTCGACTCGCGCGAGGAGGCGATCGAGAAGGTCCGCTCCGGCGAGGCGCTCGGCGCGCTCGTGCTGCCGGAGGACGCGACCGAGCGGCTGCGGGCCACGCTCGGCCTCGGCGGCGGCGATCCGCCCACCGTCGAGGTCTACTACAACGCCGAGGACCCGGTGAAGCGCCGCTTCGTCGAGGCGACGATCGAGTCGCGCCTGGCCGAGGCCAACGCCGCGCTGTCGGAGGTCGTGCTGCGCGAGGCGGCGGGCTACATCGACGTGATCGTGCGCGGCGGCGAGATCCCGCTGCCGCTGGTGGGCGCGGTCCAGATCCTCGGGCTCGAGCGCTCGCGCGCGATCATCGACAGCGTCGCGGCGGGGCTGCCGGAGGACTCGCCGGACCGCGCCGCGCTCGCAGCAGGTGTCGCGCTTCGCCCGCCTGGCGGCCGAGAACCTCGACGTCTCGCAGCCGATCCTGGCCACGATCGGCTCGCCCGTGCGGGTCGAGCAGACGGTCGTGGAGGGCGACCGCACGCCGCTCGACGCGTTCGCGGTCGCGCTCGCCGTCACCGTCTCGCTGATGTTCGTCACGCTGCTGCTGGCCGCCGGCCTGCTCGCGCTCGAGCGCGAGGAGCAGGCGTTCGGCCGGCTCGTCCGCGGGCTGGTCTCGCGCACGGCGCTGCTGACCGAGAAGGTGGTGCTGAGCGGGCTGTGCGCGGTCGCCGTCACGCTGCTGATGCTGTTCGGCCTGGCCGCCTTCGTCGGGCTCGACTGGAGCCGCGTCCCGGCCTGGCTGGCCGCGCTGGCCGGCGGCGCGCTCGGCTTCGCGGCGATGGGCGTGGCGATCGGCGGCCTGGCGCGCGAGGTCCGCGTCGCCACGCTGCTGGCGATCCTGCTGGCGCTGCCGATCGTCTTCCTCGCGCTCGTCCCGTCGGGCAGCGTGGCGCCCGCGCTCTACGACGCCATCAGGGTCGTGTCGGCGCTGTTCCCGTTCAAGCCGGCGCTCGACGCGCTCGACAGCGCGATCAACGGCGGCGAGCTGCTGGTGCCGCTCGTGCACCTGCTGGCGCTCGCGCTCGCCTACGGCGTGGTAGCCCGGATTGCGCTGCGGCGGTTCGCCTAGACTCGGACCCTGTGTTCCCGGCGACCCGACTCCGGCGGCTGCGCCGCACCGGCCTCCTGCGCGGCCTGGTGCGCGAGACCGAGCTGTCGGTCGACCACCTGATCTACCCGATGTTCGTCGTGGCGGGCGGCGAGCGGCGGACGCCGATCCCGTCGCTGCCGGGCATCGACCACCTCTCGATCGACGGCGCCGTCGAGGAGGCGGGCATCGCGGCCGCGCTCGGCATCCCCGGCGTGCTGCTGTTCGGGCTGCCCGCGGACAAGGACGAGCAGGGCTCCGGCGCCTGGGACGACGAGGGCGTGATCCAGCTCGCCACGCGCGCGATCAAGGCCGCCCATCCCGACCTGCTGGTGATCACCGACCTCTGCCTGTGCGAGTACACGAGCCACGGCCACTGCGGCGTGCTGCGGCCGGACGGCGTGGTCGACAACGACGCCGACGCTCGAGCTGCTGGCCCGCACGGCGGTCTCCCAGGCCGAGGCGGGCGCCGACGCCGTCGCGCCGAGCGACATGATGGACGGCCGCGTCGGCTTCCTGCGGGCCGCGCTCGACGAGCACGGCCTGACCGAGACGCCGATCATCGCCTACAGCGCCAAGTTCGCCTCCGCCTTCTACGGCCCGTTCCGCGAGGCGGCCGGCTCGGCGCCGCAGAAGGGCGACCGCCGCGGCTACCAGATGGACCCGGCCAACGCGCGCGAGGCGCTGCGCGAGGTCGCGCTCGACGTCCAGCCGAGGGCGCCGACATCGTGATGGTCAAGCCCGCGCTGCCCGTACCTCGACGTGATCCGCCGCGTGCGCGAGGCAACCGACCTGCCGGTCGCCGCCTACAACGTCAGCGGCGAGTACGCGATGGTCAAGGCCGCGGTCGCCCAGGGGCTGCTCGACGAGCGCGCCGCCGTGCTCGAGGCGCTGACCGGCATCCGCCGCGCGGGCGCCGACATCGTCATCACCTACCACGCCAAGGACGTCGCCAGATGGCTTCAGTGAAGGTCCGCTCGCGCCGCGACGGCGCCGCGATCCCGCTCGACGAGGCGGACAAGAAGCTGCTGAACCTGATGCAGGGCAGCTTCGCGCTGACCCGGCGCCCGTTCGAGCACGTCGCCGGCCTGGCCGGCCTCACCGAGGCCGAGGTCATGGAGCGCGTCCAGCGGCTGCTCGACAAGCGCATCATCCGCGAGATCACGCCGATCTTCGACACCCGCGCGCTCGGCTACCAGTCGATGCTCGTGGCCGCCAAGGTCGACGCCGAGCACCCGCACCGCGCGGCCAAGGTCATCAACTCGCACCCGGGCGTCACCCACAACTACCTGCGCAATCACGATTTCAACCTCTGGTTCACCATCGCGGTCGAGCCGGACTCGAAACTGGGGCTCGACGGCACGCTCGACGTGCTGGCCGCCGAGACCGGCGCGCAGTCGATCCGGCAGCTCCCGACGCTGAAGCTGTTCAAGATCCGCATGGACCTCGAGATGGAGCAGGGCACCGACGCGCTCGCCACGGCCGGCGAGGCGGCCGAGCCGCACGAGCTCGACCCGATCGAGCTGTCCGACGAGGACATCGCGACGATCCGCGCGACCCAGGGCCCGATGCCGGTGCTGAGCGAGCCGTACGCGCCCGCCGCCGAGCGCCTCGGCGTCTCGCAGGACGAGCGTGCTGGAGCGGCTCGAGTCGCTGCGCGAGCGCCATGGCCTGCGGCGCGTGGCGGCGATCCTCTACCACCGGCGCGCGGGCTTCTCGGCCAACGGCATGGGCGTCTGGAAGGTGCCCGAGGCCGAGATCCTGGACACCGGCAAGCGGATGGCGGCGTTCCGCGGCATCTCGCACTGCTACCAGCGCCCGACGTACGCCGACTGGCCGTACTCGGTCTTCACGATGGCGCACGGGCGCTCGAAGGAGGAGTGCGACGCGGTCCTCGACGCGATCGCCGAGGCCACCGGCATCAGCGAGCGCGCCACGCTCTACTCGTCGACCGAGTTCAAGAAGGTCCGGATGCTCTACTTCACCGACGACTTCCGGCGGTGGGAGGAGGAGCGGGCCTGACCACCTCGCTGTCGGACGTCCGCTCGGCGGAGCTGTACCGGCGCGCCCGGCACGTGCTGCCCGGCGGCGTCAACTCGCCCGTGCGGGCGATGCGCTCGATCGGCCGCGAGCCGATCTTCATCGAGCGCGCCGAGGGCGCCGAGATCACCGACGTCGACGGCAACGTCTACGTCGACTACGTGTGCTCGTGGGGCCCGCTGATCCTCGGCCACGCCCACCCGGACGTGGTCGAGGCGGTGATCGACGCGGCCGCTCGCGGCACCACGTTCGGCGCGCCGACCGCCGGCGAGGTCGAGCTGGCCGAGCTGGTCTGCTCGCGCATGCCGGCCGTCGACATGCTGCGGATGACCTCCTCGGGCACCGAGGCGACGATGAGCGCGCTGCGGCTCGCGCGCGCCGCCACCGGCCGCGAGAAGGTGCTCAAGTTCGCCGGCGCCTACCACGGGCACGTCGACGGACTGCTGGCCGACGCCGGCTCGGGCCTGGCCACCCAGGGCATCCCGGCCTCGCCGGGCGTGCCGGAGGCGGCCGCCGCCCAGACCGTGGTGGTGCCGTGGAACGACCAGGACGCGCTGCGCAAGGCGTTCGCCGAGCACGAGCTCGCGGCGGCGATCTGCGAGCCGTACGCCGCCAACATGGGCCTCGTACCGCCGCGTTGCGGCTTCCTCGAGCTGCTGCGCGAGCTGTGCACCGGAGACGCTGCTGATCTTCGACGAGGTGATCACCGGCTTCCGGATCGCCCCCGGCGGCGCCCAGGAGCTGACCGGCGTGCTGCCCGACCTGACGGTGCTCGGCAAGGTGCTGGGCGGTGGGCTCCCGGCGGCCGCCTACGGCGGCTCCGAGGCGCTGATGAGCCGGGTCGCGCCGGTCGGCGACGTCTACCAGGCCGGCACGCTGAGCGGCAATCCGCTGGCCGTGGCCGCGGGCCGCGCCGCGCTCGAGCTACTCGACGAGGAGGCGTACCTGGCGCTGTCCGGGACCACCGCCGCGCTCGCCGACGGGCTGCGCGAGGCGGCCGGCGACCGCCCGGTCTCGGTCGTGCACACGACCGGCCTGGTGACCGTCTTCTTCGCCGAGGAGCCGCCGACCGACTACGCGGGCGCCGTCGCGTGCGACAGCGAGGCCTACGGCGCCTGGTGCCGCGCCCTGCTGGCGCGCGGCGTCTACCCGCCGCCGTCGCAGTTCGAGGCCTGGTTCCCCTCGCTCGCGCACACGTCCGAGCACGTGACCCGCACCGTCGAGGCCGCGGCGGCCGCGTTCGCCGAGGTGGCGTGAGCCTCGAGCGGCTCGCCCGCGAGGTGCGCGAGGGAGGCGGGCTGCTCGCCGGCTCGGTCGCGACCGCCTCGCAGGACGGCCGTTACGGCGCCGTGGCGGCGCGCCGGCCACCGGGCCGCCGGGCACGAGGACGACTACGCGCTGCTGGTCGAGGCGATCCACGAGGGCTACCTCCTGCACTACGCCAGCGGCCGCGTGGTGCGGCCGGAGGACCCCGACCTGTCGCTGCTGGCGGGCGACCGGCTGTACGCGCTCGGGCTGGCGCGGCTGGCCGAGCTGGGCGACCTCGAAGCGGTGGCCGAGCTGGCCGACGTGATCTCGCTGGCGGCCCAGGCCCACGCCGAGGGCGACGCGGCGCGGGCCGCCGCGGTCTGGGAGGCGGGGGTGCGCGCGGTCGGCGACGGTCCCGGGCCGGACCACGAGGCCGCCAAGGCGTCGTGGCGGGGCGCCCCGTAGCTCTGCGTCGATAATCTTCGGCACCCCTCGTGCCCCAGGCTCGACGCAAACCCCCCCAGTCGAAGTACACGGCGGATCGGCTGATCCCCGGCTCCTTCGAGGGCGAGACCGTGACCCGCCGGCGGGCGATGTCGCTGGCCGTCCACGCCGGAGGCGGCATCGCCGTCGCGACGTTCACGCTGCCCGCGCTGGGCTTCGCGGTCGGCACGGCGCTGTTCGAGCGCCCGCCGGTCACCTGGGAGGCGGTCGGGCCGCCCGGCGACTTCCCGGACGACACCTACGTGCCGAAGGTCATCACCACCGTCCAGGGCATCGGCGAGGTCGGCAAGACGACGGTCTACATACGCGCCTACAACGAGGAGATCGACGGCCCGAAGCAGACGGACATCCCCGGCGGCGGCGAGTTCATCGCCCTCTCCACCCGCTGCATGCACCTCGGCTGCCCGGTGCGCTTCGTGGAGGCCTCCGAGCGCTTCATCTGCCCGTGCCACGGCGGCGTCTACGACTTCACCGGCAGCGTCTCCGGCGGCCCGCCGGTGCGCCCGCTCGACCGCTTCTTCACGCGCGTGGAGAGCGGCCAGGTCGAGATCGGCCCGCGCTACTCGGTCAACTCCGAGTTCGAGAGCTTCCGAGCTCTACCGCGATCCGGCGCAGGACCTCGACGGCATCGGCCAGTACCTCTACCCGGGCCGCTTCTCCACGCCCAAGCTCGACGACTGATGCCCAAGCTCCCGCTCCCACCCTTGCCCTCCGCGCTCCAGCCCCGGCCGCGCCGGCCCGGCGAGACCGAGGAGGTCAAGCCGATGGATCAGGCCAAGGAGGCCGGGATCCATGCCGTCGACTGGATCGACGAGCGCACGTCGCTGTCGGGCGCCCTGCGCTGGGTGATGTTCCGCAAGGTGCCGAAGGGCACGAACTGGTTCTACACGCTGGGGTCGGCGACGATGTTCGCCTTCCTCTCGCAGGCCGTGACCGGCGTGTTCCTGGCCATGTACTACACGCCGTCGGTGACCGAGGCGTACGAGTCCACGCGCCGGATCACGAACGAGATCTTCCTCGGCGAGTTCGTGCGCGGGATGCACAAGTGGGGCTCGACCATGATGGTCATCCTCATCTTCCTGCACATGGGGCGCGTGTTCTTCTTCGGCGCCTACAAGTACCCGCGCGAGCTGAACTGGATCATCGGCTTCGTCCTGCTGGTCCTGACCTTCGTGATGTCGCTCACCGGCTACCTGCTGCCGTTCGACCAGCGCTCCTACTGGGCCACGATCGTGGCCGCGAACATCACGGCCTCGGGCCCGATCGTGGGGCCCTTCCTGGGCGACTTCCTGAGAGGCGGGGCCGAGTTCGGGGCGACGACGCTGTCGCGCTTCTACTCGATCCACATGCTGCTCGTGCCCGGTCTGATCGCGGCCCTGATCGGCGCCCACATCTACCTCGTCACCCGGCTCGGGACCACGGCGCCGCCGTGGATGAAGGTCCCCGAGGACGAGAAGCTCGTCGAGGACAAGGTCTGAGATGAACCAGGCCGAGAAGGAGCAGTACCTCCGCGACTACGCGATGTTCAAGGCCAAGGGGAAGCCGTTCTTCCCCTACGCGGTCGCCAAGGACAGCATCATGGCGGCGATCGTCGTCCTGCTGATCGCCTTCCTGTCGATCCTGTTCGGCGCCGAGCTGGGGCCGAAG
Organism: uncultured Solirubrobacteraceae bacterium; assembly: GCA_963800905.1. Lineage (GTDB taxonomy): Bacteria > Actinomycetota > Thermoleophilia > Solirubrobacterales > Solirubrobacteraceae > DASSUW01. Next base: position 328,196 of record CAWDCT010000001.1, read on the forward strand.
GCGGACCCGACGACCACGACCTACGTGCCGCGGCCGGAGTGGTACTTCTTCTTCCTGTTCGAGCTGCTGCGGGTCATCAAGCCGCCGGACCTGACGCCGCTCGCCACGATCGGCATCCCGACGATCTGCATGATCCTGATCGTCCTGCTGCCGTTCGTCGACCGCTCGCCCGAGCGGCGGCCGGAGCGCCGGCCCGTCGCCACGACGGCCGGCATCTTCACGATCGCCGCGATGGCCTACCTGACCTACCTCGGCGCCAACGCGGGCTCGCCGAACGAGATCGAGTACCAGGTGGCGCCGCAGTACGAGGCGGGCAAGCTGGTCGCCGCCCAGTCGGGCTGCCTGGCCTGCCACAAGATCGGCGAGAACGGCAACGACGGGCCGGGGCCGGAGCTGACCGAGATCGGCAACATCCTGCCGATGGCGGCGATCGAGCGCACGCTCGAGAACCCGACGCCGCCGATGCCGTCCTACGCCGAGCTCGACCCGCAGAAGAAGGCTGACCTGGTCGCGTTCCTCGCCCAGCTCAAGGGTGAGCCCGAAGGCTCTGAGTAGCGGGACCCTCGAAGAGGGGCAGGTCCGCGCGATGTTCGATCGCATCGCGGGGGTCTACGACGTCATGAACTCGGTCATGACGGCCGGCCTGCACCATCGCTGGCGCGAGCGGGCGGTGGATCTGGCGCGCGTGGCGCCCGGTTCGCGGGCGCTCGACGTGGCCACCGGCACCGGCGACCTGGCGATCGCGCTGGCGGCGCGCGGCGCCGACGTCGTGGGGTCCGACTTCTCGGAGGGCATGCTCGACCGCGCCCGGCTGAAGAGCGGCGACGTGCGGTGGGAGTACGGCAACGCGCTGGACCTCTCGTATCCCGACGACTCGTTCGACGCCGCCACGGTCGGCTTCGGGGCGCGGAACTTCTCGGATCTCGCGTTGGGGCTGCGCGAGATGACGCGCGTGGTGCGCCCCGGCGGCCGGGTCGTCGTGCTGGAGATCACGACGCCGACGCGCCCGCCGCTGTCGACCTTCTTCTCGCTCTGGTTCGACCGCGTCGTGCCGCTGCTCGGGCGCGTCACGGGCGAGGACCAGGCCTACACGTACCTGCCCAGCTCGGTGAAGCGCTTCCCGGGCCCGCGCGAGCTCGGCGCGGTGATGCACGACGCCGGGCTGCGCGACGTGCGCTGGATCCTGACCGCCGGCGGCATCATCGCCCTGCACTCGGGTACCGTCAGCTGATGGCGAGCGCGGAATCCGTGGCCGCGGTGATCGAGGCGGGCGGGGCGCACGTGCCCGGCCTGATGGACGAGCTCGAGGATCGGCTCCAGGACCTTGCGCGGTCGCACGGGCCGGTGCTGGCCGAGCACGCCTGCGCCACGATCGCGGCCGGCGGCAAGCGGCTGCGGCCGCTGCTCGTGCTGCTCGCCGCCGGGCCGTCCCCGGAGCACCCCGAGCGCGTGCTGCGGGCGATGGTCGCCGTCGAGCTGATCCACTCCGCCACGCTGGTGCACGACGACGTGCTCGACGCCGCCGAGCTGCGTCGCGGCCGGCCGACCGTGGTCGCCGCCGCGGGCCGCGCGATCGCCACCGCGACCGGCGACCTGCTGTTCTCGCGCGCGTTCGCCGAGCTGGCGCGGAACGGGATCCCGGAGTCGGTGCGGGTGCTCTCCGACGCGTCGTCGGCGCTGGCCGAGGGCGAGCTGCTCCAGCGCGAGGACGCGTGGAACGTCGGCGTCTCGCGCGAGCGCTACGAGCACCGCTGCGATCTGAAGACCGCGCGGCTGTTCCAGGCCGCCTGCGAGCTGGGCGCGATGGAGGGGACGGCGCCGGTCGACGTGCTGGGGCGCTTCGGCCGCCGGATCGGGCTCGCGTTCCAGATGCTCGACGACGTGCTCGACGTCTCGGGGCCGGCTGAGCGGACCGGCAAGCACCGCGGCACCGATCTGCTCGACGGCACGGTCACGCTGCCGCTGATCCTCGCGCGCGAGCGAGATCCCGCTCTGCGGTCTTTGGACCTGAGGGGCGTGCGGACGCCGGCGCAGGCCGAGGCGGTCTGCGACGCGATCGCGGCGACGGGAGTGCTGGACGAAGCGCGCGAGGTCGCCTTGGCCATCGTGGCCGCCGCGAAGGCCGACCTACCGGTGTTGCCGGAGGCCCAGCAGGGGGCGTTGGAGCTGGTGGCCGACGGCGTCGTCGACCGGTACGCCTAGAAGTCTTCCGGCAGGATCGCGTCGGCGTTGACCGCGCGCACGAACCGGTCGATCTCCTCTTCCATGTTCGCCTGCTGGAGGCGCTTCAGGTCACGCAGGAGGATCTCGGTGCCGATGTCGAGCTGCTCGTCGAAGCGGTCGACGGTCGGCTGGTCGAACGTGTCGACCTCGCTCCACTCGCAGTTGGGGCAGCGCAGCAGCACTTCCCAGTGCGTCGGGGAGACCTCCTCCCACTCGACCGGGAACACGAGGTCGCGGTCGCAGCAGGGGCAGAGGTGAAGGTCGCGGACGGGGCCGCTGGACGGGATCGCCGCGGCGGCCTCATCGGCCAGCGTCTCGAAGTACACGACCTCGATGGCCCGGCCGGAGGGCAGCACCACGCGGCGGACGTACTGGCCGTTGTTGGTGTGCTCGCTCATCGTGGCCCTAAGATCGGCGTTCTCGTGACGAACTTGACCCCAATCGACCCGATTGGCCAGGATTGGACGAATGGTCGTCTCGCTACCCTTCGCACCAAGCCTCTGAAGGGATCAACACCGTGAGCCTCGCCGTCTTCCAGAGCATCGGCCCGACCGAACTCATCATCGTCCTGGTCATCGTCCTGGTGATCTTCGGTCCGAAGCGCCTGCCGGGCCTCGGGCGGTCGCTGGGATCGGGGATGAAGGAGTTCCGCGACTCGGTGACCGGCAAGGCCGATCGCGATCCCGACGAGGACGACGACGACCGCAAGCAGGCCGACGCTGCGCTCGGTCGCGCCGATGACGCCTCGCCGGTCGACGGCGAGGTCGTCGACGAGCGCGAGCGCACGCGCAGCTAGAGCAGCGCGAGCCGCAACGGGCCATGGCCACCGCACTGCGGCCGATCGCGCACGAGGATCGCCTCAGCCTCGTCGAGCACCTCGACGAGCTGCGCACGCGCATCATCATCTGCCTCGTCGGCTTCGTGATCGCGTTCGGGTTCTGCTTCTGGCAGAACGACAAGATCCTGGAGATCCTCGACCGGCCGCTCGAGAAGTCGGCGTTCACGAAGGGCAGCGACGATCCGCTCGAGCGGACGGCGGCGTTCCAGCAGGCCCAGAAGCGGCTGTACCTGCAGTGGGAGGTGCTCGCGCGCGAGATGGCGCGGTCGGACGACCTGAGCCCGGCGCTGCGGGCGCGCTGGGCCGAGATGAGCCGGCAGTCGCGCGCGACCGCGGCCGTGGCGCCGGAGGCCACCGGCCGGCGCCCGGTCACGCTCGGCGTCGGCGAGCCGTTCACGGTCACCTTCCGGGTCGTCGGCTACGCGGCGCTGCTGCTCACGCTGCCGCTCCTGCTCTATCAGGCCTACGCGTTCATCCTGCCGGCCTTCTCGCCACGCGAGCGGGAGGTCGCGCTGCCGCTGATGGCGATGGTGCCGTTCCTGTTCGTCGCCGGCGTGGTGTTCGCCTACTACCTCGTGCTGCCGAACGCCATCAACTTCCTGCAGAACTTCAACGACGACAACTACGACATCCTGCTCCAGGCGCGGGACTTCTACAAGTTCTCGATCATGGTCCTGATGGTGATGGGGATCCTGTTCCAGGTCCCGATCGGCATCCTGGCCGTCACGCGGGTCGGCATCGTCACGCCGGCGCAGCTGCGCAAGAACCGCCGCTACGCGATCCTCGTCATCGCGATCGCGGCCATGCTGCTGCCCGGTCAGGACCCGGTCACGATGCTGATGATGATGGCGCCGCTAATCGTCCTCTTCGAAGGCTCTATCCTCTTAGCGGCCGGACTCGACCGACGCGCTGCGCGTGCCGCCGCCCGCGAAGAGCGGGAACTGGCGGTCACCGACGACGGCGATCTCCCGCACGAACCCGATCCTGAAGAAGACTGAATCATGCTGTTCGACCTCAGAGGCTCCGGCCGCCGCACGACCGTCAAGGCGGTCTACCTCACCCTCGCCCTGCTCATGGGCGGCGGTCTCGTCCTGTTCGGCATCGGCGGTGACGTCTCCGGCGGCCTCGTCGACGCGCTGACCGGCAGCAACGGCGCGACGTCCAGCACCGACAGCACCTTCCGCAACCGCGCCGAGCAGGCCACCCGCGAGGCCCAGGCCACGCCGCAGGATCCCGAGGCGTGGGCCGAGGTCGCCCGCACGCGCTACCAGTACGCGAGCGCCGGCGAGTTCGTCGACCGGAGCACGGGCCAGTTCACCGCCGAGGGCAGGGCGCAGCTCGAGCAGGCGGCCGCCGCCTGGGAGAAGCCACCTCGCGCTGGCCAAGAACAAGCCGGACGACCGCGTGGCGACGCTCATGGTCCAGGCCTACGGCCAGCTCGGGCTGAACGAGCCGGAGAAGGCCGTCGCGGCACAGGAGATCATCACCGAGGCCCGGCCGAAGGACTCGACCTTCGCGACCCTCGCCGTGCTCGCCTACCAGGCCGGCCAGACCCGCAAGGGCGACCTCGCGACCAAGGAAGCGCTCGCGCTGGCCGACGAAGACGACCGCGAGACGCTCAAGTCCGAGCTCGAGCAGGCCAAGCAGCAGAGCGTCGCATCCCAGATCCAGAACTCCACCGAGGCGCCCGCGGCGACCCCGACGCCCAAGAAGGAAAAGAAGAAGGATTCGGGCGGCGACTAGCCCCCGCCCCGTCGCTAGAGTGATGCGTCGCTCTACCCGCCCCTGTAGCTCAACTGGCAGAGCAGCGGACTCTTAATCCGAAGGTTCCAGGTTCGATTCCTGGCGGGGGCATGAAGAAAGGCCTGCAATCGCAGGCCTTTCGTGTTTCCGGATGTTCAACCGAGCGGTTACGGAGTCCCGAAAAGGTCCCGAAACGGGGGCGAGTTTCGGGACCTGGTCGCTAGATCGGCCATGCCACCGATCTCAGGACACGTCTACCGCTTCGAGGGCCGGCGCCGGCCCGACTGGCGAGCCAAGTACCGGCTCCCCGACGGGCGCCAGGTCAAGCGGACGATCGGCCCGGCCTGGACCGGGCGCGGTCGTCCGCCGGCCGGCTACTACACGAAGCGCACCGCGGAGGCGTGGCTGCGCGACGTGCTCGCGCAGGCGCGCGCCGGCACGCTGCCGGGCATGGTCCGCACCGGCGTCACGTTCGCCGACGCCTGCGACGAGTACCTGCGCTACGTCGAGTTCGACCTCGACCGCAAGCCGTCGACGATGGTCGACTACCGCTCGATCATCCGGGCGCACCTCGTTGCCCGCGTTCGGCTCGCTGCGGCTCGAGGACGTCACCGACCGAGCGCATCGAGGCGTGGAAGGCGACGCTGACGGTCTGCAACCGCATCGAAGTCCAAGATCCTCACGGTGCTCAACGGCGTCCTCGAAGCGCGCGCGCCGGGTCCACAGGCTCCGCTACAACCCGATGGCCGACGTCGAGAAGCCGCGCTTCCGCGAGACGACGACGATCGAGGTGTTCTCGCCCGAGGAGGTCTGGGCGCTCGTCCGCGCCGCCGAGTCCGAGCAGGACGCCGCGATCTACCTCACCGCCGCGTTCACCGGCCTGCGCCGCGGCGAGCTCGTCGCGCTGCGCTGGCGCGACGTCGACTTCGCCGCGTCGCGCGTGCGCGTCTGCGGCTCCTTCGCCGGCGGCCGCCTCACGTCACCCAAGAGCGGCCACGTCCGCTCGGTCCCGATGGCGCCCGACGTCGCCGACGCGCTCGGCCCGCCTCGCCGACCGCGAGCACTGGACCGGCCACGACGACCTCGTCTTCCCGGGCGTCGCCGGCGGCTACCTCGACGCGTTCGGCGCTGTCCCGCCGCTACAAGGCGGCGCTCGCGCGGGCCGCGCTCCGGCCGCTGCGCTTCCACGACCTGCGCCACACGTTCGGCACGCGCATGATCGCCAAGGCCGACATCCTCAAGGTCCAGGAGTGGATGGGCCACGCCGACATCGCCACGACGCAGCGCTACCTCCACTACGTCGAGCGCCCCGACGAGGTCGCGCTCGTCGCCGAGGCGTTCGCGCGTCGAGCCGCGCGTCACAGCCGCGGCGTGACGCGGTTCGCGACGACCCACGCGTCGAGGTCGACGCGCACGAACAGCGTCCGGCGGCCGACCTTGATGTGCGGCAGCGGCGCGTGCGCGTCAGCTCGTAGACGGTCGAGCGCGGACGCGGAGCAGCGCCGCGACCTCGTCGGCCGTCAGCAGCGGCTCCGACAGCTGGCGTCCGCTCGACGGCGGCCATCGTCAGCGCCCGCATGTCGCGATCATCCCGCTCCACTCGCTCGCGAGCGTCTGGGCGTCGAGCGACCGAACGCGTCCGCCAGCACGTCCCGATCCGCCGGCGACGAGCTCCGGCGCGTACTCGGCGCGCTCGTCGCTCGCGCGCCACGGCGTAGATCCGGTTCGCCTGGCGGCCGCGACTGAGCGCGGTGTAGCACCACTCGCGCGACGCCTCGCTCGTGACGAGAACGAAGGCCTCGGTCGCACGTCAGGCCCTGGGCGCTGTGGCCGGTGATCGCGTAGCCGTGCACGAGCGACGGCCCGTGCGCGCGCTCGTCGCTCGAGGTAGTCGCGATCGAGCGCGACCCGCCGCCCGCCGATGTCCACGGTCGATCGTCCCCGCGCCGACGTCGACGGCGACGACGGTCGCCGCGGTCGCCGTTCGCGACACCGAGCCGGCGGTCGTTGCGACGCAGCACGCACGCGATCGCCGACGGCGAACGCGCCGCCGGGCAGCACGAGCTCGTCGGCGCCGAGCGCGCCGCTCGCGCGCATCGAGCGCGCGCGCGCGCCCGTTGAGGTCGGCGACGTCGACGCGCCGGTGAACGCGATCATCAGCGCGCCGTCGGGGTCGCGCGCCGCCCACCAGTCGGCGACCAGGCGGCGCCGGACCTCGTCCGCGTCCTCGCCCGACCACGACCCGGCCGTGCGTCCTCGTACAGCTGCAAGCGCCTCGCCGGCGATCGCCGTCGCGCAGCAGCGCCAGCGCGTCGCGCTCCCACGCCGCGGCCTGCCGCGGTTCTCGCTGCAGCTCGATCACCGGCAGCCGCGCTCGCGAGCGCACGGAACGCGCCGCCGGCCTCGATCTCGGCCAGCTGGCGATGGTCGCCGACCAGCACGAGCTTCGCCGCGCGCCGACGCTCGCGTGATCGACCAGCTCGGCGAGCTGCGCGCGTCGGCACCATCCCGGCCTCGTCGACGACCAGCGACCGCCGCCGCGGCAGCGTCGTGACGGCCGCTTCCGAAGCTCGCGCGAGCAGCGCCGCGACGCTCGTGCTCGGGATCCCCGCGCTCTCCTCGAGCTCGCCGCGCCGCACGCCGCGCGAGCGCCGCACCGACCACCCGGTGGCCGCTCGCCTCCCACGCCTCGCGGGCTGCGGCGAGCGCGAACGTCTTGCCGGTGCCGGCCTGGCCGACGACCACGGCGACGCCGTCGCCGTCGGTCGTGAGCCGCCGCACCATCGCCGGCCTGCTCGCCGGCGATCGTCGGCCGCCGCCGCGATCGCCCGCTCGATCGTCGCGCTCCGCGCCACGGCGCGCCCGAGCGTCCTGGCCGTCGACGCGTGCTCGAGCACGCGCTGCTCGAGCGCGAGCAGCTCCGGCGTCGAGTACACGCCGCTCGCTCGGCAGCGATCGGCACCACCCGGCCGTCCCGCCGATGCAGCACGTCTCGCGCGCGCCGCTCGCCGACGGCGAGCACGACCGCGCGATCCGACCGCAGGAAGCGATCGGCGACGCCGCTCGAGCTCCGCGACCGTCACGTCGACGCCCGCCGGCAGCTGCTCGCACAGCGCCTGGACCACGTCGCGCCGCGTGAACGTCGACCGCCGATGCGTCAGCCCGTCCGGCGCCGCCGAGCCGATCCGCAGCCCGCTCCTCCGATCGCCGGATCGACCGCGCGCGCCGGCGCCCGCCCGACGAGCGCGCGAACGTGCTCCGGCGTCAAGCCCGAGGCTCGCCGCCCGCTCGCGCCACTCCGGCACGAGCTGCTCCGGCGTGACGCCGGTAGTCCTTCGCCCGCCGCGTCTCCAGCGTCGCGACCTGCGCCGCGCGCGGCGCTCGCGTCCCGCGCCGCTCGAGCTCGGCCTCGATCTCGGCCCGCCGCCGGCTGAACGCGCGCAGCACCGCCGGCGGCACGCCGGCGATGTCGGCGATCCCGTTCCGCACCGGCGTCCACTCGACGCCGAGCTCGCGCGTCAGCTCGGCCCGCAGCCGCGCCTCGTAGAGGTAGCCGGCCGTCTTCGCGTGCGCGTAGATCCGCCGCCCGTCGAGCGCCGACCACCGCCCGTCCGCGCCGAGCGTGAGGTTCGCGACCAGGACGTGCGTGTGCAGCTGCGGATCGCCGGCCCGCGACGTCCGATGCCGGAACGCCGCCGCGACCAGCCCGCGCCCGCGATCCCGTGCACACCGCCGGCGCCGCGCCGAGTCACCGCCGCCTGCGCGCTCCATGTAGCCGAGCGCGTCCGCGACCGCCACGTCGTGCGCCGCCTGGATCGCCGCCGCAGCGCGTCATCGCCGATCCCGAACAGGACGCTCACGCTCTTCGGCGCCGAGAACGTCAGATCGAAGCCCGGGACCCGCGCGCGAGCGTCCAGCGCCCGAGCGGCTCGCCGCTCGCCGGGTGCTCGCCCGCCAGCACGCGATGCAGCTCGTCGCCGTCGACCGTCGCCGCGCAGGCCGAGCAGCCGCCGCGCCGTCGCCCATCCACTCGCCGGCCGCCTCAGGCCCGCCGAGGTAGTAGTCCTCGACGCCGCAGCTCACGGCGCGCGTCCGAGTCGTCGGCCCTGGGCCTGCTCGAGGTAGTAGTCGGCCTGGCCGACGGCGAGCTTTCCGATCGAGAGCATCTTCGTCTCTGACCCTCAAGCCGCCGAACACGGCAATGGGCCAGCTACCGAGGAGTCGGACAACTCGAGCTCAGTCGGCGAAGAACTTCGGCGACGAGCGAGCAGACTCAGGCGCCGGCGGCTACCTCGACGCGATAGCTATACGAACCCCACCGAAGGCGGCACGCACTTGCACGCGGCGTGCCACTCAAGTGTCGGGGCTCGCACAGCCGAGCGCGCGAGGTGTCCGGTTGACGGCGTCCGGAGAGCCTCTCGCCCCGTTCCGGCGAGGGATTGCGGCGAACCGCTCGGACTGCCCAGGGCGACGCCTCAGGCGATATCTCACCGTCGTCTGGTCGCTGCGGGATCATCCACTCGTGTCCCAAGTCGCCTATGCCCACTCCATCGATCCGGTGGCCCATGGCGCGGTATCGACGCTTGTTGACATGGATGCTGTGCAAGCCGTGTGCGTGATCGGCAGCTGCGCTCGCGGTGAGTCCGACGGAACGAGCGACATCGACCTGCTGGCACTCGTCGAGGATCGTGCAGCTGCTGCCGCGATACGAGCGCGGTTCGCTCGCCAGCATCGCGGGCGCCATGTGCAGTCAAGCTTGTCACCGAGGCGAGGCTCACAACCCTGTTCGAGCGGCGCTCGACGTTTGCGGTGCACGTCCTGCGCGAAGCCGTTGCTGTCTACGACCCGCTCTCGCGATTCTCGACCGTCGCTGCGCGTCATTCGCGCGACGCGCCAGTGCGGAATGACGCGGCGAGCCTGCGGCTCCGGCTAGACCTCTACGCGGAGCGGGATTGGTGTCAGGGTCTGTATCTCTACTGCCTCTCCGAGCTGTATTCGGTCGGTCGCGCTGCGGCGTTCACGATCCTGGGGCGTGAATGCCACTTCGAATTCTCTGGCGATCGCGCATTCGACGCGCTCGCGCGATCGCGACCGACACTCGCCACGGCGACGGATCGAATTCGCGCGCTGCGCCCGTTCTTCCTCCTCGTCGAGCGCAACGAAGTTCTGCCGCTGCCCTTCCCCTATCGCGATTGCCATCACGAGGCAGCTGATGCCTTGGCGTCCTGCCTCGAGCTGGTAGGGGCAATCCGTTAGGGAATGCCGCTCAACGACGATCCTGCGATTCTCCGACGCCCGATCGGATTCGCGGTCGGCATCAACCGAGACGCCGATCTCGACGTCGAAGCGGGGCGAGAACGGCTGCCAGGGCTGCTGAAGTTCGCGCGGACCTTCGTGGCCGAGGTGCTCGAGAAGGAATTCGGGTCGCCTCTCGCTGGCTTTCCGATCCCAGCCCGAGCGAGAGCCGCGGCCCTAGCCGCCCGGCTCAAGCGCAGAAACCGCCTCGATCGAGTCGCGGCGCTTCGTGCTTGCCGTCGTCGACATCTGCGACCTCGAGATCGACCGTTCGGAGACCTCAGGAGACGAGGACGAAGATGCAGACGCTTCCCTGAACGAGATTCTCTTGCTGATGAACCGGCTTTTGTCGCGCTTTGCCAACTGGGTAGACCCGAACCGTCTTCCGCAACTCGCTCGAGAGGCTCAGCGTTGTGTGGACGAATTCGCTGCCGCGTCCGCCAAACTGAAGGCATGAGCGCACCGCCAGACATCCAAGTTGAACCACGGGCCGAGCTAATAGCGCTCGTGCGGCTCGACTACGAGACGACACGGGCGCTGATTGATGGCGTGGTCCGGACATCCCTCGCCCTGCGAGGTGTCGGTCTGACGCTAACGCTTGCGCTGCTCGGCTTCGCTGTCGACCAGTCGAGCGTTCCCGTCGCGCTCTGTGCCGTGGCGAGCGTTGCGGTCTTTCTCTACTTGGACGCATATCACGGCTGGCTGTATGCCGAAGGTCTGGCGCGAGCCCACGAACTCGAACACATCTTCACGCTTCGCTACAAGGAGCTTGATCGAGGAGCCGACGACCCAGACGTCGAACTCGATCTCGATGTTGCGCTCGCGGCCCATCGTTTCGGCCAGTATTCGAACCTTCCGCGCTTCAGGGTCAAGAAGCTCGGACGGGCGCGACCGAAGGCCGTGTATCTCGGCGTTTACGGGAGTCTGGCGGCCCTCTCGGCCGCGGCGGTTGTCTATTCCGCGCTCACGTAGCGACGTAGTAGGTCGGCGGTCGAACTCTGGCGTCCTGTTCGAGTGCGACTTACGAGTCGGGCCCGACCGATCACGACAATTGTCAAGGCCGGTTGAAAACTGGGCCACTTCTGCCGGTTGAAAACTGGTCCACCCAGATTGGGTAGGGCGCCCGCGGAGCGAAGCCCGGAGGGCGAGCGGAGCGGGCGCCGGCGAGCCGACTGGGACCCGCCGGCCGAAAATTGACCCCCGACACCCGCAGGCCGGTGAGACCTGGGGTCAATATCAGGGCCTCGAAGTCATGGGGCGAGAAGAATCGCTCGGGCCCCGGCTTCTTGCGGCGTCGGTCGACCGGGCGCTTGGTCGCCGCTCGCACCTCAGGGCGCCCGCCAGCCGCGAACGCCCGCATCTGCTCGAAGTTCCAGACCCGGATCGCCCGCGGAGCCTTCCTTACGCGGGGATCGTTGCGGCGAAGGCGCACGCCCTTGAGATCGCCGATCGCGTGTTAAATGGGAATCGTGCGCGCACTCTTCGCGACCTCCCCCGGTCTTGGCCATGTGTTCCCGACGATCTCCCTAGCACACGCGCTGCGTGCCGCCGGCCACGAGGTGCTGGTGGCGACCGCGGGCGGCAAGGAGGCCGCGAACGCCGGCCTGCACGTCGTGGACACCGCGCCGGGTGTCGACATCGGCGCGGTGTTCCAGCAGGCGGCCAGCGAGCAACCCGAGGAGTTCGACTACAGCACGGACGTCGACACCGAGAAGGGGTTGGAGTTCGTCGGCGCGATCTTCGCCAAGTTGTCCGGCGTGTCGGTGGACCTGACCGTGTCGGCGGCCGAATCGTGGCGGCCGGACGTGGTCGTGTACTCGTCGATGGAGGGCACCGGGCCGCTGGTCGCCGCGAAGCTCGGCGTGCCGGCCGTGTCGCACGGCTTCGGGTTCGGCGACGAGGCGTCGATGACCGAGGCGATCTTCAAGAAGATGGTCGAGGAACGCGAACGGCATGGCGTGCAAGGGTTTCCCGAGGTGCGCGAGTCGATCGACGTGGCGCCGCCGAGCATGGTCGACCGGCCGGTGCGCGGCTGGCCGATGCGGTACGTGCCGTACAACGGAGGCGGCGTGCTGCCCGAGTGGGTGCTCGAACGGCCCGCGCGCCCGCGCGTCGCGGTGACACTCGGCACGGTGCTGACCCAGGTCGGCGCGCTCACGTCGTTGACCAAACTCGTCGACGTGGCACGGCATCTGGACGCCGAGTTCGTACTCGCCCTCGGCGACGCGGACCCGTCGCCACTGGGAGAACTGCCGGACAACGTGCGGGCGGCCGGGTGGGTGCCGCTGTCCGCGCTGCTGCCGACCTGCGCGGCGCTGGTGCACCACGGCGGGGCCGGCTCGACGCTGACCGCGATCGACGCCGGAGTCACGCAGCTGGTGCTGCCGCACGGCGCCGACCAGTACATGAACGCGGACGCCGTGGCGCGGCGCGGGCTCGGTCTGCGTTCGGAGCCGGATCAGGTGGACGCGGAGCTGATCGACCGCCTGCTCACCGACCCGGGGCTGGGCCGGGCCGCCTCCGAGGTGGCCGACGAGATCGCGACGCTGCCGAGGCCCGCCGACCTCGTGCCAAAAATCGCCGGCCTCGCCTGACTTTGCCAGGGGCGCACACCGTGGCGTGCACTAATCCCTTGGGCTGACTTTGGCGCGTGGCAGGTGAAATGGCGAGGGTGTCGCCCGTACGGTCGTCCACATGGCGAGGAGACGGGCGGACGCCTGCTATCGAGAACTGGGTGCGGAACTCCGAAAGCGGCGGATCGCCGCGAACTTGACCATGCGCGAACTCGCGTACCATCTCGACTGGTCACCGTCCACGGTCTCCCGGGTCGAGTCTGGCTATATCGGGCTGCCCACCACGGAAGTCTTGCCACCGCCACGCTCTTCCCGCGCGATCCGGTTCTCGGGCTCAGCCGCGAACACGTCTGTCAAGAGTGAAAACGAGCTTTTCTGCGGATTGAAAACTGGTCCACCCAGGATTGGGTAGGGCGCCCGCGGAGCGAAGCCCGGAGGGCGAGCGGAACGGGCGCGGGCGAGCCGACTGGGACCCGCCGACCGAAAATTGACCCCCGACCCCGATCTACCCGGACGGGGCCCTGAGAGCCGATCTGCGCCCCGCGACGGCGCCGGCGCGTGTGATCCGTCGTCCGCTTCAGGCGCGCTCGGCCGGCGGTGGGCCGACCAGGTCCTTGTCGCGAAGCGGTAACTGTCGACTTTGAGCGAGAGGAACTCGACATGATGAACGAACCGGTCGATCATCGCCGTCGCGATGACCTCATCGCCGAAGATCTCGCCCCAGGCCGGGAAGGGCTTGTTGAAGGTGACGATCATCGAGGCGCGCTCGTAGCGGACCGAGACCAGGCTGAACATCAGTTTCGCCGCCTCGGGATCGAACGGTATGTAGCCGACCTCGTCGACGACGATCAGCGGAACGAAGCTCAAGCGACGAAGCACGGCCTGGAGGCCTCCCTGGCGCTTGGCCTCGCCGGGGTTTGCCGCCCACTCGGTCGCGGTCACGAACTGGACTCGCTGGGGCGAGGCAGGCACGGATGCCGAGCGCGATCGCCGGAAGCGTCTTGCCGGTACCCGGCGGGCCCAGCGTGACCACGTTCTCCTTCGCATGGCAGAAGTCGAGCTGGCCGAGGTGCTCGATCACGGTCTTGCGCACCGAGCGCTGGAAGGTGAAGTGGAACTCCTCCAGCGTCTTTCGGGCGGGAAACGAGCCGCCTTGATACGGTTCTCACCGCCATGGGACTCCTTGATGCGACCTCGGCCGAGAGCACGGCTTCCAAGAAGCGCTGGTGCGACCACTCCTCCTCGCGCGCTCTGTGGGCGAGCTTCGGAGCGGCCCTGGCCACCGACGGCGCCTTCAGGGTCGAAACAGATGGGTGAGCTCGGAGATCTTGCTCATGCCGGGATAGGGCATTGTAGCGGGCCAGGGGCCGGACCTCGACCTCGGGCTCTCGACGGCATCACTTGCGCTCACCGCGCGGCTCCTCGAGCGCGGCCAGGTGGGCGGGATCGGTGAAGGGGAGCCCGCCGGCGAAGAGCCGGCGGTAGCGAGCGGCGAGCTGGCCGCTGTCGAGGGCGACGGCGATGACCTCGGCTTGGGAGGCGCGGAACCGACCCTGCGGCCGACCAAGCGCGGATGGAGCGAATAATCGTTGCGGTCGAAGCGCGGGTAGGGCTGGGACGGGACCGCAGGACCAGCGCGATCGGTTGAGGGCATCGCCTCGGGCAGGGGCCGCATTCGCTCGTGCTCTGAGGCGAGGCGCTCGCAGACGATCGCCCGCGTGCTGCGGTGCTTGCGCTGATTGATCCGATCGCACCAGCGGTCGAGCTGGTCTTGGAAGTGAGCAGGGTTGGCGAAGCACCGGCGGCCTCGAAGTTGCCGTGAACAGAAGCGGTGGTCGCGCTCGAGGGCCCCTTGGCCTGGCAGTCGCCGGCGTCGAGGACGATCCAGCCCAGCGCGAGCTGGCCGCAGAAGGCGAGGAACGGGCTCGGTCGGCTGACCGCGCGGCGCGATCGCGCCCTCGCGGTGCAAAAGAGCTTTGCCGGCAGCGGCGCCGAGCCTCTCAAGGCAGCGGCTCATGCCCAGGCAATGTCGGGAGACTCCTTCGAGAAGACCAGGGCGCCGGCAAAGGCGCGCGAGTAAGGCAGCTTGCAGGTGACGAGATAGGCCTTGCGCAGCTGATCCCAGCCGACCGGGATCTCGCGCGGGGCTCGGTGAGGTCGAACTGGGCCAGCTCGCCGGGTTGGTAGACGGTGCGCTGGTAGATGCGCGGCGGTGGCAGGTAGCGGGGACGGAGCTGGCGCAAGAGATGGTCGAGGATCGTCTTGCCGCCGCAGTAGCCGAGCTCTTCGATCTCCTCGCGGATGCGGACGCCCGAGAACATCGGCTCCTGGTCGAGCAGTCGCTGGATCTCACCGACGAAGGGACCGAGCTTCGAGGGGCGCTTCGGCCGCGGCCCGTAGCTCGGCGGCTGGTGTGCGGCGAGCGCGCGACGGATGGTGGCGCGGTGGATCCGGTCAGGCGGTGAATCTCCCGCTGCGATCGCCGCTCGACCTTCGCCATCCGCCTGATCTCCGCCCACTGCTCCACGTCAAGCAACTGCCTTCTCCCGGTCTGGACCTCTTGATCGAGCCAGGGTCAAGCCGGCAGGATGGCTCCGGCCCTGCGCCGAGTGGACCAGTTTTAGACCGGCGCAGGTGGCCCAGTATTCAGGCGGCGCCTACAGACAATTTCAGCCGTCCGCGCGACTACTGTGAATGCGATGCCACTGCGGACGACGACCCGCCCTGCGCCGGAGCATCTACCTGCTCGCGACGAGCTCCTCCGGAAGCGTCGCGCTAATGCCCTAGTCCTATTTCCGGACGCCGTTTCTCAGGTCGACGGACAGCCGGTTGCGGGGTTTCGAACCGGCACGCAGGAGCTCCGAGTCAAGGCGAAGCAGTCTGGGCTTGACGTCGAGATCGTCGTTCCCAGCGGAGCAAAGGCAGGCCACTACTCCGAACATGACGCCGACTGGGTTCTGCCCCTTGTGCTCTCGGTGCCGGCAGGAGTGGTCGCGACGCTCATCGCGAATCAGGTCCAAGTCTGGATCGATCGCGCGCGGCAGCAGGGGAAGTCAAGGATGCCGGTTGTGAGGTACCGCGAGGTCGTGGTTGACGAGACATCGTCGCGCACGGTAATCAAAGAAGTCGAGGGGCCCGCGGACGAACTGGTCGAGTGGCTGCGTGAGGCGCCGCAACTTGAATCACCTGCGCCGGCCAGCGACAGCAGCGTCGAAGCGGAAGTGGCCCCAGCCCGAATAAGGGACGATCAGCGGCGAATCAGCGGCTACGCGGCGTACTACGAGCCGCTGCTTCCCGCGCCGTTCTAGCGCGACAAGCCCGGCGCTTGCGATACGAGGCCTTTCTCGCAGAACGCTCGGACCCACGCGCGGCCGAGGCCCTATTTCGCCAGGCGATCGAACGCTTTGTGGACGCGTTCCTCGTCGATCGCGCTGGCCACGCGCAGTGCTTCACGGAAGCCCACGTCATCGGGCGCCACGTCGCGGAGACCTTCGAGTGCCGATGACATCGTCAGAAGACGGCTATTGGACTGTGCCATGCGGCGTCCTGGCCCTCCACCAACGGCTCGGACTCAGCTTCGCTGGGCCGACGCTCGGACGGTGCTCGGTGTGCGGAGCCGACGACTTCGACTGCGACCATATTCCGGGCACCCGGTACGACGGCGTCTACTGCTACCGCGAGGTTCACACGGCCGAGCTGCGCGAGATTAGTCTGGTCCAGTTCCCTGAGGATCCTCGGTGCTACCGCGTGCAAACGGCGCGGACGCCGCGGGAGCTCCGAGAAGCACGAGGCCGACCGCTACGCCGAGGTCCCTATCTGCACGCACTGCGTCGAGTGCGAAGCGGTGGAGCGAGGACCGAGAGTGGATGATGTCGACCAGTCGCTCTGGCCGCCGTGCTCGAGCACGACGAGACGGCGGGCGATTGAGCAAAAAAAAAAAAAAAAAAAAAAAAAAAAAAAAAAAAAAAAAAAAAAAAAAAAAAAAAAAAAAAAAAAAAAAAAAAAAAAAAAAAAAAAAAAAAAAAAAAAAAAAAAAAAAAAAAAAAAAAAAAAAAAAAAAAAAAAAAAAAAAAAAAAAAAAAAAAAAAAAAAAAAAAAAAAAAAAAAAAAAAAAAAAAAAAAAAAAAAAAAAAAAAAAAAAAAAAAAAAAAAAAAAAAAAAAAAAAAAAAAAAAAAAAAAAAAAAAAAAAAAAAAAAAAAAAAAAAAAAAAAAAAAAAAAAAAAAAAAAAAAAAAAAAAAAAAAAAAAAAAAAAAAAAAAAAAAAAAAAAAAAAAAAAAAAAAAAAAAAAAAAAAAAAAAAAAAAAAAAAAAAAAAAAAAAAAAAAAAAAAAAAAAAAAAAAAAAAAAAAAAAAAAAAAAAAAAAAAAAAAAAAAAAAAAAAAAAAAAAAAAAAAAAAAAAAAAAAAAAAAAAAAAAAAAAAAAAAAAAAAAAAAAAAAAAAAAAAAAAAAAAAAAAAAAAAAAAAAAAAAAAAAAAAAAAAAAAAAAAAAAAAAAAAAAAAAAAAAAAAAAAAAAAAAAAAAAAAAAAAAAAAAAAAAAAAAAAAAAAAAAAAAAAAAAAAAAAAAAAAAAAAAAAAAAAAAAAAAAAAAAAAAAAAAAAAAAAAAAAAAAAAAAAAAAAAAAAAAAAAAAAAAAAAAAAAAAAAAAAAAAAAAAAAAAAAAAAAAAAAAAAAAAAAAAAAAAAAAAAAAAAAAAAAAAAAAAAAAAAAAAAAAAAAAAAAAAAAAAAAAAAAAAAAAAAAAAAAAAAAAAAAAAAAAAAAAAAAAAAAAAAAAAAAAAAAAAAAAAAAAAAAAAAAAAAAAAAAAAAAAAAAAAAAAAAAAAAAAAAAAAAAAAAAAAAAAAAAAAAAAAAAAAAAAAAAAAAAAAAAAAAAAAAAAAAAAAAAAAAAAAAAAAAAAAAAAAAAAAAAAAAAAAAAAAAAAAAAAAAAAAAAAAAAAAAAAAAAAAAAAAAAAAAAAAAAAAAAAAAAAAAAAAAAAAAAAAAAAAAAAAAAAAAAAAAAAAAAAAAAAAAAAAAAAAAAAAAAAAAAAAAAAAAAAAAAAAAAAAAAAAAAAAAAAAAAAAAAAAAAAAAAAAAAAAAAAAAAAAAAAAAAAAAAAAAAAAAAAAAAAAAAAAAAAAAAAAAAAAAAAAAAAAAAAAAAAAAAAAAAAAGGGGGGGGGGGGGGGGGGGGGGGGGGGGGGGGGGGGGGGGGGGGGGGGGGGGCTCGCACTCCATGTAAAGAATGAGCTCGCGTTCGGTCTTGCGACCTAGGTCGACGGCGGCGTAGCGGACGGACACCGGCTGACCGCCGAGCCCGCGGCCTGGCGGCTGGCAGGGTGGCCTCGATCCGGGGGCGCTCCTCCTTGTGGAAATGCAGGTAGAGGTCCGTGTCGTTCTCGAGCGCGACGCGCGTGACGCCGAGCTGGGCGTGGCCTGCAGCCGGCGCTCGAGCTCGGCGACCTCCGCGACGACGTGCTCTGCGACGTCGTCGGGATGCACGGCGGCCTATCCGTCTTGGGCCTGGCTCGTCTGGACGATCACGACGTCGCCGTCGGCCAGCCCGAGGTCCTCCAGCTTCTCCGACGGCGTAGAGCACTCGACTGTCGCTCTCGCGGCGCAGGACGTACGTCACGGATCCTCCGGGGTTCAGTCCGAAGCGGCGGATCGCTTCGTCGAGGATTTTCTGCGCCTTGTTGTTGCGGTTGAAGTCCTCCGAGAACGATCCCGACGTCGACTTGACCGTCAGCGTGATATGCGGGCTTCCGGGCCCATCACCTGGACTCATGTGAGACCTCCTGTCATCCGCGTGGATAGAGAGCCGCGGGCACCACCCCGCAGCAGACGGATACTGGCAACGCTCCCGGACGGAATGTAGTGCGATGCGCCGAGCGGCGTCCGGGTGGTGAGTCCGGACGCCGCCAGGAAACTGCTTCTTGGTTCGCGGATGACGGAGATCCGTCGGACTACGGGCCGAAGTTGTACACGCGCCGGTCGACGGAACGCGGTCACGAGTTCATCTGAGAGAGGGTGCCGCGCCGGCCCAGCCGGTCCGGGCTCGGCGCGGCCGGTCACAAGAGTGCCGTAAAGGCGTGAATGAGTTGGGCCAGGACCGTGACCTGCCTGCCAAGCGCGCCGAGCGGCCTTACTGAGCTACGATCTCGCCCGAGCAACGGGTCCCGAACGAGGTCCCCGACTACAGCAGAAGTGACCCGACCTGGGACCCATTCCACCGCCCGTATTTGGCTCTACAGAGCCAAACCGAGCCCGCCCCGGGCGGCGACTCTTAATCCGAAGGTTCCAGGTTCGATTCCTGGCGGGGGCATGAGGAAACGCCTTCCGGACGAGACCTAGTCGCGCGCCAGGTACGCGAGCACCTCCTTCTCGTGATCGACGTAGTGGTCGCCGCTGACATCGATCACGACGCGCTCGATCGTGCCGCCGACAAAGGGGAACGGCCCCTCGTAGTCGGAGGAGACCGATGAGCCGTTGCCGCGTCCCACGGACACTCCGCTGCCGCTCAGGCCGAACATCCCCGGCTGGGTCATCAGCTCGCCGCTGCCCACCGCGGCGGTGTCGATGTACAGCGTCAGCGTTCCGGTGGCGCTCATCGTCTTCTGGTCCTCGCCCGTCCTCTGGAACTCCGCCGTGAGGACGTGGCTGCCGCTGGGCACCTCCGCGCCCGAGCTGACGGTCTGCTCCTTCTCGCTGAGCCAGTTGTAGGTGTAGTGAAGCCGCCCGTCCTTCAAGAAGAGCGCGTGGCCGCCGGCTCGCGCGCCCTGGGAGAAGAGCACACCCTCGGCCTCGGGCGTCTGGATGTCCACCGCCGCGGCGATCGTGAACGAGCGCCGCCGGACGTTGACCGAGACCGACTCCGGCACCTCGGCCGCTCCCGGGTAGTAGACGTAGCGGTCACGCGGCTCGCTCGGCTGCGGTCGCACGTCCGAGATGATCTCGAGCGCGGTCCGGTCATCGAGCGGCAGGCCCTTGTAGATCCCCGCGTAGTACCACCAGAGTCCCTTCAGCTCCTCGAGCTTCTCGGGGTGCTCGGCGGCGACGTTGTGGATCTGGGAGCGGTCCTCGGCGAGGTTGTAGAGCTCCCATTCGTCGAGCTCGAACTTCCCCCAGCCGGAGATCGGCGGGTGCAGCGTGTTCGCGAGCCAGCCCTGGTGATAGAGCGAGCGCATCCCGAGCATCGAGTAGAACTGCGTCTCGCGCCCGGCCGCGGCCGGGTCGGCGAACGAGCGCGCGATGCTCTCGCCCTCGATCGGGCTCTGCGTGTAGCCCTTGAGCACCTCCGGCGGGTCGATGCCGAGCATGTCGTAGATCGTCGGGACGAGGTCGACCGCGTGGACGTACTGCTCGCGCACGTCGCCGGTCGCGTCGATCCCCTTCGGCCAGGAGACGAGCAGGATGTCCGAGACGCCGCCTTCGTAGCCGGCAAACCGCTTCCAGTACGGGAACGGGGTATCGAAGGCCCACGCCCAGCCGGTGTTGTAGTGGTTGTAGGTGCTCGTGCCGCCCAGGTCATCGAGCCGGCGCAGGTTGTCCTCGATGTCGTCGGGGATGTTGTTGAAGAACTTGTTCTCGTTGACCGAGCCGTTCGGGCCTCCCTCGCCGCTGGCGCCGTTGTCGGAGACGACCATGATGATCGTGTTCTCGAGCTGCCCGGACTCCTCCAGGTAGTCGATCAGCCGCCCGATCTGGTCGTCGGTGTAGGAGACGAAGCCCGCGAAGACCTCGGCCATGCGCGCGAACAGGCGCTTCTCCGTCGTCCGTCAGCGAGTCCCACGGGCGCACGAAGTCCAGCTGCGGCCACGGCTGGCCGTCGGGGCCGGTCGCGTCGGGCTCGCCGTGCGGGTTGATCGGCGACAGCTCGGTATCGGCGGGCAGCAGCCCGAGCTTCTTCTGGTTCTCGAGAATCGTCGCCCGGATCGCCTCATAGCCCTCGTCGAAGCGGCCCTCATACCGGTCCGCCCACTCCTTGAACACGTGGTGCGGCGCGTGGGCGCAGCCCGGGCAGTAGTACATGTACCAGGGCTTGTCGGGCGCGACCGCCTTCGAGTCGCGAACGAACTCGATCGCCTTGTCGGACAGGTCCTTCGAGAGGTGGTAGCCGTCCTCGGGAGCCGCCGGCGGCGCGATCGTGTGGTTGTCGTAGACGAGGTCCGGATACCACTGGTTCGTCTCGCCGCCGAGGAAGCCGTAGTAGCGCTCGAACCCGCGGCCGAGCGGCCAGCGCGCCTTCCACGCCGACAGGTCGACCTCGTCCGCAGGCGTCAGGTGCCATTTGCCGATCGCGTACGTGTTCCAGCCTTGCTCGTTGAGCACCTCCGCGATCGTGCCGTTCTCGAACGGGATCCGCGCGGAGAACCCGGGGAAGCCGGCCGAGCCCTCGGTGATGCAGGCCATGTTGTTGCTCGTGGCATTGCGTCCCGTGAGCAGGCTCGAGCGCGTCGGCGAGCAGAGCGCGGTCGTGTGGAAATTGGAATAGCGAAGGCCCGCGTCCGCGATGCGCCGCATCGTGGGCGTCGCGATCGGGCCGCCGAAGACGTCCATCGAGCCGTAGCCGACGTCGTCCCACACGATCATCAGCACGTTGGGGGCGCCCTCGGGCGCCTTGGGCTGGAGGAAGGGCTCCCAATCCGGCACGGACTGCCGGATGTCGACGTTGACGACTCCTTTGAACGGCTTCGGCATGCTCGTCTCCCTGTCGGGGCGCGGGACAAGACCCCATCACGGCGGGAGTGAGCCGCAATCATCCGGTCGGGGTGATCCCGGCGGCGGGGATACGCTAGGAAGCGTGGGAGGCGAAGAGGGGTACTTCGGCGAGCACATCGCGGCGGCCTATGACAAGGACTCGGGCGGGGTGTTCGATCCCGCCGAGGTCGCCGCGGCCGCGGACCGCCTGGCCGAGCTCGCCGGCGACGGGGCGGTGCTCGAGTTCGCGGTCGGCACCGGCCGGATCGCGCTGCCGCTGGCCGAGCGCGGCGTGCGCGTCGTCGGGATCGACAACTCCGAGCACATGCTCGCCCGACTGCGTGAGAAGCCCGGGGCCGACCGGATCCACGCGCTGGTCGGCGACATGGCGGCGACGCGCGTCGAGGGCGAGTTCTCGCTCGTCTACCTCGTCTTCAACACGATCTTCAACCTGACCACGCAGGACGGCCAGGTCGCGTGCTTCGAGAACGCCGCCGCCCATCTATCGAGCGGCGGGCGGTTCGTGATCGAGGCACGTGTGCCCGAGCTCCAGCGCCTGCCGCTCGGCCAGACCGTGCTGCCGTGGCGAGCCGATCCCGACGGCATGTCCTACTACGTCTACGACGTCGTCAGGCAGGGCCTGAGCGGCCGTCACTACGAGTTCGCCGACGGCCGCGTGGAGTCGAACCCGATCGA
The DNA here is from genome assembly GCA_963800905.1 of uncultured Solirubrobacteraceae bacterium. Lineage (GTDB taxonomy): Bacteria > Actinomycetota > Thermoleophilia > Solirubrobacterales > Solirubrobacteraceae > DASSUW01. The sequence continues at coordinate 350,242 of CAWDCT010000001.1, forward strand.
GATGCGGTACGCGTGGCCGGCCGAGCTCGACCTGATGGCGCGGATCGCGGGCATGCGGCTCGAGGACCGCTGGGCGGGGTGGGGCCGGGAGCCGTTCACGGCCCTCAGCCCCTCCCACGTGTCGGTCTACGTCAAGCCGTGACTTCTCGGCCGCATGCGGACTCCGCCGGCGGTCAGCGCGACGATGCTGACGGCGACGGCGGCGCCGATGCCCGCTGCGCCCCAGTCGAAGCCGTCGTCGATGGGCACGGCAATCGTCGTCGGAGTGGCAGTGGGCGCCGGCATCGCGTTGTAGCTGTCGATCGGTCTGGCAAGCGCCGCCGGTGCGGCGAGCGTCGTGATCGCGAGCGTCGCGGCCACGGAGCGAGCGAGGAGCTGGGACTTCACGGCTGCCTCCTTGGAGGTCGTCTGACGGGGCGCGATGGACGCTGCCGGGGGGCGGTATACGCGCGGTCGACCCGGGGTTCATGCCCGGTCGGCCCCCCGCAGGAGGAGTAGGCTCGTCCCGCAGGCCACCCGGAACTCCCGTGGCACTAGACCTCCAGCTCCTGGGCCCGATCGAGGCGACCCTCGACGGCCGTCCGGTCCCGCTGGGCCCCACGAAGCAGCGCGCCGTCCTGGCCATGCTCGCGCTCCAGGTGAACCGGACCGTCTCCGTCGATCGGCTGGTTGAAGGGCTGTGGGGCGCCGAGCCACCGGACAGCGCGCCGAAGATGATCCAGCTCTACGTCTCCCAGCTCCGCAAGGCGCTGGCCGGCGACACCGCGGAGATCCTGACGCGCGGTCGCGGCTACGAGCTGCGACTCGCCGCAGAGGACGTCGATGCGGAGCGGTTCGAGAGCCTCGTCGACGCCGCGGGCGGCGGCGGCGCGAACGGAGCGGCGCGCGAAGCGCTCGCCCTCTGGCGCGGCGACGCTTTGTCCGACGTCGTCGGCGAGCCGTTCGCGGCTGCCGAGATCCGCCGGCTCGAGGAGCTGTGGCTTCGCGCCAGCGAGCTGGCCATCGACGAGGACCTCGTCTGCGGACGGCACCTGCAGGTGATCGGGGAGCTCGAAGCGCTCGTCGCGGCTCATCCGCTCCAGGAGCGGCTGCACATCCAGCGCATGCTCGCGCTCTACCGCTCCGGAAGGCAGGCTGAGGCGCTGGCCGCCTATCGCGATGCGCGCCGCGTGCTCGTGGAGGAGATCGGCGTCGAGCCCGGTCCCGAGCTCCGTCGCCTGCACGACGCCGTGTTGCGCCAGGACCCGGTACTTGACGCCCCGCCTAAAGCGACCGCCACGGTGACGCAACCCGCCGCCTCAGGCCGTGCGCCGCCGGTCCGCCGCGTGGTCGTCGTGGCCGCCGTGTTGGCGATCGCCGGCGGGCTCGCGGCCTTCGCGGTGAGCCGCTGGACCGGCCCGGATCGCCTCGCCCGGATCGACGAGAACACGGTCGGACTGATCGACTCCACGGGGCGCGGCATCACGGCCCAGTACCCGGTCGGCCGTGCGCCGCGGGCGATCGCCGTGGGCGGCGGGTCGACCTGGGTCGCCAATGCCGGCGACGCCACCATCTCACGGGTCGATCCGGGCCGACCGACCGTGACGATCCCGCTCCGCGGCGATCCGGCCGGGCTCGCGTTCGGCGCCGGGTCGCTGTGGGTCACGCTCCCCTCGGCGCGGGCCGTGGCCCGGATCGATCCGACGACGAACCGCGAGCTGGGGAGCGTCGTGGTCGCCAACGCCCCGCGAGCGGTCGCCGTCGGGGAGGGGGCGCTCTGGGTGGGCTCCGAGGTCGACCGCACGGTCACCAGGATCGACCTGGCCGGCCGTGCTTCCCGGAGCGGATCGGCCTCGGAGCCGGACCGACGGCCATCGGCGTCGGGGCCGGCTCGGTGTGGGTCGCGAGCGAGGAGGGCGGCCGCGTCTATCGGATCGAGCCGCGGTCGGGTGACATCGCGGCCACGATCGGCGTCGGGCATCGCCCAGTCGGCGTCGCGGTCGGCGCAGGGGCGGCATGGGTCGCGAACCGCCAGGACGCGACCGTCTCCCGCATCGACCCGGCCACTGACTCCGTCACCGACGTCATCGCGGTCGGACAGGATCCCAGCGCGATCGCGTTCGGGGACGGCGCGGTGTGGGTGGCCGACAGCGGAAGCGGAACGGTGTGGCGCATCGACCCTACGACGCGGCGGAGGCGGGCGATCGAGATCGAGAGCAGCCCGAGCGCGCTTGCGGTGTCGGACGGCTCGGTCTGGACGGCAGCGCTCGCCTCACCGGCGAGCCATCGCGGCGGGACGCTGACGGTGGAGACCAATCGCATCACGTACCCCCGCATCGAGCCGGGCAGCTACGCCGACACGGCCGTGCACCAGGCGCTGTCGCTGGCATATGACGGCCTGGTGACGTACCGGCGGGCGGGCGGCTCGGCGTTCGGCGTGCTCGTCGGCAACCTCGCCGTCGACGTCCCCGCCCCGAGCACAGACGGGAGGACGTACGTCTTCAGGCTGCGGCCCGGCATCCGCTATTCCGACGGCACCGCCGTCAGCCCGACGGACTTTCGCGCCGCGCTCGAGGACCTACTGCGCCGGCACCGCTTGCTACCCAACTTCTACGGCCACATCGTCGGGGTCCCCGCCTGCATCCGGCGGCCCGCGGCGTGCGACCTCTCGCACGGAATCGTCACCGACGCGCGGACCCGGACGATCACCATCCACCTCACATCGCCCGACCCCGACCTCCTCGACAGGCTCACATATCCGTTCGCGTCCTTCGTGCCTGCCGCGCGTCCGTTCGGCACGAGGCTGCCGCCGCCCGGGACCGGGCCGTACCGGATCGCGAGCTTCACCCCTGCGACCGGCGTGCGGCTCGTCCGCAACCCGCAGTTCCACGTGTGGTCGCAAGACGCCCGGCCGGACGGGTTCGCCGACGAGGTCGTGCTCCGTACCCGCGACGCGATCGACGCCCAGGTGACCGCGGTGGAGCGGGGAGACGCGGATCTCGTGGTCCTCGACAACGCCTTCGGAGAACCGCTTCCGGCGGGCCGCCTCCCGGCCATCGCGGCTCGCAATCCCGGCCGGCTCTACAGCGATGCGGCTCCGGAGCTGGACTACATGTTCCTCAACGCCCGCACGCCGCCGTTCGACGACCCGCGTGTGCGGCACGCCGTCAACTACGCGATCGACGGGCGCAAGATCGCCGAGCTCGCCGGAGGCCCTGAGCTCGCCCAGCCCACGTGCCAGGTCCTGCCGCCCGGCTTTCCGAGCTACGAGCCGCAGTGCCGGTACACGATCACGCCCGATCCGGGTGGCGGCTGGATCGCGCCGGACGTCGACCGCGCGCGGCGCCTGATCGCGCGGTCCGGAACCGCGGGCATGCCCGTGACCGTATGGGGCTACCGCCAGAAGCGTGCGATCACCCGCTACTTCGTCGGTCTGCTCCGCGACCTGGGCTATTCGAGCTCCACCACCTACTCGACGTCGACTACGGCATCTATCGGGACGCGCTCGCCAAGTCGCCCACGCCCCCGCAGATCGGCATCGAGGGGTACCTCGCGGACATCGCCACGCCGTCGATCTTCGCGCCGCTGTTCCTCTGCGACTGATTCACCCGTTGTCCGGTGGCAACCCGAATCTCTCCGCGTTCTGCGATCGCGGCGTCGACGCCGAGCTGGCAGCAGCGTCCGCGGCGCGCGGCCCGAGGCAGGCGCGCTCTGGGAGCGCGCCTACCGCCGTATCGCCGACGCGGCGCCCGTCGTGCCGCTCGTGAACCGCCGGACGGTGGTTCTCGTGTCCGGCCGCGTCGGCAACTACCAACAGCATCCGCTGTGGGGCCCGCTGCTCGACCAGCTGTGGGTTCAGTAGGCGAGCGTGGGAAGAACTCGTCGAGGATCTCCATCTGCTCCTGGAGGCCGCCCTCCATGCCGGAGTCGACGATCATGTCGCGCACCTGCTTGGAGGGCGTCTTCACCAGCAGCTCGAGCAGCGTGCGGCCCTCGACCTCGGTGAAGGTGATGACGTTGAGCACGTCCTCGCCCTCGGGCGCCGGCGGAGCGCCCTCGTAGACCTCGGTGGTCACGATCCGCTCGCCCGGCACGATCTCGCGGTACTCGCCGTGGAAGGCGACCTCGAACTCGCCGTGGGCGATCATCACGTAGCGCCAGGAGCCGCCGACGCGCAGGTCGATGTCCACGACCTTCATCTCGCCGCGCCGGCCGGCCCACCAGCGGCGGACCAGCTCGGGCGTGGTCCAGGCCTTGTAGACCACATCGGGCGGCGCGTCGAACTCGCGCGTGATGAGGATCTGCTCGTCGGTCGGGAGCGTCACCTTCGCCGAGCCGCTACTCGTCATCTCCGACATCTCCATCTTCCTCTCGCTTGAGATCTTCCAGCACGACGTCCAGCTGGTCGAACCGCTCCGACCACGAACGCTCGTAGTTCTTCACCCAGTCGTGGATGGGCTTGAGCGCATGTCCGTTGAGCCGGTACAGGCGCCGGCGTCCCTCGTCTCGCACGTCCACGGCTCCCACCTCCCGGAGCACGCGCAGGTGCTTGGACACCTGCGGCTGGGCCAGGCCGAGCAGCTGCACCAGGTCGTTGACGGGGCGCTCCCCGCCGGCGAGGACGTCGAGGATCTGCCGTCGCCGGGGCTCGGCCACCGCGTTGAACGCATCGGCTGTGGTCGCTGCTCGTGCCACGCCGACAATCATATGCCGATATAGGCATATGTCAAGCCTCGTAGGATCAGGGCATGGCACTGGTGCGGCTCAGGGGTCCGCTCAAACAGCTCGCGGGCGACCGCGCGGAGCACGCGATCGAGGGCGGTTCGGTCGGCGAGCTGCTCGTCGAGCTCGAGCGCGCGAACCCGGCGGCCAAGGGCTGGATCCTCGACGAGCGCGGCGTTCTGCGCCGCCACATCAACGTGTTCGTGAACGGCGAGCTCTGCAGCCAGGAGACGCCGGTCGGCGGCGACGACCAGGTCGAGGTCCTCCCGGCGATCTCGGGCGGTAGCCTGCCGCCCATGCTCGCGAGCGTCGACGGAGCCATCGGGCCGGCCGAGGAGGCCCGCATCCCGGTCACCGACGAGGGCCTCACCCGCGGTGACGGCGGGTTCGAGGTCATGCGCCTCTACAGCGGCCGGCCGTTCGCGCTGCCCGACCACCTGGCGCGGCTCGGCCGCACGTGCGCCGGCCTGCGGCTGCCCTACGACGACGACGCGCTGCGCGCGGAGATCGGCGCGCTGCTCGACGCCGCGGGGCCGGTCGACGCGCTGATGCGGGTGGTGCTCACCCGCGGCGGGCGCCGGATCCTGACGATCGAGCCGATGCCGGAGCGGCTGGCCTCGGCTCGCGTGGCCACGATCACCTACTCGCCGACGCGCGTGCTCGACGGCCTGAAGACGCTCTCCTACGCCGGCAACATGCTCGCCGGCCGGCTCGCGCGCGAGCGCGGGTTCGACGAGGCGCTGCTGGTCACGCCGCACGGTCGCGTGCTCGAGGGGCCGACGTGGACGTTCTTCTGGGTCTCCGGCGGCCGCCTGCTGACGCCGCCGCTCGAGGACCGCATCCTGGCCTCGATCACGCGCACGTACGTGATCGAGGAGTGCGACGCGCAGGAGCAGCCCTGCACGCTCGACGACGTCGCGGCGGCCGAGGAGGCGTTCATCGCCTCGACCGTGCGCGAGGTCATGCCGATCTCCGCGGTCGACGACATCGCCCTGGCTCCCGGCCCGGTCACCGCCGACGCGGGCGAGCGCCTGGCACGGCGGATCGAGCGCGAGCTCGCCGGCGCGACTGCTTAGCGCGGCCGCGTCGTCTGGCCGCCGGTGTGCCAGTCCACGTACCAGAGCACGTGGCCGACGCCGGCGAGCACGCCTTGTACCGTGCCGCGGACGTTGTCGAACAGGATCGACATGTCTAGACAGGCTCCTACCCACGTTTCGTGCTGGTATTCACGGTAATCGGGAACCGCCCGCAGTTCGTGAAGGCGGCCGCCGTCTCGGACCGGCTTCGCGCGGGCGCGCGCGAGGTGCTGGTCCACACGGGTCAGCACTACGACGAGGAGCTCTCGCAGGTCTTCTTCGACGAGCTGGGGCTCCCGCGGCCCGACCACCGGCTCGATCTCGGCGGTGGCAGCAACGCCTCCCAGACCGCCCGCATGCTGGCCGCGCTGGAGCCGCTGCTGGCCGCCGAGGCGCCTGACGTGCTGCTCGTCTACGGCGACACGAACTCGACTCTGGCGGGCGCGCTGGCCGGCGCCCAGGCGGGCGTGCCGGTGGCGCACGTGGAGGCGGGCATGCGCTCGTACGACCGGACGATGCCGGAGGAGCTCAACCGCGTCCTGGCCGACCACGCGGCTTCGCTGCTGCTGTGCTCGTCCGAGCACTCGGCGGCCACGCTGCGAGGCGAGCGGGTGGCGGGCGAGGTGGTCGTGGTCGGCGACGTGATGGTCGACGTGGCGCAGCTGCTGGCGCCGCGTGCGCGCGAGCGCACGCAGGCGCTCGAGGCCTGCGGGGTGCGGCCCGGCGAGTACCTGCTGGCCACCGCCCACAGGGCCGGCAACGTCGACGATCCGGCGCGGCTCGAGCGCCTCGTCGAGCTGCTGCTGGCCGTGCCCGGGCCGCTGGTGCTGCCGCTGCATCCGCGCACGCGCGCGCGGCTCGAGGCCGCCGGCCTGCTACGAGCGGCTGGAGCGCGGTGTCCGGTTGGTGCCGCCGCTCGGCTACCTCGACTTCATGGCGCTGCTGCTGCACGCGCGCGCGATGCTCACCGACTCCGGCGGCGTCCAGAAGGAGGCCTACCTGGCCGGCGTGCGGTGCGTGACGCTGCGCTCGACGACCGAGTGGACGGAGACCGTCGACGTCGGCTGGAACACGCTCGTCGACCTCGACGCCTCGGCCGCCGTGGCCGCGCTCGAGCGGCCGCTGCCGGAGGAGCGGCCGCCGCTCTACGGCGACGGGCGGGCCGGCGAGCGGGTGGTGGAGGCGCTGCGGGCGACGGTAGAGTCGCGCGCATGACCGAGCGCCCACCGAGCGAGTCCAGCGGCCTGGAGTCCGGCGATCCCCTGCGCGGCGCCCCCGAGACGCCCGGCTACGCCACCACGCCCCCGCCGGGAGCGGGCGGGCCGCCGGTTGCGGCGACGTCCGGCGCGGTCAGCGGACGCCACGTGCTCGCCGGCTGGTGGTCGCGCGTGGGCGCGGCCCTGATCGACGGCGTGATCGTGGGCGTCGGCAGCATCGTGCTCCTGATCGCGATCACGGCGCCGTTCTCGATCGGCTTCTTCGCGGACGAGAACGTCGGGGTGGTGTCGATCATCGTCGGCCTGCTGTTCGCGACGCTCTGCGTGACGATCGTGGCGTTCCTCTACGCCCCGGCGATGATGGCGCGCACGAACGGGCAGACGCTCGGGCGCATGGTCCTCAACATCCGCGTCGTGCGGGCCAAGGGCCAGCAGATGACGTTCGGCTGGGCGATGCTGCGCGAGGTGGCGGTCAAGGCGCTGCTGTTCGGCATCGCGAGCAGCCTCACCTTCGGGCTGGCCAGCCTTCTCGATGTGCTGTGGCCGCTGTGGGACGAGGAGAACCGGGCGCTCCACGACTTCATCGTGGACACCCGTGTGATCAAGACCTAAGCCGGAGCAAAGGTGCGGGCTGCGGCGCTGTCGCGGCCCGCCTCGGTGAAGAACGTCTGGTCGCGGCCCGGGCCGACGCTGACCAGGCCGATCGGCACGCCGACGAAGTCGGCGATGTAGGCGAGGTAGTCGCGCGCCGCCTGCGGCAGGTCGCGCTCGTCGCGGCAGTCGCCGATGTCCTCGTCCCAGCCGGGCAGCTGCTCGTAGTCGCCGCCCGCCTGGTGCATCACGGTCTGGTGGTAGGGGTAGGCGTCGAAGCTCGCCTCCTCGATGCCGCGGTAGCGCGTGCACACGTTGAGCGCGCCGAGGCCGGTGAGGACGTCGAGCTTGGTGATGACCAGGTGGTCGAGCCCGTTGATGCGGGCCGCGTAGCGCAGCGCCACGAGGTCGATCCAGCCGACGCGGCGGGCGCGGCCGGTCGTGGTCCCGTACTCGCCGCCCGATTCGCGGATCGCGTGACCGAGGTCATCGTCGAGCTCGGTCGGGAACGGGCCGGAGCCGACACGGGTCGCGTAGGCCTTGGCGACGCCCCACACCTCGTCGATGTCCTTCGGGCCGACGCCGGCGCCGGCGCAGGCGCTGCCGGCCACGACGTTGGAGGAGGTGACGAAGGGATAGGTGCCGTGGTCGATGTCGAGCAGCGTGCCCTGGGCGCCCTCGAAGAGGACGGTGCCGCCGCCGTCGAGCACGTCCCAGGTCAGCCGCGCGGTGTCGGTGATGTACTGCTCGATCCGGTGGCCGTAGGTCAGGTAGTCCTCGGTCATCGACTGGAGGTCGAGCTCGGGCGACTTGGCGTACGGGCGCAGCTGGAGCCGCTTGGGCTCGAGCGCGGCGGCGATCTTCTTGCGCAGGATCTTCTCGTCCAGCAGGTCCTGCACGCGGATGCCGAGCCGGGCCGCCTTGTCGGCGTAGCAGGGCCCGATGCCGCGGCGCGTGGTGCCGATCTGGAGCTTGCCGAGCTTCGCCTCGCCGGCGTGGTCGAGCAGCGAGTGGTAAGGCATGATCAGGTGCGCGTTGGCGCTGATGCGCAGGCCCGAGAGGTCGACGCCCTTGGCCCGCAGGTCGTCGAGCTCGCCGGTCAGCACCTTGGGGTCGATCACGACGCCGTTGCCGATCGCGCACAGCCGTCCGGGATAGAGGATCCCGGACGGGATCAGGTGGAACTTCCACGTCGTGCCGCCGTCGCGGACGATCGTGTGGCCGGCGTTGTTGCCGCCCTGGAAGCGGATCACCATGTCCGCGTGCTCGGCGAACAGGTCGGTGATCTTCCCCTTGCCCTCGTCGCCCCACTGGGCGCCCACGATGACGATTCCGGCCATTGCGGATTATCAGGATACGGACCCGCCCGACCCGCGCCCGTAGCGCGGCGGGGTGCCGCCCTCCCAGAACGCGTCGTCGTCGGTCGCCGTGGCGACGGGCATCACGAAGTCGCGATCACGTCGTTCGTCGCCGCCGAACATCCCGAGCGGCTGGCCGCACATCTCATGCAGCCGCGAAACCGTGCGAGCGCCGATCTGAGCCGCCAGGGACTCGGGGTCGAGGTTGGTCGTGACCAGCATCGCCCGGCCGTCCTCGTACCGGGTGTTGACGATCGTGTAGAGCTGCTCGAGCACCCAAGCCGAGCTCTGCTCGGCGCCGACGTCGTCGATGTGCAGCAGGTCGACCGAGCACAGCCGCTCGATCAGCTCGGTCAGCGAGTACGCGGAGCCGTCGTCATAGGAGTCGCGCAGGAGGCCGAGCAGCCGCGGCAGCGAGTAGATCGCCACGGTCCGGTCGGCCTCCATGGCCGCCTTCGACACCAGCATCGCGAGCGTCGTCTTGCCGGTCCCGACGTCGCCGACGAACCACAGCCCGCGACCCTCGTCGAGCCGCTCCGCCACGGCCTTGACGTACGCGCGCACCTCGCGGATCAGCGCCGGGTTGCGACGCTCGATCGAGACGACGGGCTCGCGGTCGAACGAGACCTCCCGGAAGCGCTTCGGCAACCGGCCGGCGACCGCCGCCGCCCGCTTGCGCGCCATCCGCGCCGGCCGGCACGAGCATGGTCGCGCCCGGCGCGTCTGCTCGTCGAAGACGAAGCCGGAGCCGTCGCAGCGGTTGTCGGGGCAGGGCTTCAATATCCGTCGTCCCCGGCGTACGACATGAACCGGGGGAACTCCTTCTGGAACGCCAGCTCGACCGTCCCGAGCCCGCCGTTGCGGTGCTTGGAGATGATCAGGTCCGCGATCCCCTCGCGCTCGGAGTCGTCGTGGTAGTACTCGTCGCGGTAGATGAACATCACGAGGTCCGCGTCTTGCTCGATACTGTTGTGAGTAATCACTCCATTACTAATGAAGTTGTGGTGTCGATCGACCGTCAGGTCGTAGACCTCAGCTTCGCCGTCGGGCTCGATCGCCTCGATGCGATCCCAGTAGACATCGCTCACGGCTAGCCGTCGAAGCTCGTCTGACGCCGACGATCTCGGCGACACGCGCAGCTCGCTCTCGTCCGAGATTGCTCTTGCGCGGTGTCGAGCGGCGATACGACGGCGCAAGCACTCTTGAAGATCTCTCGCGTCGTCACGCCGGCGGCCACGCGCGCCGGCTCGACGACGGCTGACCATACAGCCGCCGGGACGACGTCACGGTTGGTCCCGGCGCGCGTGACGCCCAGCAGGTCGGCGAGGGCGAGCGCCTGGCGCTCCCGTCGATCGCCGACCGCCCAAACGCGGAGGACGAACTCCGTCTGGTCCGGCTTGCCCGTCACGTCCACGTGGTGCTGCGGTCGGCCACGCTGCTGGGGAACAATGCGTGTGGTCGCGCAGATCCCGAGCCGGAGCAGCAGATCCTGCACGTCGCGAGCGAGCTGCTCGCTGCTCGTCGCGTAGTACACGCGCGATCGCTTCCCGGTCGTCCAGATGCAGCCGTCCGTCGCCCACAGGTGCCGGAGGAACACCTCGATCGCCTCGGCCGGCTGACGGAAGACCTCGGCCGGAACGCGCTTCTCGTGCGATCGCAGGCCGAAGGCGCCGAGGCCGTCGAGCCACGCCGCGAAGGGGTTCCGCTTTCCGTGCGTCAGGTGCTCGGTCGCGCTCAGGTAGACCTGGTGCCAGCCGCGCTCCTCCTTGATGCGGGGGCGCACGGCGTCTCCGAATACGCGCGTGGCGAGGCCGGCCACGATCTCGGCCAGCTCGCGCTCGCGCGTCGTGTACTGGATTGCGTGCCGCGGCAGCGTGCAGCCGTCGCCGATGAGATGCCCGAGCAGCGCGAGCTCGTCGTCGCTCATCGTGCGCGTCGACGGGCTCGGCAGCGTGCGCGGCATCGCGATGTGCGGTCCCGGGCGCGAGCTCGTCCAGCCGCCGCCAGCCCTCCACCGTGAGGAAGTTGTGGTTCCCGGTCGCACGCAGACGGCGGCCGAGGCGGGTGCGCAGCTCGAACACCGGTTTGCGACCGGTGCTGAAGGCGTTCGACACGCGGCAGGACTCGAGCTTCCAGGTGTCCGTGTTGAGCGCCGAAACGCGGAAGTCGCGCATGCCCACGAGCTCGTCGATCCGCCGGTGCTCGCCCGCGTCCGGCAGGTACACGAGCGTCTCGCCGGCAAGGCATCCGGACTCGCGAAGATCGGAGAGCACGGGCCGCTTGTCGGTCCGCTGCTCGACACCGCGGTTGAGCTGCGACAGCGCGATCACCGGCACCTCGAGCTCGCGGGCGAGCGTCTTGAGGCCGCGCGAGATCTGGCCGATCTGCTCGACGCGGTTCTCGACCGCGCCGCTGGCCCGCATCAGCTGGAGGTAGTCGATCAGGATCAGCCCGAGCCCGTCTGCGTTCTGCTGGGCGAGCCGGCGCGCCTTGGCGCGGACGTCGAGCACCGACAGGTCGGACGAGTCGTCGATGTAGAGCGGCGACTCCGCGAGCCGGTTCGAAGCCTGGAGGATCTTCGGCCAGCGCGAAGGCGGCACCTTGCCCTTGCGCAGGTCGTCGCCCCGGATCGACGCCTGCGAGGCGATGAACCGCTGTGCCAGCTCGGACTCGGTCATCTCGAGCGAGAACAGCGCGACGGCCTTCTTGGACTCCAGCGCCGCGTTCTCGGCGAAGTTCGCCATCAGGGCGCTGTTGTGGACGACGATGTCGTCGGCCACGAAGTTGTGACCGCCGGGGACCGTCAGGTCGTAGGTCGGCTTCGTCCCGATGCGTTCGATCGAGTCGACGGGCTCCCACGCGACTCCGAGGCCGGGCGACGTCACGGGCCGCTCCGCAACGAGCGACGTGCCGTGCGCTCGTGGGGCAGGACGCGGGCGTTCCAATCTCAATGAGCCGAGGAAGTCCCGCGGAGCGACCGCGATCTCCAGGCCGCTAGCGAGTTGGGCCAGTTCGCGCCATCCATCGCGCGTCAGGAACGGATGGCTGGCGGTCGCCTCGACGGCGCGGCCGCTATGGGTCGTCAGGCGGAACAGGACCTGCGACCCACTCCGCAGGCCGGCGCTGACGCGTGCGGGGCGGAGCCTCAGGTCCGGCCCGACGGCGGCGACGTAGGCCTCCGCGCCGGCCTCGATCGACGCCACCAGCTCGTCGATGCGCCGGCGAGCGCCGGTACGCGGGTCGTAGACGAGCGCTGAGCCGGCCAGGCACTTTCCCATCGACGGTCTCGCGGCGAGGATGATCAGGTTGCCGCCCTGGAAGCCGCCGGTGATGGTGTCGAGGTCGTCGAACCCGGACGCGGTGCCGGTGATCGCCTTGCCCTCGCGTGAGAGGCGCTCGAGCTTGTTGAGCTCGGACTCGAGCAGGTCGTGGATCGCGCGGAAGTCCTTGCGGCTGTCCTCGTGGGCGACCTCGAGGATGGCCCGCTCCGCCATGTCGACCAGGTCGCGCGGCAGCGCCTCGTGGGAGTGGACGCGCGACTGGATCTCGTAGGACGCGCGCAGGAGGCGCCGCAGCATCGCGTTGTCGCGCACGATGCGCGCGTACTGGCGGACGTTGCCGACCGCGGGGACCGAGCCGGCCAGCAGGTCGATCGCCGCGCGGCCGCCGACGGAATCGAGGTCGCCCGCCTGCTTGAGGTGCTCGACCAGCGTCAACGCGTCGACGGGCTCGCCGAGCGTGTGCAGGTCGAGCATCGCCTGGTAGATGCGGCCGTGGCCCTCGCGGTAGAAGTCGTCCGGGTGGAGCCGCTCGTCGATGATCAGGGCGGGCAGCGCCGTGTCGGACAGCAGGACGGCGCCGAGCACGGACTGCTCGGCCTCGAGGTTCTGGGGCGGCGCGATCGGGCCGTCGAAGCCGCGCCGGCCGCCGCCCTCGGAGGAGGACGAGCCGTGGCCGTTGGTCCGATCGGGGGCGCTCATCGGACGGTCGAGTCTAGGTCGGCCGTCGGTCGCTCCGGGCCGGGTCGGCGGCCCTGCCCCGCTAGCTCCGCAGAATTGTCACGAAGCTGTTGCGGAGTTGGAACAGAGCGCTACTTGTCCTCGGTGACCATCGTCTTGATGGTCGCGATGACGCCGGGCGAGACCTCGACCTCGACCATCCGCGTGCCGACCGTCTTGATCGGCTCGTCGAGCCGGATGTCGCGCCGGTCGATCGTGATGCCGCGGGCCTCCTTGATGGCGTCCGCGATGTCCTGCGACGTGACCGAGCCGAACAGGCGCCCGTCCTCGCCCGCCTGGTGCGGGATCGTGAGGACCGTCTTGTTGAGCAGCTCCGCGCTCTCCTGGGCCTTGGTCTGGGCGTCGGCGACCGCTCGGTCGGCGGCCTCGCGGCGTCGCTCGGCGGCGGCGATCGAGCCCTTGGTGGCGGGCTCGGCCAGCTTGCGCGGGATCAGGAAGTTGCGCAGGTAGCCCTTCGAGACGTCGACGACCTCGCCGCGCTCGCCGAGCTGCTCCACGTCCTGGAGGAGGATCGCCTGGGGCATGACGGCCTAGCGATCGCGGTCGCGGTCTCGCCCGCCGCGGCCGCCGCGCTCGTCGCGGTCGTCGCGCGACTCGCGCGTGTCACCGACGTAAGGCAGCAGCGCCAGCTCACGCGCCCGCTTGACCGCCGTGGCGATCTGGTTCTGATGCCGGCGGCACGCCCCCGTGATCCGGCGCGAGCGGATCTTCCCGCGGTCCGAGATGAACTTGCGCAGGGAGACGATGTCCTTGTAGTCGACGAACTCGACCTTGTCGCGGCAGTACGGGCAGGACTTGCGGCGCCCGCCGCCGGGCCCGCCCTTGCGATCTCGCCGGCGCGTCGGCCGGCTGCGCTGCTTCGCCACGTTCGAAAACCTCTCTTGACTGCGTACAGAAGTTCGACGGCCGCGCCACGCATGGGCGACGACCGCCGAACAGGGTAGCGGAGCGCGGGCTGCGGGCGGTTCTAGAAGGGGATGTCGTCGTCGCCGGCGCTGGAGCTGCTGCCGCCGGCGGCAGGCGCGCCGGCGGGCGCGAAGTCGCTCGTGTCGGCCGGGACGTCGGACCGCGGCGTGAAGCCGTTGCCGCCGCCGCCCCGCGTCGTCGCGGCCGCCGAGGAACTGCACGGCGTCGGCGATGATGTCGATCGCCTGGCGGTTGTTGCCGTCCTTGTCCTGCCACTCGCGCCACTCGAGGCGGCCGTCGATCGCGACCGGGCGGCCCTTGGCGAGGAAGCGCGCGCAGTTCTCGCCCTGGGCGCCCCAGACCGTCACGTCGAAGTAGTTCGGCTTGTCGACCCAGTCGCCGGTCGACTGGTCCTTGCGGCGCGTGTTGCAGGCGACCCGCAGCGAGCACACCGACATGCCGCTCGAGGTGGAGCGCAGCTCGGGATCGCGGGTGAGGTTGCCGGTGATGATGACCCGGTTGATGTTGGTGGCGGCCACAGGGGCTCCTTTCACGACTCTCTAAAGCTCGGTGGCCGAGTCTAGGGGTGGGTTCGGAGCGAACCCACGAAGCACGCGCAGATTGGGACGAAATCTTGACGAAGCCGGCACGAAGTCCGGCTGCGGTCTACTCGGTTTCGTCGGCCTCGGGAGCCGGCGCGGCCGCGGCCATGGCGGCAGGGCGCAGGTCCGGAGGCGGCGGCGTGCCCGGGCGGAGCTTGATGATCCGGAAGCGCAGGATGCCGTCCGTGATCTTCAGGTTGTGGTCCAGCTGCTCGAGCAGCGACGGACGGGCCGCGGAACTGGAGCAGGTGGTAGTCGGCCTCGGTGTGCTTGCGGACCTCGTAGACCGTGGTGCCGGTTGCCCCAGTCGTGCCGGCCGACGATCTCGCCCGCGCGATCGATGGCGTCCTCGACGTTCGCGAGGATCGTGTCGCGCCGCTCCTGCTCGATCGTGGTGTCGAGCAGCAGGATCAGGTCGTAGACAGGTGCTTCAGTGGCCATGCGGCGGCGCATGCTAGCAGTGCGGGGCGAACCGGCAGGGCCCTCCGACCTACCCCTTTCATGCATCGTCGCGTGCGCTGGGACAACGTCATCCGGGTGGCGGGAGCGAGCCGTGCTCGTGGCCGTGGTGGTGGCGTGGCCGCGCCTGGCCCCGCCCGACCCGCGGCTGCCGGCGACCGAGGCGGCGCCGCTGGCCGGCGACGAGCCATCGTGGAGCCGGAGCCGGGCGCCGGAGCCGGCGGCGCCGGCTGACGGCGCGCGATCGCGGGCGGCGAAGGGCGGCCGCGTCGGGGACCGGCGACGAGGCCGCACGCGGACGAGACGCGGTGGGCCGCGGACGAGGCGAGGACGCGACCGACGGCGGTCGACAAGGCGGCCGGACGCGACCGGCGGAGCGCCGGCGACGAACGGCGGTGGGCCGGCGACGGGCGGAGGCGGGTCCGCTCCCGTGGCCGCGACGCCGGCACCGGCGCCTGATCCGGCGCAGACCGAGTTCGGCTTCGAGGGTGGCGTAGCCGACGAACGCGAGCGGGGCTGAAGACTGTCGCGGTATGCCGACAGCAGACGACCCCAGCCTCGATCCCGCCTCCCTAAAGCCCGAGGTTCCGCGCCGTCGCAGCGTCACGCCGAAGCCGTCGCGCCCCGCGCCTTCGCGCGGATGTCCGCGATCTGCTCGTCGATCCAGTCGCCCGGATCGCGCGACGTGACGATCTCCTTCAGCCCCGCGGCCCGCCGCGCCCGCCCCTCCGGCGACATCGTCAGCGCCGAGAAGATCGCGTCCGCCAGCTCCTGCACGTCGAACGGGTTCACCGACAGCGCGAACTCGCCCAGCTCCTCGTGCGCCCCCGTGTTCTCGCACAGGATCGAGACGCCGTCGCGCTCGTTGACCAGCGGCCCCTCCTTGGCCACCAGGTTCATCCCGTCGAACATCGCGTTGACCATCATCACGTCGTAGTGCTTGTAGGAGGCGACCGCCTCCTCCAGGTCGTCGCGCAGCTTCAGGTCGATCGGCATCCAGTCCGGCGTCCCGTGCCGGTGGTTGACCACCGCCACCAGCGCCTCGATCTTCTCGAGGTACTCCGCGTACTCCGGCACGTCGGTCCGCGACGGCATCAGCTGCGCCGTGAACGTGATCCGCTCGGCGAACTCCGGGTGCTGCTCGAGGAAGATGTCGAAGGCGGTGAACCCGCGCAGGACGTTCTTGGAGAGATCCGCGCGGTCCACGCGCAGGATCGAGAACTCGCGCCGGCGCCGCAGCAGCCGATCCTCGAACTCCCGCACGCGGTCCCGCCGGGCGACCGCCCGCGTCGCCTCGATAGTCGATCGGCAGCGGGTACGCGCGCACCCACACCTCGCGGTCCGGCAGCGACACCACGCCGCGCTCCATGTCGACGTCGAGGTCCAGCAGGTCGCGGCAGCACTGGAGGAAGTTGCGCCGGTACGAGCGCGTGTGGAAGCCGATGATGTCGTTGGCCAGCAGCCCGTAGAAGATCTCGTCGCGGATCCACGAGGGCAGCACGCGCCACGCGTCCGGCTGCGTCCACGGGATGTGCACGAAGTGGTGCAGGAAGACGTCCGGACGCGCCTCGCGCACCATCGCCGGCAGCGTGTAGAGCTGGTAGTCGTGGACCATCACGACCGGCTCGTCCTGGCCCTCGATCTCCTCCAGCACCGCCGACGCCAGGTCCCGGTTGACGACCTGGTAGCCCTGCTCGTACGCCTCGACCTCGTGCCGGCGGATGTCCGGCGCGTTGCTCTGGTCCCACAGGTAGTGCTGGATGAACCAGAGCATCGGGTTGGCGAAGATGTTGTAGAAGCGGTCGTAGGCCTCGGGGTCGGAGGCCACGAAGCGCACGTGGTAGGTGCCGCCCTCGGGCGCGTCGACCTCGATCGGCCGCCCGCCGTGCTCCTCCGCCACGCGCACGTCTCCGTCGGTCATGGCGGAGGCGATCCAGATCGCGTCGCGGTGGGACGCCAGCCCGGTCAGCGCCGTCACCAGCCCGCCGGTGCCGCGCTTGACCGACCCGTCCTCCTCATAGGTGACGGGCCCGCGATTCGATACGAGGACGAGTGGCTGGGCCATCACAGGACCTCGTGGAAGATCTTCAGATAGTCGCGCAGGTAGCGCGGTGTGAGGAAATGCTCGCGCACATGCTCCTTGCCGCGCAGTCCGAGCGACCTGCCGAGCCCGGGATCGTCGAGGATCGCGCCCACCCGTGCCGCGCACTCCTCGACGCTGTCGACCAGGTAGCCGGTCTCGCCGTCCTGCACCTGCAGCGGGATGCCGCCGACGTTGCCGCCGATGAACGGCCGCCCCTTCCACAGCGCCTCGCTCACGGTCAGGCCGAACCCCTCGCGCGTCGACTTCTGGATCACGACGTCCGACAGCGACTGGAACGCGTTGACCTCGATCGAGCCGACGTTGTTGAAGTTGTTGAGGATGTGGATGTCCGGGTCGCCGTCGGCGTGCGCGAGCGTCGAGTTGTAGAAGTCCCAGCCCTCGGGGTCGTCGGAGGCCATCGAGCCGACCAGCGCGAGCTGCACGTCGGGCCGCTCCGCCTTCACGATCCGGTACGCGTCGATGACCCCCAGCGGGTCCTTCCACGGGTCGAAGCGCGAGACCTGGCAGATCATCGGGCGCTCCGTGTCGATCCCGAACTGCTTGCAGACGTACATGGCGTCCTCGAGCGACAGGGCCATGTTCTTCGGCGCGAGCGGGTCGATCGCGGGCGGCACGATGTTGACGTTCCCGTTCATGCCCGGCCGGCACGTAGGCGGAGACGTGGAACAGCGTCTGCGGATAGCCCTCGATGAACGGCAGCAGCCGCTCCATCGTGGCCGGGTTCGGGCGTCGAGACGTCGATGTGGCAGCGCCACACCCAGCCCTCGGCCTTCTCCGGCACGAGCTTGTAGAGGGCGGCCGGCTGCGGGTCGTGGACGACGCAGACGTCCCAACCGCGCGCGAGCTCGCGCGCGTTCATCTCGTTGTACTGCGACCAGGTCGCCCACTGCTCCCCGGTGAGGTCCTGCGGGTTCCCCTGGAGCGCGTTGTGCATGATCTTGGTGGCGTTGAAGAACTCCTCGCGCCCGTAGATCACCTGCCACTCGGCGTCCAGGCCGACGTCCCGCATCAGCGGCACGAGCGTGTAGAGGATCTCGGAGACGCCGCCGCCGAACGCTGTCGCGCTCAGGTGGACGACGCGGCGGCCCTGGAGCGGCTCCGCGAGCTCACGGATCTCGTCGACGAGCGGGCGTCCTACGAGGTGCGTGTAGTCCGCCAGGCTCTTGCCGGCCAGCGCGACGGGTTGGAGCACGTGGGAAAGTTACCTCCGCGGGGCATCCGGCCCCGCGCTCGGACGACAAAGTTCGGCATCCGGCCTCACATTCAGCCGCCGACGCGGCTGAGCGGTCGTTCGCCGAGCTTGACCTCGATCTCCTGCGTCTCGCCGTCGCGGTGGACCTCCACCGGCACGTCCTCGCCCGGCTCGTAGGCGGCGATCAGCTCGGCGAGCTGCGCCGAGTCCTCGACCGGCTTGCCGCCGACCTTCGTGATCACGTCGCCGCCGGGGCGGAAGGCCCTGCGCCTGGAAGTTCACCTCGCTGCCGCCGCCGCGGAGGCCGGCCTTCTCGGCCGGGCCGCCGGGGTTGACGTCCTGGACCCAGGCGCCCTTGTCGACGTCGAGCTCGAACCGCTCGACGAGCTGCGGGTACAGCTCGACCGAGGAGACGCCCAGGTAGGCGTAGCGGGCATCGCCGTCCTCGCGCAGCTTGTCGATCGAGCGCTTGACCGCGTCGACGGGCACCGCGAAGCCCACGCCCTCGCCGCCGCCGGAGGTCGACTTGATCTGCTGGTTGACGCCGATCACCCGGCCCTCGCCGTCCACCAGCGGGCCGCCGGAGTTGCCGGGGTTGATCGCCGCGTCGGTCTGGAACGCGCCCGAGATGTCGAAGCTGGTCAGCGACTCGATCGAGCGGTCGATCGCCGAGATCACGCCGACCGACAGCGACTGCTTCTCGCCGAACGGGGAGCCGATCGCGGCGACCGGCTCGCCGACGTCCACGCTCGCGCTCTCGCCGAGCGGCAGCGGCCGCAGGCTCAGCCCCTTCGGGTCGATCTTGAGCAGCGCGATGTCGGCGTTCGGGTCGGCGCCGACGATCTCGGCCTCGACCTGGTTGCCGTCGGCGAACTCGACGTAGACCTCGCGCGCGCGCCGGACCGCCTCGCCCTCGCCGGTGGTGACCACGTGCGCGTTGGTGGCGATCTCGCCCTCGCCGTTGAGCACGAAGCCGGAGCCGACGCCGCCGCCCCCCTCGCCGAGCGAGTCCAGGCCGCCGGCCTCGAACAGCGAGACGACGGTCACGACGCCGGGCGCCTCGCTCTCGTAGATCGCCTTCGGGTCGAAGCCGCCCTCCTGCCCGTTGTTCTCGATGACCTCGACGCGCGTGGTCTCGCCCTTGCCCGAGTCGCCGCCGCCCGCCGCGTCGTCGTCGTCGCCACCGCCGCAGCCCGCCAGCGCCAGCAGGCCGATCAGGATCGCCGCTCGCCTCATCCCGGCAGCACCAGCGAGAAGGTCGTCGAGCCCGGCACCGAGCGGACGGTCAGGCGGCCCTGCATCCGCTCAGCGAGCTCGCGCGCGATCGCCAGCCCCAGCCCGGCGCCCTGGGCCTCCTCGTTGGACGTGAAGAACGGTTCGAAGATGTGAGGCATGTTCTGTCGCTTGATCCCCAGGCCGAGGTCGGACACTTCGAGGCGAACGTGCCCGTTCCGGCGGGCGGCCGAAACCCGCACTCCGGTGCCGGACGGCGTGTGCACGAGCGCGTTGTCAAGCAGGATACGAAGCACCTGCGCGACCCGCTCGGGATCGCACTCGAGCTCGATCGGCTCGTCCGGGAGGTCGAGCCGGACGCGCGACTCGTGCCGCTGGGCGGCCGGCGTGAACTCGCCGGCGACCTCGCGCGCGAGCTGACCGACGTCGGTCGGCTCCGGCCGCAGCTCCAGCGCGCCGGCCTCCAGCCGCGACAGGTCGAGCAGCTCGGTCGCGAGCTTGCGCATGCGGTCGACCTGGCCGCGCAGCTGCTCGAGGAACTGGCGGCGGGTCTCCTCGTCGAGGTCCTCGTCGGCCAGCAGCTCGAGGAAGCCGCCGAGCGAGAAGATCGGCGTTCGCAGCTCGTGCGAGGCCGAGGCGATGAACTGCTTGCGCGCGCGGTCGAGCCGAGCGAGCTGGTTCTGCATGTCGTCGAACGCGGCGGCGAGCTGGCCGAGCTCGTCGTCGGAGTCGGCGCGGATCGGGTTGGAGAAGTCGCCCGCGGCGACCTTGCGCGCCGCCTGCTCGAGCCGGCCGACGCGCTGCGACAGCGCGCGCGCCACGAGGTAGCCGGCCAGCAGCGCGACGGCCAGCGCGATGCCGCCGGAGAGCAGGATCTGGCGCCGGATCAGGCTGACGTTGCCCTCGACCTCGTCGAGCGTGTCGGCGAACACGGCGACGCCCTCGACCTTGTCCTTCTGGATCAGCGGGTAGGCGACGACGGCCTGGCGGCCGGCGCCGGTCGACAGGGTCGACGCGACCGGCCGCCGCGATGAGACGGCCTCGCAACGCGACGGCCCTGACGTCGCCCTCGGAAATGCCGCCGTCGGGCGCCGAGTCGACGTTGCCGGCCAGCGAGGACGGGCCGCTGCTGAGCACGTCGAGGATCAGCACCTCGGCGCTGGTCGCGGCTGCCGCGGAGTTGACGCGCGTGTCCGGCAGCACGCTCTCGTTCCGCACCGCGGTAGGCGTCGGCCGCAGCCCGCCCTGCCGCCGACGTAGCCGCGAGCGTCCGCCTGGCAGCCGGTCGAGCTTCTGGTCCTGGAGGCGCTCCTCCAGCCGCGGCGTGACGGTCAGGTAGATCGTCCCGATGGCGCCGAGCACGATCAGCCCGAACACGACCGCCAGCCGGTTGCGCAGCGACCGCAGGCCGATCATCGGTGCCTAGTCCTCGTCGTCCCGGAACCGGTAGCCGACCCCGCGCACCGTGAACAGGTACTCGGGCTCCTTGGGGTCGGCCTCGATCTTCTCGCGCAGGTGCCGGATGTGGACGTCGATCGTCCGCGGGTCGCGGTACGCCGAGTCGCCCCACACGCGCGCGAGCAGCATGTCGCGCGTGAAGACGCGGCCCGGGCGAGCGGGCCAGCGCGGTGAGGATCTCGAACTCGACGAACGTGGTCGCCACGTTGTCGCCGTGGCGCGTGACGGTGCGCTTGGTCGGAGTCGATGCGCAGGCCGCGGACGTCGATCGGCTGCTCGTCGTCGGACCCGTTCGCGCCCTCCCGGGCCATGCCGGCGCGCCGCAGCGCCGCCTTCACGCGCGAGCGGAACTCGCGCATCGAGAACGGCTTGGTGATGTAGTCGTCGGCCCCGAGCTCGAGGCCGAGCACCTTGTCGATCTCCTCCGACTTGGCCGTGAGCATGATGATCGGGACGGTCGAGCCCTTCGCGCGCAGGCGCTTGCAGACCTCGAGCCCGTCCATGCGCGGCAGCATCAGGTCGAGCACGACGAGATCGAACTGCTGCTCGGAGAAGCGGGCGAGCGCCTCGCGGCCGTCCGACGCCTGCACGACCTCGTAGCCGTCGCGCTGGAGCGGGAACGACAGCAGCGTCTGGATCGGCTGCTCGTCGTCGACGAGCAGGATGCGTGGGGCGCGATCGGCCATGTTCGCTTCAGGGTCGAGGATAGTGAGAGGTACTCTCGAACCGTGCTCGACGTTCGGGTATATCGGGCTGCCTTCCTGCCGGCGCTCGTCGCGCTGTTCGTCGTCGCCTTCTCGCTCGCCGACCGCCCGGCGCCCGCGACGACGCAGCTGGCCGCCGACGCGTTCGACGGCGAGCGCGCCTTCGGAGGCCGCGCGCCGCTGCGGAACTCGCTCGCCGAGCTGGCGCGCTCGTTCCCGAACCGGCGCCCCGGAACGGCCGACGACGCCGCGCTCGCCGACCGCGTGGCCGACACGCTGGGCCGCCCTGACCGCAACCAAGGCCCGGCCTTCCGCGTCACGCGCGAGCGCGACGGCGAAGTCGAGACCGTCGTCGGCGTGCGGCCCGGCCTGTCGAGCCGCCGGATCGTCGTCCTCGCGCATCGCGACGCGCTCGAGCGCCCCGGCCTGGCCGAGCTGTCGGGCACCGCCGCGCTGCTCGAGCTGGCGCGCGTGTTCCGCGCGCGCGAGCTGCGCAAGACGCTCGTGCTCGTGTCCACCTCCGGCGCCACCGACGGGTTCACGGGGGCGCGCGCGTGGGCGGAGGAGGCGGGCGACGGCATCGACGCGGTGATCGTGCTCGGGCGACATGGCGTCCGCGCGCGCGGCGAGGCCGTGGGTGGTGCCGTGGTCGCTCGGCCCCGACGCGGCGCCGCTCGCGCTCCAGCGCACGGTCGAGAACGCGGTGCGCGTCGAGGCGGGCCGCCCCGGCGGCAGCCGCGCCACGGCGCAGTGGATCCGCCGCGCGCTGCCCTTCACGGTGAGCGAGCAGGGCGTGATCGCCGACGCCTCGCTGCCGGTGGTGATGCTGGGCGTGTCCGGCGAGCGCGGCCCGCGGCCCGGCGCCGCCGTGCGCGAGGAGCGGCTCGAGCGGTTCGGCCGCGCCGCCCTGCGGGCGGTGATCGCGATCGACGCCGCCGGCCCCGCGCAGGACGACCGCGCGGCCGCCGCGCCGGCGTTCGGCGAGGGCCCGGAGGGGATCGTCACGATGCGCAACGTGCTGCCGGACTGGGCGGTCCGCCTGCTCGTCGGCACGCTGCTGCTGCCGGCCTTCCTGACCGCGCTCGACGGCTTCTTCCGCGTCCGCCGCCGCGGTCTCGCCGTCCGGCCGTGGATGATCTGGCTCGGCGCCTCCGCCCTGCCGGTGCTGCTCGCCTGGCTGTGGGCGCGGGCGCTCGGGCTGACCGGCGCGCTCGAACCGCCCGACGCCCCGGTGCTGCCGCTGCCGCCGATCGAGCGCGGCGGTGGCGTGGCGCTCGGCTCGATCGCGTTCGTGCTCGCGCTCGGCTGGTTCGGCATCCGCCCGCTGGTGCTCGCGCCGCGCGGCGCCCGGCCGCCAGCCCCGCGGCGGGCAGCCTGGCCGCCGCGTCGGGAGCGCTGCTGTGCATGCTGGCCGCGATCGTGTGGGCGGCGAACCCGTACGCGGCCGCGCTGCTGCTGCCCGCGGCCCACCTGTGGCTGTTCGCGTCCGCGCCGCAGACGCGCATCGTCGGCTGGTGGGGCGTGGCGGCGATCGTGGCCGGGCTGCTGCCGCTCGCCTTCGCGGCGCTCTACTACATGCGGGCGATCGGGCTCGACCCGCTCGAGCTCGCGTGGATGATGCTGCTCAGCGCCGCCTCCGGTCAGCTCTCGCTGGCGGTCGCCATCGTGGCGGCGGCGCTGCTCGCCTGCCTGGCCGCGCTGATCGTCGTCATGCGCACGCGCCGCCGCGTGGAGGCCAACGCCGAGCCCGAGCCGCTGCGGACGCGCGGGCCCGCCACCTACGCCGGGCCGGGCTCGCTCGGCGGCACGGAGTCGGCGCTGCGGCGATGACCACAGCGGCGCCCACGGACCCGCCGCGACCCTGCGCGCGCTGTCGACCGTGATGATCGTCGCGGGCGTGATCCTGCTCGCCGACGCGGGCCTGACGCTGCTGTGGCAGGAGCCGGTCTCCGCCGTCTACGCCCGCTTCCAGCAGGGGCGCCTCGAGCGACGAGCTCGCCGAGCTCGAGCGGACCCCGCTGGCGCCCGCCGAGCAGCGCGCGCTGGAGCGGATCCCCGACGAGAGCCGCCGGCTCGCGTTCCGCGCCCGCGCGCTCGACCGCCGGGTCGAGCCCGGCGACCCGATGGGCCGGATCGTGATGCCGGCGATCGGCGTCTCGGACGTCTTCGTGGAGGGCACGGGCGCCGGCGACCTGCGCACCGGGCCCGGCCACTACCCCGAGACGCCGCTGCCCGGCGAGCGCGGCACGGTCGCGATCGCCGGCCACCGCACCACCTACGGCGCGCCGTTCCGGCGCGTCGATCAGCTCGAGCGCGGCGACCGGATCGAGCTGCGGATGCCGTACGGGCGCTTCGTCTACCGGGTCGAGCGCACGCGCATCGTGCCGCCCACCGAGACCTCGGTGACCGCCCGTGTCGACCACGACCGCCTGGTGCTGTCCGCCTGCCATCCGCTCTACTCGGCGGCCAAGCGGATCATCGTCTTCGCGCGCCTGGAGCAGGCGGCATGAGGAAGGTTCGGGTGCTGACCCCATCAACCTTCCGCCGAACTGTGACGACCTACGTTCACATGACCGCTCTAGCTGTCCGATACGAAACCGGCAGGACACGCCGGTTCGAGAGACGCGACGAGTCAAGGATGGTCCAGATGGAGCAGCTCCGAGAGCGCATCGAACGCGACGACTACGCGGTCGACGCACGCAAGGTGGCGGACGCCATCGTCCGCAAGCTCCTGGCTCAGCGTCAGGCCTGATGCTCGTAGCCGCGCCACGACGCGGCTGACGGATCCCCACGCCACCCCACGCCGGGCACGCCGGTCGTGGCGCGGCCGATCCACGTGACAGTGACCGCCGCTTCCACTCGCGCCGCATCCGGGGCGCAGAAGCAGCAGCTCGTAGTCCTCGCCGCCCGTCGCGGCCAGCTCGGCGGGCGACGACGCCCAGCGCGGCGGCGACCCGCGCCGTCTCCGGCGCGATCGGCAGCGCCGCGGTGTCGAGCTCGAGCCGCACGCCGCTCGCCTCCGCCAGCCGCGCGGCATCGGATGCGAGCCCGTCGGAGAGGTCGAGCATCGCGCTGCACGCCCGGCCGCGGCCAGCGCGCGGCCCTCGGCGAGCCGCGGGCGCGGGCGCAGGTGGCGCTCCGTCGGGCCCTCGACGCGCCCCTCCATCGCCGCCAGTGCGGCGGCCGCCGCGCCGAGGTCGCCGGTCACGCCGACCAGGTCGCCGGGCTGCGCGCCGTCGCGTCCCACCAGGTCGGCCTCATCGCTCGGCCCAGCCCATCACGGTGACCGCGACCGTCAGCGCCGGGCCGGCCACCAGGTCGCCGCCCGCGATCGTCACGCCGCACTCGCGCGCCAGCGCCTCGGCCGCCTCGTGCAGCTCGAGCACGCCGGCCTCGCCGAGCGCCTGCCGGCACCACCACCGACAGGTACGCCTCGCCGGGCTCGGCGCCCATCGCGGCGAGGTCGGACAGCGCGCCCGCCAGCGCGCGGTGGCCGGCGTCGGCCGGCGTCCAGCCCTCGCCGAGCCGGAAGTGCGTGCCGTCGACCATCACGTCGGTCGACACGGCCGCGAAGCCGCCGGCCCGCACGACCGCGCAGTCGTCGCCCGAGCCAGCGCAGAACCCTCGACCCCGGGCGGCGCTCGAGGACGCCCTCGATCGCCGCGATCAGCCTCAGCTCATCGATGCCGGTAGACGATACGGGCGCGGTTCAGGTCGTACGGCGAGACTTCCACGCGCACGCGGTCGCCGGGCAGGATGCGGATCCGGAAGCGCCGCATCTTTCCCGCGACGTGGCCAAGCACCTCGTGCCCGTTGTCGAGCTGCACGCGGAACATGGCGTTCGGCAGCGCCTCGACGACCTCGCCCTCGAACTCGACCTTTTCTTCCTTCGCCAAGCCGGACGTCCTAGATCACTCGCACGTTGGTTGCCTGGGGGCCCTTCTGGCCTTCGCCGAGCTCGTACTCGACCTTCGCGCCCTCGGCGAGAGTACGGAATCCGTCGCCCTCGATGGCGGAGAAATGCACGAACGCGTCCTGGCCGCCCTCATCGGGGGTGATGAACCCGAAGCCCTTCTCGTCGCTGAACCACTTCACGACCCCGGTTGCCATCTCCTGAAATACCCCCTGCACGCTTACGCCGCCACTCTGGGCGGCCCTGACGGCGGGTTTATACCAGTCGTGGCCGCTGGTCTAGGGAGTGGTGCCGTCAGCCGGAGGCGTCTCGGTCGCGGGCGGGTCCTGCGGCGCCGACTCGTACTGCTCGGGATCGAACTCGGTGCCGCCGCTCGGCGCCTGCTCCTCCGGCTGCTCCTCCTCCTCGTCTCCTCGGGCTCCTCGGTCTCGGGCTCGTCGGTGTCGTCGCTAGGCCGAGCTTGTTGCCGCCGCTGCTGGAGTAGTCGCCGAAGAACGGCTGCGACACGAACGGCTCCTTCGGCTGGTCGAAGGAGCCGCAGAAGCTGCCCATGATCGACTTCGTGTAGGTGCCCCAGATGGCGGCCGGGAACGTGCCGCCGTCGACCGGCCCGCCGAAGAACAGCGTGTGCATCTCGGTGCGGTCGTTGGGATAGCCGACCCAGACGGCGGTCGCGAAGCGCGGCGTGAAGCCGGCGAACCAGGCGTCGGTGTTGCGGTCGGTCGTGCCGGTCTTGCCGGCCGCCGGGCAGCCCGTGGCCGCGCGCGCGCCGGTGCCGCCCCGGATGTTGGCCTCGAGGATCTTGGTCGCCTCGTAGGTCTGGCCGTCGGTGAAGATCTTGGTCCGGTGCACCCGCCAGCGCCGCGGCAGCTCGGACTTGCCGTCCGGGAACTCGACCTTGGTGATCGCGGTCGGCCGGTTGCGGTAGCCGCCGGAGGCGATCGTCCCGTACGCGGTGGCCATCTCGAGCGGCGAGACGCCCTCCTCGAGGCCGCCGAGCGACTCGGCCGGATAGCCGTGGACGTGCTCGCGCTTGATGCCCATGTCGACGGCCGTGTCGGCCACGTTCTCGGGCCCGAGGTCGAGCGCGAGCTGGATGAAGACCGAGTTGTCGGACTCGCAGCGTCGCCTGTGAACAGGTTCATGTTGCCGCCGCTCGTCGCCGCCGTAGGTCTTGATCTCGAACGGCGCGCCGAAGCGCGGGTCGTTGATCCGCGTCGGCGAGACCGACGTGTAGCGCGTGCTGTTCGGGTTCACGCCGTTGCGCAGCGCGGTCATCAGCGCCATCGTCTTGAACGAGGAGCCGGGCTGGCGCTCGCCCTGTGCGGCGAGGTTGAACTTGGAGTCGGCGTAGTCGCCCGACGAGGCCATCGCGAGGATGTAGCCGTTGCGCGGGTTGATCGTGACCAGCGCCGAGGACGGTCCGGCGTCGCCGAGCTGGCTGGCGATCGCCTCGCGCGCCTTGCGCTGCTTGTCGAGGTCGATCGTCGTGTGCACGACGAGGCCGCCGAGCTTGACCGTCTGCGCGCCGTACTCCTTGATCAGCTCGTCCTTGACGTAGTCGAAGAAGTAGCTCTCGCGGCGGCGGGTGAAGTAGTCGGACGGCTTGAGGTCGAGCCCGCGCTTCATCGCCGCCTCGGCCTGCTGCTGCGTGACCATGCCCAGCTCGGCCATCTTGGCCAGCACGTCGTTGCGGCGGCGCTTGGCCGCCGGGCCGTTCTTGATCGGCGAGTAGGCCGACGGCGCCTGCGGCAGGCCGGCCAGCAGCGCCGCCTCGTGCAGGTCGAGCCGCTTGGCGCGCTTGTCGAAGTAGATCCGCGCGGCCGCCTCGGCGCCGATCGCCGTCTGCCCGCCGACCGTGCCGTACGGCGTGGTGTTGAGGTACTTCTCGAGGATCCACTCCTTCGAGTGCTCGTTCTCGAGCTCCTCCGCCAGCTTGGCCTCGCGGATCTTGCGCTGGTAGCCGGCCAGGCCCTCGCGCGTGCGGTCGGCGGTGTAGAGGTTCTTGACCAGCTGCATGGTCAGCGTCGAGCCGCCCTCGACGGTCTCGCGGCTGAGGAAGTTCTTGACCGCCGCGCGGACGATGCCCTCGTAGTCGACGCCCTGGTGCTTGTAGAAGCGCTCGTCCTCGATCGCGATCGTCGCGTCCTTGAGCACCTCCGGCAGGTCGTCGCCCGACACGGGGCGGCTCAGCTCGTCGGCCGAGATGAAGCCCAGGCGCGTGCCGTCGGCGGCCAGCACCTCGGTGTTGGAGCCGGGGTCGCGCTCCTTCAGCGTGGTGATGGCGGGCGCCGAGGCGGCGGTCGAGACCACCCAGCCGACGACCGACAGGCCGGCGATGCCGACCACGGTCAGCACGACCATGACGGCGAGCAGGGCTTGGGAGCGATGACGACCGCGGTAGCGGCGGCGTCGCCTGTAGCGTTGCGAGCGGCTCATAAGGGCGTTCGCCGGGGCGGCGCGAACCACCCAGTGTAGACAGCGACTCAGCTTCGGTCCGGGCCGCCGAAACCCTCCAGCAGCCCTTCCTCGCGCAGGCGCGCGTGGCAGCGCGCGCGCAATGCGGCCTCTCCCGGGCCGCGCTCGGGAGGAGGCACCATCGCGCCGGCGACGGCCAGGCGGACGCCCCACGGGACGGTCTCGGCCACCGCGACGTCCCCCTCGTCGCTCAGGACCTCGACGGCGCGCGCGGCGTCCGCTGCGGGCGGGATCCAGACGTCGACCTCGATCCCGACCGCGTCGACCTTCAGCGTGTCGTTCTTCATCACGCCGGAGGCGAGCTTCTCGTTCGGGATCAGGATCCGCTGCTCGCCGGGCCCGCGCAGGATCGTGTAGTTGAGGCGGACGTCCTCGACGACGCCGTAGTCGCCCTCGACGATGACCCAGTCGCCGACGCGGATCGGCTGCGTGACCGCCAGCATCACGCCGGCCACGAAGTTGGCGAGCGTCTGGCGGGCGGCGAAGCCGATGATCGCGGCGGCGACCACGCCGGAGGCCAGGATGCTGGCCGCGATCCGGTTGATGCCCGAGAACTGCGACAGCGCGAGCGCGAGGCCGATCAGCAGGATCACGGCGTAGATGAAGCGGCGCACGAAGCGCAGCCGCGTCGCGGTCTCGGGCGACACGTCGCCGCGCACCAACGACCTCGCCAGGCGCTCGGCGCGACGCTGGAACGCGTGGTCGACGACGTAGGCGAGCGCGAACGCGGCCGCCATCGTGATGACGGCGTAGATCCACTCCTCGTTCTCCCGCCAGAACTCGTCGATGGTGCCTAGAGTCATCGGCGTGCCGGAGCGTACCCGCGCCGTGCTCTTCGATGCCCTCGGCACGCTCGTGCACTTCGAGCCCCCGGCGCCGCTGCTGCGCGCCGCGCTGCGGGAGCGGCTCGGGGTCGAGGTCGCCGCCGAGGCCGCCGAGGCGGCGATGAAGGCCGAGATCGCGTACTACCGCGCGCACCTGCACGAGGGCCGTGACGCCGAGTCGCTGGCCGACCTGCGGCGGCGCAGCGCCGAGGCGATGCGCCCGGCGCTGGGCGTCGACGCGGACCTGACCGACGTGCTGCTGGCCGCGCTGCGCTTCCGCGCCTATCCCGACGCCGCGCCGGCGCTCGCGACCCTGCGCGCCCGCGGCCTGGCGATCGTGGTGGTGTCCAACTGGGACCACTCGCTGCACGAGCGGCTCGCGGAGACCGGCCTCGCGCCGCTGGTCGACGCCGCCGTGGCCTCAGCCGAGCTCGGGCACGCCAAGCCGGAGCGCGCGATCTTCGAGCACGCGCTCGAGCTGGCCGGCGCGACGGCGGGCGAGGCGCTGCACGCCGGCGACTCGCCGGAGGAGGACGTGGCGGGCGCGCTCGCGGCCGGGCTGCGGGCGGTGCTCGTGGCCCGCGGAACGCGGCCGGCCGCGTCGCCGGCGCCGGTGATCGGCTCGCTCGCCGAGCTCCCGCCACTGTGCCAATACGCTGATGACGGACGATGACGATCTACCAGCATCCCGGCTCACCGCCGCGGCGGCCCGAGCTGCCGGACGGCATCGAGCCGCAGCCGCAGCCGGTCCTGCCGCTGGTCGGCGTGCCCGCCTGGTCGCCGCTCGTCGTCGTCCTCTTCATGTTCACCTGCTCGCTTCTGGCGACGATCGCCGCGCAGGTCTTCGCCGAGCTGGCCGGCTGGGACGCGGCGCGGGCGCTGCGGTCCGACGAGGCGACGATCTTCCTGACCGTCGTGCTCGACGTCTCGATGGTGGGCGGCACGCTGCTCGTCGTCAGCTGGCTGGGCGGGCGGCGCCCGACCGCGGCCACCTTCGGCCTGCGCCTGGTGCCGTGGAAGAGCGCGCTCGGCTGGACGCTGGCCGCCTACGCCAGCTTCTGGTTCACGGCCAGCATCGCGGGCCTGCTGCTGGGAACGCCCGAGGAGCAGGACATCGTCATCGACCTGAAGGCCGAGGACTCGACGCTGGTCATCGCCGGCTTCGCGGTGATGGTCTGCCTGGTCGCGCCGCTGGCCGAGGAGTTCTTCTTCCGCGGCTACCTGCTGCGGGTGCTGCGCGAGCGCAGCAACGTCCCGATCGCCGTGTTCGCGACCGGATTCGCGTTCGGGCTGGTGCACCTCCCGAGCGGCGACTGGCGGGGAATGATCATCCTCGCGCTGTTCGGAATGGCACTTTGCGCGCTGTTTCTGCTCACGTCGTCGCTGCTTCCGTGCATCATGTTGCACGCGTTCCACAACTCGATCACGTTCGGCTTCACGAAGGAGCTGCCCTGGTGGGGAATCCTGCTGCTCGCCGTAGGAAGCGTCATGACGACGTTCATCATCGCCCGGTTCGCCATCCGGATCTGGCCCGCACAGCGGGCCTGGCGGCCGTCGCCGTAGCGCTGCTGCTGCCCGGGGCGGCGCAGGCGCAGGTGCCGACGCCGGAGCCCACCCCGACCCCGACACCCACCCCGGTGCCGGTGCCCGTCGAGGGCAAGCTGAAGCTCCAGGCGCAGCGCGTGCACCGGGACAGCGACCGGAAGGTGGCGCTCACGCGCACCGCGTGGCGCGTGCGCGGCGTGCTGACCCCGTACGTGGCCGGCCAGCAGGTCACGGTGCGCTTCTTCCGCGACGGCCGGAAGGTCCACGAGCAGGTCGAGCAGCTCCAGCCGATCCGCGGCGGGACGGCCGGTGAGTTCCGCACGCCGTTCAGCAGCAAGCGCGCCGGCCGGGTCGCCGTCGAGGCCGTCCACCTCGCGACGCCGGAGATGGACACGGTGCGCAGCGAGAAGGTCCGTGTCAACGTCATGACCCCGAGCGTGAGCTCGCCGACGATCGTCCGGCTGCTCCAGCGCAACCTCGCCAAGCTCGGCTACGCGGTCTCCCGCAACGGCTCCTACGACGACGCGACCGCGCGTGCCGTGATGGCCTGGCGCAAGGTCAACGGCCAGGCGCGCGTGTTCTCGGCGTCCGAGGGGCTGGTGCGCCGCGTGCTGCGAGGCAAGGGCGCGTTCAAGCCCAGGTACCCGAACGAGGTCCGCCACGTCGAGGCCGACCTCTCGCGCCAGGTGCTGGCGCTGGTCAACCGCCGCGGCAAGGTGCACCGCGTCTACCACATCTCCTCGGGCGCGCCGGCGACGCCGACCGTGCTCGGGCGCTTCAAGGTCTACCGCAAGTCCCCGGGCACGAACGCGAAGGGGATGGTGCACTCGAGCTACTTCATCGGCGGCTACGCGATGCACGGCTACGCGTCGGTGCCGGCCTACAACGCCAGCCACGGCTGCCTGCGCGTCCCGATCCCGAACGCGTGGTCGATCTACAGCTGGGTGCGCATGGGGACCGTCGTGCGCGTGTACCCGTAGAGCGGCTCGGCGGCCTCGCGCACGAGCCGCTCGAGCACCGCCGGCAGCCCGCCGACCGCGTGTGCGTGGCGCATGCGGTCGGCGCCGTTGCCGTCGCGCAGGATGCGCTCGACCTCCTCGAGCGCGTTGCCGGCGGCGTACGGCCGCGCCAGCGCCAGCGCCTCCACGGCCACCTCGCGCACGGGCCGTAGCGAGCCGCGCCACCAGATCGTCGCGGCGAGGCCGTCGCGGCTGGCGCGGAAGGAGGACTCGCTGAGCACCTCGGCGGGCTCGATCGTCCCGTGGCCGTCCGCGCAGGCCGCGGCGAGCGCGTGCACCAGCGCGGCGAGGCCGGCGACGGTCCCCAGCCGCGACTGGGCGTCCATCGCCCGCACCTCGACGGTGCCGAGCCGCGGATGCGGCCGGATGTCCCACCACAGGTACGTGTAGTCGGGCAGCGCGCCGGCCCGGACCCACGTGTCGGCCGTCGTCGCGTAGTCGTCCCAGCTCGTGAACGGCTGCGTGATCACCGCGCGCGGGAAGCCGCGGAAGAGCTGTGCCCGGGCCGTCGCGAAGCCGGAGTCGCGGCCGTGCCAGAACGGCGAGTGCGCGGCGAGCGCCTGGAGCAGCGGCAGGTGGCTGCGCAGCCGGTTGAAGACCGCGATCGCCGTCTCGGGGTCGGGCATCCCGACATGCACGTGCAGCGCGCACGTCGGCGTCCGCTCGACGAGGCCGCGCATCGTGGCGTGGATGCGGTCGTAGCGCGGGTCGCGCACGTGGACGACCTCGCCGTGCGCGGCGACCGGATGCAGGCCGGCGCCGGCGAGCGTGGCGCCCGCGTCGCGCAGCGCTTCGCGCAGCAGCTCGAGCTCGCCCGCCGCCTCGGCGGCGTTGGCGCACACCGACGACGCGCCCTCGACCATCGCCTCGTAGACGTCGGGCTTGACGAACGGCGAGTCGATCGCGGCTATGAGCTCGCTGGCGTGATGCTCGAGCGGATGCGGCGGGTCGGCCGCCACCAACAGCAGCTCTTCCTCCACGCCGAGGGCGAATGGTGCCGAGCCGAAGGTGTGCTCCACCGGGCGGAAGTCTACGGACCGTCGGACGCGGGACCTAGGATCGGCGCTCACATGTCTGCCCGCGAGACGCTGATCGAGGAGCTCCGCCGCCACGCGCTGGTGATCGGCGAGGTCACGCTGACTTCCGGTGCTGTGGCGCAGTACTACGTCGACGCGAAGAGAGCGATCCTGCGGCCGGCCGGGTTCGCCGCGCTGGCCGAGCTGGTGGCGGCGTACGCGCGCGAGTGGGAGGCGACCGCGGCGGGCGGGCTCACGATGGGCGCCGACGCGCCGGCGTGCGCCGCGCTCGCGGGCGGCGCCGACATCAAGGCCTTCTTCGTCCGCAAGGAGACCAAGCAGCACGGGTTGCAACGGCGCATCGAGGGCCCGCCGCTCGAGGCCGGCGAGCGCTGCCTGATCGTGGAGGACGTCGTGACCACCGGCGGCTCGACCGTGCAGGCGATCGAGGCGGTGCGGGGCGCCGGGCTGGCGGTGTGCGGCGTGGTGGCGATCCTCGACCGGCTGGCGGGCGGCGCCGACGCGATCG
Source organism: uncultured Solirubrobacteraceae bacterium (assembly GCA_963800905.1). Taxonomy (GTDB): domain Bacteria; phylum Actinomycetota; class Thermoleophilia; order Solirubrobacterales; family Solirubrobacteraceae; genus DASSUW01. The sequence goes on from CAWDCT010000001.1 coordinate 383,186, forward strand.
CCCGCGCGTCAGGCGGCGCGCCGTACGAGGCGCTGGCCACGATCGACGACGTGTATCCGGACCGGCCGGACCGCTGACGAACGTCAACGGCTGGCATTGAGGGGGCGGGATCGGCCGCGTTTCGGCCGCGAATCCCGTCCTAGGGTCGCATAGCGACCCCTATCCAGGACTCGACGCCGAAACTCGCCGCGCGGCCGGCTCCCTCGCCGCCCTACCCAGCCGAAGTTCGTGCCTCAGCGGCGATCTGCTGATCCACCGCATCAGGCGACAGCACCGCCTCGGTGACCATGACCGCCGCGCCGAGGATGCCGGCGCGGTCGTCCAGGTTCGAGCGGGAGATGCGGATCGAGCGGGTGGCGAGCGCGGTGGAGCGGCGGTAGACGACCTCCCGCACCCCCGCGAGCAGGTGCTCGTCGGCGTGGGCGATGTCGCCGCCGATGACGATCACGCCGGGGTTGAAGAAGTTCACCGCGCTGGCCAGCACGCCGCCGAGCTCGCGGCCGGCCTGGCGCACGAGCCGCATCGCCTCGGGCCGCCCGTCGCGCACGTGCTTGACCACGTCGCGGCTGTTGTCGGCCGCGATGCCCAGGCCGGTGAGGCGGGCGGCCATGGCGCCGCCGCCGGCGATCGCCTCCAGGCAGCCGAGGTTGCCGCAGCGGCAGATGACGTCGTCGTGGTCGGGGACGTGGATGTGGCCGATGTCGCCGGCGGCGCCCTGGGCGCCGCGGTGGATGCGCCCGTCGGTGATCACGCCGCAGCCGATGCCGGTGCCGACCTTCACGAACAGCAGGTGCTCCGTGTCGCGCCAGCGGGCCCAGTACTCGCCGAGGGCCATGATGTTCACGTCGTTGTCCACGAGCACGGGCGCGCCGTAGCGCTCGCGCAGGTGGGCGGCCACGCCGTAGCCGTCCCAGCCGGGCATGATCGGCGGCGCCACCGGCGTGCCGGTGACGAACTCGACCGGCCCGGGCACGCCGACGCCGACGCCGCGGACGTCCGCGCGCTCGCGCCCGGCCTCGGCCAGCAGGCCGTCGAGCGCCTGCTCGAGCCAGGCCAGCACGATCTCCGGCCCCTTGGCGATCGGGATGTCCTCGCGCGTCTCGGCCAGCACGTCGCCCGCCAGGTCGGTGACGGCGACGCGCGAGTGCGTCGCCCCGAGGTCGGCCGCCAGCACGACGCCCGCGTCGCGGTTGAAGGCGAACGTGCGCGGCGGGCGGCCGCCGCGCGAGGCGCCCGGCTCCGCGGGAACGACGAGCTGGCGCGTGAGCAGCGCGTCGACGCGCTGCGCGACCGTCGACCGCGACAGGCCGGTCAGCTCGACCAGCTCGGCATGCGTGCGCGCCCGTCCGTCGCGGATCAGGCGCAGCATCGCTCCCGCGCCGTTGGGCGACGTTCCTGCAAAGCCGGCCATTTGCTCAGTCTGCCAGACCGGACAGACACGCTCGGGTGTTTTTCGGTCAGCTTGGCTTGACGGCGACCAGCGAGATGCTCGCGACCTCGTACGTGCTGCACGCGTCGAGCGCGCGGTCGGAGATGAAGCGGTAGTCGTTCGCGCGCAGCTCGCGCAGCTCGAGGCCGCACGCCTCGATCGCCTGCACGTAGCTGTCGCGCGGGATCGCGCCGGCGATGCAGGCCGCCCACAGGTCGACGTTGCGGCGCGTGCGCTCCTTCAGCGCGCGGCCGCTGACGATGTCGGAGATCGCCAGCCGCCCGCCCGGGCGCAGCACGCGCGCCGCCTCGGCGAAGACCTGGCCCTTGAGCAGCGAGAGGTTGATGACGCCGTTGGAGATCACGGCGTCGAAGCTGCCGTCCTCGAACGGGAGCTGCTCGATCCGAGACTCGACGAGCTCGACCTGCGGGAAGCCGGCGGCGAGCCGCGCGGCCTTCTCGAGCTGGGCGTCGGTCATGTCGACGCCGACGACGCGGCCGGTCTCGCCCACCAGCACGGCGGCGCAGAGGATGTCGGTCCCCGATCCGGAGCCGAGGTCGAGCACCGACTCGCCGGGCCCGAGCGCGGCGAGGTCGAGGTGATGGCCGACGCCCGCGAACGAGGCGACCGCCTCGGCGGGGATGGCGTCCAGCAGCTCGGGGGCGTAGCCGAGGTGCTCGGCCAGCTCGCGGCCGACCTCGAAGTGCAGCTCCGCGTCGTCGCCGCGGGCGACGTGGCGGTACATGTCCTTGACCGCCGCCTCGAGCCGCTCGCCGTCGACGAGCGTGCTGGCGTCGAGCTGCGGCAGGGTCTGCGCTTGGGTCATCTCGTCCGTGGTCATCCGACGACGGTACGCCGCGCGCTCCGCCCGGGATAGGGCTGGACCCAAACCCTATGGTCGGGTCGAGAAAACCCTCAGGCTGAGGGCACTACGCTGGCGTGGATGCCGGCCGTGCGCTACGGGGCGGGGGTCCTGGTGGCTTGTGCGCTGGCCGCGTGTGGCAGCGAGCCAGCCGGGTCGCGTCCGGCGGCCGAGCCGGTGCCACTCGAACGGCGCGTGGGGCCGGATGCGCCTGCGATCGTCGAGGTCGACGTGGCCGCACTACGCGGTGAGTTGGGACTGCGCGGCGCCGTCGACGCGGACGAGCGCGGACGGATGCTGCTGGCATCCGCCGTCCCGTATCTGCAGGATCCCGACAGCCCGCTCGCTGAGGCGGTCGACCGGGGCAAGATCACGCATGCGGTTCACGACGTGGTCGGCCAGGTGAGCGTGATCGCGACCGATCAGCCGTTCGCCGAGATCGAACGCGCGCTCCTGGAACGCGGCGCGCGAAGCGACGGCAACCTCGTCCGAGGCCCCGTCGGCGATGCCTACGCGGTCGCGGCGACCGGGGACGGGGCGCTCGTGATCGGCCCAGATGCGGCGAGCGTCGGTCGAGCGGTCGAACGCACCGACGGAGGGATCGCGTCGGAGCTCCGCGGCGTCTTGGCGCTCCTGGACGAGCCCGTCCGTGCCGCCGCGGTGCCATCGACCTCCGGATGCGTGGTGGCGCTGGGCATCGGGGCAGGCGTCGGCGACGACGCGACGGCGGTGATCGAGTTAACTGGGCGACCGTCGGGCGGCAGGGTTGCGCTCGGGCGCTGGCTCGGGAAGCGCGTCTTCGAGCTCGGCGAGCCGATCGTCGAGGGCTCGCGCATCACGGTCCCGGTCGGCTGGTCCGCGATCCCCCCGACTAACGTCGTGCGCGGCGATCTCCCCGTCGAGAGCATCTATCGCTGCTGAGGTGGCGGCGCGCCCGCAAACGCGGGCCGGTTCAAGGCGCCCCGAGCTGGATTCGAACCAGCGGCCTACTCCTTAGGAGGGAGTCGCTCTATCCGGCTGAGCTATCGGGGCCGAGGCAGCCATCTTAATCCTGAGGCAATGAGCCCACGGAGGCCAGTGGCTATGCTGGCCGCCGAATCGCCCCGAGGCGCGGCAGGGAACACCGATGTGACCTCCGAACTGCCTGGTATGCGGGTGCGGGATGAGACGGTCGGCCAACCTTGTAGGTTGTCCGGCCTTAAAGGGGAATGTATGTGCCGGCCGTGCGCCTGGGGGCGCGCGCTCGGAGGAGGATTCCAACTGAACTTCGCAGCACTTAGCCGAGAGGCGCTCGCATGAGCACGGGCGCCGGGGCAAGCGACCTCCTGCACGCGGAGGACAGCGGTCTCGACCAGATGGTCCGGGGCGAGCAGGCGGTAGCCGCCCGCTCGCCGCTCCAGCTGTTCTGGCGCCGCTTCCGCCGCGACAGGGTGGCGATGACGGCGCTCGTCTTCATCATCGTCCTGATCGCGGTCGCGATCCTGGCCGGCCCGATCACCAAGCTCCTCGGCGCTCCGCCGCCGAACGAGCAGTCGACCGCCGCGCTCGACGACTTCGGGCTCCCCGAGGGCCCGAGCAGCGAGCACCTCTTCGGCGTCGACCCGATCGGGCGCGACGTGTTCTCGCGCGTGCTCTACGGCGCGCAGGTGTCGCTGACGGTGGCGTTCGTCGGCACCGGTCTGTCGGTGATCTTCGGGGTCTTCCTCGGCACGGTGGCGGCGTACTACCGCAGGTGGGTCGACACGGCCATCGCGCGCACGCTCGACGTGATGCTCGCGTTCCCGGTGCTGCTGCTGGGCCTCGGCCTCGCCACCGCGTGCTCGGGCGAGAACGGCTGCCTGGGCGGGCTGATCCAGCCCGGCCTGTCGGTCGTGATCTTCATCATCGTCCTCGCGAACACTCCATACGTGGCCCGCATCATCCGCGGCCAGGTCCTCTCGCTGCGCGAGAAGGAGTTCGTCGAAGCGTCCCGCTCCCTGGGCGCCTCGAACGGGCGGATCATGTTCCGCGACATCCTCCCCAACCTCGTGGCGCCGATCATCGTCTACGCCACGCTGTTCATCCCGGCCAACATCCTTCTGGAGGCCGCGCTCTCGTTCCTCGGGGTCGGCGTGCAGCCGCCTCGTGCCTCCTGGGGGGACATGCTGTCCGACGCCGTCTCGATCTTCGACGTCGCCTGGTGGTTCATGTTCTTCCCGGGCATGGCGCTGCTGCTCACCGTCCTCGCCTTCAACCTCGTGGGCGACGGGCTCCAGGACGCTCTCAACCCCAAGAGCACCAAGTCCAACTAGTCAAGCGAAACCAGTCGTTCTGGCAATACTCATGAAAGGACGCTTCATGCGACGGTCCTTCCAGTGGACCCTCATCCTGGGCGTCCTTCTCGCACTCACCCTTGGCGTCGCCGCTTGCGGCGGCGACGACGGTGACGACGGCGAGACGGGCACGCACTCAGGGCACGCCCGCGGAGGGCAAGAAGGGCGGCACGCTCACCGCTCTTTGGACGGATGATGTCGACTTCATCGACTGCGGCATCACCTACTACCAGATGGGCTTCCAGGTCTGCGCCGCGACGCAGAAGGCCCTCTACGGCTACGAGCCCGAGGACGCCGTCAACGCGGTGCCGGATCTCGCCGAGGCGGCTCCCGACATCTCCGAGGACGGCAAGACCGTCACCGTGAAGATCCGTTCCGGGATCAAGTTCTCGCCGCCCGGTCGAACCGCGAGGTCACGTCGGCGGACGTCAAGTACGCCATCGAGCGCGGCTTCTTCAACACGGTCAACAACGGCTACGCGGGCGCCTACTTCGGCGACATCGAGGGCGCAGAGGTCGGCGCCGAGCCGGGCACCAAGATCTCGGGCATCGAGACGCCGGACGACCAGACGATCGTCTTCAACCTCACGAAGGGGACCGGCGGCATCGTCGCCGGCGCGCTCGCGCTGCCGCTCTCGGCACCGGTGCCGGAGGAGTACGCGAAGGAGTTCGACGCGAAGAACCCCTCCGTCTACGGCCAGAACCAGGTCGCGACCGGTCCGTACATGGTCGAGAACGACGCAGTCGGGCAAGTCGATCGGCTACGAGGCCGGCCGCCGCATCCACCTCGTGCGCAACCCGAACTGGGTCGCCGACGGTGACTACCGTCCCGCCTACGTCGACGAGATCGACATGCCGCAGGGCAACGACGACACCACGGTGGCGTCGCGCAAGATCCTCGACGGCGAGAACATGATCAACGGCGACTTCTCGCCCGATCCGGCGATCCTCAAGCAGGTCGTCACGCGCCAGAAGGAGCAGCTCGCGCTGCAGCCGAACGGCGGCGGTCGCTGGGTGGCGATGAACACCAAGATCAAGCCGTTCGACAACCCGGACGTGCGCCGGGCCGTCGTCGCCGGCTTCGACCGCGAGGCGATGCGCCTGACCCGCGGCGGCGAGCTGATCGGCGACATCCCGACCCACTACATCCCGCCCGAGGTGCCGGGCTTCGAGGAGGCCGGTGGCCTGGAGGGCCCGGGCATCGACTTCATGTCGACGCCGGCGGGCGACGCGGCGCTCGCCGCCGAGTACTTCAAGAAGGCGGGCTACGCCTCCGGCAAGTACGAGGGCGACGAGGAGCTGCTGATGGTCGGCACCTCCGAGGGCGTCGCGCAGAAGGCGGCCGAGGTGGCGAAGGAGAACTTCGAGAAGCTGGGCTTCAAGATCAACCTGAGGCTCGTCACGCAGGACGCGATGTACACGAAGTTCTGCAACTCGCCTGCGGCGAAGGTCGTGATCTGCCCGAACGTCGGCTGGCTGAAGGACTTCTCGGACGCCCAGACCTATCTGGACCCGACCTTCAACGGCGACAACATCCTCCAGACCGGCAACTCGAACTGGTCACAGCTCGACGACCCCGAGCTGAACAAGATGATGAACGACGCCAAGCTCCTCACCGACCCGCAGGAGCGGGCCGACGCGTGGGCGGAGATCGACAAGAAGATCACCGAGCTCGCGCCGGCGGTCAACTGGGTCTGGGACAAGACCCCGCTGATCCGCTCGGAGAACGTGAACGCCGTCCCGAGCGCCTTCCTGGGCCAGTGGGACCTGGCCTTCACCTCGATCAAGTAAGTGACCCATCCGGGGGGCCCCGCCACCCACGTGGCGGGGCCCCGCCGGGCCTTCTAATCTGCGCAGAGAGCCGAGATGGCCGCCTACATCGTCCGTCGACTGGTCTGGGTGGTCTTCCTGCTGTTCGTGGTCACCCTGGTCACGTTCATCGTCTTCACGGTGCTGCCCGCCGCCGACCCGGCGGTGCTGCGCGCAGGCCGCCAGCCGTCACCCGAGCTGGTGGCGTCGATCCGCGAGCAGTACGGGCTCGACGACCCGATGATCGTGCAGTTCTTCCGCTACCTCGGCGACATCCTGCCGTTCCTCGGCGGCGACGGCTTCAACTTCGGCTACTCGTACCAGTCCAACCGGAGGTCCTGCCGCAGATCCTCGACCGCCTGCCGGCGACGATCTTCCTCACGGCCGGCGCCGTCGTGCTGTGGCTGTCGATCGGCATCCCGATCGGCGTGATCTCCGCCATCAAGACCGGCACGCTGGCTCGACCGCCTGGCCATGGGCGTGGCGCTGATCGCCATCTCGGCGCCCGGTCTACTTCCTCGGCCTCGTCGCGCTGTTCCTGTTCGACGACAGCATCGGGCGCTTCCCGATCCTGCCGGGGAGCGGCGCCTACCAGGACGCGACGACCGTCCTCGGCAAGGCGGAGGCGCTGATCATGCCGTGGTGCGTGCTCGCGGCCGCGTTCGCGGCGATCTACGCACGCTTCCTGCGCGGCAACCTGATCGACACCATGCAGGAGGACTACATCCGCACCGCGCGGGCCAAGGGCCTCTCCGAGCGGCGCGTCATCTTCCGCCACGGCGTGCGCTCCGCCATCACGCCGATCGTCACGCTTCTAGGCTTGGACATCGGCATCCTGCTCGGCGGCGCGATCCTGACCGAGACGGTGTTCAACATCCCGGGGATCGGCCGCTTCGCCTACGACGCGATCGTGCGGTTCGACCTCCCGGTCATCCAGGGCACCGTCCTGTTCGGAGCGTTCTTCATCGTCATCATGAGCCTCATCGTCGACATCCTCTACGCCTTCATCGATCCCCGGGTGCGTTACTGATGGCGGCGCCCCTGCTGGAGGTCGAGGACCTCCAGGTCCACTTCGAGACCGAGGACGGCATCGTCAAGGCCGTCGACGGCATCTCCTACACCGTCGATCGCGGCGAGACGCTCGGAATCGTCGGCGAGTCCGGCTCCGGCAAGTCGGTCTCCTCGCTCACCGTCATGGGCCTCACGCGCGCCAACAACGCGCGCATCTCGGGCACCGTGCAAGTTCGACGGCAAGGACCTGCATCGGCGCCTCCGACGAGGACCTGCGCACGATCCGCGGCAACGACATCGCGATGATCTTCCAGGACCCGCTGTCGTCGCTGCATCCCTTCTACAAGGTCGGCAACCAGATCGTCGAGGCGATCCAGTCGCACAAGGACGTGTCGAAGGCCCAGGCCTACGACCGCGCGGTCGAGATGCTGAGCCTCGTCGGCATCCCCGAGCCGCGCCGGCGGGCCGACTCCTACCCGCACGAGTTCTCCGGCGGCATGCGCCAGCGCGCGATGATCGCGATGGCGCTCGCCAACGATCCGAAGCTGCTGATCGCCGACGAGCCCACCACGGCGCTCGACGTCACGGTCCAGGCACAGATCCTCGAGCTGATCGAGCGGCTCCAGAGCGAGTTCGACACCGCCGTCGTGGTCATCACGCACGACCTCGGCGTGGTCGCCGAGATGGCCGACGAGATCGCGGTGATGTACGCCGGCCGGATCATCGAGAAGGGCAGCGCGGACACGATCTTCAACGCGCCCGAGCATCCCTACACGTGGGGGCTGCTGAGCTCGATCCCGCGCATGGACGCTCCGCGCGGCGAGGAGCTGGTCCCGATCCCGGGCCGGCCGCCGTCGCTGATCAACCTGCCGGGCGGCTGCTCGTTCCATCCGCGCTGCCCCTACGTGCAGCGAAGCGCACCGGCGCATCGAGCCCGCCGCTCGAGCCGGTCCCCGACGACCCGGACCACAAGGTCGCCTGCCTGCTCGACGCTCCGGCACGCGCCGGAAGCTGTGGGAGGAGCTGCAGGCGGGCGTGAAGCCCGAGGAGGCGCGCAAGGACGTGATCGAGGAGGGGGCGGCATGAGCGAGGCGGCCACCAGCGCGCACTCCGCGCCCTTCGCCGGCAGCGGCGGCGACGTGATCTTGGAGGTACGCGACCTCGTCAAGCACTTCCCGATCCGCCAGGGCCTGCTCCAGCGGCAGGTCGGCGCCGTGCGCGCGGTCGACGGCGTGTCGTTCGACGTGCTGCGCGGCGAGACGCTCGGGATCGTCGGCGAGTCCGGCTGCGGCAAGTCGACCACCGCACGGCTGATCCTGCGGCTGATGGACCCCACCAGCGGCTCGATCAGGTTCGAGGGCGAGGAGATCGCGACCGTCAAGGGCGCGCGCGCTGAAGGCGCTGCGGCGCGGCATGCAGATGATCTTCCAGGACCCGTACTCGTCGCTGAACCCGCGCAAGACGGTCGGCACGATCATCGCCGAGCCGTTCGTCATCCACGGCCTGGCCAAGGGCGAGGGCGAGCGCAAGCGCACGGTCCAGGAGCTGATGGACCGCGTCGGCCTCAACCCCGAGCACTACAACCGCTACCCGCACGAGTTCTCGGGCGGCCAGCGCCAGCGCATCGGCGTCGCCCGCGCGCTCGCGCTCAAGCCGAAGGTGATCGTGGCCGACGAGCCGGTCTCTGCGCTCGACGTCTCGATCCAGGCGCAGATCCTCAACCTGCTGCGCGAGCTGCAGCGCGAGATGGGGATCACGCTGATCTTCATCGCCCACGACCTGTCGGTCGTGCGCCACATGTGCGATCGGATCGCGGTCATGTACCTGGGCAAGATCGTCGAGCTGGCGACCAACGCGCAGCTCTACGCCCACCCGCGGATGCCCTACACGGGCGCGCTGATGTCGGCCGTGCCGGTGCCGCAGCCGCGGCTCGCGGCGTCCAAGAAGCGCCAGATCCTGGCGGGGGACGTGCCCTCTCCGGCCAACCCGCCGCCGGCGTGCCGCTTCCACACGCGCTGCTGGAAGGCGCAGGAGATCTGCCGCCAGGACGACCCGCCGCTCGAGCCGAAGGAGGGCGGCAACGTGGCCGCCTGCCACTTCCCGCTCACGGACGCCGAGGTGCTCGAGCGGGTGCCTACGGCGCGGAACGCCTAGCCAGCCGCGCCAGGCGCTCGTCCCACTGGGCGCCGACGTCGGCCATCCACTGCATCGCGTCGGCGAGCGGCGCCGGGCGTGAGCGTGTAGCGCGTCTCGCGGCCCTCGCGGCGCGCCGGTGACGAGCCCGGCGCCCGACAGGGCGCTGAGGTGCTTGGCGACGGCCTGGCGGGTCATCGGCAGCTCGCCGGCCAGCGACGACGCGGTCAGCCCCGGCTGCTCGGCGAGCGAGCGCATGACCTCGCGGCGCGTGGGGTCGGCGAGCGCTCCGAAGACCTCGTTCAGGCCGGGCACAGCATCGCGGCGGAGGCCAGCGCGGAGAGCTTGGGGCCCCAGACCGTGTCGAACCGCTCCTCGGTCACCATGAAGCGCGTGCCGCCTGGTCGTGGTCCTCGAGCCGCCAGAGGACGCGCGAGCCGCCCCAGCTGAACACGATCAGCTCACCGGGCTCGACGCGCTCGACCACGCCCTCGCGGTCGTCGAAGCGCAGCGGCGCGCCCTCCTCGGCCTCGAACTCGACCTCGTCGGCGAGCCACTCGCGCAGCTCGTCCTCCTCGGTGACCAGCTCCCACGCCCGCTCGCGCGGCACGGGGAGGACGATCTCACGCGTTACGCAACTCATAGGTTGCGCATAGTACCATGGGCTGAAAACATGCAACCTCACGGTTGCGGAAAGGAAGCCAGACATGCCCCTCGTTCCCGTCGTCATCCAGCAGGACGCGCGCGGAGAGCGCTCGTTCGACATCTACTCGCGGCTGCTGCGCGAGCGCGTGGTCTTCGTCGGCACGCCGATCGACGACCAGATCGCCAACGTCGTCGTCGCCCAGCTCCTGCACCTCGAGGCGGAGGACCCCGACAAGGAGATCGCGATGTACATCAACTGCCCGGCGGGCGTCGTCTACTCGGGGCTGGCGATCTACGACACGATGCAGTTCATCAAGCCCGACGTCGCCACCGTCTGCTGCGGCGTCGCGATGTCGATGGGCTCGCTGCTGCTGGCCGGCGGCACGCCCGGCAAGCGCTCGGCGCTGCCCAACTCGCGGATCCTCGTCCACCAGCCGAGCGGCGGCTTCCAGGGCCAGGCGTCGGACATCCAGATCCACGCCCAGGAGGCGCTCGAGCTGCGCCGCGGGCTCGAGGAGATCTATGCGCAGCACACCGGCAAGCCGATCGAAGAGATCTCGGACGCGCTCGAGCGCGACCGCTTCTTCACGCCCGAGCAGGCCACCGAGTTCGGCCTCGTCGACCGCGTGATGCACTACAGGAACGGCTACTCGCTGCCGTCGTCCTCGTAGAGCGACTCGCGTGCCAGCTCGTTGCCGGACATCCCCCAGAGCGCGATCTCCAGGTAGTCGCCGCGGTAGGCGTCGGGCGCGATCAGCGTGTAGCGGTCGCTCGCCAGGATGCACTGGTCGACGGTCAGGCCGGCCATCTCGGCGGTGGCGATGGCGCCGCCGCGGACCATCGGGACGCCCCACACGAGCGTCATCGCCGCCACCTCGCCGTTCTCGCCGCGCCAGCCGCCGATCACCTCCTCGCAGAGGTCCATCTGCCAGTCGGGGTTGCGCTCGGAGGTCTCGTCGGTGAAGTCGGCCCACGAGTAGAAGTCGCTCGGCTCGGTCGCCCGGCTCGCCCTGGACGTAGGAGACGTAGCCGAACAGGTCGAGCCCGTTGGCCGTGCGCGAGGTCACGGGCACGAAGGTGCGTCCCGCCCACGAGCGGTCGGGGAACCACCTCAGCTCGCCCGGGTCGCCGAGCTCGGTGCCCTCGGTGTCGATCCGCAGGGCGGCGCCGAGGAACTCGGCCTGCAGTGTCTCGGCCCAGCGCCCGGAGGCGATCGGCTCCTGCGAGGGCTCGGCGGCGAAGCGGCAGATGAAGCGGTCCTCGGGCGGCATCGGCGGCGCAGACTACGGGACTTCGATGAGCAGCGTCACCGGGCCGTCGTTGACCAGCTCGACGTCCATGTGCGCGCCGAACACGCCGCGCTGCGCGCCGAGGCGGTCGGCAGAAGCGCTCGTACAGCGGCTCGGCGTGCTCCGGCCGCGCGGCGGCGACGTAGGCCGGCCGGTTGCCCTTGCGCGCGTCGCCGTAGAGCGTGAACTGCGACACGACGAGGACCTCGCGCGTCGCCCAGCGGCTCGTTCATGCGCCCGTCGGCGTCGGGGAAGATCCGCAGCGCCCGCACCTTGTCGGCCAGCTTGTCGGCGTCGGCCTCGGTGTCGTCGTGCGTGACCCCGAGCAGCACGAGCAGCCCGGGCCCGATCCGGCCGACGAGCTCGCCGTCGGCGTCCACCGACGCCCGGCTCACCCGCTGCACCAGCGCGCGCATGCGGCTCACACGATGACGGACGCGACGAGCAGGATCGGCACCGTGATCATCGTCGTCCACACGATCGCCCGGCCGCGAACGGGACGTCGAGCCCGTAGACGTGCGCGAGGACGACGATGTGCAGCCCGGCCGGCATCGCCGCCATCAGCAGGAACGCGGCCGGGAGGTCGATGAACGGCGCGGCGAGCAGCGAACAGCAGCACCGGGCGCGACGACGCCGCGCAGCAGGATCGCGGCGCCGATCCGCGGCGTGAGCGGCGGCGGGAACACAGCGCGCCGTCCTCCGCCTCCTCGGCGAGCGTGACGCCGATCGCGAAGAAGCCGAGCACGGGCACCGTCAGGACGAGCAGCGCGCGCGGCGTCGACGAGCACGTCGGGCGCCAGCGCGTCCGGCGCCACAGCGCCGAGCGCGACGCGATCAGCGGCGGGTTGCGGACGAAGAACGCGCGCACCCGGTCGCGTACGGTCTCGCCCGCCTTGGTGCCCGGTGGCGGCGGCGATCGCGAACGAGCCGATGAAGAACACCGGCTGCTGCACGAGCGAGTCGTAGACGACGCCCTCGGACAGGTGGCTCGAAGCCGAGCAGCGCGGCGACCACGGCGAGCCCGAGCAGCGCCGTGTTGGCCTGGAGCCCGACGATGGCCAGCACGCCCGCCGACGGGGGCCGGCAGGTGCAGCAGCGCGGCGCCCGATCAGCCAGCCGACCAGCGCGGTCAGCGCGAGCGCGATCCAGCCGAGCACGATGCCGACGCCGACGTCGGCGTCGCACCTCGAGCCGCGCCATGTTGAAGAACGCGACGACCGGCATCACGACGTAGAGCAGGAACGTGAGGATGCGCGCGCGCCCAGCACGCCGGCGCGCGCGCCCTGCCGCCGCTCCGCCTCCACCCCCGCCGCGATCGAGGCGGCGATGGCGAGGGCGATCCAGATCACCGCCGGGAGGGTAGTTCAGCCGTGCGCCGGCGACGATGACCGGCGTGGCGGCGGCGGTCGGCGGGCTTGCGCTCGACCAGCCAGCGGGCCAGCGGGGCGGGGCGGCCGATGTGGAAGCCCTGGACGAAGTCGACGCCGAGGTCGCGCACCAGCTCGAGCGTCTCCTCGTCGCCGACCATCTCGGCGACCGTGCGCTTGCCGAGCCCGCGCGCGATGTCGACCACCGCCTGGATGACGAGCTGGTCGGTGCGGTCGGTGACGCAGCCGCGCACGAACTCGCCGTCGATCTTCAGGTAGTCGAACGGCAGGTGCTTGAGGTAGTAGAAGGAGGCGAAGGCGGCGCCGAAGTCGTCGAGCGCGAAGCGGCAGCCGAGCGCGGCGAGCCGGTGCGCGAACTCCTGCGCGCGCGGGATGTTGGCGACCGCGGTGGTCTCGGTGATCTCGAAGATGACCTGCGCGGGGTCGACCTCGTGCGCGCGCAGCTCGTGCTCGATCAGCGCCAGCAGCTCGGGGTCGCCGGCCGAGCGGCCGGAGATGTTGATCTCGAACGTCAGCCGCCGGCCGCGGCGGTTCTCGTCGGCGAGCATCGCGATCGAGCGCGTGACCACCCAGCGGTCGATCGCGCCGATCAGGTCGTAGCGCTCGGCGGCGGGCAGGAAGGCGGCCGGGCGAGATCAGCTCGCCGAACGGGTCGCGCAGCCGCAGCAGCAGCTCGAACTGGCTGGTGTCGCCGGTCGCGAGGTTCATGATCGGCTGCGCCTGGAGCACGAAGCGGTCCTCGTCGAGCCCGTCGCGGATCACGTCGGGCCACGAGACGCGGCCGTCGAGGCGGCTGAGCGTGCGGCCGACCGGCCGGTAGGCGACCGCGCGGTCGCGGCCGGCGTCCTTGGCCTCGTACATCGCGAGGTCGGCGTTGGCGAGCACGTCGTCGGCGGTCAGGCCGTGCTCGTCGAAGCCGCGCGACGCCGACGCTGGCGCTGACCGAGCGCAGGCGCCCGGACGGGCTCGACGACGCGCTGCGCCGCGGACCGCCTCGAGCACCTGCGTCGGCGGCCTGCGTCGACGTCGCCGTCGGGCACCAGGAGCGCGAGCTCGTCGCCGCCGAGGCGGCCGATCGCCACGCGATCGCCGAGCTGCGCGCGCAGCGCGCCGGCGAGCGAGACGATCAGCTCGTCGCCGATGCCGTGGCCGAGCGTGTCGTTGATGTTCTTGAAGTGGTCGAGGTCGAGCACCAGCGCCGCGCCGGTCGGGCCGTAGCGGCGGACGTGCTCGAGGTGCGCCTCGAGCTCGCGCGCGAAGGCGCGGCGGTTGAGCAGGCCGGTCAGCGGGTCGTGGTCGGCGAGGTAGCGCAGCTCGGACTCGTAGCGGCGCCGCTCGGTGATGTCCTGCGACCTGGAGCAGCACGTGCTGCGGGCACGCCGGCCGCGTCGCGCACGAGCGTGACGTTGACGCGCGGCCCAGACGATCGTGCCCGCCGGCGTGCAGCCAGCGCCGCTCGCCGCGCACGGAGGGCCGTCGCCGCGCGCGAGGCGGGCGAGCGCCTGCGCCTCGTCGTCGCGGTCCTCGGGGTGCATGAGGCGCACGATCGGCGTGCCCTCGAGCTCGTCCTGCGCGCGGCCGGTGAACGCGCACAGCGCGCGGTTGACCTGCAGGAAGCGGCCGTCGATGGTGGCGATCGCCATCCCGATCGGCGCCTCCTCGAAGGCGGTGCGGAAGCGCGCCTCGGCGTCGGCCTGGCGCGCGCTCGGCCTCGGCGCGGGCGTGGACGTCGCGGATCGTGGCGTGGATCTCGGCCAGCGCGCCGCCGTCGCGCACGGCGACGAGCTGGGCCTCGGCCCAGCGCCAGGCGCCGTCGGCGCGGCGCAGGCGGACGGTGATCGCGACGCCGTCCTCCTCGCCGCCGACCAGCGCGCGCATGGCGGAGACGGTGGTGGCGGCGTCGCCGGGGTGGACGAGGTCGGCGGCGCGCGTGCCGACCAGCGCGCCGGGGGCGAGCTCGAGCAGGTCGCGGCAGCCGTCGGAGATCTCGCGGATCGACGCCGTCAGGGGCGATCGTGGCCAGCACGTCGCCGGTGTGGTGCGCCAGCTCGCGCGAGCGCGCGTCGGCGGCGCGGCGGGCGGACTCGGCGCGGTCGCGCGCCGCCAGCGCGGCGGACGCGCGGCTGCTCGCGGCGGCCGGCGTCGAAGCCGAGCCAGCACGAGCGCGAGGCCGGCGAGCACGAGCCAGGCCGACAGCGGCAGCAGGCGCGCCCGACGGCGGGCCCGCAGCGCGCCGGCCAGCGCCGTCAGGACGCCGAGGGCGGCAGGCGCTACGGCTGTGGCGCGGGGTCACCCTCCTCTTGTCGGCCAACTGCCGGCTTTGGCTCAAATGTCGCGCAGTTCGGCCGCGGCCTGCTCGGGCGCGGTGGTGCAGAGGTTCACGCCCGCGCCGAGCTCGAGCCCGGCGAGATGGGTGAGCCGCGGCAGGATGTCGATCCGCCAGCAGAAGTGGTCGGCGCCCGAGGGCGCGGTCCGCACCCACAGGTTCAGCGGCGGGCTGGCGCCGAGCCGGCGGGCGCAGGCGGCCGAGCACGTCGTGCAGCAGCGCGGCGCCGAGCGGGCCGTCGTCCTCGAAGCGCGGCCGCGGGCGGCGCGGGGCGATCATGAGCTGGTACGGGACGCGCGACGCGTACGGCGCCATCGCCACCGCCTCGTCGTCGATCGCGACGATGCGGTCGCGCCGGCGGACCTCCTCCTGCACGAGGTCGCCGAGCAGGTTGCCGCCCATCGTGCGCGTCGCGTAGGCGGTGAAGCGCTCGCGCTCGCGGGCGATCGCGGCGGGCACGAAGCGCAGCGCGTAGAGCTGGGCGTGGGTGTGCGGGAGCGAGGCGCCGGCCTCGCGGCGCTCGTTGACGATCAGGTGCCGGCACGCGCTGTCCGGCGTGCGCGCGCATGCGCTCGCGCCAGGCCTCCATCGCGATCGGCGAGCTGCGTCGGGCTCGAGCTCGACGAGCGAGTTGACCACGTCGGGCGCGTTGACGATCACCTCGTGGTGGCCGGCGGCCGGCTGCGCGGTGTAGAGGTCCGGGTTGGCGTGCGGCTCGGGCTCGTGCGCGTCGGGGGTCAGCGCCGGGTACAGGTTCGGGCACGACGCGGACGGTCCAGCCCGGCGTGTCCGGCCCGCCGCCGTCGGGCCGCACGGCGTAGACCTCGGGCGGCGTCCGGTCCTCGTGGCCGGGCGCGAACGGGTCCTTGGCGGCGTCGATCGGGGGCGGCGGCTCGAGGTCGAAGTGGCCGCCGGGGCGGTCGGCGCGGGCGGCGGCGATGATGCTCCTCAGACCCGTGAGCGGGTCGACGCGCAGCTCGTTCACGTCGCCGAGGTACTTGTCGATGTCGGCCTCGAGCTCGGCGCGCGACGTGTACTCGCCCGCCTTGACGAACGCGGTCTTGCCGTTGGCGTCGACGAACATCGTCATCGGGAAGAACTTGGCCGCCTCGAGCTCCGCGGGCGATGTCCTCGTCGGGATCCTCGTAGGAGGGATACGGGAGCGGGCGCTCGCCGAGGAACTTCTCGGCCGCCGGGCGCTTGTCGGCGGCGTTGACGCCGAGGAAGGCGACCTCCTTGCCGCGGTCGGTCGCGACCTGCTGGAAGATCGGGAACTCGGCGCGGCAGGGCCGGCACCACGACGCCCACTTGTTGATGACGATCGGGTGGCCCTCGAGCGCGTCGACGCGCTCGTCGAAGCCGCTCGTCGAGGATCGTGTTCGGCTGCTCGTGGAGGGCGGCGAGCGGCGGCGGGCGCGCCCTGCCAGCTCCTGCTGGGCCGGCTCGAGGTCGAACGTCTGGGCCGGCGCCTCGGCCTCGTCGCGGCCCGCCTGGCCGAGCCCGATGACCACGACGGCGACCAGCGCGACGGCGGCGCAGGATGTACAGCAGACGGCGCATTCCGCACTTCAGACTGGCAGATCGCGCCGGACCTGCTGTAATAGGAGCCGCCTCGCAGGGACGACCCGCATTCGAGGGCCGGCGGGCAGCGCAGGTCCCTCCGAGCCCAGAGATCCCCGCAGCGCGCGAGACCGCGCGGAGTAGACCGCGGTCTTTACCGAATCACCGCCTTTCATGGCTGAGACCACGCCAGTGGCCACGACGGCCACGCCTTCCATCATCCAACGACATCGAGCGGGCCTCGAAGTTCACCCGCGAGCCGTTCCTCGCCGAGGGCGAGGACGCCGCGACCGTGCTCGCGCCCGGCACGCCGCATCGGCGCGCGTTCGACGCTGCGATGGCGGAGATCGAGGCCGGCGCCAAGGTGCCGTCGGTCGCGTGGCGGCGCACGTTCTCGCTGCTGCTCGGCCTCGAGCGGCTGCTGAGCGAGGACGAGCCGACAGCTCGCCGACGGCGCCGTGCTCTCCGCCCACCAGGTCGACGCGCTGTCGGGCACGCTCACCGCGCTGCTACGCCGAGGCGCAGCGCAACGGCAACGGCAGCGGCAACGGCGCCGTCGCCGAGGGCGAGGTCGTGCTCGCGCCCGTCGGCATCCCCGGCGAGGAGGAGCTACGACGAGGACGAGCCCGACGAGCCGCAGGACTGGGACGAGGCGGCCGGCCGACGACGACGACGAGCAGCTCGCGCGAGGCGCCCGAGGACCCGAACGCCGGCAAGCGCTTCTGGTTCGAGCACGCCACCGGCGCCGGCAAGACGGTCGCCGCGCTCGGCTTCGTCGAGGCGTCGCGCACCGGCGGTGTCCTCATCCTGACCCACCGCCGCAACCTCGTCGACCAGTTCCACGGCGAGCTGCGCGACCGCGGCTACAAGGACCGGATCGCGCCCGCGCTGCTCAAGGGCGCAGGACCGCGCCGACGGCCCGGTGACGGTCGAGACCTACCAGTGGTTCGTCCGCAACGCCGGGCAAGATCTCCGACGCCTACACGATCGTCATCTGCGACGAGGCGCACACGGCGCTGGGCGAGAAGACCTCGGCGTCGATCCGCCAGTGGGCGGGCCCGATCTTCATCGGCATGACGGCGACGGGCGCGCTGATCGCCCGCCACGTCACCGACCTCTTCCCGACGCAGACCTCGCGCTTCGACCTCGCGCAGGCCGCGCGGCGCGGCGTGATCTCGCCGCTGCGCTGCGTGCGGATCCCGCCCGGGCCCGGGCGTGCGCACGATCGCCAAGGTGCCGCTGCGCCGCGGCGAGGTGGACACCGAGTTCGACCAGGAGATGCTGGCCGAGCTGCTGGACCAGCTGCCGTTCAACCTCGCCGTCGCCGACCTCTACAAGACGCGCTTCAACGGCGTGCCCGGCGTCGTCTACTCGGCCGGCGTGCGGCACGCCTACAACGTCGCGCAGGCGTTCCGCGACCTCGGGCTGAAGGCGCAGGCGGTCTCCGGCGAGACGCCCAAGCGCGAGCTGGCGAGCATCCTCGCCCGCTACGAGAGCGGCGACGATCGACGTGCTGGTCAACGCGCAGCTGCTCGCCGAGGGCTGGAACTCGCCGCGCGCCACGGTCTGCATGCACCTCGCGCCGACCGCCTCGCGCCGCATCTACCAGCAGCGCGTCGGCCGCGTGACGCGCCGCCAGCCGGGCAAGGAGGCGGGCATCGTCGTCGACTTCGTGCATCCGGCGACCAAGCACGACGACCCGGTCGTCACGCTGCACTCGCTGCTCGATCGCGACGTCTACCGCGGCGGCGCGATCGTGGTCGGCCCGGTGCGGCGCGGCCGCGGCCGGCGGCTGCGGGTCGAGCGCCGCGTGCTGCCCGTGACGGCGGACGAGAACCGGCGGATCGAGGTCTTCGAGCGCGAGCTGTGGCGGATCGCCGTCGAGCACCTGGACTACGGCGAGCAGGTCCAGTGGGCGGCGCTGGCCGGCGCGCGCGTGGCGCCCAACGGCTGGCGGCGCGCGCGGGCGATGCTGCACTTCGACCAGGGCGGCGAGCTCAAGCGCACGTTCCTGACCACGGCCGTCGAGCGCAACAAGAACCCGCAGCTGCGGCTGAAGGCGCTGCAGGAGATCGCCGCGGGGCGCGACGCCGAGGCGTTCGACCGCGCGCTGGACTTCGTCGAGACGTGGCCGCGCGACGACAAGCGCGAGGGCGTGAAGGTCGTGCTCCAGGCGCTGGCCGAGAAGAAGATCGGCCGCCGCGACCAGGCCAACAACTGGATCTGGCGCTGCGCGAACATGACGCGCGAGGTGCACGAGGAGTACGCCGTGCAGCGCTGGCCGGAGACCAAGCGGCTGCTCGGCCTGCTCGTGAACTCGTCCGGCGGCGCGCACGCGCGCAACGCCCGGCGGCTGGTGCACGCGGCGCGCCAGCAGGACCGCCGGCTGGCCGCGGCGCTGCTCGCCGCCGCGCTGCCGCACACGGCCGAGGCCGGCGAGGTCGTCAACGGCGCGCGCACGCGGATGTCGCGCAAGCCCGCCGCGCTCGCCCGCGAGCTGCTGCGCAACTTCCCGAAGGGCCGCGGCAAGTCCAAGCGCCGGCGGCGCAAGAAGCCGGCCGGCGAGGCCGCCGCGCCCGAGGCCGTCGGAGGCGGTCGCGAGACCGTCGCGGCCGGCGAGGACGAGGCGGTCGAGGCCGAGGCGCCGCCGAAGAGGCCGGCCCGCGTCGCGGCGCGGAAGGCCGAGGCGCCGACGAGGCCGCGCCGAGGCCGACGACGACGCGGCGCAAGCCGACACGCGGCCAAGCGCCGCGCGAAGGCGCCCGGCGAAGCCCGCGAGGCCGACGCGCGCGCAAGCGGGCGCCGCGCCGGCGGCCGACGACGGCCGCGCCGCGCCGACGCGCGGACACAGCCGTCGAGCCGCGGCCGCCCGCAGACGCGCCGACGCCGCGCCCGAGCGCCGAAGCCGGCCGAGCGCGCGCCAAGGCCAACGGCCAAGCCCCGCGCCAAGCGCGCGAAGGCCGGCGCCGGAGCTCCCGGAGGGCGTCGCGCCGCCGGCCAAGCCGCGCGCCAAGCGGGCCAAGAAGCCGCCCGAGCCGAACCTGCTCGAGGCCGCCAGCGAGCGCGTCCGCGCCGCCGTCCGCGAGGCCGCCGAGCGCTCCGCGGCGCGAGCCGCAAGCCGCCGAACGTCAACTGCGGCTGGGTAGGCGAGCCGAGGTCGTCGGCCGCGTCCGCGAGTCGCGGCCGCCGACGCGACATGCGCGCGAACGACGTCAGCTCGCCCTAGCGCTCGAGGTGCACCTCGCCGGCGTCGAGCACCTGCTCGCCGTCGGGCCCGCGCACGCGCAGCGCGGCCGTGCTCGTCGATCCCCGCGCCGACGCCCTCGCCGCCCGGCCACGACAGCGGCGCGGTCGAGCAGCGCGTCGCGCTCGCGCAGCGCGGCGAGCGACGTCGTCGGCGGGCTCGGCCAGGCGGCGGTCCAGCGCGCTCGAGCAGCTCGGCCAGCGTCGCCTCGAGCTCGCCCGGGCGCCGGCCGAGCGTGCCCGCGTTGCAGCTCCGGCGGCAGCTCGTCCGGCGTCGAGGGCGGCGTTGACGCCGATCCCGACGCACCGCCCAGCCCTCCTGCGGCCGCGCCTCGACGAGCACGCCGGCGACCTTGCGGCCGTCGACGCAGGACGTCGTTCGGCCACTTGACGCGCGCGGCCGGGCCGGCGAGGTCGGCGACCGCGAGGCCGGCGCGCAGCGGCAGCAGCGGGTCGGGCTCGCGCACGATCAGCGAGAGCAGCAGCGCGCTGCCCGGCGGGCGCCGTCCACGTCCGGCCCTGGCGTCCGCGGCCGGCCGTCTGGAACGCCGGCGGTCACGAGCGTGCCGTGCGGCGCGCCGCGCGGCGGCGAGTCGCGCGCGCCGCTCGTTGGTCGACGTCGTCTCGCGCAGGTGCAGGCGCGGGCGGCCGAGCGTCACTCGGCCTCCAGCCGCACCTCGTCGCCGGCCCGCAGCCCGAGCAGCGCGGCGGCGTCGCCGCCGTTGACCGCGAGCGCGAGCGCGCCGCCCGCGTCCTCGTAGAGCAGCAGCGCGCCCGGCGCCGACGTCGCGAGAACGTGCGCGCCACGACGCCGCGCACGCGGCGCGAGCCGGCGCGCGCCGCGACCGGGTCGCCGAGCTTGAGGCCGCTCTCCACCAGGTCGTCGTGGGCGGCGTCGAGCGTCGCGTTGCCGTAAGCCGTCGATGCCGACCACGTGCGCGACCAGCGCGTCCGGCCTCCTGGCGCGGCTCCGTGCGCTCGAGCGCGACGAGCTCGCCCGGGTCGAGCGGCGCGCCCGCCGAGGCCAGCGGCGCGCCGCCGGCCAGCCGCGCGGCGACCGGGGCGAACACGTCGCGGCCGTGGAACGTCGCCGACACCGGCTCCAGCCGCCACGGCGAGCGCGAGATCTCGACCGCCTCGGCGACGCCGCCGAACCGCTCCGCCGCCGGGCATCAGCAGGCCGTTGTCGGGACCGACCAGCAGGCGGCCCTCCTCGGCCGTCCGCAGCGCCAGCGCCCGCCGCTGGGCGCCGACGTCGGGGTCGACGACCGCCAGGTGCACGCCCGCCGGGCGTGTACGGCAGCGCCCGCGCGAGCATCGTCGCGCCCGGCCCGCACGTCCTGCCGCGGGATGCCGTGCGTGAGGTCGATCACGCGCGCGTCCGGGCAGATCCCGGCGATCACGCCGTGGACGACGCCGACGAACTCGTCGGCGAGCCCGTAGTCGGAGAGGAAGGTGATCGGGCGCGTCATCGGCGGCATCCGCGAGCACGCGCCTCGACCAGGCCGTCGGGCGTGTGCGGGTCGGCCTCGAGGTCGGGCTCGGCGCCGTGGGCGCGCAGCTCGGCGCTCGTGGCCGGGCCGATCGAGACGAGCCGCGGGCCGTCGAGCGTGCCGCCGGCGCGCGACGAAGAAGCGCACGCGACGAGGCGGAGGTGAAGAGCAGGTAGTCGGCCGCGGCGGCCGCGTCGCGCGTCGCCGTCGTCGAGCGGCTCGGCGACGGTCTCGTAGAGCGCGACGACGTCGACCTCGGCGCCGCGCTCGCGCAGCGCGTCGGGCAGCACGTCGCGGCCCTCGGCGGCGCGCGCGATCAGCGCGCGCGTCGACCGGGACGTCCGCGAGCGCCTCGACGAGCCCCTCGGCGACCGCGCGCTCCGGCACGACGTCGGGCTCGACGCCGCGGTCGCGCAGCGCGCCGCGCCGTGCCGGGGCCGATCGCCGCCACGGTGATGCCGGCCAGCTCGCGCGCGTCGCGCAGGCGGTCGAGCAGCAGGTCGGCGCCGTTGGGCGAGGTCACGCAGACGAGGTCGTAGCCGCTCGAGCGGCGGGAGCTGCGTCGCGAGCGGCGCGATGCGGATCGCCGGCGCCTCGACCACCGCGGCGCCGAGGGTGCGCAGGCGCGCCGCGAGCGCGCTCGCCTGCGCGCGCGCGCGCGTGACGGCGACGGTCCGGCCGTGCAGCGGGCGCGCCTCCAGCCAGGCGAGCTGCTCGCGCAGGCGCGCGACCTCGCCGACGAGCGTGATCGCGGGCGCGCGGATCTGCTGCGCGGCGGCGCGCTCGGCGACGTCGGCGAGCGTGGCGAGCAGCGTGCGCTGGCCGGGGAGCGTGCCGCGCTCGACCACGGCGACCGGCTCGTCCGGCCGGCCGGCCCTCGGCGATCAGCCGCTCGGCGATCCGCGGCAGGCTGCGGACGCCCATGTAGAAGACGAGCGTGCCGGGGAAGCGGGCGAGCGCCGGCCAGTCGATCGCCGACTCCGGCTTGCCCGGGTCCTCGTGGCCGGTGACGAACGCGACGCCGCTGGCGACGTCGCGGTGGGTGACGGGGATGCCGGCGTACGCGGGCGCGGCGACGCCGGCGGTCACGCCGGGGACGACCTCGAACGGGATGCCGGCCTCCGCGAGCACGAGCGCCTCCTCGCCGCCGCGGCCGAACACGAACGGGTCGCCGCCCTTGAGGCGCACGACGCGCTTGCCGGCGCGGGCGTGCTCGAGCAGCAGGCGGTGCGTGTCGTCCTGCGGGAACTGCGGGCCCTCGCCCTCCTTGCCGACGTAGACGAGCTCCGCGCCGGGCCGCGCGTGGGCGAGCGCCTCGGGCGGGATCAGGCGGTCGTAGAGGACGACGTCGGCGGCGCCGAGCAGCTCGACCGCGCGTACGGTCAGCAGGCCCGGGTCGCCGGGCCCGGCGCCGACGAGGTGGACGATGCCCGGTCATCGCGCGGCCATCGCCTCGGCGGCGCGCAGGAGGTCGGCGGCGCCGGCCGCGAGCATGCGGCGGGCCAGCTCGGGCGCCGCATCGCCGCCGTCCATGGCGACCTCGTCGACGAGCCACTCGGAGCCGTCGGGCAGGCCGGCGAAGCCGCGAATCGTCACGCCGTCCGCGTGAACTCCCACGGGGGTGTGACAACTTGCTGCCAATTCACGCACGGCCGCTCGCTCGGCCCGCAGGCATGCCATGGTCCGGCCATGGCTCAGCGGAGGCGGCGACATCGGCGGCGGGGCTCCCCTCGCGCGCCTGCACGGCGATCACGCCCTGGCCGGGGGCGGGCACGAACACGTCGCCGAACAGCGCGCCGCCCGCCTCGCGCCGGCGGTCGAGCCGGTCGAGGCCCGCGGCGGCGAGCACGAGCACCTCGACCTCGCCGGCGGCCAGCTTGCGCAGCCGCGTGTCGACGTTCCCGCGCAGCTCGACCACGTGCAGGTCGGGCCGCACGGCCAGCAGCTGGGCGCGCCGGCGCAGCGCGCTGGTCCCCACGCGCGCGGCCTCGCGCACGTCGCCGAGCGTGCTTCTCGCCGACCAGCACGTCGAGCGGGTCGGCCCGCCGCGGCGCGGCCACGATCGCCGTGCCGGGCGCCAGCTCGGCCGGGACGTCCTTGGCCGAGTGCACGGCGAGGTCGATGTCGCCGGCCGGTCAGCGCCGTCTCGAGCGCGTCCGACCCAGCGCGACTTGTCGCCGACGGCGAGCCCCGCGTCGCCGGCCGTGGTGATCGTGACCAGCTCGCTGCGGCTCCGGCAGCAGCCGCTGCGACGGCGCGCGCCTGGGCGAGCGCCAGCGTGCTCCCGCGCGTCCCGATCCGCAGCGGCGCCGCCGTCAAGGCCGGCGCAGCGCGCGGACCTCGGCGGGCTGCTCCGCCGCCTCGGTCGCCTGGGGCTCGGCCAGCCCGAACAGCTCGCGCAGCAGCTGGAGCCGCGCGTGGCGGTGTGCCGTGTCGAGGCCCTTGACGTGCGTCGTCGGCATGTGCAGCAGCCGCTTGGCGATCGCGTTGGCGAGCGCCTCCACGCGCTGCCGGTCTCGCTCGGTCAGCGCCTCCCAGCGGCCCTCGTTCTCGGCCAGCGCCGCGGCGACGACGTCGTTGCCGAGCGCGCGCAGCGCGGTCAGGGTCGGCAGCATCTCGAGCGAGCCGAGCCAGCCGGCGAACGCCTGGATCTCCTCCTCGACGATCCCCTCGGCGCGGCGCGCCTCGGCCTTGCGGACCGAGATGTGGCGCTTCACCTGCGCCTGCAGGCCGTCGATGTCGATCACGCGTCACGCCCGGCAGGTCGCCGCAGTCGTGCTCGATGTCGCGCGGCACGGCGAGGTCGAGCAGCAGCAGCGGGCGGCCGCCGCGCTCGGCGACGACGACCTCGAGGTCCTCGGCCTCGAGCAGCGCGTGCGGCGACGACGTCGAGGAGATGACGATGTCCGCGCGCGCGAGCTCGGCCGGGCAGCGCGTCGAACGAGGCGGTCTCGCCGCCGAACCGCTCGGCGAGCACCATCGCGCGCTCGCGCCGGCGGTTGGCGATGAACATCGTCGAGACGCCGTGGTCGTGCAGCGCCTGCGCGGTCAGCTCGGCCGTCTCGCCGGCGCCGATGATCAGCACGTGGCGCGTCGGCCAGGTCGCCGAGCGGCCTCGCGCGCCGCGTCGACGGCGACGGAGGCGACGCTCGCGCGCCCCTTCGAGATCTTCGTCTCGGTCCGCACGCGCTTGCCGGTGGCCAGCGCGGCGCGGAACAGCTTGTTGGTCATCGGGCCGGTGGTCCGCGCGGCGAGCGCCGCCTCGTACGCGCGCTTGACCTGGCCCTGGACCTCGGCCTCGCCGACGATCATCGACTCCAGGCCACCGGTCACCCGGTACAGGTGCCGTGCCGCGTCGCAGTTGCGCAGCGAGTAGATGCCGTCGAGCAGCTCGGTCGGCCGGATGCCGGCGCGCCGCGCCAGCAGCGCCAGCGCCGCCGACTCGCCCTCGACCGGGTTGCCGACCACCAGGTACAGCTCGGTGCGGTTGCAGGTCGAGAGGACGACCGCCTCGCCGATCGCCGGATGCTCGGTCAGCTCGCGCAGCAGCGGCTCGGCGCCGCCCTCGGTCAGCGCGATGCGCTCGCGCACGCGCCAGCGGCGCCGTCTTGTGCGAGGCGCCGAGGGCGAGCAGCTCGGTCATCGCGGCACCGTCTCCTCCGCCGCGTCCTCCGCGCGGGTCACGGTCGCGGCGCTCGACGATCTGCGTCAGCTCGCCGAGCTCGCGGGCGATCCGCGCCAGCTTGCCCGCCATGATCGCCACGTATATCAGGATCAGGGCGAGGAAGACCAGGTATGCGGCGGCGACGTACGGGCCGGCGTCGTCGAGCGGCAGCGCGGGCATCAGAGCTGCTGCGGCGCCGCGCTGCGCCGGGTCGGGAGCCACGCGTCCTCGTCGTCGGCCAGCCGGCGCTTGAGCGCGCGCAGCTGCATCGACGCCTGCTTGGACGTCAGCTCGTACTTGCACAGCGTGATGAACAGGACGGCCATGCCGAGCAGCGAGACCAGGAACGTCAGCCGCATCTCGCCCGGCATCGAGCCGCCGGTGGCGCTCAGCACGCGCGGGTGCGTGAACGACTCGGCCATCCGGACGGCGAGGAAGTTGAGCGGCACGAACGCGCCGGCCACGATCGAGAAGACGGCGGCCGTGCGCGCCTGGCGCTCGGGGTCCTCGATCGAGAAGCGCAGCGGCTGGTAGCAGGCGTAGAGCAGGAACACGATCAGGAAGGAGACGAGCGTCGGCTCCTCCCACACCCACCAGTGGCCCCAGGCCGCCTTGGCCCAGATCGAGCCGGTGATCAGCGCGGCGATCGCCGAGGATCAGCGAGATGTGGATCGCGACGTAGGAGCGCAGGTCGTGCGCGCGGTCGCCGTCGCGCAGGTAGAGCAGGCCCCACACGCCGCCGGCCACGAACCCGCACAGCGCGACGATCGCCAGCGGCACGTGCAGGTAGAAGATCTTCTGGATGAAGCCCTGGTCGGCGTCGTTGGGCGCGTAGAAGAACACCAGCGCGAAGGCGCCGACGATGAGGACGACCGAGGCGATGGAGAGGGGCTTCAGCCCTCGGGCGAACACGTTGTGGCTAGTCCTCCAGGAGAAAGTCGAAGACCGCGAAGGCGAGCAGGCCGAACACGAGATCATAGAGGCCGAGCACCAGCAGCCAGCGGCCAGGGAGCGCCTCCGCCCCGGCCTCCAGCAGCAGCGGCGAGGTGGCGCGCGCGGCCGCGATGGCGAGCGGGATCATCAGCGGCAGCGCGAGGATCGGCACGATCAGCTCGCGCGCGCGGGTCTGGATGCCGAGCGCGCCGACCAGCGTGCCCACCACCGCCACGCCGAGGTCGGCGAGCAGCAGCACGGCGACCAGCTCGGGCACGGCCTCCCACGGCGTCGGCCCGAGCAGCAGGATCGCGAAGGCGGGAACGGCCGCCAGCTCGACCGCGACGAGGAAGCAGAACAGCACCGCCGCCTTGGCCACGAACAGCGACGTGCGGTCGACCGGCGCGAGCAGGAAGCCGTCGAAGCCGCCCTGCTCGCGCTCGGCCACGAACAGGCGCGTGATGCCGAGCACGGCCGCGAACAGCAGCGTGACCCACAGCACGCCGGCCGCCAGCTCGCCCTCGACCGAGCGGCGGTCGAGCGCGAAGTGGAACAGCACGAACGTGCTGACGCTGAACAGCAGCATCGCCGGCACCGCCTCGCCGGTGCGCAGCTCCACGCGCAGGTCCTTGCGCACGAGCGCGCTCACCGCGCGCCTCACGCGTACAGCCCCCGCAGGTCGCCCAGCGCCCACCTCGCGCGCCGGCGCCACGCAGCTCCGGCCGGCCGGCCGCGCAGGCCGAGCACGAGGTCGGCCTCGGCGAGGCCCTGCTCGACGTCGTGCGAGATCAGCACGCGCGCGGGCCCGCGGCCGATCAGCGGCGCGACCGCGCCGGCAGCGCCGGGGTCGAGGTTGGCGAGCGGCTCGTCGAGCAGCAGCAGCTCCGGCTCGTGCAGCAGCGCGCGGCAGATCGCCACGCGCTGGGTCATGCCGCGCGAGAGCGAGCGCACCGGCTCGTCGCCGCGGCGCGCCATGCCGACCGCCTCCAGCAGCTCCTCCGCCCGCCGGCTCGGGACGTCGTGCAGCCGCGCGTGGAAGCGCAGGTTCTCGCGCGCGGTCAGGTCGCGGTAGAGCAGCGGGTCGTGCGCGACGAGCCCGATCCGCCCGCGCACCGCCCAGCCCTCGCGCGGCAGCGCGCGGCCGAGCACGTGCGCCTCGCCGCCGTGCGGGCGCAGCAGCGTCGCCAGCACGCGCAGCAGCGTCGTCTTGCCGGCCCCGTTGGCGCCGAACACGGCGAGCGTCGCGCCGCGCGGCAGCTCCAGCGTCACGCCGGCCAGCGCGACCCGGTCGCCGTACGCCCGCGCGAGCTCGCGCAGCGCGACGGCCGGCGCGCCGTCAGCGGCGGTGGCCATGGTGCGACGAGTCGCCGCGCAGCGTCCGCACCACGTGCTCCAGCGTCGGCGCGAGCACCGCCGAACAGCTGGTCGATCGCCTTCGGCGAGCCGGGGAAGTTGACGATCAGCGTGCGGTGGGCGATGCCGGAGACGCCGCGCGTGAGGATGCCGAGCGGCGTGTGCTTGGCGCCCTCGGCGCGCATCGCCTCGGCGAAGCCGGGCGCGTCGCGGTCGATCACCACGCGCGTCGCCTCGGGCGTGACGTCGTCGGGCGTCAGGCCCGTGCCGCCGGTGGTGAAGATCAGGTCGCAGCCGGTGTCGACGTAGTGGTGCAGGCGATCCTCGATCAGCGCGAAGTCGTCGGGCACGACCTCCATCGCGACCACGTCGCAGCCCGCCGCCTCGGCCGCCGCGGCGAGCCGCGGGCCCGAGAGGTCCTCCGCCTCGCGGCGCGAGACCGAGGTCGAGATGGTCAGCACGGCGGTCCGGATGGCCCGGCAGCTTAGTCTGCCTGCCCCGTGGAGCTCCGGCAGCTCGAGTACTTCGTCGCGGTCGCGCGGCACGGCCACTTCGGCCGCGCGGCCGAGGCGGTCTACGTCACCCAGCCCGCGCTCTCGCAGCAGGTGCGGCGGCTCGAGGCCGAGCTCGGGGTCGCGCTGCTGCGGCGCACGAGCCGCGGCGTCGAGCTGACGCCGGCCGGCGCCGACCTGCTCGCCCATGCGGAGACGATCCTCGCCGAGGTCTCCGGCGCGCGGTCGGCGATGGACGAGCACGCCGGCGTCGTGCGCGGCGCCGTCCGCGTGGCGGCGACCGCCGATGCCGTGCGGCTGCCCGAGGCGCTCGCCGCGTTCCACCGCGAGCACCCGGGCGTGCGGATCGCGTTGCGGCAGGCATCGTCCGCCGAGGCGCTCGAGCTGGTGCGCCGCGGCGCCGTCGACCTCGCCGTCCTGTCGCTGCACGGCGACGCGGGCGGGCTCGACGTGACGCCGCTGGCCGAGGAGCCGCTGCGGCTGATCGTCGAGCCCGGCGATCCGCTGGCCGGCTGTGCCGTGCGGCTCGGCGAGCTGCAGCGGCCGCCCGTTCGTGCTCGCCGAGCCGGGCAGCGGGCTGCGCGCGACCGTGATGGACGCGTGCCAGGCCGCGGGCTTCAGCCCCGTGCCGCTGCTCGAGGTCGGCGAGCCGTCGGCGGTGCGGTTCCTGGTCGGCGCCGGGCTGGGCGTGAGCCTGGTGCCGGCGTCGTGGCTCGAGGTGCCCGGGCCGGAGGTGGGCGTCGGCTGTCGTGGAGCCCGCGATCCTGCACCGGGTGTCGCTGGTATCCGGCGGTTCGCTGCCGCCCGCGGGTGCTCTGTTGGCCGCGCGGCTGCGCGAGCGAACTGCGGCGGGTTAAGGCGGCGAGGGAGCCGGCCGCGCGGCGAATTTCTGCGGA
This sequence comes from uncultured Solirubrobacteraceae bacterium, assembly GCA_963800905.1. GTDB lineage: Bacteria > Actinomycetota > Thermoleophilia > Solirubrobacterales > Solirubrobacteraceae > DASSUW01. The sequence continues at coordinate 412,043 of CAWDCT010000001.1, forward strand.
CCTATCCCACCTAGGTGCCCACATAGGTACCCAGGATGGGATGCGTGCCGAAATCAGGCCGATCCTGCTCCCTCAGATGCCGCAGTTCGTCCCTACAGCACGGCCTCGAGCTCTCGACGAACCGGCGCTTCGGCCGGGCGCCGACGAGCTTCAGGACCGGCTCGCCGTCGCGGAAGACCATGAACGTCGGCATCGACAGCACGCCGTAGCGGACCGCCGTGTCGAGGTTGTCGTCGACGTCGACCTTCACGAAGCGCACGTCCGGCCGCTCCTCGGCCAGCTCGGCGAGGATCGGGCTCATCACGCGGCAGGGCGGGCACCAGGCGGCGTGGAAGTCGACCACCACAGGGGCGTCGGACTCGAGCACGTCGGCGGTGAAGCGGGCATCGGTGGTGTCGGTGGGCATGCCCACGACCGTGGCAGCCGCGCGCGCGGCGCTTCCAAGTCGGATTCGTTATCGGGCCGATCAGGCGGAGACGGGCGCGTGCTCGCGCTGCGCGGCCGCGATCAGCTCGCGCACCGCCGCCTCGTCGCCGGCGCGCAGCAGCTCGACCGGATCGGGCTCGCCGTTGACGATGCCCTCGAAGAACGCCTTGCGGTCCTGGTACGTCGGCAGCGTCGCCCTTGGCCCAGCCGCGCGCCTCGTTCAGCAGCACCGCCAGCCGCGCGTAGGGCTCGCCGAACTCCTCGGCGATCTGGGCCTTGATGCGCTTGGCCAGCGCCGGCGAGGCGCCGGCCGTGGAGATGGCGATCGCCAGCGGCCCGGTGCGCACGATCGCCGGCAGGATGAAGTTGCACAGCGGCGGCACGTCGACCACGTTGACGAGCATCGCCCGCCGCTCGGCGTCCTCGAACACGCGGATGTTGACGTCGGTGTCGTCGGTCGCGGCGATCGCGATGAAGGTGTTCTCGACGTCGCCCGGCCGGTACTCGCGCCGGATCCACTCGATCGAGCCCTCCTCGGCCAGCTCGACGCAGCTCGGGCACCGCGTCCGGCGCGACCAGGACCACGCGCCCGTCGCAGGCCAGCAGGCCCTCGACCTTCTCGAGCCCGATCTCGCCGCCGCCGACCACCACGCAGCGCCGCCCGGTCAGCCGCAGGCAGGCGATGTAGAACGGCGTGTCGAGCATGCCCTGCACGCACGTCTGGTCGCAGATCCCCTTGCGGAACTGGCAGACGCATTCCTTGCCGCTGTAGGCCTGGGCAGGCATTCGCCTCAACACTAGCCGCTCCGCTTGAGCTTCCCGTGCCGCTTGGCGTAGCGCTCGCCGGCGCGGAACACCGCCAGGCCGAGCGGGATCGAGACCACGCCGAGCACGCGCCAGCGGCCACAGCTGGTCGCCGAGCGAGCCGAGCGCGGCGCCGTCGAGGATCGCCGCGCGGATGCCCTCGAGCGCGTACGTCGCGGGCGAGATCGCGGCCAGCGCACTCCATCCAGCCGGGCATGACCTCGACCGGGTAGTAGACGCCCGACACGACGAGCAGCAGGCCCTGGGCGATGAAGCCGAGCTGGGCGCCCTTCTCCGGCGAGATCAGCGGCAGCACCGCGGTCACCATCCCGATGCCGACGAACGAGATCGAGGCGACGGCCAGCAGCACGAGCGCGGCGGCGAAGTCGGCGTCCGGGAAGCTCAGGCCGAAGAACACGCGCCACGACGGCGAACAGCAGCGCGGTCCGCACGCACGCCGTAGAGCACGGCGAACGCGCCCATGCCGAGCAGGTGCACGGCGCGCGAGAGCGGCGCCATGAACGTGTACTCGATCGTGCCCTCCCAGCGCTCCCAGGCGACCGTCTCGGTGAGGATCTCGAACACGATCCCGAGGTAGGACCAGATCACCGCGCCGATCAGCAGGATCGTCGTCTGGCGCTCGACGTCGAGCGTGCCGCCGGCGGCCTCGACGCCGTCGGCGATGAACACGATCGTCAGCGTGTTGGCGACCGTCCAGACGAAGAACGCCAGCTCCCACCAGCCGTAGCGCTTGACCAGGTAGGCGTTGCGCTCGACGACGCCGGCGAGCGCGATCGCCTGCAGCCGGACACGCGCCCATCACGCCGCCTCCTCGTCCTCGTCCTCGAACGTGCGGCCCGGTCGCGGCCAGGAACGCGTCCTCGAGCGTGTCGGCGCGGTAGCGCCGCTTCAGCGCGCGCGACGTCCTCGAGCGCGAGCAGCCGGCCGCCGTCGAGGATGCCGACGCGGTCGGCCAGCGCCTCGGCCTCGGCCATGTCGTGCGTGCACAGCAGCGTCGTGGTGTCGTGCTGCGCGCCGCACCTCGCGGATGAAGGCCTGCACCTCGAGCTTGGCCCGCGGGTCGAGGCCCGTGGTCGGCTCGTCGAGCAGCAGCAGCGTCGGCGAGGTCAGCAGCGCGCGGGCGAGCGCGACCTTCTGCTGCATCCCGCGCGAGAGGTCCTCCATCGGCGCCGACGCGCGCTCGGCCGGGAAGCCGACGCGCTCGAGGATCTCCGGGATGCGGCTGGCGCGTCTGCGCCCGGCCCGAGGCCGTAGAACCGCGCGGCGTAGGAGAGGTTCTCGGTCGCCGACATGCGCTTGAAGAACGACGCCTCGACCGACACGCGGTTGACGACGCCGCGCACCGCGCGCTCGTCGCGCACCACGTCGTGCCCGAACACGCGCGCGCTGCCGCCGTCGGGCAGCAGCAGCGTCGACAGCAGGCGCACGAGCGTCGACTTGCCCGAGCCGTTCTGGCCGAGCACGGCGACGCACTCGCCGCGGGCGACGTCGAACGAGACGTCATCGAGCGCGACGACGGCGCGGACGTCTTCGGCGGGTGAACTCCTTGCGGAGGCGGACTACCTGTACTGCGGACACTGCGACTCCTCTCGAACGACGATTGACCAGGGGCGACCGACCGAGGCGGTGCTCGGCCAGGCGGTGAGGTGGGTCAACCTCGAGGAGTCACGCGGCGAATGCTACAGGTCGACTGAGCGGGTTCGAACCGGCGCCGGTCGCCGTCGACGCGCCGGCGGATGCCGAGCGGGTTTTCCTCGCGCAGCTCCGGCGGGAGCGCTTCGGCCGGCGCGTCCTGGAACGCGATCGGGCGCGTGAAGCGGTCGCGCCGCGGTCATGCCGACCGACGTGTGCAGCGGGCTGGTGGTCGCCGGGAACGGGCCGCCGTGGTGCATGCCGAAGCGTGACCGCGACGCCGGTCGGGAAGCCGTTGAACACCACGCGGCCGGCGCGCTCGCCGAGCGCCGCCACCACGTCGGCGACGTCCTCGCCGGGCTGCGCGTGCACGCGAGCCCGGTGAGCTGGCCGTCGATCTGCTCGAGCGCCGCCAGCAGCTCCTCGCGCGAGCCGTGGCGCAGCAGCAGCACGACCGGTCCGAAGTGCTCCTCGAGCAGCTCCGGCCCGAGCTGCGCACGCGGGCGCCTCGTATGCGGCCGGCTGGTGGCGGAAGCCCGGGCCGTCCGGCGCCGCGCGCGGCGCCGAGCGGCCGCGCCTGCTGCTCGAGCCGGCCGACGGCGGCGCGCAGCGCGTCGCGCAGGCGCTCGTTGAGCAGCACCTGCGGGTCGGCGGCGTCGAGCCGCGCGGCCAGGTCGGCGGCGAACGCGTCGCCCTCCGGCGCCGGCCGGGACGAACACGACGCCGGGCTTCGTGCAGAGCTGGCCGCCGAAGCTCGAGACCGACGCGGTCAGGCCCTCGGCGATCTTGTCGGCGCGCTCGCGCAGCGCCGCCTCGGTGACCACGATCGGGTTGATCGAGCCCATCTCGGCGTAGACGGGGATCGGCACCTGCGCGCCGGGCGGCGCGGTCGAAGATCGCCTTGCCGCCGTTGAACGAGCCGGTGAAGCCGACGGCGGCGATCTCGGGCGCGTCGACGAGCGCCTCGCCGACCTCGACGCCCGCGGCCGGCAGGTGCGCGAACGTGCCCTCGGGCAGCCCGGCGTCGGCGACCGCGGCGCGCAGCTCGCGCGCCACCAGCTCGCCGGTCCCGGGGTGCGACGGATGGCCCTTGACGATCACCGGGCAGCCGGCGGCGAGCGCCGACGCGGTGTCGCCGCCCGCGGTCGAGAACGCGAGCGGGAAGTTGGAGGCGCCGAACACGGCGACCGGGCCGAGCGGGACGCGCATGCGCCGCACGTCGGGCTTGCGGGATCGGCTTCGCGTCCGGATCCGGGTGGTCGATGATCGCCTCGGCGTCGTCGCCGGCGTCGACGATCGCCGCGAACGCCTCGAGCTGCCCGCAGGTGCGCTCGAGCTCCGAGCGCAGGCGCGGCACCTCGGGCAGGCCGGTCTCGGCCTCGCAGACCGGCGACGATCTCGTCGCCGGCCGCCCGCAGGCGCGCGGCGGCGCCGCGCAGCAGCGGCGACGCGCTTGGCGCGGTCGCGCAGCGCGCCGGACCGGTGGACGGCGGCGGCGGCCTCGACCGCCGCGCGCACGTCGTCGGGCGACGCCTCCTCGTAAGCTCGGGCCCGGGCTCGCCGGTGCGGGGATCGACGGAGTTGAACGTTCAGCGCCATGGCGTGTACCTTACCGGTTCGGTGAACCGAACCAATGCTGTCCGATCATACAGACCACTCTCCTCCGATCCGACCCGCCAGCGCTACGAGCAGGTCGCCGACCGGCATCGCCGCCGACATCCGCGCCGGCCGGCTGGCGCCCGGCGAGCGGCTGCCGTCGGAGCGCGACCTCGCGCGCCGGCTCGAGGTCGGCCGCGCCTCGGTGCGCGAGGCGATCGCCGCGCTGCAGGTCGCCGGCATGATCGAGACGCGGCCCGGCTCGGGCTCGTTCGTGGCCGCCGGCGCCGCCGAGCGCATCGCGCGAGGCGCACGACTCCAGCCCGTCCGACCTGCTCGAGGCGCGCGCGCTGCTCGAGCCGCCGGTCGCCCGCCTGGCCGCGCAGCGCGGCCGCCCCGACGACGAGGCCGAGGCGCTGCTGGCCGAGATGGAGCGCGCCGCCGAGCACGGCGACCTGGCCGGCTGGAACGACTGCGACCGCCGCTTCCACCAGCGGATCGCCGCGCTCACCGGCAACCCCGTCCTCGCCGACCTCGCCGACCGCATCGCCGCCGTGATGGACGAGCCGCTGTGGCAGCGGCTGCGCGACGACTCGATCGCCGTCCCCGGCCGCACCACCCTGCACCTCGCCGAGCACCGGATGATCTACGAGGCGATCGCGGAGGGCGACGCGGACGCCGCCGAGCTCTACGCCGCCCAGCACATCCGGCGCGTCCGCCGCTACATGACCCTCGACTGAAAGGCCGCCATGCGCTTCCCCGGCATCATCCCCGCCGTCACCACCCCGTTCGACGCCGACGGCGCGATCGACTTCGACGGGCCTGCGAGTCCAACGTCGCCGCGCTGCTCGACGCCGGCGTCCACGGGATCGTCGCCACCGGCACGATGGGCGAGGCGGGCAGCCTGCTCGACCGCCGAGCGGCGCGAGGTGGTCGCAGGCGGTCGCGCGCGCCGTCGACGGCCGCGTGCCGGTGATCGCCGGCGTCTCCGCGGGAACGCCGGCCGGCGGCGATCGCCCTGGCCGCCGACGCCGCCGAGGCCGGCGCGTGCGCGCTGATGATGCTCCCGCCGCTCGGCTACCGCGGCGACGACGACGAGATCGTCGCCTACTACCGCTCCGTCGCCGAGGCCGCCGGGCTGCCGCTGATGGCCTACAACAACCCGGAGGCGAGCGGCGTCGACATGGGCGCCGGACGCTGCTCGCCCGCCTGTACGAGGAGGTCGACGCAGGTCGTGGCGTTCAAGGAGTGCTCGGGCGACGCGCGGCGGATCCCGGCGCTGATCGACGCCGCGCCCGGCGCCGAGGTGCTGGTGGGCGGCGACGACTGGGCGCTCGAGGGCTTCTGCGCCGGCGCCACCGGCTGGGTGACCGGCGTGGCCGACGTCGCCCCGCGCGACTGCGTCGCCCTCTACGACGCCTGCCGCGCCGGCGACCTCGAGACCGCGCGCGGCGATCTACCGCGCGGCTGCTGCCGCTCGCGCGCTTCGACATGACGCCCAAGCTCGTGCAGTACTTCAAGGCGGCGATGGACGAGGTCGGCCTCGCCGGCGGCCCGACGCGGCCGCCGCGGCTGCCGCTCACCGACGACGAGCGCGCGGCGCTGGCCGACGCGATGGCGGTGCTGCGCGAGGGCGCCCCTGTATGACCCGCGTCGAGGCCGTCGACTCGCACACGGAGGGCATGCCGACGCGCGTCGTCACGAGCCGGCGTCGAGCCGATCCCCGGCGCGACCATGCTCGAGCGCAAGCTGCACTTCGAGCGCGAGATGGACGACCTGCGGCTGCTGCTGATGCGCGAGCCGCGCGGCCACTCGGCGATGTCGGGCGCGATCCTGCAGCCGCCGACGCGCGACGACGCCGACTGGGGCGTGCTGTTCATCGAGGTCAGCGGCTGCCTGCCGATGTGCGGGCACGGCACGATCGGCGTCGCCACCGTGCTGGTCGAGACCGGCCGCGTCGCAGGTGCGCGAGCCGGAGACCGTCGTGCGGCTCGACACGCCGGCCGGGCTGGTCGAGGCGCGCGTGGCGGTCGAGGGCGGCCGCGCGCGCGCGGTGACGCTGCGCAACGTGCCGTCGTTCCTCTACGAGCGCGACCGGCGCGCCGGCGGACGTGGTGTGCGACATCGCGTTCGGCGGCAACTTCTACGCGCTCGTGCCGGTCGAGGACGTCGATCCGGCGCGCGCGGACGAGTACATCCGCCGCGGCGCCGAGATCATGGCCGCCGTCAACGAGGACCCGCCCGTGCACCCGCTCGACGCGCGCATCGCCGGCTGCCGCCACGTCGTCTTCCACGCGCCCGGCCGCGACGGCGCGCACGCCCGCAACGCGACCTCGATCCACCCGGGCTGGCTCGACCGCTCGCCGTGCGGCACCGGCACCTCGGCCCGGATGGCGCAGCTGCACGCGCGCGGCGAGCTGGCGATCGGCGAGCCGTTCGTCAACGAGTCGCTGATCGGGACGCGCTTCACCGGCCGGCTGGTCGAGGAGACACGCGTCGGCGACCTGCCGGCCGTCGTGCCGGAGATCACCGGCCGCGCCTGGGTCACCGGGACGGGCCGAGTACCTGCTCGAAGCCGACGACCCGTTCCCCGCCGGCTTCGCGCTGTGAGCGCACCCGACGTCGTCGTCGTCGGAGCGGGGGTCGTCGGGGCGGCGTGCGCGTACGAGCTCGCGGGCGCCGGCGCGCGCGTGACTGTGCTCGAGCGCGGCAACGGCTGGGGCGAGGGCTGCTCGTGGGGCAACGCCGGCTTGATCGTCCCGAGCCACGCCCGGCCGATCGCGGCGCCGGAGAGCCTGCGCGCCGGCCTCGGCTGGATGCTGCGCCGGAGCTCGCCCTTCGGGCTGCGGCTGCGGCCGGCGCTCGCGCCGTGGCTCGCGCGCTACGTGCGCGCCTCGACGGCGCGTCGCGCGGCCGCCGGGGAGCGGCTGCAGCGGGAGCTCAGCGCGGAGAGCCTGGCGCTGCTGCGCGAGCTCTCGGCGTCCGGCATCGATGTCGGCTTCTCCGAGCCCGGCTGCCTCACCGTGTACACCGACCACCCCGATCAGGCCGCCGGCGAGGCCGCGAGCGAGACGGGCCGCGCGCTCGGAGCACGGCTGCTCAGCGGCCCCGAGGCGCGCGAGCTCGAGCCGGCGCTGACGAGCGCGGTGCGGGCGGGCGTGCTGTTCCCCGGGGAGGCGAGCTGTGACCCGGTACGGCTCGTGCGCGCGCTGGGCGCAGCGGCGATCGGACGCGGCGCCGAGCTGCGCACGGGTGTCGAGGTGGGCTCGTTGCGCGAGCTGAGGGCGGGCCACGTCGTCGTGGCCGCGGGCGCGTGGTCCGGCCGGCTGGCCGCGACGGCCGGCGTGCGGCTGCCGATGCAGGGCGGCAAGGGCTACGCGAGCGAGTGGGATGCGATGCCGCTCAGCCGGCCGCTGTACATGCACGACCAGCGCTGTGTCGCCAACCCGCTCGCGGACCGGCTGCGGATGACCGGCGGGCTCATCCTCGACGGGCTGGACGAGCGCTTCGATCCCCGCCGCGTGCAGGCGATCCGCGCGGCCGCGGCCACGGTTCTCGGCGTGCGGGCGGAGCCGCAGCTCGTCTGGAGCGGGCTGCGGCCGTGCACGCCTGACGGGTTACCGGCGATCGGCACCCACGGCGCGGCGCCGGGCGTGGTGTTCGCCACGGGACACGGGATGCTCGGCCTCACGCTCGCGCCGCTCACGGGGCGGCTCGTCGCCGGACTCGTCGCCGGGCGCGCGGCTCACCCGGCGCTCGAGCCGCTGTCGCCCGAGCGCTTCAGCTGAGCGGCCGTCCGCGCGCTGGCGACTCCGCTCGAGGTACGCACCGACCAGGGGGGTCAGACCCCCCTTGGTCGGCCGGGTCGGATTTGGCTCTGCGCGGGCAGATGCGCAGGCGGCCAACGAGCGCCAACGCGCCAAGGGGGGTCAGACCCCCTTATACGGCGGGGCACGGCCGGTCGTCGCGGCTCTACTGCGGCGAGCCGTCGGTCGTCGATCCGGTGCGGTTCGGGCGCTGAGTCGCCGCGCGGGCGGCGCGCAGCGCGACGCGGGCGACCGGCAGCACGCCCTCGCGCAGCGCGGCCACGCGCTCGCTCTCGCGCCCGTGCAGCAGCCGCGCCGCCGCCGTGCGCGCGCTGACCAGCGCCGGGTCGTACGGCAGCCAGCGCGCGCTGCGCACGCGCGGCGGGCTGCGAGGCGAGTCGCTGCGGGACGACGTGGCGGGCGAGCCGGACCGGCACCGACGGCACCGACTGCCCGTGCTCGTTGACCCAGGACAGCTCGGCGCCCAGCGAGCGCGCGACGCGCTCGCCGTGCCGGCGATCGTCGGTCCAGACCGAGAGCGCCGCGTCGACGTGCTCGGCGGCGAGCGCGATCGCGTCGTCCTCCGAGCCGGCCTCGAGCACCGCCAGAACCGGGCCGGGCGGCATCTCGCGCATCAGCCGCGCGTCCTCGCGCACGCCGCGCAGCACGATCGGCGCGCAGAACGCGCCGTCGAGGCCGGCCAGCTCGAGCCGGCCGCCGCACAGCCGCTCGGCGCCGCCGGCCTCGGCCTCGGCCACAAGGCGCTCGACGGCCTCGAGGTCGGCGTGCGAGGCCAGCGGCCCGACCTCGGTGTCGGCCTGCTGGGGATCGCCGACGCGCAGGCGCCGGGCGCCCTCCACCAGCGCGTCGATCAGCGGCTCGGCCGGGCCGGGCGCCACGACGAGCCGGCCGACCGCCGCTGGGTGCCGCCCGGCGCCGGCGAACGCTGCCCACAGGGCGCCCGAGACCGCGGCGTCGAGCGGCGCTCCGTCGAGCACCAGCATCGTCGCCTTGGCGTCGTCGTCCCCGAGGTCGACGACCTTGTCGAACCCGTCGAGCCCGGTCCCGTGCAGGACGGCGATCAGCTCTCCGGGGACGCCCGCGCGGATGAAGGCGCTCGCGATCCGCTCGCCCGCCAGCGGGGCCGCCGGTGACAGCATCACGGCGTTGCCGGCCAGCAGCGAGGTGGCGGACTCCAGGAGGGGCTCGGCCCACGGCGACGCGGCCCGCCCGCACACCCCGACCACGCCGGCGGGAGCCTGCACGAGCGCGGCGCGCCGGCCGGCGCGCAGCAGCGACGGCCGGCCGAGCCGCTGGTCGGCGAGCGCGCGCGGTCCGTCGTCGGCGAGCGCGTGCAGCGCACTGACCGAAGGAAGCAGCTCGGCGAGCAGCGCCTCGCTGCGCGGGCGCCCCGTCTCGCGCGCGATCAGCAGCGCCAGCCGGTCGAGCTCGTCGAGCACGGCCTGCGCGGCGCGTCGCAGGTAGTGCGCCCGCGCGCGCGGCCGGCACCGCGGCCCACAGCGGCTGGACGATCCGCGGCGGCCGCGACCGCCTCGCCGACGTCCCGCTCGGCCACCGAGCCGAGCACGTCGCCGGTGACCGGCGAGCGGATCTCGAGCTCAGCCATCGACCCGTCGCGCGGTCGTGATGGTCGTCCGGTAGCGCAGGGTCACGTCGTCGACGCCGTGGCGCTCGAGCACGCTCCCGGACCGCGGCGAGCGCGGCCGCGCGACGGTCGTCGGGCAGGCCGCCGATCGAGCTGAACGAGGCGATCTGGTCGACGATCCGGTCGCGGTCGGTCGGCTGCTCGTGCGGCGACCTCCTCGTCGCCCAGCGGGCCGAGCCGCGGCTCGGCGTCGAGCGCCTCGCGCCAGTCCACGGTGTCCTGGCGTCGTTGCCCGCTGCCCTCCGTCCGGTGTTCGATCACCAGCGCGACGAGCTCGTCGAACCACGGCTCGCCGTCGTCGGCGGCCACGTTCCACATGACGGCAAGCCCGCCGCCGGGTCGCAGCACGCGGGCGATCTCGGCCGGCGCGCGCCGGAGGTCGAACCAGTGGAACGCCTCGCCGACGAACACGGCGTCGACCGAGCCGTCGGCGAGCGGGATCGCCTCCGCGGTCCCGGCCAGCGCGCGGACGCTGGGCAGCCGCGCCTCGAGCACGCGGCGCATGCCGTCGAGCGGCTCGACCGCGACGACCTCGCCGGCGTGCGCCACCAGTATCTCGGTCAGCTTGCCGGTGCCGGCCGCGAGGTCGAGCACGGTCCGCGCGCCGAAGCGTTCGAGCAGCGAGGCGATCGCGTCGGCCGGCCAGCCCGGCCGGCCGCGCTCGTACTCCTCCGCCATCGCGTCGAAGGCGTCGGCGGCGATCGGGTCGACCGTCATCGCCCGCGCGCGCGGCGGATCCGCTCCAGCCGCTCGCGCATGTCGGCCTCGGCGTCGTCGGGGTGGTAGAAGCGCAGGTCGCCGAGGCCCTCGGGGAGATGGTCCTGGTCGTTGACGTGGCCGGGATGGCTGTGCGGGTAGTCGTAGCCGGCGCCGCGCCCGAGCGTCGCGGCGCCCGGGTAGGCCGCCGACTGGAGCGCGGCCGGCGGGCGCCCCGCCCCGTGCTCGCCGATGTGCTCGCGCACGGCGCCGATCGCCCGCTTGACGGCGTCCGACTTCGGCGCCAGCGACAGGTAGATCGCCGCCTGGGCGAGCGCGAACCAGCCCTCCGGGAGCCCGACGTGCTCGACCGCGTGGGCGGCGGCGACGGCGATCGGCAGCGCCTGCGGGTCGGCGTTCCCGATGTCCTCCGAGGCCAGGATGATCATCCGCCGGACGATGAAGCGCGGGTCCTCGCCGCCCTCGAGCATCGCCGCCAGGTAGTACAGCGAGGCGTCGGGATCCGAGCCGCGCGTGGACTTGATCCAGGCCGAGATGTAGTCGTAGTGCTGGTCGCCGCCCTTGTCGTAGAGGACGGCCTTGCGCTGCATCGCGTCCTCGGCGTCGGCGAGCGTGACCGCCTCGCCGGCGGCGCGTCGAGCAGGCCAGCTCGAGCGCGTTCAGCGCGGCGCGCGCGTCGCCGCCGGCGCGGGCGGCGAGGAAGGCGATGACGTCGTCGGGGACCTCGACCTTCGGGCACTCGCCGCGCTCGATCGCGCGCCGCAGCAGCGTCTCGATGTGCTCCGAGGTGAGCTGCTCGAGCTGGTAGATCTGCGTGCGCGACAGCAGCGCGCTGTTGACCTCGAAGTACGGGTTCTCGGTGGTGGCGCCGATCAGCGTCAGTAGCCCCTCCTCGACCGCCGGCAGCAGCGCGTCCTGCTGCGCCTTGTTGAAGCGGTGGATCTCGTCGAGGAAGAAGATCGTCGCGCGGCCGCCGGAGCGACGCTCGCGGGCGCGGGCGATCACCTCGCGCACCTCGGCGCGCCCGGCCTGCACGGCCGACAGCTCCTCGAAGGCGGCGTCGGCGTGCTCGGCGGCGAGCCGGGCGAGCGTCGTCTTGCCGGTCCCCGGCGGCCCGTAGAGGACCATCGAGTGCGGGCGGCCGGACTCGAGCGCGGCGCGCAGCGCGGAGCCCTCGCCGAGCAGGTGCTCCTGGCCGACGAACTCGTCGAGCGTCTGCGGGCGCATCCGCGCCGCCAGCGGCCCGTCGGGCGGCGGCCTGTGATCGGGGCGTTTCTCGGGCGGGTCGAACAGCCGCTCCATACGGTTATCTTGGCGCGCGGTGCGGCCCGACGTCCCTCTCAGCACGGTGGTCCGCGAATGGGGACGGATGGGCGCGCTCAGCTTCGGCGGCCCGCCGGTGCAGGTCGCCATGCTGCGCGACCTCACCGTCGAGCGCCGTCGCTGGCTCGACGCGCGCGAGTTCGAGGACGCCAACGCGGCCGTACAGCTGATCCCCGGGCCGGCCGGGACGCAGCTCGCGATCTACTGCGCGATGCGCGTCGGAGGTACCGTCGGCGCGCTGGCCGGCGGCCTCGCCTTCATCCTGCCCGGGCTGCTGCTCGTGCTCGCCATCTCGGCGCTGGCGCTCGCGGATTCGCCGCCCGAGTGGATCCTCGGGATCGGGGCGGGCGCCGTCGCCGCGGTGGTCGCGGTCGTGGCGCAGGCGGGCATCGTGCTCACCCGCGCGAGCCTCGAGCAGCGCGCACGTCGCGGGCGATCGCCTACGTCGCGATCGGCGCCGCGGCGACCGTCTTCGCCGGCGCGGGCCTGGTGCTCGCGCTGCTGGCCTGCGGGCTGATCGAGCTGGCCTGGCGGCGACGAGGCGCCGCCGTGCACGCCTGGCCGATCGCGCTCGTGCTCGCCGTCAGCGGCGCCGCCGCGCTGCCCGCGCTGGCCTGGACGGCGCTCAAGGTCGGCGCCCTGTCCTACGGCGGCGGCTTCGTGATCATCCCGCTGATGCGGGAGGACGCCGTCGAGACGTACGGCTGGATGACCTCCGCGGAGTTCGCCAACGCGGTCGCCTTCGGCCAGCTCACGCCAGGGCCGGTGGTGCAGACGGTCGCGATCGTCGGCTGGGCGGCGGCCGGCCTGGGCGGCGCGCTGCTGGCCTCGGTGGTCGCCTTCGCCCCGTCCTTCCTGGTGATCGGGCTGACCGCGGAGCGGTTCGAGCGGCTGCGGCGCTCCGGCGCGGCGCGGGCGTTCCTCGACGGCGCCGGGCCGGCCGCCGCCGGAGCGATCCTCGGCGCGGCGATCCCGCTGCTCGACGCGCTCGAGGAGCCGTGGCAGTACGGCGTGCTGGCCGCCGCCGCGCTGCTGCTCGTGCTCGGGCGCTCGCCGGTCTGGCCGCTGTTCGGCGGTGCGCTCGTCGGGCTCCTGTCAACGTTGGGTTGACACGCTCGTACTGTCAACGTAAGGTTGACAGCATGGACCGCGAGCGCCGTCTGCGTCAGGAGCTCCACGCAGTACTCGCGCGGCTGAGCGAAGGCCGCGAGCCGCTCGACCTCGTCGAGGACGTGCCGGTGGTGGAGGACTTCGTCGACGACTTCGCGCAGGCCAGGATCGCCGACGCGCGGGCGGCCGGCGCCTCGTGGGCCGAGATCTCCGAGCGGCTCGGCGTGACGCGCCAGGCGGCGCACAAGCGCTTCAGCGGCTGGCGCAAGCGCGGCCGCGGCATCGGCGGGGTGATCGAGCTGCGCTTCACCCGCGACAAGAACGGAGGCTGAGATGCTCAGGACGCGGAGCGCCCGCGTGCAGGAGGCGCTCGTCCACTACCGCACGGGCCGGTTCGACCAGGCGCGCAGGGTGCGCGGCCTGCCGCTGAGCCGGCTGATGACCGAGTTCGGGAGCCGGCCCTACGTGATCGACTGGCACGGCGAGCGCGAGGCCGTCCTGCCGTTCCTCCAGCGGACGGCGTGGGAGCTGCCGACCGTCGCGATCGAGGTCGACGGCCGGCCCGTCGAGGCCTGGATCGACACCGGCGGCGACACGCTGACGCTGCCGCACGACTTCGGCGTCGAGCCGCTTGCGAGGTTCGCCGGCGCCGCGTACGCCGGCGGCGCGGCCGGTGAGGGCGTCTACGGGCGCGTCGAGTCGGTGCGCCTCGGGCCGGTGACCGTGGGCGCGGTGCCGGTGATGACGGCCGGCCTCGCCCGGCCGGTGATCGGCACCGGCTTCCTGAGCCGCTTCCTGCCGACGCTCGACTACCCGACGGGCCGCCTGGTCCTACGCCCGTGCGACGCCGAGCCGCCGGCCGGGACCGAGGTGCCGTTCACGATCGCCGCCACCCACCTGCTCGTCGTGCGCGGGTCGCTCGCCGGGCGCGACGGGCTGACCTTCGTGGTCGACTCCGGGCTCGAGGACGAGCCGGGCGCGGCGTTCACGGCGCCGGCCGCCACGCTCGCGGCGGCCGGCATCCCGGTGCCGGAGACGGCGCCCGAGAGCGGCAACTCGGGCGCCGGGGACACCACGCTCGACGTCGGGCGCTTCGCGATCGCGCGCCTCGCGGCCGGCGCAGTCGAGCAGGACGAGCTCGTCGGCATCTTCGGGGTCTTCCCGCCGCAGCTCGCGACTGCGGCGGGCTTCCCGATCCACGGGCTCGTCAGCCACGGCTTCCTGCGCCGCTACCGCTGGACGATCGACTTCACGCGGATGACGATGCGGTTCGCACCGCCCGGTTGATCGCGGCGACCGGCTCCGGCCGCGGGCCGAGCAGCATCGCCGCGCCGGCGGCGAGCGTGACCGCGATCGCACACAGGGCGAAGCCCGCGTCGAAGGCGGCCAGCGCGTCGTCGGGCGCCGGCGTGCCGATCACCGCCACCAGCAGCGCCACGCCGAGCACGGCGCCGAGCTGACGGGCGGTGGTGGCGAGCGCCATGCCGGTCGCGAAGCGCGTCGGCCGGCAGGCCCGACGCCGTCGCGCCGATCAGGGTCGGCAGGCCGAGGCCGATGCCGACGCCGGCGACGAGCTGGTACGGCAGCCAGACGCCGAACAGGTTCGCCTCCTCGCCGGCCATGGCCAGCATCCAGGTCAGCGCCGCCGCGAACAGCGCGGCGCCGACCGCGGCGACCGGCCGCGGCCCGCTGCGCGTCGCCCAGCGGCCGCCGAGCGGCGCCGCCACCGCCGACGCGAGCGCGCCGGGCACGGCCGCGATCCCGGTCTCCAGCGCGGTCCAGCCCCACACGCTCGTCGCGAACAGGACCAGGCACAGGTTCGCCGCGAACAGCGCCGCGCCGAACGCCATCGTCCCGGCGTTGGCCGCGCGCACCCAGCGCGTGCGCAGCAGCGCCGGCTCGAGCACGGGCGCCTCGATCCGCCGCGTCCGGGCGACCAGCAGCCCGCCGATCACGAGCGCCGCGCCGAACGTGCCGAGCGTGGCCGCCGAGCTCCAGCCCCAGGTCTCGCCCTGGACGAGCGCGAGCGCCAGCGCTCCGGTCGCGCCGGCCAGCAGCACGGCGCCGGGCAGGTCGGGCGGCGCGGTCTCGGCCGCGCGCGACTCGCGCAGCCGGCGCATGCCGAGCCAGACCGTGATCAGGCCGACCGGCACGTTGATGACGAAGATCCAGCGCCAGCTCCCGGCCTCCACGAGCAGGCCGCCGAGCGGCGGGCCGAGACCGGCGGCGACGGCGCTGACCGCGCCCCAGGCGGCGATCGCGCGCGCCCACTGCTGCGGCGGGAACGCGGCCAGCAGGAGCGCCAGGGCGGCCGGGATCATCGCCGCCGCCGCGACGCCCTGGACGGTGCGGGCGGCGATCAGCGCGCCCGGCGAGGCGGCCACCGCACAGGCCGCCGAGGCGACCGCGAACAGCGCAACACCGCCGAGATAGACACGCCGGCGGCCGATCCGGTCGGCCGCGCGGCCGAGCACGACGAGCAGCGCGGCGAAGGCGAGCGCGTACGCGTTGACCACCCACGACAGGGCGCCGAGGCCGGAGCCGTCGAAGTCGCCGCGCGATGTCGGGGAACGCGATGTTGACGATCGTCACGTCCAGGTAGGCGAGGAACGTGCCGAGCACGGCGAGCCAGAACGTCGGCCACGGGCCGGAGCGGTCACGTGGCGGGTCTGACAGGGCGAGCCCGTAGGCGGGCGAGCCGGGGAGCTGGGACATGTGGGGAGACTCCTGGGGAGGAAGGAGTACGAACGATCGTGCGAATTTCTATCAAAGGACGAACGATCGTGCTACTATTTCTCGGGTATGGAAGCTGCTGCCGTGCTCGACGGCCGCCGGGAACGCGGCCGTCGCACTCGTGACTCGATCCTGCAGACCGCCGTCCAGCTCGCGACCGTCGAGGGCATCGACGGCATCACGATCGGCCGCCTCGCCAGCGAGCTCGGCATGAGCAAGAGCGGCCTGTTCGCCCACTTCGGCTCCAAGGAGGAGCTCCAGCTCGCGACGATCGACACCGCGCGCGAGATCTTCGTCGAGACCGTCGTCTCGCCCGCGCGCCTGGCCGAGCGCGGCCTGCCGCGGCTCGAGGCGCTGATGGAGCAACTGGCTCGAGCTACATGCAGCGCGAGGTGTTCAAGGGCGGCTGCTTCTTCGACGCCGTGCGCGGCGAGTACAACAGCCGCCCGCCCGGCCCGGTGCGCGACGCCGTGTGGGCCGACTTCGCGTCCTGGTCGGAGATCCTCGTCAACCGCGTCAAGGCGGCGCAGGCGGCAGGGCATCTCGACCCCGAGGCCGACCCCGAGCAGGTCGCCTACGAGCTCGACGCCCTCGGCGGCGCGGCCAACGTCCGCTTCCAGCTCGATCGCGACGAGGCGTGGTTCGACCGCGCCCGTGCCTCGATCCGCGCGCGCTTGGAGGCGCTGACCGTCTACTAGCATCGTGGCCACATGGCCGCCGCGCTGGAGGAGGAGACCGCCGACGTCCTCGCGCGGCTGATCCGGTTCAAGACCGTCAACCCGCCCGGGAACGAGCGGGAGTGCCAGGAGTGGCTGGCCGCGCTACCTGCGCGAGGCGGGGCTCGAGGTCGAGCTGATGGGCGCCGAGCCCGAGCGCCCGAACCTCGTCGCGCGGCTGCAGGGGGACGAACCCGGGCCGGTTCTGGGCTACCTGTCCCACGTGGACACCGTGCTCGCCGATCCCGACGACTGGACGCACGACCCCTGGTCGGGCGAGATCCACGACGGGCATCTGTGGGGCCGCGGCACGCTCGACATGAAGGGCCAGACCGCCGCCGAGGTCGTCGCCGCGGCGACGCTCGCGCGCGAGGGCTGGCGCCCGGCGCGAGGCGAGCTGAAGCTGATCGCGGTGGTCGACGAGGAGGTCGGCGGCCGGCTCGGCGCCCAGTGGCTGACCGAGCAGCGGCCGGACGTCGCGCGCGTGGACTGGCTGGTCAACGAGGGCGGCGGGCCGATCATGCCCTACGGCGACCGCCGGGTCTGCCCGGTCTGCGTCGCCGAGAAGGGCACCTTCCGCTTCCGCGTGACCGCGCGCGGGGTCGCCGGCCACGCCTCGTTCCCCGGCACCGGCGACAACGCGCTGCTCAAGCTCGCGCCCGTGCTCGCCCGGCTGGGCGAGCGCCAGCCCGCGCTTCGACGTCGTGGCCGAGCCGCGCGCGCTGCTGGAGGCGCTCGGCGAGGACCCGGCCGACCCGCAGGCGGCGATCGACCGCATGCGGGCGATCGAGCCGCGCCTGGCGGCGCATGGTCGAGCCGACGCTGCGCGTGACGGCCGTGCCGACGCGCATCTTCGGCTCCGAGAAGATCAACGTGATCCCCGCCCGCGCCGAGCTGCAGGTCGACTGCCGCGTCCCGCCCGGGATGGACGGCGAGGCGACGATGCGCGCGGATCCGCGAGCTCGTGCACGAGGACGGCCTGGAGATCGAGTTCATGGAGCAGGTGGTCGGCAACCGCTCGCCGATCGACACCCCGCTGATGGACGCCATCCGCGGCTGGCTCGGCGAGAACGACCCCGGAGGCCGAGGCGGTCCCCTGGGTGCTCCCGGCGTTCACCGACTCGCGCTGGTTCCGCACCGCGTTCCCCGACTGCGCGGCCTACGGCTTCTTCCCGCAGCGCCACCAGAACTACTACGAGGCCTGGTCCGCTGATCCACTCCAACGACGAGCGGATCGACGTCCGCGACCTCGGCTTCGCGGCGTCGTTCTTCGTCGATCTCCCGAGGAGGCTGCTTTGAGTCCGGTCGCAGAGGGCAAGCTCCGGCTCGGCGGCATGGCCCTGCGCAACGGCCTGCTCGTCCACGGCCCGACCCACTGGGCGGCGGCGGTGCGCGACGACGCCGGCGAGATCCGCGCCGCGTCCGGCCGCAAGCCGCGCCTGCGGGCGGTCGACGACGTGCCCGGCGCTGCGCGGCGTCGTGCGGCTCGGCGAGGCGTTCGTCGTCATCCCGCTGGTCAAGCGCGCGCTGCCCGCGGCCAAGCTGCCGTTCGAGTCGCCCAGCGTGCTGGCCGTGGCCGCCGGCGCGTCGCTCACCGGCGCGCTGCTGCGCCGCCGCCTGCGCGGGCCGGTCGGCGAGGCGGCCGCCGCGACGCTCTCGCTCGCGCCCGCCGTGCTCGCGCTGCGCGGCGGCGAGCTGGCCGCCTACCACGGCGTCGAGCACAAGGCGATCGCCGCCTACGAGTCGCCCGACGAGGGCGCCGACGCGGCCGACGCCGCCAAGGAGCACGACCGCTGCGGCTCGCACCTCGTGACGCCGCTGCTGGCCTCCAACCTCGCCGGCGCGCTGCTCGTGCGGCGCGTGCTCGAGCGGCCGGGGCCGGTGGCGGGCGCCGGCGTGGCCGTCGCCTCCACGGCGGCCGCGGTCGAGGTGTTCGCGCTGGTGCGAGCGCAACGCCGGCACGCCGCTGGCGCGGGCGCTGCGGCGGCCGGGCTTCGAGCTCCAGCGCCTGCTCGGCACGCGCGAGCCCGACGAGCGCCAGCTCGAGGTCGGCCGCGCGGCGCTGGCCGAGATCCTGCGCGTGGAGCCCTCACCGCCGGTCTAGATGGGGTCTAGACCCTAGTCCGGTTCCGGCGTCCCGCGGCGATACTGGGTCGTGTGCTGCTGAATGCCGGCCAGGAGTCCTCTTCGTCGCCCGACGCGGCCGTCATGTCGGTGCCCCCGCCGCCGCCCGGCCTCTCGCTGTGGGACCACGTCGAGTCGCTGGATCCTCACCTGGGCGCCGATCCTCTTCATGGCGCGTCATCTGCTTCGTCCTGTGGCGGACGATGAAGCTGATGCCGCGGACGAAGCCGCAGCAGATCAAGCCGGAGTCCAAGGGCTCGATCGGCTGGGACCAGGTGGCGGGCGCCGACGAGGCGAAGGCCGAGCTGCAGGAGGTCGTCGAGTTCCTGCGCGAGCCCGAGCGCTTCCACAAGCTGGGCGCCAAGGTGCCGAAGGGCATCCTCCTGCACGGCCCGCCCGGCACCGGCAAGACGCTGCTGGCCAAGGCGGTCGCCAAGGAGTCGGGCGCCGAGTTCTTCTCGCAGTCGGCGGCCTCGTTCGTCGAGATGTTCGCCGGCCTCGGCGCCGCCCGCATCCGGCGCCTGTTCGCCGAGGCGCGCGACCACCGGCCGGCCGTGGTCTTCATCGACGAGATCGACGCCGTCGGCGGCGAGCGCGGCTCCGACAACAACTCCGAGCGCGAGCAGACGCTCAACCAGCTGCTCGTCGAGATGGACGGCTTCAACACCACCGGCGACCTCGTGGTGATCGCCGCCTCGAACCTGCTCGACAAGCTCGACCCGGCGCTCCTGCGCCCCGGCCGCTTCGACCGCCAGATCTTCGTCTCGCCGCCCGACGTCGCCGGCCGCGCCGCGATCCTGCGCGTCCACACGCGCGACAAGCCGCTGCACGAGGTCGACCTCGAGCTGACCGCGCGCCAGACCGTCCGGCCTGACCGGCGCCGACCTCGCCAACCTCGCCAACGAGGCGGCCATCTTCGCCGCCCGCGAGCGCGCCGAGCACATCGAGCAGCGCCACTTCGACGCCGCGCTCGAGCGCGTCGTGGCCGGCATGCAGTCGCGCCGCACGCTCAACGAGCACGAGCGCCGCGTGGTCGCCTTCCACGAGGCCGGCCACGCGCTGTGCGCCGAGCTGCTGCCCGGCGTCAACCGCGTGCACAAGATCTCGATCGTGCCCGCGCGGCCGCGCGCTCGGCTACACGCTCAACCTGCCCGAGGAGGACCGCTACCTCAAGACGCGCGAGGAGCTCATCGACTACATGACGGTGCTGCTCGGCGGCCGCGTGGCGGAGGAGATCGTGTTCGGCGCCATCACCACCGGCGCCTCGGACGACCTCAAGCGCGTGGCGCGAGATCTCGCGCTCGATGGTGCACGAGTACGCGATGGGCACGTCGATCACGTCGCGCCAGGTGTCGGCCGAGGGCGGCGCGGTGTCCGACCGCACGCGCCAGCTGCGCGACGAGGAGCAGCAGCACCTCAGCGACGAGGCGATGCGCGGCGCCGCGCGGCTGATCAACGAGCACCGCGACAAGCTCGACGCGCTCGCCAGCGCGCTGCTGCGCAACGAGGTGCTCGAGCGCGAGCGACATCGACCGCATCATGGAGGGCGTCCCGCGCCTGTACCGCTCGCCCGGGCAACGGGCTGCGCGTCGTCGCCAGCCGGCGGACCGAACGAACGTCTACTCAAGCCACCTGAGCTTCAGGCCGATGCCCCGGTTAATGGGGCAGACGCACTCTCTCTCGCGCGCGAGCGCCGACCGCGCGGCCGACTTCCGCGGGCTCCTCGAGCCCGGTGCGATCCGTGCCGTCTTCCAGCCGATCGTCCGCCTCAGCGACCTCGAGCCGATCGGCTACGAGGGCCTCGCCCGCTTCCCCTCGCCGCCCGGCCTGGTCGCGCTGCCGCCCGACGTGACGCTGGCCGCCGCCGCCCGCAGCGGGCTGCGCGAGGACCTCGAGGTCGCCTGCTGGGCCGCCATGACCGGCGCCGGCGAGCCGCCCCACGGCCGCCTGCTGTTCGTCAACGTCGCCCCCGACGCGCTCGGCCACCCCGGCCTGGCCGAGCTCGCCGAGCGCCTGCCCTCGCGCCTGGTCATCGAGCTCACCGAGCAGGACGCCGTCCAGGACATCCGCCGCATCCAGGAGCGGCTGCGCCCGTGGATCGCCCGCGGCGCGCTGATCGCCGTCGACGACGCCGGCGCCGGCTTCACGTCGCTCGAGTACGTCGCCGAGATCCGCCCCGACTTCCTCAAGCTCTGCCGCGGCATGGTCACCGGCGTCGATCTCGACGACTCGCGCCAGGCCGTCCTGCGCGCCACCGTGGCGTTCGCCCGCGAGGTCGGCGCGCGCGTGGTCGCCGAGGGCGTCGAGCGGCCCGAGGAGCTCGCGGTGCTGCGCGCCGCCGAGGTCGACTTCGGCCAGGGCTGGCTGTTCGGCCGCCCCGGCGTCGCCTGGCCGCCCGAGCCCGAGAGCTCCGGCCGCAGCCTGCTGGCCGCTTCGCCCGCGGGCGGGCGGCTCGAGCGCGCGGTCGCCTCCGCCGCCACCGTGCGCGACGCCTCGACCGTGATCGTCGAGCACCTCGCCCGCACCGGCCTGCTGCCGAGCGTCTACCTCGAGCAGGGCGGCCGCCTGCGCTGCCAGGCGTCGCGCGGCTACTGGCAGGTGTTCGACGGGATGCCCGCCGACAAGGGCGTGATCGGGCGCACCTTCCGCACCGGCGAGGCGACCGAGCTGTCGGACACGTCCACCGACGGCGAGTTCATCGTCTCGATCCCCTCCGTGGTCGCGGAGATCTGCGTGCCGCTGAAGGCCGTCAGGCCGCGTGATCGGCGTGATCAACGCAGACTCGCCGACCAAGCTCGGCGAGGACACCCGCTGGGAGGTCGAGCGCTGCGCCGATCTGCTCGCGCGCCGGATCGAGGAGCTCGGCGGCCCCGAGGCATCGGTCAACCCGGCGCAGCGCCTGGCGCGCGCTGTGGCGCGGCTTGCCGCGCTGGAGGATCCGGAGGACCTCGTGCGCGAGACCGCGCGCTCGGCGCTCGAGCTCGCCGGCTTCGAGTCGGCCATGCTCGCGCTCGCCGACGGCCACGGCGGCGTCTACGTGCACCATGCCGAGGGCCCGTTCGCGGTGGCGTTCGCCGACCTGCCGGCGGAGGACCTCGACGCGATCGGCGAGTGGGTCACCCACGGCACCTCCTCCTACACCGTCAACGAGACCTCGGGCCGCGGCTTCGCCGGGCACGAGCCGCTGCGCCGCGCCGGCGCCGCCTCGCTGGTGGTGCTGCCGCTGGCCGCCGGCGGCGAGCGGCTCGGCGTGATCGTGCTCGCCGACCGCACCCCGCACCGCCTTTCGACCGAGAACGTCGAACTGCTCGAGCTGCTCGCCTTCCAGGCCGCCAGCGGCCTGCGCATGGCGGCTGCCGTGCTCGAGCTTCGCGAGCGCGCCGCCCGCGATCCGCTGACCGGGCTCGGCCACCACGCCGCGTTCTACGAGGCGCTGCCGGTGCTGCGCGAGGGCGGCCCGTTCGCGGTCCTGGTCGCCGACCTCGACGGCTTCAAGAACCTCAACGACACGCGCGGCCACGCGGCGGGCGACGACGCCCTGCGCGCCATGGCGGCGCTGCTGCGCGCCGCGACGCCGGCCGGCGGCCGCGCCTTCCGCATCGGCGGCGACGAGTTCGCGCTCGCGTTCGAGTGCGCGGGTCAGGCCGAGGCCGAGCGCATCGGCTGGGAGCTGCGCTCGCAGGCGCCGGAGCGGATCGGCTCGACGCTGTCGGTCGGCCTGGCGCTCGCCGTGCGACGGCGAGAGCGACGAGGCGATGGTCGCGCGCGCCGACGCCGCGCTCTACGAGGTCAAGCGCCAGGGCCGGGACGGCGTCCTGGTCGCACCACCAGCCTGAACGCCCGCGGCGTCACGGTCACCCGCTCGAGCCCGCCGTCGCGGATCTCGCCGTCGACGTTGATCTCGCTGCCCGGCGGGAGGTCGGCCTCGACCACGTGACCGCGCTCGTGCGGCACGTCGTGCTGCTGCGCGATCGTCCGCTTGCGCAGGCCCCAGGCGCGGCGCGCCAGCCCGGCGCGCGAGCCGGTGGGCAGGATCACGACGTCGAGCACGCCGTCCTCGGGGTCGGCCTCGGCGACGCCGGAGCCGCCGCCGAAGGCGCCGCTGACGGCGACGATCACCTGCCAGGCGGCGTCGTCGAACACCGTACGGCCGTCGGCGCGCACCGTCACCGGGAGCGGCTGTGCGCTCGTCGCGGCGCGCAGCGCGCCGACGCCGTAGGCGAGCGGCCCGAGGCGGGGCTTGAGCGGCTGGGCGTTGCGGGCGGCCACCGAGGCCAGGCCCGCGCTGGCGACGTTGACGAACGGGCGGCCGTCGGCGAGGTGGCCGAGCTCGAGCGGCCGTGTGTCCGTGCCCTCGACGGCCAGCGCCGCCGCCTCGCGCGGGTCGGGCGGCAGCCCGTAGGCGCGCGCGAAGTCGTTGGCCGTGCCGGTCGGGAGCACGGCCAGCGGGACGTCGAGGCGGCCGGCCAGCTCGGCCACCGGGCCGATCGTCCCGTCGCCGCCGGCCACCGCCAGGCGGTCCGGCCCCCAGGCCGTCGCCCGCTCGAGATCCTCGTCGCGGCAGCCGAAAACGGCCACTTCCGCGCCGCGCGAGCGCATCGCGGCCAGCAGCGGCTCCGGGTCGAGCCCGCCGCCTGATGCCGGGTTGGCGGCGAGGGCGATGCGCACGGGCGCTGAGGGTACACTCGGCCGGGTGTTCGGCAGCATCGACCACATCGGGGTCGCCGTCGTCGACCTCGACGCCGCGATCGCCGTCCACCGCGACACCTACGGCATGCCGCTCGTCCATCGCGAGACGATCGCCGAGCAGGGCGTCGAAGCCGCGCTGCTCGACGTCGGCGACAGCCACGTGGAGCTGCTCGCGCCGCTGGGCGAGGACACGCCGGTCGGGCGCTTCCTGGCCAAGCGCGGGCCCGGGCTGCATCACGTCGCATACCGCGTCGACGACGTCGCCGCCGCGCTCGAGCAGCTCCGCGACGCAGGCGTGCGGCTGATCGACGAGACGCCGCGGACCGGCATCCGCGGCTCGCAGGTGGCGTTCCTGCATCCGTCCGCCTCCGGCGGCGTCCTCACTGAACTCGTACAACCCGCGGGAGTCCTAGCGCATGAGTGATCCGACCAAGGCCCCTCCCAGCGCGCGCCGCGCGGCGCTCGGCTTCACCGGCAGCGGCCAGGTGCTCTCGCTGCGGCTGGCCGACGACCAGCTCACCGCGCTGCGCAAGGCGCTCCAGGACGGCAAGGAGCGCTGGTACGAGGTCGAGGCGACCGACGGCGCCGTGCTCGTCGACCTCGGCCAGGTGACCTACCTGCGCGTCGAAAGCGGAGAGCACCGCGTCGGCTTCTAGGTGCGCCGCCTCCGCGTCGCCTTCAACGCCGTCGACCTCGCCGTCTACCGGCGCATCCGGTTGATCGCCCACGCGCCGCACCGCGTGCGCTGGGTGCGGCGCTACTCGCGCCTGGGCGAGCACGGGGCGGTGTGGCTGGCGCTCGGTTGCCTGGGGAGCGCGGCCGACGCTGAGCGGCGTGGGCGCTGGGTGCGCGCGACCGTCTGCGTCGGGGCGGCCTATCTGATCTCGACGTCGATCAAGATGGCGATCGGCCGCAAGCGGCCGGTGATCGAGGACCTGCCGCACCTGATGGCGACGCCGACCGGCCTCTCGTTCCCGTCCTCGCACTCGACCTCGTCGTTCGCCGCCGCGCAGGCCTATCGGGCGCCTGCTGCCGCGCGGCCCGCTGCTCGGAGCGGCCGCCGCGATGGCCTTCTCGCGCCTCTACCTCGGCGTCCACTACCCGTCCGACGTCGCCGCCGGGGCGGCGCTCGGGACCGTGCTGGGGAGCCTGGGGCGATGAAGGTCGGCATCGTCGGCATGCCCAACGCGGGCAAGTCCTCGCTCTTCAACGCGCTCTCGCGCGCCGGCGCGGAGGCCGCCAACTACCCGTTCACGACGATCGAGCCGAACGTCGCGGTGGTGCCGGTGGCGGACGAGCGGCTCGACGCGGTCGCGCGCACGATCGGCGCCTCGAGCATCGTGCCGGACACGATCGAGTTCCACGACATCGCCGGCCTGGTGGCGGGCGCGCACAAGGGCGAGGGGCTGGGCAACAAGTTCCTGGCCAACATCCGCGAGACCGACGCGCTGCTGCACGTCGTGCGCGCTCACGGCGACGAGAACGTCATCCATCCCGAGGGCCGGGTCGACCCCGCGGCCGACATCGAGACGATCGAGACCGAGCTGCTGTACGCCGACCTCGAGCAGGCCGAGCGCCGGCTCGGTCGCGTCGTCCGGACCGCGCGCAGCGGCGACAAGGTCGCGATCGCCGAGCAGCAATGGCTCGAGCGGGTGATCGACGCGCTCAACGCCGGCCAGCCGGTGCGGACGGTGCCCGTGCCCGAGGCGGCGCCCAACGCGCTGCGCGACCTCACGCCGCTGACCGGCAAGCCGGTGCTCTTCGTGGCCAACGTCGACGAAGGCGACGACGCCGTGCCGTCGGCGATCGCCGACCACGCGGCCGCGAGCGGCGCCGCGGCGGTGGCCGTCTCCTCGCGGATCGAGGCCGAGCTGTCCGAGCTCGACGACGAGGAGGCGAGCGACCATGCGCGAGGAGATGGGCGTCGGCGAGTCCGGCCTCTCGCGCGTGGTCAGCGGCGCCTTCGGGCTGCTCGACCTGATCGCCTTCTTCACGGCCGGCGAGGACAAGCCGGCGCAGTCGTGGCACATGCGCCGCGGCCTGACCGCCTGGCACGCGGCGGGCGAGATCCACTCCGACATCCAGCGCGGCTTCGTGCGCGCCGAGGTGATCGGCTGGCAGGAGCTGGTGGACGCCGGCGGATACGGCGCAGCGCGCGACCGCGGCACCCTGCGGCTGGAGGGGCGGGAGTATCCGATGGCCGACGGGGACGTGATCACGGTCAAGTTCACGCCCTGATCTGCCGTTGTTGGACCTGTGGACCTCGATGACCTGATCGGCCCGCTCCCCGCGCCGCTCGGCCGCTGGATGCTGCGGCGCATGGTGGCCGCCGGCGTGCGCTACGGCCACGAGTTCGTGGTGCTGCTCGTCCGCGGCGCCGACGAGGACGCGCTCGCCGCCGTGCTGCGCGGCGCCGACGTCGTCGCCCTCTGGGACGAGGACCTGCTCGTGCTGCTGCCCGACACCGATCGCGCCGGCGGCGCCCGCGTCGCCGACCGCGTCCGCGAGGCGACCGGCGCCGCCGTCGGCGCCGCCCACTGGGGCGGCGACCTCGCCGAGGACCTGGTCGAGCGCGCCGAGCGCGCGCTCGCCGCGGACCTCGCTCAGGCCTGAAGCCGCGCCTCGAGGCGGTCGAGCTGCTCGATTCGCACCGGCAGCGGCGGGTGCGTTGCCCACAACCGCGCGATGCCATGTGCCGGCCGGGCCGGCACGATGTGCAGGACGTCGCCGGCAGCGGTCACGCGCAGGTCACGGTCGGGGATCGCGTGCAGGCCGTCTGACAACTGCGTGAGCGCGGCTGCCAGCGCCGCCGGGGAGCCGGTCAGCAGCGCCGCGCTCCGGTCGGCCGCGAGCTCGCGGTGGCGCGACACGATCCGCGCGCAGCCGGCCGAGAGGAAGGCGGGCACGGCGAGCACGGTCATGAGCAGCACGGCCGGGATGCCGACCAGCAGCGCGTAGCCCTCCGCGTGCGTCATCACGCCGCTCGCGGCGCTGCGCAGCCCGCGCAGCACGCGAGTGCCCGGCGCCGCGAGCACCGTCATCACGACCGCGTCGCGGTTGCCGATGTGGCTGAGCTCGTGGGCCAGCACCGCGTCGAGCTCGGCGCCGTCGAGCCGCTCCAGCATGCCGGTCGTGATATGGATGCGCGCCCGCTTGCCGGGAAGCGCGGTGGTCCAGCTGAGCGGCGCGTCGTCGGCGATGAGCGCGACCAGCGGCCGGTCGAGGTCGGCGACCAGGCACAGCCGCGCGATCGCGCGCTCGACCGGCGCGGCCCGCTCGGCCGAGACCATGTACTTACGCCAGCGCCGCTCGCCGACGGCGCCGCCGGCCAGCGCGAGACTGGCGACGAAGATCAGCAGGACCGGGCCCCAGTACACAGCGAGCAGCAGCCAGGCGACCAGCGCCAGCAGGCCGGCGAGCAGCGCGGCGTTCAGGGTCAGCGCGACCGCCATGCGGACGCGCAGCCCGAGGTCAGGCCGGAAGACTTCCCGAGAGCCTCGTCGCATTGTCGTACTGCGCCGAGTAGCCGCGCGCGCGGCGTTTCATGCCTGCTCTTGCAGCCGCTTCGAGAGCCGGCCCATGCCGTAGCGGGCGGCGAGCTCGGCGCCGCGGGCGTAGTCGGTCGGCGCGTCCGGCGGCGGGTCGAGCGGCACGGTGCGCAGCGTCGCGATGTCCTTGAACGCGCGCAGCTCGTCGGCCTGCTCGATCAGCGCGCGCCGCACCGACGGCTTCTCGCGGATCGCGCCGAGGATCGCGTGGTCGAGGTCGCCCTTGCGGCGCAGCAGGTCGGCGGCCGTCTTCGGGCCGATGCCCTTGGCGCCCGGCAGGCCGTCGGACGGGTCGCCGCGCAGGGCGATGAAGTCCGGCACCTGCTCGGGGTCGATGCCGTACCACTCGCGCACGCCGTCGGCGTCGACCTCCTGCGGGCCGTCGCCGCCGGTGCGCTGCATCAGCACGGTGACGGAGTCGCTGGCGCACTGGAACATGTCGCGGTCGCCGGTGAGGATCAGCGTCTTCCCGCCGGCCGCGGTCTCCGCCTCGGCCAGCGAGTGCAGGAGGTCGTCGGCCTCGAGCTCGTCGTTGGACAGCAGTGACCAGCCGAGCGCCTCGTAGAGCTCCGGCGCGCGCTCCCACTGCCACTCGAGCGGGTCCGGCATCGGCGGGCGGTCGGCGTGGTAGGCGGGGTAGGCCTCGACGCGGTAGTCGGCCGCCTCGGCGCCGAAGCACCAGACCACGGCGCGCGGGTCGTACTTCTCGATGCACCAGAGCGTCTGGTTGACCGAGCCGAGCAGTGCGTTGACGGGATGCCCGTCGTCGTCGGTGATCGAGTCCGGCAGGGCGAAGAAGGCGCGGTAGAGGACTGCGGGGCCGTCGATGGCCAACAGGGGTTGCGGCATCGCGCCCCAGGATATGGTGCGGCCGCATGAAGACGATCACCGGGCTGGACGAGCTGAAGGCGGCGGAGGGCGAGACTCCTCGGGACCTCCGACTGGCACGAGGTCACCCAGGAGGCGATCAACGACTTCGCCGACGTGACCGGCGACCACCAGTGGATCCACGTCGACGTCGAGCGCGCGAAGGAGACGCCGTTCGGCGGCACGATCGCGCACGGCTACTACACGCTCTCGCTGGCCCCGATGTTCACCGAGCAGGTGATGTCGCTCGAGGGCTTCGCGTTCGCCGTCAACTACGGGCTCAACAAGGTGCGCTTCCCGGCGCCGGTGCCGGTCGGCTCGCGTGTCCGCGCCCAGGTCAAGCTCGCGTCGCTGGAGGAGATCCCCGGCGGCGCGCAGATCATGCTCGAGCTGACCTTCGAGGTCGAGGGCGGCGAGAAGCCGGCCTGCGTGGCGCAGACGCTGGCGCGCGTCTACACCGGCTAGCAGGCGGGCCTCTGACGCTACTTGCGCACGCGCACGGTGACCGTGACGCTGCGCCGCGGCACGCCCGGGCTGGTGGCCGTGAAGCGCACCTTCGTCCGCTTGCCCCGCGCGGCGGGCTTGAGCCGGAGCCGGAACGTCTGCCCGGCGTTGTCGCTCGCCTCGAGGTCGCTGACCGTCCGGCAGCGCCTGCCGACCACCGCCATCCGGGCCGCGGGCACGGTCACGCAGACGCGCACCGCTTCGGCCATGGCGTCGCCGGTGTTGGCCATCCGGAAGCGGATGCTATCGCTCGTTTCCGCGCCACGGCCAGCAGTTCCTGGCCACCGATCGCCGCATCGGCCGTGCAGCGCACGAGTCGACTACGATCTCCCTCGGATCGTCCCGTGGGCCGCGTTCCCCATGATTCCGCACGAAAGCGCCTTCCCGGTCACCGTGAGGCTTGCACAATTCCGTTCAGTGCGCAAGATGCGCGCAGGGATCCTCGAGCGCCACCTCAACCGCGTCTCGACCTGGGAGCCGGCGGTCCCGGCGGCGATCGGCGCCGGCATGCTGCTGTGGATGCGTCGCTTCGGGCCGTTCGGCACCGAGCACGTGGTGACGATCGAGTACACGGACTTCGAGGACGTTCCGCCCTACTACCAGGCGACGTGCGACTGCGGCTGGGACGGCCCGCAGCGCCAGTTCGAGGGTCCCGCCCGCGAGGACGGCCACCGGCATGCGCCGGACGTCCTCACGCCGATCGAGGACTTCAGCGAACCGTGATCGACGGCCCGGCGTCGCCCGCGAAGATCGCGCGGTACGTGCCGGCCGTGGCGACGGCGGCGCGGTAGTGGCCGCCGTTGCGCACGAGCGTGGAGGCGACGGTCTCCCAGCCGCCGTTCTGGCGCCGCTGGATCTGCACCTCGGCGCCGACGCGCGCCGGGATCACGGTGCCGGCGATGCTGGCCCGCGCGCGCGGTCCGGCGACGCCGGCCTGCGCGCCTCCAGTGCCGGTGGGCGGCGCCTTGCGGCTGGCGATCGACGTGAAGTAGGCCCACGTGTCGAGCAGGCCGAGGCGGGCGCGCAGCGTCGCGCCGTCGACGCGCGTGCGGCCGCCGGTGCCGACGATGTCGGCGCTGACGATCCGCGGCGAGGCTCCGCGCTCGAGCACCTGGATGCCCCGGAAGCGGCCCTTGACGAGCCCGGCGAGCTTGGCGCCCGCCTGCGCGCGGGTGAGCTTGACCGGCTGCCAGCGGTGCTTGGGCGAGACGTCGTCGTAGGGATCCTCGACCGACTTCAGCCACGGCTGCGGGCCGGCGCCGACGTTGGTGTTCTCGACGTTCTCGGTCCGCCCGCCGGAGGTGGAGAAGAAGAAGGTGACGACCGGCTTGCCCTCGTAGGTGACGACCTGGCCGCGCGTGGCGGCGACGGCGGCGTTGGTGGACTCGGTCTCGGCGGCCACGCCGCCGTAGACCTGCGAGCGCGTGTCGGCGTAGTGCTCGAAGCCCGCGCCCGCCTTCGAGGTGGTGATCGCGTAGGTGCGCGCGGCCACGGCCTGCGCCTTCAGCGCCTCGGCCGGCCACGACGACGGCGACTCGCGCGCGACGACGCCCGCGACGTAGTCCTCGAGCGCGACCGCGTTGATCGCGTTCACGCCGCCGAAGGTTCCGGGCCGGAACTCGAGGATGCCGCGGTAGGCGCCGGCGCCGCCGAGCGTGACCACGCCGTCCGGCCCGGCCAACTGGAGCGGCGACGAGTAGGTGGCGATGCGCTTGCCGGCGGCCGACAGCAGGTCGACCTGCGCGGCGCCGTGGCGGCGCACCTTGTACGTGCGGGTCGGATCCAGGTTGCGCGTGCCGGCGAGCGACGCGCCGCTGACGCTGGCGGTCCCCGTCGACTGGATCAGCACCCGCACGGTCGCGCCCGGGTCGGTCGTCCCGAGCTGCGTGCCGGTGTAGTAGTGGCCCAGGATCTGGTCGTAGGTGCGCCCCTGCTTGGCGAACCCGTACGCCCCATACTGGCTCATCCCGACGCCGTGCCCGAAGCCCGCTCCACGGATCGTGAAGCGCGCCTTCGCGGCGAAGGCGGGCGTGGCGAGCAGCGCGAGCGCCGCGAGGGTCAGCGAAATGAGCCTGAGCAAGGGGATCAGACTAGCCCGACACCGGGACTGGTAAGAAGTTGCGGAGATGA
This sequence comes from uncultured Solirubrobacteraceae bacterium, assembly GCA_963800905.1. Classification (GTDB taxonomy): domain Bacteria; phylum Actinomycetota; class Thermoleophilia; order Solirubrobacterales; family Solirubrobacteraceae; genus DASSUW01. The sequence goes on from CAWDCT010000001.1 coordinate 442,455, forward strand.
GTGAGCGCAAGGCATCGGATCTGTTCGTGGAGTGCCTGGAGGCCGAAGGCGTCAAGTACGTATTCGGCATCCCGGGCGAGGAGACGCTGGATCTCAACGAGTCGCTCGAGGCTTCGAGCATCGAGTTCGTCCCCGTCCGGCACGAGCAGGGCGGCGCCTACATGGCCGACATGTACGGCCGCCTGACCCGGTCGGCGGGCGTCTGCCTCGGCACGCTCGGCCCCGGCGCGACCAACCTCGTGACCGGCGTGGCCGACGCGCTGCTGGACCGCTCGCCGATGGTCGCGCTCACCGGCCAGGCCGACCTCGAGCGCATGCACAAGGAGTCGCACCAGTACCTCGACATCGTCGACATGCTGCGCCCGGTCACCAAGTTCAACGCGCGGCTGAACTCGGCGCGCGTGATCCCCGAGGTCGTGCGCAAGGCCTTCAAGGTCGCCCAGGCGCAGAAGCCGGGGCCGACCCACATCGAGCTGCCCGAGGACGTGATGGCCGCGCAGGTCGACGCCGAGCCGCTCCCCGTGCGGGCCGGACGCCGCCGGCCCGAGCCGAGCCCCGAGGAGCTCAAGGCGGCGGAGAAGATCATCCGCGCGGCCGACAAGCCGATCGTGCTGGCCGGCAACGGCGTCGCCCGCACCGGCGCCGCCGCCGCGCTGCGCGCGTTCGCCTACGCGACCGGCATCGGCGTCGCCGAGACGTTCATGGGCAAGGGGATGCTCGACTACGAGGACCCGCGGGCGCTCGGCACCGTCGGCCTCCAGTCGCGCGACTACGCGCTGGCCGGCTTCGAGGACGCCGACGTGGTGATCACCGTCGGCTACGACCTCGTCGAGCACTCGCCGTCGAACTGGAACCCGAAGCGCGACAAGCGGATCGTCTGCATCGACACCGTCGCGCCCGAGGTCGACGAGCACTTCATGACCGACGTCGACCTGATCGGCGACCTCTCCTACATCGTCACCTGGCTGGCCGAGCAGCTCTCCGACCTGAGCTTCCCGGCGGAGGACTCGCGCCTGAACGAGATCGTGCTCGGCCGCTTCGAGGCGGCGCGCCACGACGACGCCTTCCCGATGCAGCCGCCGCGCGCGCTGTGGGAGATCCGCCAGGCGCTCGGCCCGCGCGACATGCTGATCTCGGACGTCGGGCTGCACAAGCTGTGGATCGCGCGCATGTTCCCGGCCCACGAGCCCGACACGGTGTTCATCGCCAACGGGCTCGCCGGCATGGGGATCGCGCTGCCGACCGGGATCGCCGCCAAGCTCGTGCACCCCGACCGCCACGTGGTCACGGTCAGCGGCGACGGCGGCTTCCTGATGAACGTGCAGGAGCTGGAGACCGCGGTGCGCCTGCGCACGCCGGTCGTCAACATCATCTGGGAGAACGGCCAGTACGGCTCGATCGTGTGGAAGCAGGACAAGAGCTTCGGCCGGCACTTCGGCACCGACTTCACCAACCCCGACTTCGTGCGCCTCGCCGACGCCTTCGGCATGCCGGCCTGGCGCTGCGAGGCGGTCGAGGACCTGGGCCGCCACCTGCGGCACGCGTTGACGCTCGACCTGCCCTCGCTGATCGTCGTTCCGATCGACTACTCGATCGACGTATCCATCTCGGAAGAGCTAGGAACGGAGACAGTGGCTGCATGAGCATCACAGCCGACAAGGAGAGCGCCGTCGTCGAGCAGGCCCCGAACCAGCTGTACATCGGCGGCGAGTGGCGGGACGCGTCGGGCGGCGCGACGCTGGGCGTCGAGGACCCGTCGACCGGCGAGACGCTGGTCGAGGTGGCCGACGCCACCGCCGACGACGCCGTCGCGGCGCTCGACGCCGCGGTGGCGGTGCAGGACGAGTGGGCGCAGCACCCGCCGCGCGAGCGCGGCGAGATCCTGCGCCGGGTGTTCGAGGCGATGAACGAGCGCGCCGACGAGCTGGCGCTGCTGATGACCTTGGAGATGGGCAAGCCGCTGGCCGAGTCGAAGGCCGAGATCGCCTACGCGTCGGAGTTCCTGCGCTGGTTCTCCGAGGAGGCCGTGCGGATCGAGGGCCGCTACGCGACGGCGCCCAACGGCGTCGGCCGGCTGATCACCATGAAGCAGCCGGTCGGGCCGTGCTACGCGATCACGCCGTGGAACTTCCCGGCCGCCATGGGCACGCGCAAGATCGGCCCGGCGGTGGCGGCGGGCTGCACGATGGTGATCAAGCCCGCCCAGCAGACGCCGCTGTCGATGCTCGCCCTGGCGCAGCTGTTCGAGGAGGCCGGGCTGCCGGCCGGCGTGCTCAACGTGATCACCTCGAGCTCGAGCTCGGAGGTCTCGAAGCCGATCATCGCGGATGCGCGGCTGCGCAAGCTGACGTTCACGGGCTCGACCGAGGTCGGCCGCAAGCTGGTCGAGCAGTCGGCCGAGGGGCTGCTGCGGACCTCGATGGAGCTGGGCGGCAACGCGCCGTTCATCGTCTTCCCGGACGCCGACGTCGACGCCGCCGTCGAAGGCGCCGTGATCGCCAAGATGCGCAACATCGGCGAGGCGTGCACGGCGGCCAACCGCTTCCACGTCGCCGACCGCGTGGCCGACGAGTTCGCCGAGAAGCTGGCCGGCAAGCTGAGTGAGATGAAGGTCGGGCGCGGGACCGAGGACGACGTCAAGGTCGGCCCGCTGATCGACAGCACGCAGCGCGGCAAGGTCGCCGAGCTCGTCCAGGACGCCACCGGCAAGGGGGCGCAGGTGCTGGTCGGCGGTCGCGAGCGCGAGGGCGCCGGCTACTTCTACGAGCCGACCGTTCTGGGCGGCGTGACGCCCGACGCCAAGCTGTTGAAGGAGGAGATCTTCGGGCCCGTCGCCCCGGTGATCGGCTTCGACGAGGAGGACGCCGCGATCGCCGCGGCCAACGACACCGAGTACGGCCTCGTCGCCTACGTCTACACGCGCGACATCAAGCGCGCGTTCCGCGTCGTCGAGAATCTCCAGACCGGCATGGTCGGGCTCAACCAGGGGCTGGTGTCGAACCCGGCGGCGCCGTTCGGCGGCGTCAAGGCCTCCGGCTTCGGCCGCGAGGGCGGCCCTGAGGGGATCGACGAGTACCTGGCCATCAAGTACGTCGCGATGGCGATGTGAATCCGCTGTCGCTCGTTCGCGAGTGGTTCGAGGAGGCCGCCGCGTCGGGGATCGTCGAGGCCGAGCGGATGGCGCTGGCCACGGCGACGCCGGACGGGCGGCCGTCGGTCCGGATCGTGCTGCTCAAGGGCATCGACGACGACGGCATCCGCTTCTTCACCAACTACGACTCGCGCAAGGGCCGCGAGCTCGACGCCAACCCGCGCGCGGCGGCGACGCTGTACTGGCAGCCGCTGTACCGCGCCGCCCGGCTCGAGGGCCCGGTCGAGCGGCTGACCGCCGAGGAGTCCGACGCCTACTTCGCGACCCGTCCGCGCGGCGCCCAGGTCGGCGCCTGGGCCTCCGCGCAGGGCTCCGTCCTGCGCTCGCGCGAAGAGCTCGACGAGCGCGTGGCCGAGGTCGAGGCGCGCTTCCCGGACGACGTGCCGCGCCCGGAGCACTGGGGCGGCTACCGGCTACGGCCCGACGCCGTCGAGCTCTGGCAGGGCCGCCCCGACCGCCTGCACGACCGCGAGCACTTCCTGCTCCAGCCCGACGGTTCGTGGCGGTCCGAGCGCCTTTCGCCCTGACGGACGCGTGGGCCGGTAGCGTGGGCGCGTGGCCACCACTGCCGAGCTGCTCAAGCGTCACCGGCCGTTCCTGAAGTACGACTCGCAGGAGTCCTACTTCTCCGACTCGGCCGCAACCTGGACCGACAACCCGGGCAACCGGCTGCTCGACAAGAACGGCAGGGAGCTCGCCTCCGCCGGCCGCGGGCTCAGCCCTGCGTTCCTCGGACTGACGTACCCCGACGGCCGCAAGGCCGACCGGCGGGACCTGATCGCCAACCCGTCGAAGGACTACCGCGAGCAGGCGCGCAAGCTGCACGAGAACCGGCGCTACGCGAACCGCATGTACGGCCACGCGGTCGTCGACTCCAACGACGACCTCTGGCTCCAGTACTGGTTCTGGTACTTCTTCAACGACTACAACCTGATCGGGAACTTCATCAAGGCCGGGTTGCACGAGGGCGACTGGGAGATGATCCAGATCCGCCTCAAGGACGAGACGCCCGACCTCGCGATCTACGCGCAGCACGCCACCGCCGAGACGCGGCGCTGGAGCCAGGTCGATCTCGTGCCGGGCACGCAGCGGCCGCTCGTGTACGTCGCGCGCGGGTCGCACGCGGCGTACTTCGAGCCCGGCCGTCACTGGACCGGGCACTGGTTCGACTACGCGGACGCCAAGCGCAGGAGCCCCGAGATCTCGCTCAACATCGTCGTCGAGGACGACGAGGACTGGCGATGGATCCGGTGGCCGGGCCGCTGGGGCGATACGAAGAAGGGCGGCAGCCCGCTCGACTCCGACAGCCCCGACGGCCCGGCCGACCACGACCAGTGGGACGACCCTCTGGTGATGGTCGAGAGGGCCGCGGAGCGCCCCGCGCCGCCGGACGAGCGGCCGCGTCCGCCGACCGCGCCGCTCGTGCGCGTGGAGTGGGCGGGCAGCACCATCCGCGTCCTCTACACGGTCCAGCCCGGGCCGGACCGCCGCATCCCGCACGGCCTGGCGGTGACGATCAACTCGCCCGAGGAAACCGCACCGCCGACCACCGAGACGTTCACGATCGCGACCCGCACCGGAAGCGTCGACCTGAAGACGGCGACGGATCCGGCCAAGTCCTACGACGTCTACGTGAGCTGCGCGACGGCGGCCGGCCTGGCATCGCAGAGCACGCGGGTCGATCTCGACCCCGCTGTCTGACTTCCAGCGTCACATCTCTGCGCCGCCGCGCGTCAGTGCATTGAAACGACCTGAAAGGAGCGACGTTCGATGAACGTACTCACGGTGCAGGCCAAGCTGAAGGAAGAGCACGTCGCGGAAGCCGTGGCGGCGGTGAAGCGCATGTTCGCGGCCATCGAGCGCGAAAGGCTCGAGGGAATCCGCTACGCGTCCGTGAAGCTGGAGGATGGCGTGACGTTCCTGGCGATGCTGGAGGTCGAGGATGGCGTCGAGAACCCGCTTCTCGGCCTACCGGAGGCCCAGGAGTTCTACGACGGCCTCCCGGGGTGGTACGCCGAGCCGCCGGATGTGCGGCCGGGAACGGTGATCGGGTCCTACCGGCTCTTCTCCGACGCCGTCACGGCAGGCTGAGCGGTCGCTGCCGGGGCCGCCGCGCGCGAGGTCAGTCCGCCATCAGGCGGACGATCCCGGCGCGCGGCGGCGTGAACACGTCCACGGCTTCGCAGCCCTGCGGACCGGCGACGCCTCCGTGCTCGACGTCCGGTGGGATCACGACGCAGTCGCCGGCGTGCATCACCCGCGTCTCGCCTCCGACGGTGAACGTGAGCTCGCCGGACAGGATGATCGCGATCTGCTGCTCGGCGTGGTGGTGCGCCGGGGCGACGGCGTCGGGCTCGAAGGTGACGTGGTTCGTCATCACCGAGTCGGTGGTCACGGGGCGGAACTCGAGGCCCGGGATCACGACCAGCGGGTCGAGGTCCTCGAAGCGGACGAACCGTGGCGGCGTATCCGACGGCTCGCCTGACTGGTCGAAGTACGGCTGCTCGGCCACGGCTAATCGAGGGCCTGGTCGAAGAGCTCCAGCGGCCCGGCGGCTGCGCCCAGCTCGTCGGTGATCGCGCCGTCGATCAGCACGACAGCATCCGCACGGGGCGATCCGACCGGTCCGTCGGCTCCGGCTCGCTCGCGGCGATCGGGGCCGGCGTCCGATCGGTGATCCAGATCTCGTGGAACGCGGCGGTCCCGATGTCGAGCGTCTTCGGCGTCGGCGCATCCGAGAGCACGACCGACCTCCCCGAGGCATCGTGGCCCGTGACGATCCGGCGCGGCGCGACGCTCATGGGTGCGTGAGCGTACCGTCGCGCCATGCCTGACGAGCAAGTCCGGTCCTGATCGTCGGCGGCGGCCTGGTGGGCCTGGACCACACTCATCCTCCAGGTCAAGGGTTCTGACCGGAGGGCGCGAGGCCGACTCCCGCCGGTCGCGCCATGATGCGTGGGTGCAACCAACCGTCGCGTTGCTCGGTCCGCCCGGCTCCGGCAAGGGCACCCAGGCCGAGCGCCTGCGGGACGAGCTCGGCTTCACCTGGCTGTCCACCGGCGACCTGCTGCGCGAGGCGCGGGCGGAGGGCACCGACCTCGGGCGGCGCGCCGGCGAGTACATGGACCGCGGCGATCTCGTGCCGGACGACGTGATCGTCGACGTGATCCAAGCCGCGCTGGCGGAGCTGGGCGACCGGCCGATCCTGCTCGACGGGTTCCCGCGCACCGTGGCCCAGGCCGAGGCGCTGGGTCGGGATCTCGACGCAGTTGTCCTCATCGACGTGCCCGACGAGGTCGTCGCGGAGCGGATCCTCGGCCGCCACCAGGGCCGGGCGGACGACAACCCCGAGACGGTGCGCGAGCGTCTTCGCGTCTACCACCGCGAGACGGAGCCGCTCGTCGAGCACTACGAGCGGCAGGGCAGGCTGCGGCGCGTCGACGGCGCCCGCGCGCCGGACGAGGTCCACCAGGAGGTGCTACGCCGGCTCGGGTACCGGCCGGCGTGAGGGGTCGCGCCGCAGGGCGACCGAGACCAGGCCGGCGAGGATGCAGGCGACGCCTGCGAGCTGGAGCGTGCTCGGGTCCTCGCCGAGCAGGATCACGCCCAGCAGCACCGAGCCGACGGGCTGGATCGTGAGCGTGACCGAGGTGAGCGCGGCCGGCAGCCGCGGCAGCGAGACGGCGATCAGCAGCCAGCCGACCACCTGCGAGGTCAGCGCGAGCAGTGCGAGCCAGCCGTGGGAGGGCCAGGCCGGCACGAGGTCGATCTCGCCGATGGCGAGCCCGGCGACGGCGGCCACCACCGTCGCGACCGCCGTGGTGTCGAACAGCGGGCCCGCCGGCCGGCGCAGGTCGGCGCTGCCCTGGCGCAGGACGAGGATGAAGCCGGCGTAGGTGAGCCCGGTGAGGATGCCGAACACGACGCCGCGCAGCGGGTCGTCGCCGTAGGCGCCGGTCTCGAGCACGCCCGAGATCAGCACCACGCCGCTGCACACGAGCGGCAGCGCAGTGAGCAGCCGCGACTGGATCCGCTCGCTCAGGACGAGCCAGGCGATCACGGGCACGACGACGACCTGGAGGTTGCCGAGCACGGTCGCCAGACCGGCGCCGACGTCCGCGATCGCGTAGTGCCAGAAGACGAGGTCGGCGGCGAAGAAGATGCCGGCCGGGATCGCCAGCCGGCGCTCGCGCAACGACCGGCGGCCGTAGCGCCCGTCCTCCAGCCAGGCGAGCAGGCCCAGCACCGGCAGCGCGTAGAGGCAGCGGAAGACGGCTGCCGTGGCCGGCTCGACATCGGCGAGCGAGACGAGGATCGCCGAGAAGGCGATCGTCAGGGCGCCGGCCACGGCGGCCAGCGCGGGCCGCCGATGCAGCAGTGCGCCTATGCCTGTGACCCGGCCGCGATCTTGCGCAGGTCGAGCGCCTCGTCGAGCGTCGCCTCGTCGACGCCGTGCTCGCGCGCCACCTCGCGCAGCGTGCGCCCGCTGGCGGCGGCGTCCTTGACGATCTCGGCCGCCTTGTCGTAGCCGATGTACGGGTTCAGCGCGGTGGCGACGGCGAGCGTGCCCTCGGCCGAGGCCTCGCAGCCCGCGAGGTTGGCCTCGATCCCCTCGACGCACTTGGAGGCGAACAGCTCGCTCGCCGTGGTCAGCAGGTGGATCGACTGGAGCAGGTTGCGCGCCATCAGCGGGATCCGGACGTTGAGCTCGAACTGCCCCTGGAGCCCGCCGACCGTGATCGCCGTGTCGTTGCCGATCACCTGCGCGCTGACCTGGAGCACGACCTCGGGCAGCACGGGGTTGACCTTGCCCGGCATGATCGAGGAGCCCTTCTGGAGCTCGGGCAGGAAGATCTCGCCGATGCCCGCGCGCGGGCCGGAGCCCATGAGCGCGAGGTCGTTGGCGATCTTGGTCAGCGACACCGCGATCACCTTCAGCGCGCCCGACAGCTCGACCAGCGCGTCGCGGTTGCCCTGCGCCTCGAACGGGTCCTCGGGCGGGCGGATCTCGAGGCCGGTGTCGGCGTTCAGCGTCTCGCGGACCTTGGCGGCGAAGTCGCGGTGCGTGTTGAGCCCGGTGCCGGTGGCGGTGCCGCCGAGCGGGATCTGGCCGACGTGCGGGAGCGCGTTCTGCACGCGCTCGCGGCCGAGCCGGATCTGCGCGGCGTAGCCGGCGAACTCCTGGCCGAGCGTGACCGGCACGGCGTCCATCAGGTGGGTGCGGCCGGACTTGACGATGTCCTTGAACGCCTCGGCCTTGCCGGCGAACGCCTTCTCGAGCCGCTCGAGCGCGGGCAGCAGGCGGTTGGTGGCCTCGTCGAGCGCGGCAAGGTGCACGGCGCTCGGGAACACGTCGTTCGAGGACTGGCCCATGTTGACGTGGTCGTTGGGGTGCGCGCCCTCGCCGGCGAGGTTGGCGATCACCTCGTTGGCGTTCATGTTCGACGACGTGCCCGAGCCGGTCTGGAACACGTCGATCGGGAACTGGTCGTCGTGGCGGCCCTGCGCGATCTCGTCGGCCGCCGCCGCGATCCGCTGCGCGAGGTCGCCGTCGAGCAGCCCCAGGTCGGCGTTCGCGCGCGCCGACGCGCCCTTGATCCGGCCCAGCCAGCGCACGACGGCCACGGGCACCCGCTCACCGGAGACGGGGAAGTTCGCGACCGCCTTGCGGGTCTCCCCGCCCCACAGCTCCTGTGACGTCTCAACGCTCATTCCGGGACCTCTTTCGTAGTCGAGGCCTACAACGCTAGCGCTGCGCTAGCCGAGGTCGACCGATCGCGGCTCGCCGTCGTGCAGGCCGCCCGGTTCCCGCCAGCGCACGGTCCGGTCCTCCTCGAGCACGAGCGGCCCGCGGGCCGTCTTCCGAGAGCTCGAGTTGTACCGGCCGAGGCCAAGGGTCGTATAGACAGTGCGGCCGACCAGCCAGGCCAGCCCGCCGCGCGACGTGACGACGACCTCCACCCGCGGCGGCTTCGCACGGCTCATACCGTCGTACATCACGCGCGTACGACCGTGGGCGATCCGGCTCCGGCTGACGGAGGGCCACACCCGCCCACGTGTGGAGTGCAGCTCTCCCCAGGCCGCCCACGGGCCGGCTCCGGCGACGGCGACGACCCGCGTGCCGGATCCCCCGCGCTCAAGCCGCGCGCGACGCAGGACCACGCGGCGATCGCCGTCGCAGGCGACGACCACCGTCCGGACCTCGCCGGGCCGGCGCTCGACGCGCAGCGCAGGCTGTGAGGGGCAGGCGAAGGCGGCGGCCAATGCGACGGCGACCATGGAGGTTCGAACGGTTAGAAGTGCTTAACGTCGCGCACTACCTTCCGGCGCATCAGATGTCCGCACGGCGCTCAGCCGGCCGAGAAGGTGACGGGTGGCGCCTCGCAGACGTAGGTGGTTCCGTCCGGCCGCCAGATCCGCTCCATGTACCCGATCGAGCCGTGCGCCGACCTCCCGTCGAAGTCGGCGCGCAGCTCGAACTCGCGCCGGCCCCTGAAGCCGTCCTTGTAGCGGCGGTAGACGACGTCGGCGATCCGCAGCGTGCCGTCGTGCACGTCGAACCGAGCCGTGTGGCCGTTGTGCGCCCACGAGCGCACCTGCCAGTCGTCGCCGGCCGAGCAGTCGGCGACCAGCCAGGTCTCGACCGCCTGGGGCCGGCCGCCCTCGAGCACGATCAGGACCTTCTCGCCCGCGGACGTGCGGCCGTGAAGCTCGGCGTATGCGTTGCCCTCGCTCCGCCCCGTCAGCAGCAGCGCGATCGCGATTGCGGCGCCGCCGTAGAACAGCGCGCGGAATGCCCACAGCAGCCGGCGAGCGTGCCGGGCCGCGACCTCCTGGTCGGCGGGCTCCACCGGACGACCATCGGCCGCCCGTCGCACCGGCTTTAGGTGGGCGTCCCCGCGGGGACCTTCGCGCCCGGCCCCGGCTCGGGCGTCACGTCGTGCGGGTGCAGCGGCTCGTGGCAGTGGCTGCACACCAGCACGGGGTCGGCCTCCTCGCCGCACGAGTGGCGCAGCACGATGGGCGGGCCGACGTCGCCGGCCAGGTGCTCGTCGCCCCAGCGCATGATCGCGATCACGGCCGGATAGAGGTCGCGCCCGGCCTGCGTGAGGCGGTACTCGAAGCGCTCGGGCTCGTCCTGGTAGCGGCGGCGCTCGAGGATCCCGGAGCGGACCAGCGTCTGGAGCCGCGTCGACAGGATGTTGCGCGCGATGCCGAGGTTGCGCTGCATGTCGGAGAAGCGGCGCACCCCGTAGAAGGCCTCGCGCATGATCAGCATCGTCCAGCGCTCGCCGAGGATGTCCATCGCCCGGCCGACGGAACAGAACTCCGGGCGTTCCAGCTCGTACATGGAAGCCAACGGTAGCGGGTCAGCCGCAGAATGCCGCGAGCTCTCTGGCCAGTCCGACGGGGTCGTCGTAGGCCATCAGGAACCCGGTCCCCTCGAGCACGCGCAGCTGCGCGTCGGGGAGTAGATCGAGCGCCTCCTCGGCCAGCGACAGTGGGTGCTCCACGTCCTGGTCCGCCCACAGCAGCAGGGTCGGCACCTCGATCAGGCCGTAGACCTCGAGCAGGTCCGGTTGGGCGCCCTTCGGCCAGCGCCGCGCGGCGCGCGCCCACGAGCGCGCGCGGTTGGCGTTGCCCCCGAAGCCGGCGAAGGCGTGGCGGATGAGGTCGCGCGCCGCGGGGTTTCCGCGCGCTGTCAGTTGCTCGCCCCACGCCGGCGGGAAGGCCAACCGGGCCCCGTGCGAGATCACGCGGTCGAGCCCGGGGACCGCGGCAACGCGTACGACGCGGCCGAGCACGCGCTCGCGCCGCGACCGCTCGGGGCGGCCGTGCATCGGGTTCGGCATCAGCACGAGCTTGTCCGGCGTGAGCTGGCGGGTGGAGATCGCGTGCAGCAGGATCTGGGCGCCGGCGTCGTGGCCGCCGACCAGCGGCCGCGGCCCGCACGTTTCGCGGATGAAGCCCGCCATCACCTCGGCCAGCCAGTCGGGCGTGTATGGGTGGCGCGGGCGGTCCTCGGAGTCGCCGTGCAGCGGCAGGTCGGGCAGCACGAGCCGGTAGCGGTGGCCGAGCTCCTCGACCACCGGCTCCCACTCGCGGTGCGAGAGCAGCCGCGAGTGCAGCAGCGCCAGCGGGCGGCCGGTGCCCGCCTCGCGGTAGGCCACGCGCGCGCCGTCGTGGTGGTGGTAGAGCCGGAGCTTCATACGCTGCGGGAGACCTTATGCGCCTGAAGCCGCTCGACCGTGAAGTGTTCGCCCTGGCGATCCCGGCGCTGGGCGCGCTCGCGGCCGAGCCGCTCTACGTGCTGGTCGATACGGCGATCGTCGGCCACCTGGGCACGACGCAGCTCGCGTCGCTGGCGATCGCGGCCACGGTGCTCTCGACCGGCTTCACGGTCCTCAACTTCCTCACCTACGGCACGACCGCGCAGGTCGCCCGACTGCACGGCGCCGGCCGCGACCACGAGGCCGCCCTGCTCGGCTCGCAGGCGCTCTGGCTGGCGCTCTTCCTCGGCCTCGTGCTGCTCGCCGCCACCGTCTTGCTCGCGCCGGGCGCCGTGCGGCTGATGGGCGGCGAGGACGAGATCGCCGACGGCGCCGTGCTGTACCTGCGGATCGCCGCGATCGGCGCGCCGTTCTTCATGATCGCCGCCGCCGGCCAGGGCTTCCTGCGCGGGATCGGCGACCTGCGCACGCCGCTGGTGATCCTCGTCGTCGCCCACGCGGTCAACGTGGTGCTCGAGGTGCTGTTCGTCTACGGCTTCGGCTGGGGGCTGGCCGGCTCGGCGTGGGGCACCGTGATCGCCCAGGCCGGCATGGGCCTGGCCTTCGTCCAGGTGCAGCGCCGTGCCGGGTTCGAGCCTCCGCTGCTCGCCCGCATGCGCCCGCTGATCCGGATCGGCACCGAGATCGCGGTCCGCACCGGCGCGCTGCTCGGCTCGTTCCTGGTCGCCTCCGCCGTGCTGGCCCGGGTCGGCGCCGCGCCGCTGGCCGCGCACCAGATCGCCTTCCAGCTCTTCGTCTTCCTGGCGCTGATACTCGACGCGCTGGCGATCGCCGCGCAGGTGATGGTCGGCCGGCTGCTGGGGGCGGGCGACGGCGCGCGGGCGCGCGCCGCGGCGACTCGCGTGATCCTGTGGTCGGCGGTGGTCGGCGCCGGCTTCGGGCTGGTGCTGATTGCGCTCATCGACGTGCTGCCGCATGCGTTCACCGACGACCCGCGGGTGGTCGAGCAGGCGCAGGAGATCTGGTGGCTGTTCGCGGCGCTGATGCCGCTCAACGGGGTCGTGTTCGCGCTCGACGGCATCCTCATCGGCGCCGGCGACACGCGCTTCCTGATGTGGGGGATGCTGATCTCGTCCGCCGTCTACATCCCCGTGGCGCTGCTCGCGCTCGACCGCGGCTGGGGTATCGAGGGCGTCTGGTGGGGGCTCGCGGGCCTGATCGGCATGCGCGCCCTGACCTGCGGACTGCGCTTCCTGGGCTCTCGGTGGGTTCTCACCGGCGCTCCGGCGTAGTACCTTCCGCGGCCGCATGCGCTACACCGCAGTCATCGCCGTCCTGCTCGCCCTGCTCGCCCCGTCCGCGGCCCTCGCCCAGCAGGACGAGCAACCGCCCGCCCCCACCAGCCAGCCGACGCAGCCCTTCCAGCCGCTGCCGCCGGCCCAGCCGACGCCGGCTCCGACCGCCGAGCCCGAGGACGACGGCGGCTTCCTCGACCAGGAGATCGGCGGCTCGGCGACGCTCTACATCATCGGCGCCGCCCTGCTGGTCGCGTTCATCGTCATCGGCATGTTCATCTCGCGCGACGCCAAGCGCTCGCTGCCGAAGGCGCACCGCGCGGACGGCCGGCGCCTGCGCGAGGAGGGTCCGCACAAGCACAAGCGCGAGGCTAAGTCGAAGTCCCGCGCGCGCGGCAAGGCCCAGAAGGCCGCCCGCCGCCGCAATCGTTAAGGGACATCTATGCCGTGCCGCCGCATGCCGTCCTCGGCGGCGGCGATGACGGACTCGATCACCTTCACCCGCGCGTAGCGCTTGGACTCAGCCTCCACGAGCGTCCACGGCGCGAACCCGGTGCTCGTCTCGCGCACCATGTCCTCGACCGCCTGCTCGTACTCCGGCCGCTTCTCGCGGTTGCGCCAGTCGTCGTCGGTCAGCTTCCACGCCTTGAGCGGGTCCTTCTCACGCGCCTCGAAGCGCCGGAGCTGCTCCTCGTCGGAGATGTGCAGCCACAGCTTGACCAGCACCATCCCCTCGGCCGTGAGCGTGTGCTCGAAGTCGCGGATCTCCTCGTAGGCGCGCTGCCACGCCTCGTCGGACGCGAAGTGCTCGACGCGCTCGACCAGCACCCGCCCGTACCACGAGCGGTCGAGCACGGCCATGCCGCCCCAGCCGGGCAGCGCCGGCCAGAAGCGCCGCTGCCAGTGGTGGCGCTTCTCGTCGGGCGTCGGCGCCGCGAACTGCTTGACGCGCACGTGGCGCGGGTCGAGCGTCGCGACCAGGCGCTTGATCGCGCCGCCCTTGCCGGAGGCGTCCCAGCCCTCGAGCAGCACGCACAGCGGCGGGCCGAGCCCGTCGCCGATCAGCCCGCCCAGCCTGAGCCGCAGCGCGAGCAGCCGCCGCTGTGCCGCCTCCAGTCGCTCGGCCTCCTCCTCGCGGCTCAGTTTGAGCGACAGGTCCAGCTCATCCAGCGCGCCCACGGCGGAAACCTACAATCTCTCGTTCCGTGGCCCCGCTCCGTCCGCTCCCGCCCAAGCCCGACTTCCCCAAGCTCGAGGAGGAGGTCCTCGAGCGCTGGCGTGAACGCGACATCTTCCGCGAGTCGGTGCGCCGCCGCCAGGGCGCCGAGCCGTACGTGTTCTACGAGGGCCCGCCGACCGCCAACGGGCGCCCGGGCTCCCACCACGTCATCGCCCGCGCGTTCAAGGACATCTTCCCGCGCTACCAGACCATGCGCGGCCGCTACGTCGAGCGCAAGGGCGGCTGGGACTGCCACGGCCTGCCGGTCGAGATCGCCGTCGAGCAGAAGCTCGGCTTCAAGTCCAAGGACGACATCGAGCGCTACGGCATCGCCGAGTTCAACGCCAAGTGCCGCGAGTCGGTCTTCGAGTACCTCGAGGACTGGAACCGGCTGACCGAGCGGATCGCCTACTGGGTCGACATCGACGAGCCCTACCGGACGCTCGAGCCGAGCTACATCGAGTCGGTCTGGTGGGCGCTGAAGACGCTGTGGGAGCGCGACCTGCTCTACGAGGGCCACAAGGTCGTGCCCTACTGCGCGCGCTGCGGCACCGCGCTGTCCTCGCACGAGGTCTCCGAGGGCTACCAGGACGTCGAGGACCCGAGCGTCTACGTCAACTTCCCGGTCGTCGACGGCGCGGGAGCGCTGAAGCCCGGCGACAAGATCCTCGCCTGGACGACGACGCCCTGGACGCTGCTCTCCAACGCCGCGCTGGCGGTCTCGCCCGACCTCGCCTACGTGCGCACCGAGGACGGCCACGTGATCGCCGAGGCGCGCGCCGAGGCCGTGCTCGGCGAGGGCGTCAAGGTCGCCGACCGCTTCCACGGCCGCGACATGCTCGGCGCCCGCTACGAGCCGCCGTTCACGTTCATCGCGACCGAGGAGTTCGGCCCGAAGGGCCACACCGTCGTGCCGGCCGACTTCGTCAGCGCCGAGGACGGCACCGGCGTCGTGCACACGTCGATCTCGTTCGGCGAGGACGACTTCCGGATCGGGCAGGAGCAGGGGATCGCCGTCATCAACCCGGTGAAGCTCAACGGCACGTTCGAGGAGCGGATGGGCCAGTTCGCCGGCCTGTGGGTCAAGGACGCCGACCCCCGCATCGTCGAGGACCTGCGCGAGCGCGGGCGGCTGCTGAAGTCCGAGGCCTACCTGCACTCGTATCCGCACTGCTGGCGCTGCGGCACGCCGCTGCTCTACTACGCCAAGCCGTCGTGGTACATCGCCACCTCGTCGCTGCGCGACCGCCTGCTGGCCACGAACGAGTCGGTCGACTGGTACCCGGAGCACATCAAGCACGGCCGCATGGGCAAGTGGCTGGAGAACAACGTCGACTGGGCGATCTCGCGCGAGCGGTACTGGGGCACGCCGCTGCCCGTGTGGCGCAACGAGGCCGGCGAGACGATGGCGATCGGATCGCTCACCGAGCTCGAGCAGCTCAGCGGCGTCCGGCTCGAGGACCCGCACCGGCCGTTCGTCGACGACGTCGAGATCCCGTCGCCGACGCGGCGGCGAGCCGCTGCGGCGGGTGCCCGAGGTGATCGACGTCTGGTTCGACTCCGGCTCGATGCCGTTCGCCCAGTGGCACGCGCCGCACGAGAACGAGGAGCACTTCCGCGAGCGCTTCCCGGCCGACTACATCTGCGAGGCGATCGACCAGACGCGCGGCTGGTTCTACTCGCTGCTGGCGATCTCGACGCTGCTGTTCGACCAGTCGCCCTACCGCACGTGCCTCGTCCTCGGCCACATCGCCGACGAGCAGGGCCGCAAGATGTCGAAGTCGCTCGGGAACATCGTCGCCCCGTGGGACGTCATCGACAAGCACGGCGCCGACGCGTTCCGCTGGTACTTCTTCACCTCGAAGTTCCCGTGGGACGGCTACATGTTCTCCGTCGACACGGTCGGCGAGTCGCTGCGCCAGTTCCTGCTCCAGCTCTGGAACACGTACGGCTTCCTCGTCCTCTACACGAACGTCAACGACGTCCGCGAGCACGCCGAGCCGGCCACCGACCTCGACCGCTGGGCGCTGTCGCGCCTGCACGCGACGACCGAGGTCGTGCGCGAGCGGCTCGACGCCTACGACGCCACGCGCGCCGGCCACGCGATCGCCGCGTTCGTCGACGACCTCTCGAACTGGTACGTGCGCCGCTCGCGCGCGCGCTTCTGGGACGGCGACCCGGCCGCCTTCGGCACGCTCCACACCTGCCTGGTCGACGGTGGCGAAGCTGCTCGCCCCGTTCTGCCCGTTCATCGCCGACGAGATCTACGACAACCTCGACGGCTCCGAGCCGAGCGTCCACCTGTGCGACTTCCCCGAGGCCGGCCCGCGCGACGCCGAGCTCGAGGTCGCGATGGGCGTCGTGCGCGAGAGCGTGCGGCTCGGCCTCGCCGCGCGCGGGCAGGCCAAGCTCGGCGTGCGCCAGCCGCTGCGCGCCGCCGTGGTCGTGGCCGCCGGCGCCGAGCGCGCGGCGATCGAGCGGCTCGAGGACATCGTCAAGGCCGAGCTCAACGTCAAGGAGCTGCGCTTCGTCTCGCAGGCCGACGAGCTCGGCTCCTACGAGGTCAAGCCGAACTACCGGGCGCTCGGCCCGCGCTTCGGCAAGCACATGCCGCAGGTGGCGGCCGCCGTGGCGGCGCTCGACCCCGTCCACGTCGCCGACGCGCTGCGCGACGGCGGCGGTGTCGGGATCAGCGTCGACGGGCACGACCACGAGCTCGACGCCGACGACCTGCTGCTCGCCATGCAGCCGCTCGAGGGCTACCAGCTCGAGCGCGAGGGCTCGCACGCGGTGGCGCTCGAGCTCGAGCTCGACGACGAGCTGGTGCGCGAGGGCCTCGCGCGCGAGGTCGTCCACGCCGTCCAGAACGCGCGCAAGACGGCCGGCCTGGCGGTGGCCGACCGGATCGAGCTCGACGCTCGGCGGCGACGCCGAGCTGCTCGACGCCGCGCGCGCGTTCGAGGACTACCTGACCGGCGAGACGCTCGCCGTCGCGGTCGGCTACGACGGCGCCACGGGCGAGCCGACGACCGTCAAGGGCCGCCCGCTGCACATCGCGGTTCGGAGGGCTTAGGCGAGAGCGCGGCTCGAGCTCGGCCTCGAGCCGCTTGCGCGGCTTCGTGCCCTTGATCCGCTTGGCCTCGGCGCCGTCGCGGAAGAGGATCATCGTCGGGATCGCGAGGATGCCGAAGTTGGCCGGCGTCTGCATGTTCTCGTCGATGTTGAGCTTCACGATCCGCAGGTCGTCGCGCTCGGCGGCGATCTCCTCGAGGATCGGCGCGATCAGCCGGCACGGGCCGCACCACGGGGCCCAGAAGTCCACCAGCACGGGCTTCTCGGACTCGAGAACCTCGGCCTGGAACGTGGTGTCGGTGACGTGGGTGATGCTGCCGGCCATCGGCTTCAGGGCTCCTCTCAGGTTGCTTCAGAAAGTATAGCGAGGAGCTC
Source organism: uncultured Solirubrobacteraceae bacterium (assembly GCA_963800905.1). Taxonomy (GTDB): domain Bacteria; phylum Actinomycetota; class Thermoleophilia; order Solirubrobacterales; family Solirubrobacteraceae; genus DASSUW01. The sequence goes on from CAWDCT010000001.1 coordinate 459,798, forward strand.
CGGCGTCACCCACGTCTCGACGACCGCCGCGACGATCAGCACCGGGACCGCGACGGCCACGGTGACGATGGTGGCGGCGAGCAGCTCCTCCCACGCGTGCCGGCGCGAGGCCAGCGTCCACGCCGCCAGCGGCAGGAAGAGCGCGGTCAGCTCCGGCAGCGCGTGCGGGAGCAGCGCCGATCAGCAGCACCAGCGGCGACAGCCCGAGCTGGTGCGAGAGGTCGGCGGCGCCATGGCCGAGCGCGTAGGCCTGGGTGGCGAGCGAGAAGATCGTCGCGGCGATCACGAAGCCGATGGCGAGCGGCCCGGCCTTGTCGTGGATCTTGCGCCACAGACCGGAGTAGCCCTCGGCCACCTGCGGGAGCGACGAGCCGGCCATGAAGCCGGCGACGCACGCCATCGCGTGCAGCGCCAGCACCAGCCCGTTGCGGTAGAGCACGAAGCCGAAGTCGCCGGAACGTGGCCTCCGTCGCGATGCCGGGGAAGAACGCGCCGCTCGGGTCGGGCGTCGACAGCGTCGCGACCAGCCAGACGGCGGCCAGCAGCAGCGCGGTGACGGCGAGCGCGCCGCGCGTCCACGGCCACAGGACGGCGAACGGGTCTCGGTTCCAGCGCGCGAGGGCGCTCCGCGTGTCCGTCCGGGTGGGTGGGCCGGATTCAGTGCGAGCTCTTCGGCCTTCATCCCGTCAGGTCATCGGCACGTCGGCGGGCTCACGCGAATCGGCCTGGCGCCCGAGCCGCAGGGCGGGTACGAGCCACGCCGCCTCGAGCGCGATCAGCGCCGACATCTTCGAATCGCCGTGCTCGCGCTCGCGGAAGACGATCGGAACCTCCTCGACGGTCAGGCCGCGGCGCAGTGCGCGGTAGGTGAGCTCGACCTGGAACGCGTAGCCCTGCGAGCGCACGCTCCCGTAGTCGATCGCCTCCAGCGCGCCGGCGCGGAACGCCTTGAAGCCGCCGGTGAGATCGCGCACCGGGACGCCGAGCACGCGGCGCGCGTAGCCGCAGCCGAACCGCGAGATGCCGCGGCGGAGCGCGTCCCAGTCGCGGATCCCGCCGCCGGGCACGTAGCGCGAGCCGAGCACGACGTCGGCGCCGCCGGCGAGCCGCTCGAGCAGCCGCGGCAGGTCGGCGGGATCGTGCGAGAGGTCGGCGTCCATCTCCACCACGCTCGCGGCGCCCGCGCTCAGCGCGTGGGAGAAGCCCGCCACGTAGGCACGGCCGAGGCCGGACTTCCGCGGCCGGTGCATGACCTCGACGTCGTCGCGCTCGGCGGCGAGGCGGTCGGCGATCGCCCCGGTGCCGTCGGGCGAGCTGTCGTCGACCACCAGCACCCGTACGCCGGGGACGGCGGCGAGCACGGCAGCCACGACCGTCTCGAGGTTCTCGGCCTCGTTGTAGGTCGGCAGGATCACCCAGACCGGCGCGGGCATGAAGGCCGCGTAGCCTACGGGAACCGTGGCCGACTTCACCAACGCCCAGATCGCCGCCGCCTTCGAGGAGCTGGCGGATCTCTACGAGCTGGACGGCGCCGTCCAGTACCGCGTCGTCGCCTACCGCAACGCCGCCCGCACCGTGCGCGACTCGTCCGTCTCCGTCATGCAGCTCGCGCGCGACGGCAAGGTCACCGAGCTGCCGAACATCGGCAAGACGCTCGAGGAGAAGCTGATCGCGCTCGACGAGACGGGCGACATCCCGACCGCCGTCAAGCTGCGCGCGAAGATCCCGGTCGGGCTGATCTCGGTCATGCACCTGCCGGGCTTCGGGCCCAAGCGGGCCAAGCGCCTCTACGACGAGATCGGCGTCGACTCGCTCGACGCGCTGCGCGCCGCGGTCGAGGACGGTCGCCTGCGCGAGCTGCGCGGCTTCGGGCTCAAGGCCGAGGAGAACCTCAAGCAGGTGCTGGCCGAGCACGCGGAGGACGGGCCCGCGCGGCGCGTCGTGCTGTCGCGCGCCGTCGAGGCCGCCGATCAGGTCGTCGAGGCGCTGCGGGCGCATCCGGCCGCCGATCGCGTCGAGGTCGCCGGCTCGCTGCGCCGCTGGACCGACTCGGTCAAGGACGTCGACATCATCGCCACCGCGTCGGACCCGGCCGCGCTGGCTCGCGCGCTCGGCGAGCTGGAGATCGTCGAGTCGGTCAGCCAGAGCGGCGACGTCGGCGCGCGGGTCACGACCCACACGGGCCTGAAGATCGACCTCAAGGTCGTCGAGCCCGACCAGTTCGGCAACGTGCTCCAGCACTTCACCGGCTCCAAGGCGCACAACGTGTCGCTGCGCGAGTCGGCGGTCCGGCGCGGCCTGCACGTGTCCGAGTACGGGATCGCCGACGACGCGACCGGCGAGACGCTGCGCTGCTCGAGCGAGGAGGAGGTCTACGCCGCGCTCGGGCTCGAGTGGATCCCGCCCGAGCTGCGCGAGGGCCGCGGCGAGCTCGAGGCCGCGGCGGGCGGCGGCCTTCCCGACCTGATCGAGCTCGGGGACCTGCGCGGCGAGCTGCACTGCCACACGACGATGTCGGACGGGACCGAGGTCGCCGAGACGATGGCGCAGGCCGCGATCGAGCTCGGCCTCGAGTACCTGGCGATCACCGACCACTCGGCCACCCACGGCTTCGGCGACCACGTCACCGAGGACCAGCTGCGCGCCCGGATCGAGGAGATCCGCGGGATCAACGAGCGGCTCGACGGCATTCGAGCTGCTGATCGGGACCGAGAGCAACATCCTGCCCGACGGCTCGCCCGACTACCCCGACGACCTGCTGGCCGAGCTCGACTGGGTGATCGCCTCGATCCACACGTCGTTCGGGATGGGCGCGAAGAAGATGACCGACCGCCTGGTGGCGGCGATCGAGCACCCGCTGGTCGACGCCATCGGCCACCCGACCGGCCGCAAGATCGAGAAGCGGCAGCCGTACGAGCTGGAGATGGACCGCGTGATCGAGGCGGCGGCCCGCACCGGCACGATGATCGAGATCAACGCCTCGCCCGACCGCCGCGACCTCAACGATGTCCACGCCCGCGCGGCCGCCGAGGCCGGCGTGCGCATCCTCGTCGACTCCGACGCCCACTCGCTGCGCGACATCCGCGAGTACCGGCGCTACGGCATCGCCACCGCGCGGCGGGCCTGGCTGACCGCCGATCAGGTCGCGAACACGCTTCCGTGGAAGGAGTTCGCGAAGCTGCGGAAGCGGGCTACGTGACGGGGTGGCGGAGGAACGCGCCGCCGAAGCCCGGCGTGCGCACGAGCCGGATCGGGTGCAGCGGCGACGTGCGGTCGACGTAGAAGCGGGCCGCGTCGCGCTGCTCGATGGCGGACACCGCCGACTCCTGCCGGCGCAGCGTGAGCGCGAGGATGATCGTGAAGCCCGCGGCGACCGCCGCCACCTGTGGCAGGAAGACGCTCGCGATCGCCGAGGCGAGCGTCATGAAGAGCAGCGACCACAGCCGGTTCAGCACGGTCACGCCCGGGCGCAGCTCGGGCAGCGTGGTCTGCGTCCGCGCGGTGGCGAGCAGACGGGCGATCGGCGGCGAGGTCTCCGCGCGGCGGCCGTACCAGATGCCGATCAGGAAGGAGCCCACCCACCACACGGCGATGAACACGGTCAGCGTGCGGTCGGGCTCGCGGGCGAGCCCGATGACGGTCAGGGCCGCGAGCAGGGTGGCGGCGCCGGCGTTGAGGAGGACCGTCGCCTTGAGGAAGTCCGTGAACCGCACCTAGTCGAGCAACGCCTGGAGCAGATGGCGCACGCCGTCGGTCCCGTCGACCATCACGTCGGCCTCGCGCGCCAGCGCCGATGGGCCCTCGTCCGACCGCACGCCCACTCGCACGGCGGTCTCCAGCCGCCCGCTCTCGACCAGCTCGGTCAGCCCGCGGAAGGCATCGAGGTCCGTGGAGTCGTCGCCGACGTAGAGGCCGGCGGCGAGCTTGCGGTCGCGCAGCAGGTGGACGATGCCGGCGCCCTTGTCGATCCGCACCGGCGGGCGGATCTCGAGCACCTTGCGCCCCCAGTGGGCGGTGAAGCCGGCCTTCTCGGCCGCGGCCGCCACCTCCTCGACGGCGGCCTGCGCATCCTCCTCGTCGGGCACGCCGCGCCAGTGCAGGGCGGCGATCGCCTCCTTGTCCTCGAGCCGCACCCGCAGCTTGCGCAGCCGCTCGTCGAAGGCCTCGTCGGCGAACTTCTGCACGCGCCGCGTCCACGCCTGGAGCTCGCGGTCGAGCTCGGGGGCGATCGCGCCCGGCATCAGCACCTCCGACCCGTGCGAGCCGAGGTAGGCGATCGAGCCGAGCGAGACGATCCGCCGCGCGTCGGACGCGCGGCGGCCCGACACGCAGGCCACCACGCCGTAGCGCTTGGCGACCTCGATCAGCGGCCGGCGCGTGCTCTCGGGCATGTGCGCGTCGTCGGGGTGGAGGACGATCGGGGCGAGCACGCCGTCGACGTCGAGCAGGACGGCGGAGTGCTCTGGGTCCGCCTTGAGGGGCTTGAGCAGCTCCTCGAGAGTTCCTGTCGGGCCCGGCACTGGGATTAGTATGGCGGCCGATGGCGAAGGACCCGGTAAAGGGCGAGGGCTGGGCCGTGGCCTCGCTCGACGACCTCGGAGAGGGACCCGGCTTCCGCAAGGTTCGGCAGGCGCTGGACGTGACCGAGTTCGGCGTCAACGCCGTCGTGCTGCCGCCGAGCTATGAGTCGCGGCGCCACTACCACGATCGCCAGCAGGAGCTCTACGTGGTGCTGCGGGGCGAGATCGAGTTCGACTTCGACGGCGCCAAGCAGACGCTCGGCCCGGGCGGCCTGGCGCGCGTCGACGCCCCGACCGTCCGCTCGCTGCGCAACACGTCGGCCGGCGAGGACGCGGTGTACATCTGCGTCGGCGGCGAAGGCGGCTACGTCGGCCGCGACGGCCAGGTCCCTTAGCCGATCCGCGTGGCGAGCAGCGAGATGCTCTCGACCTCGTAGGTGGAGCAGGCGTCGAGCGCGCGCTCGGAGATGAAGCGGTAGTCGTTGGCGCGGATCTCCTGCACCTGCATGCCGTTCGCCGCGAGCGCGTCCAGGTAGCTGCCGCGCGGAACGGCGCCGGCGATGCAGGCAGCCCACAGCTCGACATTGCGGCGCGTGCGCTCCTTCAGCGGGCGGCCGCTGACGATGTCGGAGATCGCCAGCCGGCCGCCGTGTCGCAGGACTCGAGCGGCCTCGGCGAACACCCGCCCCTTGAGCAGCGAGAGGTTGATGACCCCGTTGGAGATCACGACGTCGAAGCACTTGTCGTCGAACGGGAGCGCCTCGATGCGCGACTGGACGAGCTCGACCTGCGGGAAGCCGCCGCAGAAGTAGCCGGCCTTGGCCAGCTGGGCGTCGGTCATCTCGACGCCGACCACGCGGCCGGTCTCGCCGACCAGCTCGGCGGCGCAGAAGATGTCGGTGCCCGAGCCCGAGCCGAGGTCGAGCACCGTCTCGCCCGGCCGCAGGGCGGCGAGGTCGAGGTGATGGCCGACGCCCGCGAAGGAGGCGACGGCCTCGGCCGGGATGGCGTCGAGGAGCGCGGGGTCGTAGCCGAGATGCTCCGCCAGGGGCCGGCCGATCTCGAAATGCAGCTCGGCGTCGCCGCGGGCGACGTCGCGGTACATGTCCTTGACGGCTGCCTCGAGCCGCTCGCCGTCGACGAGCGAGCTGGCGTCGAGCTGCGGAAGGGTCGCTGGGTTCATGTCGCGAAGCCCACCAGCGCGCCGTGTGACGGCGCGTGTGATCAGACCGCGGCGGCCAGCTCGGCGTGCAGCGCCGGGTTGTCGATCGCCTCGCCCAGCAGCCGCACGGACGCGATGCCGCTGCGATCGCCGAGCTGCGCGCGGTGCAGCGCGGCGCGCACCACGAGCTCGCGCATGTTGCCGCGGGCGGCGAGGCGCTCGAGCTCGGCCACGCGGTCGCGCGCGTCGGGCGCCGCGTCGGCGATCGCGACGCCGGCGAGCGCGTCCAGGCAGTAGGCGTGCATCCACACCCATGGTCCGGCCACCCGCACGGCGCGGACGGCGGCGTCGCGGAGGCACGCGAGCGCCGCGGCGCGCTCGCCGGCCGCCTCGTGGACGAGGCCGCGAGCGCGCGCCGATATCGCCTCCCAACAGGGATCGCCGATCCGGCAGCCGAGCGCGAAGGCGTGCTCGAGCAGCGCGGTCGCGTGGTCGAGGTCGCCCTGGCGCAGCGCCAGCTCGGCCCGCAGCGCCTCGGGCAACGGCTGGAACGCCACCCAACCCTCCTCCGCCACCAGCGCGAGCGCGTCGTCGATCAGCTCGACCGCCTCTGGGTGCTCGCCGCGCAGCATCAGCGCCCGGCCGAGGATGGTCAGCGAGAACGCCGTCTGGCGGACGTCGCCGCAGCGCCGCGCCGCCGCGACCGACTCGCCGAGCAGGCCGATCGCCGCCTCGTAGTACGCGCGGTCCGACAGCGCCTTGCCGCGCACGCTGAGGATCGCCGCGCGCTCGCGGTCGTCGACGGCGAGGGCACCCGCCCGTGCCAGCCAGCGCCCCGCCGAGACCCCGCGCGCGGCCTGCCCTGCGACGAAGCCGAGCTCACGGCAGACCTTGCACTCGACCTCGCGGTCGCCGCCCGCCTCGGCCAGCGCGAGCGCCTCGTGCAGCACCGCGGCGCCCTCCTCGTCGCCGCCGCGGACCGAGTGCACGAGCGCGGCGCCGAGCGCCGCCAGCGCCCGTGCGAGCAGCGCCGCGTCGCCGACACCGCGCGCCTCCATGCACGCCTGCCGCAGGCACGCGATCCCGGCGTCGACGGCGCCGGCGTCAACCGCTCTGCGGCCCGCGTCCAGCTGCCCGACGGCCGCCGCGCGGTCACCGGTGGGCGGCGCGCTCTCGGCGTCGGTGGCACGGCGCACGCCGGGATCGGGCGCGCGACCGAGCTCGCGGCGGAACAGCTCCTCGCACGCGTCGGCGTGATCGCGCGCCGCGGCCGTCTCGCCCGCCCGCGCGAGGCAGCGCACGAGCAGCTCGTGGGCGCCGTCGTCGAACTGGTTGAGCTCGAGCACCCGCGACGCGAGGGCCGCGGCCTCGAGCGGCGCCCCGGCCGCGAGCCGCGCGAGCGCGGCGTCGCGGAGCACGGCCTCGCAGACGCCCGCGAAGCGCCGGCGCTCGACGCGCAGCCACGCGTCGAAGTCGGGCCCGGCGCCGGGATCGACGCCCTCCAGCAGCTCCCCGCGCACGAGCCCGGGGTCGGGATCGCCGGAGGCCAGCGCCAGCACGTCGACCGCGGTGCCGGGCGGCAGCCCGACCTCGAGCGGGTCGCCGCCCAGCGCGTCGGCGACGCCGAGCGCGCGCCGGAGCTGGGCCAGCGTCCAGCGCAGCGCCCCGCGCGGGTCGTCGGCGTCGCCGAAGATCAGGCCGGCCAGGCGCGTGCGCGCGACCGGCCGCTCGGCCAGGACCAGGTACGCCAGCACCGCCCACGACTTGTGCCCCCGCGGCGGGACGACGTGGGCGCCGTCGCGCTCGATCTCCGGCCGTCCCAGCAGTCGGATCGCGAGCGTCGACACGGCACGATGCTAGCCGCGCCCCGCCCGCAGCAGGTCACGGATCTCGCCCAGCAGCACGACGTCCTCCGGCACCGCCTCCGGCTCCGGCTCGAGCCCTGCCTTGCGCCGCGCCATCAGCGCGTTGATCGGCTTGACCACGAAGAAGAAGATCGCCGCGGCGATCGTGATGAACGTGATCACGGCGTTGAGGAACGAGCCGTAACGGATCTCCGAGTCGTTGATCGTGAACGCCAGGCCGCCGAAGTTCGGCTCGCCGAAGAAGATGGCGATGATCTGCATCAGCACGTCGTTCACGAACGATGCGACGACTGCGCCGAACGCCGCGCCGAGGATCACGGCCACGGCGAGGTCCACGACGTTGCCGCGCAGCAGGAACTCGCGGAACTCCTTGATCATGCCGCCTCCCCTCGGGTGGGTATGCTCGCGCGGCCCATGACCGGCGAGCCCGTCCACTGCCTGGTCGAGATCCCGAAGGGATCGCGCAACAAGTACACCTGGGACGAGGAGCTGGGAGGCATCAAGCTCGACCGCTTCCTCTTCTCCTCGGTGGTGTATCCCACAGATTACGGTTTCATCCAGGGCACCTGCTCGCCGAAGGGGACGCCGCTCGACGCCATGGTCTGCGTGTCCGCGGCGACCTTCCCGGGCTGCGTGATCCCGGTCCGCGTGATCGGCGTCTTCCGCACGAAGGACGAGGCCGGGCAGGACGACAAGCTGCTCTGCGTGCCGTTCGCGGATCCGAACTGGAGCCACATGGAGGAGCTCGACGACCTGCCAGCGCAGCTCCGGCAGGAGATCGAGCACTTCTTCTCGATCTACAAGATCCCCGAGGGCAAGGACGTCGAGGTCCAGGGCTGGGAGGGCCGCGAGTTCGCCGAGCGGCTGCTCGCCGAGTCGCGTCAGTAGCCGGCGTCGGGGTCGATCGGCGACAGCAGCGGCTCGCCCGCCGCGAGGCGTCGCACCTGCTCGCCGGCGAGCTCGGCCAGGTCGCGCATCAGCGTGACGTCCGGGTTGGCGACGTGCGGCGTGATCAGCGCGCGCGGCTCGCTCCACAGCGGGTGGCCGTCGGGCAGCGGCTCGGGGTCGGTCACGTCGAGCGCCGCGCCCGCGATCGAGCCCTCGGCCAGCGCGCGCACGAGCGCGTCGGTGTCGACCAGCGCCCCGCGGGCCACGTTCACGAGCCAGGCGTCGTCGCGCATCGCGGCCAGCTCGTCGGCGCCCACGAGATGGCGCGTGGCGGCTGTGGCAGGCGCGGCGATGACCACGAACCGGGCTCGCGGCCAGATCTCGCCGACGCGCTCGATCGGCAGCGTGCCGTCGCGGCCGCGCCGTGTCACCGCGAGGACCTCGACCCGGAACGGCTCGAGCAGCGCGATCAGGGCACGACCGATGCTGCCGGCTCCGACGATCGCCACCGTCGCGCCCTCGAGGCGGTGGATCTCGGGGCGCGTCCAGGTCCGCGCCCGCGCGAACTCGTGCAGCCGCCGCGTGCCGGCCAACATGAGGGTCAGCGCGTGCTCGGCGACTCCTCGTCCGAAGGCGGGCGCGGCCGAGGTCCACTGCCGCTCGCGGTCGATCCGGTCGAGCCAGCTCTCGACGCCGGCCGACGGCAGCTGTACCCAGCCCAGCCGCTCCGGCAGCTCGTCCGGGAACCCGTCCGGGTTCGGATCCACCCAGACGAGCCCGTCCGCCTCGGCGAGCGGGCCTGATCTCGCCGCCGGCGCCGCGCACGGCGGCCACCACCTCGGGATCGGGCTCCGGAGCGACGTAGACGGTGATCGGCATGCGTGCGAACCTACCCGCCCCCGATGGCGACTGTCCCGCTCCTCTCCGCTCGCGGCCTCAAGAAGTCGTTCGGCGGCCGGCTCGTCCTCGACGGGCTCGACCTCGAGCTCGCCGACGGCATGCGGGTCGGCGTGCTCGGCCCGAACGGCGGCGGCAAGTCGACGCTGCTGGCCATCCTGGCCGGCCTCGAGCACGCCGACGACGGTACCGTCACCCGCCGCCGCGGGCTCGTGCACGCCTTCCTGCCCCAGCACGTGCCCGGCGACGAGCGCACGCCGCTCGCCTGGGTGAGCGCCGCCCGGCCCGAGCTGGCCGAGCTGGAGGCGGATCTGCACGCCGTCGAGCAGCGGCTCGCCGACCCGCGGCTGGCCGTCGACCTCGACGCGATCGGCCGTGCGCTGGCGCACCAGGAGCGCCTGCTCTCGCGCTGGCACGAGCACGGGGGCGACCGCGCCGAGTCCGAGGCGCGCACGCTGCTCGACGACCTCGGCGTCCCGTACGATCAGCCGACGGTGGAGCTGAGCGGCGGTCAGCGCAAGCTCGTCGCACTCGCCGCCTGCCTCGCCCGCCGCCCGCAGGTGCTGATGCTCGACGAGCCCGAGGCGCACCTGGACATGCGCCGGCGCGATCAGCTCGAGCGGATCGTCGACGACTTCGACGGCGCCGTGCTGATGGTCTCCCACGACCGCCACCTGCTCGACGCCTGCGTCGGCGCGATCGCCGAGCTCGACCGCGGCCGGATCCGCATCTGGCCCGGCGGCTACTCCGCCTACGCGGTCGCGCGCCAGCTCGAGCTCGAGCGCCAGCGCCGGCAGTACGTCACCCAGCAGAAGGAGATCGCGCGGCTGGAGGAGGCGGTCCGCCGCTTCCGCCACTGGGCGCACATCCGCGTCAACGAGCGCGCCGCCCGGCAGGCGCGCGTCAAGCAGATGCAGATCGACCGCATGGAGAAGGTCGAGCGGCCGGTGTTCGAGCGGCGGAAGATGGCCCTCGGCTTCCGCAGCGCCGTCCGCGGCGGGCAGCGCGTGCTGGCGCTCGAGGGCGTCGACGTCGCCTTCGACGATCCGGTGCTGCTCGACGTCGACCTGGTGGTCACGCGCGGCGAGCGCGTCGGCGTGGTCGGCCCGAACGGGGCGGGCAAGACCGCGCTGCTGCGCACGCTCGGCGGCACGCTGCCGCCGGCCGGCGGCGAGCGCTGGATCGGCTCCGGCATCGAGATCGGGTTCCTGTCGCAGGCCGCCGCTGGACTGCCGCCGGACGTCGCCGTCATCGACGTGCTGCGTGCCGGCCGCTCGATGGCCGAGGACACCGCCGTCCGCCGGCTGATGGGCTTCCTGTTCGACTACGAGCAGACCCGCCGCCCGGTCAGCACGCTCAGCGGCGGCGAGCGCACGCGGCTCGCGTTCCTCCTGCTGATGGAGGACGCGCCCAACTGCCTGTTGCTCGACGAGCCGACCAACCACCTCGACATCGACTCGATCGAGGTGCTGGAGGACGCGCTCGAGCACTACGACGGCACGGTGGTGGCGGTCTCGCACGACCGGTACTTCCTCGACCGCATCGCCGATCGCATCGTGGTCGTCGCCGACGGCGCCGCACACGCCTACGAGGGCGGCTGGTCGGCGAACTTGGCGCGCGTCTGAGGGTTCGATCCGGCGCGGAGGCGGGAAGTCTCGCCGTATGAAGGCCCCAGATAGCCCCACCGATCTCGGCAAGCGCTCCTGGTTCGCGCACCCTCAAGCGCGTCGTCTCCGGCTTCAAGGACGACAACGTGACGGACTGGGCCGCGGCCCTGACCTACTACTCGGTCCTCTCGATCTTCCCCGCGTTCATCGCGCTCATCTCGATCCTCGGCCTCGTCGTCGACCCGGCCACGATCACGCGAGTGATCACCGACGTCGTGTCCCAGCTCGGGCCCGAGTCGGCCGTCAACACGTTCACGGGTCCGATCGAGGAGATCTCGCAGAACCGGTCGACGGCGCTGCTCGGACTCATCGTCGGCGTCGCGGTGGCGCTGTGGACGGCGTCGAACTACGTCGGCGCCTTCATGCGCGCCTCGAACTCCATCTACGCGCGCGAGGAGGGCCGCCCGTTCTGGAAGCTGCGGCCGATCCAGCTGTTCATCACGCTGGTGCTGGTCCTGATGGCGGCGCTGGTCGTGCTCGCGCTGATCGTCTCCGGCCCGGTGGCCGAGGCGATCGGGAGCGCGGTCGGCCTCGGCGACACCGCGGTGCTGGTCTGGGACATCGCCAAGTGGCCCGTGCTGCTGGTGGTCGTGATGCTGATGCTGGCGATCCTCTTCTGGTCGGCGCCGAACGCGAAGCCCGCCGGCTTCCGCTGGGTGTCGCCGGGCAGCGTCGTCGCCGTGATCCTGTGGATCGCGGCCTCCGCCGGCTTCGCGATCTACGTCGCCAACTTCAGCTCGTACGACAAGACGTACGGCACGCTCGGCGGCGTGATCGTATTCCTGATCTGGATGTGGATCACCAACATCGCGGTGCTGATCGGCGCGGAGCTCAACGCCGAGACCGAGCGGGCGCGCGAGCTGGAGGCCGGCGTCCCCGGCGCCGAGGAGGAGATCCAGGCGCCGTACCGCGACGTCCCCGAACAGGAGCGCGAGCGGGCGGGCCGGGCCTGACGCTCAGCTTTCCTGCGCACGCAGCCGATGTAGACGGGACATGCGGGTAGCCATCGTCATCGTCGCATGGGCGGTCATCGCCCTGATCGGCGTCCGCATGTGGCCGGACGCCGGCGCCGCGGCGACCGGCAGCAACGAGATCAGCGCCGAGACGCGCGCGGCCACGCTGCGGTTCGCGCCGGACGTCAAGCCGCGCGATCGGGCCTGGATCCTGGCCGCCGTCGGGAAGGCACGGCCGGAGGCGCAGCGGCTGATCGCCGAGATCGACGGGCTCGTCGAGGTGCGCACCGACCTGCCACGCGGCGAGGCGATCGGCCTCGCCCAGATGACGCTCGACCAGGCCATGGTCAACTTCGACGTGCGCTCGCTCAACGGCGACCGCGCGTTCGACCGCGACGTCGTCGTCCTGCACGAGCTCGGCCACGTGATCGACTTCCAGCTCGTCGACGACGAGCTCGTCGAGCAGCTCGACCGCCAGATCCCGCGCGTCGGCTCCTGCGGCGCCTCGGAGCTGCTGCCGACCGGCGCCTGCACGGCCGTCGAGGAGCGCTTCGCGGACACGTTCGCCAAGTGGGCGCTGCGCGGCCGCATCTCGCTGGCCGGCTCCGGCTACGGCATCCCCGCCCCGGCCTCGCTCGAGGACTGGGGCGCCCCGCTCGGCATGCTGGCCGCGCGCCTCAACGCGCGCTGAAGCGCGGCGGCGAGAGCGGCCGTCGACGAGCCGTCCTCGGCTCCGTGCAGCGGGTTGTGCTCGGTGACGGTGAGGCCGGCGAAGCCCTTGCCGGCCACGAGCACGTCGAGCGCCGCGCAGGCGGCGTCGAACGGCAGGCCGATGTTGTGGCCGGTGTTCTCGGACAGCGGAAGGTCGATGAAGTCGACGACGTCGACGTCGAAGTGCACTAGGTAGCGGTCGAAGCGCCGCGCCGCCCGCTCGGCGGCCGCGCGCGGGTCGGCGGCGACCTCCTCGACCATGATCGACTCGATCCCGAGCCGCTCGATCGCCTCGCGCTCGGCAGGTCGCGTCTGGTCCTCCTGGCGGGCGAACAGGAGCAGCTCGGCGGGCGCCAGCGTCGCGAGCTCGGCCAGCGGCGTGCTCGCGAGCCCGAGCATGTGGGCGACGCCCATCCAGTCGAGCGTGCCGGTTTCCACGTTCTCGGGCGTGTTGAGGTCGGGATGCAGGTCGAAGTACACGAGCCCGACCCGCTCCCCGGCCGCCTGGGCGCCCGCCACCGTGCCGACGCCGACGGTGCAGTCGCCGCCCAGGACCACCGGCGTCCGCCCGGCGCGGAACGCCGCCTCGACGCGCTCGGCCACCTCGCGCGCCGCCTCGGCCACGGCGGCGGCGTTCTGCGCGCGCCGGTGCTCGCGGTCCGGGCGCCAGCGGCGCAGCGCGATGTCGCCGAAGTCGTCGAACCCGGCGGCAACCCCCGCCTCACGCAGCGCGCGGGGCGCCTGCTCCTGGCCGGGGGCGAAGGCCCCGAGGCTCGTGGGGGCACCGATGATCGCGGGCCGCATAACCGGCGTTCAGTCTACACCGGTTAGCTGAGGGCGCAACGTCAACTGCGGCTGGGTGGGGAGCGGCGACGCCGGCGGGCGGGTCGTCTCCAAGCGCTTGGCGCCTTGACGTCGTCTATATCGACGTCAAGGCGCCAGGGACCCGCCGGAGCGGCCGAAATCCCCGCCGCCCTACCCAGCCGCAGTTGACGTTCGCTCGCGCTCTCGCTCCCCGGTCGAGGTGTCGCACATCCCGGCTTCGGGCAATGTGTCAGATGTTCTTACCTGAAGGAGGCTGAGATGGCGTCGCACATCGAGCAGCGCGACCAGATACGGGGCCGGTTCACCCGCGACGAGCAGGCCGAGGCCGAGGTCAAGCCGTACGCCGGCTACAAGTCGCTCTGGTTCTGGCTCCTGCTCGGGTGGGTGGCGAGCGGCGCTGACCGCACGATCACCGGGCCCGCGGTGACGTACATGATCGACGCCAACGTGCCGATCATGGCCGGCACGCAGAACCCGTTCGCGCTCGGCGGCCTCGTCGGCAGCCTGCTGTTCGCGGGCTACATGCTGACCCAGTTCCCCGGCGGCTACATCGGCGACCGGCTCGGCCACCGCACGGTGATCGTGATCGCGATCGCGTGGGCCGGCGTCGCGACGCTGCTGAGCGGCCTGATGACCGCGCTGATCGGCTTCGTCGCGCTGCGCGTGATCACCGGCCTCGGCGCCGGCTTCTTCTACTCCAACGACCGCAGCCTGATCGCCGAGCAGACGCCGGTCGAGAAGCGCAGCCTCGGGATGGGCGTCGTGATCACCGGCCTGGCGATCGGCATCACGCTGGCGATGCTGCTGGCGGCCCCGCTGATCGATCTCGGCGCGTCGCTGTTCGGCGCCGGCGACGCATGGCGGATGCCGTTCCTCGCACTCGGCGCGGGCGCCGTGCTGATCGGCCTCGGCATGCACCGCTTCTTCCGCAGCCAGGGCGGCGAGCACGCATTCAAGCCCGCCTACGTGCCCGCCGGCGGCCGCCTGGTCGCCTACGCGGCCGTCTTCTTCATCGCGGTGATGGCGATCTACGTCATCGCGACCGAGGCGGGGCTGTCCGAGTGGGTCGTCGCGCTGCTCGAGCTCGGGCTCGCGATCGCCCTGGTCGGCTTCATCTTCGCCCGCATGAGCGGCGCTGTCGGGCCGATCCTGATGAACCGCGACCTGATGCTGATCTACCTGGCCGGCATCGCGATCCTGTGGAACCTGTGGTTCTTCAGCTTCTGGTCGGTCTCGATCGTGGCCGACGCGGCGAAGGGCGGCTTCTGGGAGTCGGCGCTGACCGCGACCTTCTTCGGCGTGGCGGGCATCATCGGCTTCCCGCTCGGCGGCTGGCTCGGCGATCAGCAGAAGCGCTCCGGCCGCGGACGGAAGCCGATGCTGGTCGGCTTCACGCTGATCCAGGGCCTGTTGACCGTCGCCTTCGGCTTCTACCTGTCGGCCGGCGGCAACGCGCTGTGGGCGCTCGGCGGCCTGCTCTTCGTCACCAGCCTGTTCTTCAACGCGCTCCAGCCGATGTGGCACGCGCTGGCGGCCGACCTCGTGCCGACCGCGGCGATGATGGGCGCCGCGTTCGGGATGATGAACCTGATCTCGGAGATGGGCGCGGTGCTGTCGCCGGCGATCAGCGGCGTGCTGCGCGACGCCACCGGCGACTGGACGGCCGCCGTGTTCCTCGACGCGGGGCTGATCCTCGGCAGCTTCCTGCTGCTGTGCTTCGTCAGGGAGCGGAGGGCCGCGGCTCGTCCTGCTTGAGCAGCGTGCGCGCCCCGATCACGGGGCCGAGGATGGCGAGGACCCAGAGCCACGACGACCCCCACGGCTCGAGCAGGTCCTCGCCCGCCACCACGACGATCGCCGCACAGGCGAGCGGATAGGCGAGCAGCGGCAGCGCCCAGCGCGAGATGCCGGCGCGGCGGGCGCCGATGATCACGCCCAGCCAGCCGGCCGCCGCCACCCAGACACCGCCGTTCTCCTGCACGATCTCGCGCTCGAGCAGGACGACGGCCCAGGCGATCGCCAGGCCGAGCCAGACCCACGTCTTCACGTCGCCGCGGAAGGCGAGGTAGGCGACCGCGCCGACGGTCGCCAGCACGAGCACGATGAAGGCCGTTCCCGCGAGCGCGCCGGCCAGCACCCAGGCGACGGCGGCGAACGCGGTGCCGATCACCCCGCCCTTCAGCGCCGCGGCGACGGTCGCGGCGGCGCGCCGGCGGCGGGTCGGGGTGGTGGCGGGCGCGGTCTGGACGCTCATCGGGCCTGAGGTACAAGCTACCGAGTCATGGACACCCTCCTTGAACGCCTGGGCGCGGTCGACACCACCACGCTGGCCGACGCCGGGAAGCAGCTGCGCGTGATGGACGGCGGCCTGCGGCCGCTGCGGATCGGTCTCAAGCTCGTCGGCCGCGCGGTGACGGTCGCCGCAGACGAGGACCTGATGCCGGTCCTCGACGGCCTCGCCCGCGCCGGCGCCGGTGACGTGCTGGTGGTCGACGGTGGCGGCACGCCGCGGGCGCTGGCCGGCGAGCTGTTCGGCTCGGAGGCGGTTCGCCGCGGCCTGGCCGGCATCGTGATCGACGGCGCCTGCCGCGACAGCAACCAGCTGCGCGAGCTGCCGCTGCCGTTCTACGCCCGCGGCCTCAGCCCGCGCGCGGCGGGCGCGCAGGCCGTGCCCGGCAAGCCGGGCACCGTGCGCTGCGGCGGGGTGGAGGTCGCCCCGGGCGACGTGGTGGTGGGCGACGACGACGGCATCGTGGTCGGGTCACCCGACGAGCTGGCCGCCGTGCTCGACGCGGCCGAGGCGCTCCAGGCCATGGAGGCGTCGATGCTCGCGTCGATCCAGGGCGGCGACAGCCTGTTCTCGCGACTCGACTACGACGAGCACCTCGCGCGCCGGCGGGCCGGCGAGAAGAGCGCGCTGAACTTCCTCTAGCGCGGCTCCTCCCAGGCGCCGGTGGCGTCGGTGTAGAGGATGCCGCCGGGGATCAGATCGCCCTGACGCAGGTGGGCGACGACCTCGCTGAGCGCTTCGTCCCAGCCATTGACCCAGTCCTCGGAGCCCGCGGGCTCCCCGGCAAGCGTCCGACGACGCCAGCCTTCGATCCAGCGCGCCGCGACGAGTTGGGCGCGGTAGGCGTCGCCGTGCTCGCCCGCCAGCGCTTCGCGTGCCTTGGCCTCGTCATAGGAGGCGTACTGACCTGCGTCGAACTCGAGCAGCTGATCGTCGGAAAGTGCCATCCGCAGATGGTCGCAGCCCTAGACGACGCGATCGCGGCCCGTGCGCTTGGCCTCGTAGAGCCGCCGGTCGGCGAGCTCGGCCAGCCCCTGGAGGTCGCGGGCATCGCCGGCGGTGGCGAGGCCGACGCTGACGGTGAGCGACATGCCCGTCAGGAGCGCGTCCCACGGCTCGTTGCGGATCGCCAGGCGGACGCGCTCGCAGCATGCGGCGGCGGCGCCCGGCTCGGTCTGCGGCATCAGCAGCACGAACTCCTCGCCGCCGGTGCGCACCACCACGTCCTGGCCGCGCACGCCGCCGAGCAGCAGCGAGGCCACGCGCATCAGCACCTGGTCGCCCGCCTCATGGCCGAAGCGGTCGTTGACCTGCTTGAAGTGGTCGAGGTCGAGCACGGCGAGGCTGAACGGCCCGGCGTCGGGATCCGCGGCGTGCCGGCTCAGCTCGCGCGCGAGGTAGCGGCGGTTGTGGAGGCCGGTGAGCCAGTCGCGGTCGGCCACCTGCTCGAGCGCCGCTCGCGCCTCGTCGAGCTCGCGCACGACCCCCTCGAGCTCGCGGTTCTTGGCGGCCAGTGCGTCGCTCTGGCTGCGCGCGGCGCGGGTCTCGTGCGTGGCGCGCTCGAGCCCGCGCTGGAGCCCGGACAGCTCCTGGAACGCGCGCCGCTCGACCTCGACGCTCTGGGTGAGCACGTGGTAGGCCTCGCGGTCGCGGCCGGCCTCGTGGAGCGCGGCCGCCACGGTGCTGAGGATCATGCTGCGGGCCTGGGGGACGCGCTCGCCGAGCCGCGCCACCGCGCGCTGGCCGGAGCTCTCGGCCTCGTCGAGCCGCTCGAGCGCCAGCAGCGCCTGGACCTCGACGACCACGGTCATCGCCAGCAGGTACGGGTTCGGGTCGCCGCCCGCGGTCAGCAGCTCGATCGAGCGATGGGCGTCGGCGAGCGCCGCGTCGGCGCGGCCGGCGCGCAGCCGGACCTCGGAGCGGGTGCAGCCGAGCACGGCGAGCGCGAAGCGGTTGTACGGGGCCAGCGGCGCCGCGGTGGCCATCGCGCGCTCGATCTCGCGCTCGGCGCCGTCGAGGTCGCCCTGCTCCATCGTGAAGTGGGCGAGGTCGTTGCGCGACATCGCCTCCTCCCACGCGTTGCCCGCCTCGATCGCCAGGCCCAGGACCTCGTGCAGCCGGCCGTGCCAGTCGCTGACGCCGATGTTGCCGAACACGACGCACGCGCAGCGGCGCGCGAACAGGCGCAGCTCGAGCACGCCGATCCGGTCGGCGAGCTCGATCGCCCGCTCGGCCTGCGCGAGCGACTCGGCGTACGAACCGGCGAAGAAGTTCAGCTGTCCCTTGACCGCGGCCAGCTCGCTGCGGACGGCGTCCTCGCGCGCGTGCGGCTCGGCCTCGCCGATCAGCTCGACGGCGCCGTGCAGGTCGCCGCGCTGGAGCGCGACCGCCGCCTGGAGCACGAGCGCCCGGCAGCGCAGCGCGGGGTCGCCGAGCGTGCGCGCCAGCTCCTGGCAGCGGATCGCCTCGGCCAGAGCGCCGTCGTGATCCTCGTGGTGCCGGTCACGCGCGCGATCCAGCGCCCGATGAACCTCGATCGCGGACATCACCAGTCTGCTCGGCTGCGATCGCCTGGGACTTGAGGGCCAGGAAGGTCATTTCGTCCGCCATCGTCGGCCGCAGGTAGCTGGCCGCGTTGACCGCGTGCCCGGCGGCGCGCGCCAGCCGCAGGCGGCGGCTCCCGGCGAGCTTGGCGCTCTGCTGGAAGTGCCACGGCGCCGAGGCCGTCGCGCGAACCGGCCGCACGCCGGTGAACCCGGCTCGCTCCAGGGCGAGGGTGAGCGACGCGCCGGTGAAGACCACGAGGTGGCGCGGCGGCTCGAGCGCGCGCCAGCGGGCGCGGAACAGGTGGGCGCCGAGCGAGCCGAGGTTCGGCGTGCCGATCCACAGCATCCCGCCCGGCTTGAGCACGCTGTGAGCGGCGCGCAGGGCCGCGACCGGGTCGTGCGTGTGCTCGATCACGTGGCCGACCGTGACCACGTCGAAGAGCCCGTCGGCCTCGGGGTCGAGGTCGTCCATCGAGCCCTGGCGGACGTCGAGCTTCGCCTTGCGCGCCGTGCGCACGGCGCCCTCGTCGAGCTCGACGCCGCGCACCTGCCAGCCGAGGTCGCGCATCAGCTTCAGGTACGTCCCGCTGCCGCAGCCGACGTCGAGCAGCCGGGCGTCCGGGCTCTGCGGCGCTGGGACGAACCTGACGAGGCGGTCGGCGGCGCGGCGGACCCCGGGCATGAACGGGGCCACCGCGGTCAGCGGCGGGCGGGCGTGCAGGCCCGTGTAGCCCCAGCGGCGGCGCAGGTGGGCGTTCGTGACGGCGTACCGGAGCCGCGCCCGGCGACCCTTCGGCCGCGGCCGCGCCCGCCGCGCCTTGTACGGCCGGTAGGGGCCGCGGTAGGCCTTGCCGATCGCCGCGACGGTCGGCCGCGGGTTGAGCAGAGCGCTGCCGCAGTCGGCGCAGCGGTCATGCCGCCAGCCGCCGGGCAGATCTTCATAGAGCGGCTCGAGCGCGCCGCCGCACACGACGCAGCGCTCGAGGCGCTCGAGCTCGTCGGCGCTCCAGGCCTCGCTCATCGCGGTCATCAATAGCATCGAGGCGATGAGCGAAGGCCCGCTCGTGAGCATCGTCGTGGTCACCCACAACGCGTTCCCGTACGTGCGCAAGCTGCTGCGCTCGTTGAGGCGGACGCGCGGGGTGGCGTACGAGGTCGTCGTGGTCGACAACCGGTCGAAGCCGCTGCCGCGCGCCTACCTCGCGCTCCAGGCGATCCGCGGGCGGATCCAGCGGCTGTGCCTGCTCGAGCGCAACACCTGGTTCGCGCAGGCCAACAACATCGGCGCGGCAGCGAGCAGCCGGTCCTCGCGCCACGTGCTGCTGCTCAACTCCGACACCGAGGTGCGCCACCCGGACTGGCTGGCGCGGCTGCTCGAGCTGCACGAGGGCGGCGCCACCTCGTTCGGCTTCGTCCAGAGCGGGCCGGTGCCACGCGCCGACGGCTACTGCCTGCTCGTCGATCGCGAGCTCTACTTGACCTACGGCCTCGACGAGCAGTTCGAGTGGTTCTGGGGCGTCACGAAGCTCCAGGCCGAGCTGCTGAACGCCGGCCACCGCGTCCGCGCGGTGCGCGAGCACGACCACCTGCTGCACCACTTCGGCGGCAAGAGCAGCGACAAGACGGTCACGCGCAAGGCCAAGGGCATGAAGGTCGACCGCAAGGACGTCGCCGGCTGGTTCGCTGGTCACTCGGTCGACGTGATCGAGCGCGCCTGACAGCTGCGGAACGACTCGCCCGTCACTTCGCTGCCGACCGGCGCCCGGAAGCGCTCGGTGCTCAGCCGCCGGAACCGTCTCCCGCGGGCGCGGTAGAGCGACCGGGTCACGTCCCAGAACGAGTCGTCCTCGGCGACCTGGCTGGTGATCACCTCGATCTCGCCCTCGCCCGTGCAGTCGGTGCTCGACGGGAACTCGTCGTCGAGCGGGAAGAGGTTGCCGCGGCCCAGGCGCAGCCGCACCAGCCTGTCGCGCCGGACGGCGAACACGGCGCCCGGCCGGTAGACGTTCGCCGGCGACATCGTCACGACCGGCTCGACACCGGCGCGCCCGTCGATCTCGGCGAGCAGCAGCAGGCGCGGAGCGGTGCCCGGCCAAGCGAGCGGTCGCACGGGGGCGGAGATCCGCTTGACGACTACCACGTGGCGGCACGCGCGCGGGCGCCGGCGGTCCACCCGGAGGGTCACGCGGTCCGCGCGGCCGTCGCCGTCGACATCGCCGTGAAGCGCCTTCCCCTTGACGCGGTAGCCCGTCAGGTCGCCGTCGCAGCCCGGCGCCGGCGAGGCGACGAGCAGCGCGGCGGCCACGGCGACGAGCAGCATGGCCCTGCAAATCGTAGGCCGAAATCCTCGGGTCGACGCGCCAAAACTCTCGCGTTGCGGAGGGTCGTGCGCTCGGAGAGCATGCGCGCTCTCCCCAGCCCCCTCTCCCCTCGGAGGTAGACATGAGGTCTTTCATCCGGCTCAGCGTCCTGGTCGTGGCGGCGACACTCGGCATGGCCCAGGCGGCCTTCGCACACGACGTGCCGGCCGACATCGCCGTCCCCAAGGGCAACGAGCTCTATCTCAAGGCCCACGCGGTCGGCGTCCAGATCTACTCCTGCAACGGCACCGCCTGGGCCTTCAGCGGCCCGCGGGCCGACCTCTACGACCGGCGCGGCAAGAAGCTCGGCACCCACTTCGCCGGGCCGACCTGGCAGGCGAAGGACGGCAGCAAGGTCGTCGGCGCCCGCGTGAGCGGCGTAAACGTCGACCCGACCGCAATCGACTGGCTGCTCCTGTCGGCCACCTCGACCACCGGCGGCACCTTCGGCCCGACGACGTTCATCCAGCGCATCAACACCGCCGGCGGCCTGATCCCGCCCGCCGCGGACTGCAACGCGTCGACCACCGGGACCGTGAAGGAGGTCCCGTACACCGCGGACTACCACTTCTGGAAGGCGCGCCACCGCTGCAACGACTGAGTTAATGCGGGAGAGCCCGCCCCGGTGGGGGGCGGGCTCTCGAGTCCGCTTCCGTGCGGTTCGGTGTCTACTTGCGGATGTACGGCATGGAGGGCTCCTTTCTCAGTGACTCGCTCCCCGTCACGCGCCGACGGCGAGTGCGGGTCGAAGAACAGGACGGGTGGTGCGGCGCAGCACGCGGGCGGCGAGGAGCCAGACGAGCAGCGTCCCGGCGCCGGCGAGGGCGAAGGTGGTGCGGCCGCCGTACGCGCTCGCGAGCGCGCCGCCGGCCAGGAGTGCGCCGCCGAAGCCCCAGGACTCGACGGCGTCGAGCAGGCCGAATGCGCGGCCGTGCAGTCGCTCCGGCACGATGCGCTGGAGCAGGACCCGGTCGCTCACCACGAACAGGCCGTTGCCGAGCCCGCTGAGGGCGAAGGTGGCCATAGCCAGGCCGAAGACGGGCGCCAGGGCGGAGCCGACCAGGCCGCAGCCGAGCAGGGCGAGCCCCAGCAGGTAGCGCCGGCGCAGGCCGTCCTCGTCGGTGTCGCTCGCGCCCAGCAGCGAGCCGGCGACGAGGCCGCACCCGTAGGCGCAGACCAGGAGTGCGAAACCACTGCTGCCCGCGCCGAGCTCGCGCTGTGCGAGGACGAGCTCAGCCACGTTCATGGTGCCTGCCACCATCACCACCGCGCCGGAGGTGCACATCAGTGTGCGGGTGATCCGGTCGCCAAGGACGGCGCGGATGCCGGCGCGGGTGTCGGACAGCAGGGTTTCGCCAGTCGGCTCGACACGCTGCCTCACGCTGCCCAGTCGGGTCAGCAGCAGTGCCGAGACGATGAAGGTTGCCGCGTTGATCGCGAGCAGGATCTCGGGCCCTCCGGGCCCGGTGAGGAGCAGAACGCCCGCCGCGAAGGCGGGACCCAGCAGGTGGCCGGCGTCGCGCGACGCGCCGTAAAGGGCGTTGGCCGCGGTGAGCCGCTCCGGGCGCACGAGCGCCGGAATCAAGGCCGAAGTGGCCGGCCGGAACAGTGCGTTGCCCATGCCCAGCACGAGGGCGAAGGCGATCATCGCGCCGACGCCGTCGGCCAACAGCAGGCCGCCGATCGCGGCGGCGCGGACGACGTCGGCGGCGATCGCGCAGCCGAGGTGGCTGGTGCGGTCCGCGACGGCGCCCACGAAGGCCCCGAGCAACATGGAAGGCAGCAGATCGGCCAGCAGCACCGCGGTCGCCGCCCAAGCCGAGCCGATGCGCTCGTAGGCGAAGACCATCAGGGCCACGTAGCCGATACCAATCCCCAGCGCGCCCTGGAGGTGGGCGGTGAAGAACCAGCGGGAGCGGCGCTCTGCGCGCCAGAGTTCGAGGATGCTGCGCATTCAGATGGACGGAAGTTCGAGGCGGGGCACGGCGGGTATGGTTCGCGACCCTGGATACGTCCCGGTTTCGCGTGGGTAAAGCCTTGGACTTCGCGGTTCTCGGACCGCTCACCGTGAGTGGGCCGCAGGGCCCGGTCGAGCTCAAGGCACCGAAGCAGCGCGCGCTGCTGGCCGTCCTGCTGCTGGCGCAGCGCGGAGACTCGGTGTCCGCCTCGCGGCTCGTCGACGAGCTGTGGGGCGACGATCCGCCGGCCACCGCCGCCAAGGCGGTGCAGGTCCATCTCTCAAAGCTGCGCAGCGCGCTCGGGCCCGAGCAGCCGATCGTCACGCGCCCGTCCGGCTACGCGGTCGACATCGAGCCCGAGCAGCTCGACCTCGCGCGCTTCGAGGCGCTCAGCGAGCGGGCCCGCGCGGCGCACCGCGCGGGCGACCTGCCTGGCCGCCGCCGGGCTCTGGCGCGAGGCGCTCGCCCTGTACCGCGGTCCGCCGCTCGCGGACGTGCCGCTGCGCGGGCTCGCCGCGGCCGAGGCGGGCCGGCTCGCCGAGCTCGAGGTCGCCGGCATCGAGGAGCGCATCGCGGTCGAGCTCGAGCTGGGCGAGCACGTCGCGGTCGCCGGCGAGCTCCAGGCGCTGGTCGCCGAGCACCCGTACCGCGAGCGCCTGCACGCGCAGCTGATGCTCGCGCTCTACCGGTCCGGCCGCCAGGCCGAGGCGCTGGACGCGTTCCGCCACGCCCGGCGGACCCTGGTGGAGGACCTCGGGCTCGAGCCCGGCCGCGAGCTCCAGCAGCTCGAGAGCGCGGTGCTGGCGCAGGATCCGGCGCTCGACCTGCTGCTGGCCGAGCCGCCGCGGCCGCGGGCCCGGCCGGTCGCCGCGCCGTCCCTGCCGGCGCCCACCGGCCCGCTGATCGGCCGCGACGCCGACCTCGAGGCGGCGGCGACCCTGCTCGCCGATCCCGCCGTGCGCGTGATCACGCTCACCGGGCCGGGCGGGATCGGCAAGACGCGGCTCGCGCTCGAGCTGGCCCGCCGCGAGGGAAACCGGTTCGCGGACGGCCCGCGCTTCGTGCCGCTCGGGACGATCGACGAGCCCGAGCGCGTGTTGCCCGAGTTCGCGCGCGCACTCGAGGTCCCTGAGGACCAGGGGCCGTCGGCGGTCACCGGCTTCCTCGCCGAGCGCGAGTTGCTGCTCGTCGCCGACAACCTCGAGCAGGTGATCGAGGCCGCGCCGCAGCTCGGCGAGATGCTCGCTGCGTCACCGGGCTCGAAGCTGGTGGCGACCAGTCGCTCGCCGCTGCGGCTCGCGGGCGAGCACGAGCTGCCGGTGCCGCCGCTGGCCGGCGAGGCGGCGAGCGAGCTGTTCGTGGCCCGGGCGCGCGCGGTCGATCCGCGGCTCGAGCTGTCTGCGGAGGACGAGGAGTGCATCGAGCGCATCTGCGCGCGGCTCGACGGCCTGCCGCTGGCGATCGAGCTGGCCGCGGCGCGCACGAAGGTGCTCACGCCGCCGGCGATCCTCGACCGGCTGGAGCAGCGGCTCGACCTGCTCACCGCGGGCCCGCGCGACGCCCCGGCGCGCCAGCGGACGCTGCGGGGTGCGATCGGCTGGAGCTACGACCTGCTCGACGAGGACGCGCGGAAGCTGTTCGCCGAGCTCGGCGTCTTCGTCGGCGGCTTCACGCTCGAGAGCGCGGAGGCGGTGGCCGGCCCCGACGCGCTCGACGGGATCGCCGCGCTGGCCGACCAGAGCCTGGTCGCCCGTCGACGGCGACCGCTTCGACATGCTCGAGAGCATCCGCGCGTACGCGCTCGAGCAGCTGGAGTCCGCGGGCGGGCTCGACGGCACGCGCCGGCGCCACGCCTGGGCGTTCGCCGCGCTGACCGAGCAGGCCGAGGAGGGGATCAAAGGGCCGCCGCAGGCGAAGTGGTTCGCGCGGCTCGACGCCGACGCCGAGAACCTGCGCGCGGCCACCACGTGGGCGCTGGCGGACGGCGACACCGACACGGCGCTGCGGCTGGCCGGCGGCGTGATCCGCTTCTGGGCCGCGCGCGGAGCGCTGACCGAGCGCCGCGGACTGCTCGCGACGGCGCTCGCCGCCGGTGCGGGCAGTCCGGGGCCGCGCGTCAACGCGCTGCACGCCGCCGGCGTGATGGCGGCCGAGGCCGGCGAGTTCGACGCCGCCGGCGTCCACTTCACCGCCGCGCTCGAGCTGGCCCGCGCGGTGGGCGACCGCGCCCGCGTCGCGCGGCTCGAGAGCAACCTGGCGACGCTGGCCATGTACGCCGGCGATCACGAGCAGGCCGTGCGCCGCTACGAGCGGGGCGCCGTCATCTCGCGCGAGCTCGGCGATGCGTTCGGTCTCAGCCTGGTGATCCAGAACCTCGGCATCGCGGAGGACGGCCTCGGCCATCGGGACCGCGCAGTCGAGCTGCTGGAGGAGAGCGTCGAGCTGGCGCGCCGCGCCGAGGATCCCGCCCACCTGGCGTCGGCCCTGCGCACGCTGGCGCGCCTGTTGCTGGTGGGTGAGGCCGACCGCGAGCGCGCGATGGGGCTCATCCGCGAGAGCCTGACCCGCTCGCTCGACCTCGGCGACCGGCCCGGCATGATCGAGTGCCTGGAGACCGTCGCCGGCCGCTCGGGCGACGCGCGGACGGGCGCGCTGCTCATGGGCGCGGCGGAGGCGGCGCGCACCG
Organism: uncultured Solirubrobacteraceae bacterium; assembly: GCA_963800905.1. GTDB lineage: Bacteria > Actinomycetota > Thermoleophilia > Solirubrobacterales > Solirubrobacteraceae > DASSUW01. Next base: position 485,126 of record CAWDCT010000001.1, read on the forward strand.
CGGCGGGCGCCATCCGCCAGCCCGACGAGACCGCCTGGGTGGACGCGACCACCGCGTCGCTGCGCGCCGCGCTCGGCGCGGAGGCGTTCGAGGCCGCGCTCGCCGACGGGGCGGCGCTGCCGCTGGAGGCGGCGGTCGAGCGGGCGCTGGCGGTCGGCAGCTAGGCCGCGACGCGCTCCTCGCGCCGCGGCCGCTTCGCGATCGTCAGGGGGCGCAACGCCGTGACGGCGCGTGTTCGTGCTTGTCAGGCGCCGTTGAGGCGTCGCGACGCCCGCCGGGCTCGTTCGAGCTCACCTTCTCGGCGGTCGAGGATCCTCTTCACGCGCCGGTCGATCCGCAGCTGGGCGTCATGCGAGATGTGCCCGCGCGTGCGTACGCGCCTCTTGGGTTCCTGTCTTCAGAGCCATCTGCTCGTCACCGTAGCAGTGGCGGCGGGCCGGAGTTGACGTGGCCTCAGCAGACCGCGCCTGCGAGCGTCCTCGCTCAGATCACGCGCGAGTTGCTCGGGCGCGGTCCGGCGGCGCAGATCGTCGATCTGCTCGTCTTCCGCCAGCGCTCGGCGGTGGACGGCGTCCTGCAGCCCTTCCAGCTCGGCCTCCAGATGCTCGACGCGTGCCTCGAGCGCCTCCACCTGGTGGCCCGATCGCGGCGCGCCCACAATCGACTGAGCCGTTCTGTCATCGCGTGAGACCTCCCGACCCTCTGATCGGATGTCGCGCGAGAGGAAGAGGGAACGAGACCCGACGGGCGAGAACAGGGCCAACTCGACGGGATCCGCGGGGTCGGCTCCGACGACTGACGTTACTCCTCGGAGGGGCCGGCGCGAACGGTCAGCAGGGGCGCGGCGCCGGCGACAACGCGGCGCGCAGCGCCTCAGCGCTGAGCTCTTCGAGCGGAACGATCAACCCCCGCAGCCGCGCCAGTGGCTCGCGATCCTCCTCGCGGATCCACTCCGCCTCGTCGCGGGTCTCGACGAACCGCGCGACCGAGTCGCGGAGGGCCGACAGCCGCGCAGGACGGAGCGCCAGCGTTCGGATCTCGGCCCCGGGGTGGGTCAGCTCGTCGGCGAGCGCCGTCAGCTCGCGGAGCTCGAGCACGTCGTCCACCGACATGTCGACCGGACCGAACCGCTCGGCGGTCATGGCGGCGACGGCGTGTGCCGCCGCCGCGATCTCCTCCACGCCGAGGTCGAAGCACGCCAGCACGATCGGCTCGCCCTCGAAGCCATGCGAGATGTCGATGCGCGCGTTCAGCATGTCTCGTACAACCATACGTCGGCGAGAGCGTCCCCACTTAAGGACCCGGCCCGCGTGGGCGATTGTCGCCTGGTGTCCGAGATCACCCCGAGCGAAACGGCCGCTGTTGACCGGTGTTGAGCGTGCGCCGGCCGTCGAGTCCTGACCGCGACCGGCCGCTCAAGATGGCGCAACCGCTACGCGCGGGTTGACTTGGGACTGCGGGAACGGCGACGCTGGTGCCGTGGAGGTCACGGTGGCCACCTTCGACGTCTTCCTGTCGCACAACAGCCGCGACAAGCAGCAGGTCGAGCGGATCGCGGAGCGGCTGCAGCGGCGCGGGCCTCGAGCCGTGGCTCGACAAGTGGGCCCTGACGCCCGGGCGGGCGCGTGGCAGGACGAGCTCGCGGACGGGCATCGAGGCGTCGTCGCGTCGTGCGCGGTCTTCATCGGCCCGGACGACCTCGGCGACTGGGAGCTGCGAGGAGCTCGCGCTGCGCTGTCGACCGCGCCGCGAAGGAGCGCGGCTTCCGCGTCTTCCCGGTGCTGCTGCCGGGCGTCCGCGAGCCGTTCGACCCCGACCGCCTGCCGCCCTTCCTGCGCGCCCGCACGTGGGTCGACTTCCGCGCGCGGCTACGAGGACAAGCGCGCGCTTGCAGGACCTCGTCAACGCGATCAAGGGGATCCCGTTCGGCCCCGAGACGGTCGAGCCGCGCGACCGACGACGTCTGCCCTATCGCGGCCTGGAGGTCTTCGACGAGGAGCACGCCGAGTTCTACTTCGGCCGCGACGGCGACGATCCAGCGGCTGCTCGAGAAGCTCAAGAGCGGATCGCTTCCTGGCGGTCGCTCGGGCCTCGGGCAGCGGCAAGTCGTCGCTGGTCCGCGCCGGGCTGCATGCCGGCGCTGCGGCGCGGCGCGCTGCCGGCAGCGGCGCTGGCGGATCGTGCGTCGTGCGGCCCGGGCGCCGCACCCGCTGGACCGCGCTCGCCGCGCAGCTGCGCCGACTCCGCGACGGCGCGATGCAGCGCGACGCTCGACGGGCTCGCGCGCCGACGAGCGCACGCTGCACCTCGCGCTCGTGCGCTCGCGCTCGGCGCGGACGCGCCGGAGGACCGCGTCGCTGTGCGTCGTCGACCAGCTCGAGGAGGTCTTCACGCTCTGCCGCGACGAGCGACGAGCGCAAGGCGCTCTTCTCGCAACCTGCTCTACGCCGCGTCGGCGCCCGGCGGGCCGGGCGTCGTCGTGCTCGACGATGCGCGCCGACTTCTACCCGCGCTGCGCGCGCCTACCCGGAGCTCGTCGCAGCTCGTCAGCGACCAGCAGTTGCTGGTCGGCCCGATGAACCGCGACGGGCTGCGCCAGGCGATCGAGGAGCCGGCGCGGCGCGTCGGGCTGGAGTTCGAGGCGGGCCTCGATCGACACGATCCTCGACGACGTCGAGCGCGTCAGCCGGGAGCGCTCCGCTGCTCGAGCACGCGCTGCTCGAGCTGTGGGAGCGGCGCCGCGGCACGATGCTGACGCTCGAGGCCTATCGCGACGCGGGCGGCGTCCAGCGGCGCGCTCGCCAAGCGCGCGGAGGACGTCGTCGCCGCGCTCGTCGCCGGCCGAGCAGGAGCTCGCGCGCCGCACGCTCCTGCGCCTGACGCATGCCGGGCGAGGGCACCGAGGACACGCGCCGGCGGGCGCCGCTGAGCGAGCTCGCGGCCGCGATGGACGATGCCGGTTGTCGATCGCGCTCGTCGACGCGCGCCTGCTGACCACGTGCGCGACCAGGCGCGGGACGAGGAGCGTCGTCGACGTCTCGCACGAGGCGCTGATCCGCGGCTGGCCGCGGCTGCGCGGCTGGATCGATGCCGACCGTGCCGGGCTGCTGCTGCACCAGCGACTACCGAGGCGGCGCAGCGAGTGGGAGCGGCTCGACCGCGACGACGAGCGCGCTGTACCGCGGCGCCCGGCTCGCCGAGGCGCGCGAGTGGGCGAGCACGAAGCACGACGCGAGCTGAACGCCGCGCGAGCGCGAGTTCCTCGACGCGAGCGTGGAGCTCGTCGAGCGCGAGCAGCGCAGCGCGAGGAGCAGGCGCGGCGCGAGCTGGAGGCCGCCCGCCGCGGCCGCCGCCGGCTGCTCGTCGCCGCCGGTGCGCTGATGGTCGGGTTCGTCGTCGCAGGCGTCGCGGCGGTCGTCGCGCTCGAGCAGCGCAACGCGGCCGACCGCGAGCGCGATATCGCCCTCTCGCGCCAGCTCGCCGCGTCGTCGGAGCAGCAGCTGACGGTGGATCCGAGCTCGCCGTGCTGCTCGCCGCGAGGCCGCGCCGCCGCGCGAACCGCGCAGGCCGAGGACGCGCTGCGCGCCGCGCTGCAGTCGCCGATCCGCGGCACGCTTCGCGGTCCGCGCGCGAGCACCAACGAGATGCTCGCCGTGGCGGGCGACCGTGTGGCCAGGGGCGGAGACGCCGGCAAGGTCCATGTCTGGGACGCCCGCACCGAGCGGCTCCTGGCGGTCCTGCACGGGCCGGGCGCCGTCAGCGGGCTCGAGTTCAGCCCCGACGGCACGCGGCTTGCGATGGTCGGCGAGAAGGGCGTGCGGATCGTGGCGGCGCCGGGGCCGCCGGAGCCGCCCGCCGCGCCTCCGCAGCTCTTCAGCGCGTCCGGCAACCGCGTGCATCGGACCGGGCCAGCCCGGCGGGCCGTGCAGGTACGTCGTCACGCTGGCGGACGGCTGGACCGGGCGGACGGTGGGCAGCCTGGGCCGGCGGGAGCCCGCGGCGAGCGGCGAGGTCGGGTGTACCTCGCAGTTCGGCATCCTCGACGCGGTCTTCGTCAGCGGCGGACGGCGGATCGTGACGGTCGGCACCGAGGGAACGCATCTCTGGCGCGCCCGCGACGGCCGGCTGGTCCGCACGTGGGCAAAGGCGAGGCGCAGGCTCCGTCAGCGCGGACGTCGCCGGCGATCGCGTGGCCATCAGCGACGCTACGGGCCCCCGTCGGTGGCGACGCTAGCCGTGCAGGTCTGGGACGTCCGCACGGGAAAGGAGATCGAGCGGCACCCTGCGACCTACTCGGGCGCGCAGCTCGGCCCTGACGGGCGGCGCGTCCTGCTGGACGGGCGGCCGGCTCTGGAACTGGAGATGGGCGAACCGTAAGGTCGGCGTTGCCGGGACCGTGGCCGCGTTAGCCGGCGGGCGACTGGGTGGCGGGCACCACCGGCGACGGCGCCGAGGTGCGGGACGTGCTCACCGGACGCGGCGTGACCGAGATGACGGTCGGGCCGACGGAGCCGGCGGCGATCGCGTTCGCCGGCGACGAATCGGCTCTTCACGGCACATCTCGACGGGACTACGCGCGAATGGGACGTGGGGGCAAGCCGGCGCGAGGGAGACGCGTGGCCTGGCCGACGTCGCGGCGGCGAGCCGCGACGGGAACTCGTCGCGGGTTACTCCGTCCACCGCGGATCCGGTCGGCTGGGATGCGGCGAGCGGACGGCTGCAGCTCGGCCGGCCACAGGGACCCGCTACCTTGCGGAGCCCGGTCTTGTCGCCTTCACGCCGGACGGGCAGCTCGTTCACCAGGTCCTCGACGAGACCAACCTCCGCTCGGCTTCCGCGTGTCGACGTGGCCACGGACTGACGGTGCGCAGTTCGGCCGGGACGCCGACGCGATCGACGCGAAGGCCGTGCAGACGCTGGGCGTGTCGGCGGTACGGCATCGCCGCGGCTGCGGTTCACCGACGCACGAGGACGCGAGACGGAGGCGGACGTGTCGCCGACGGGTCAGAGGACGCGTTGAGCCCTGATGGCGGCCTCGCGGCGATCGGTGCTGACGGACTCGTGGAGGTCTGGGTGACGCCGCGGTGCGCCGGCCTTGCGGCTGGACGCGACGACGGCGGCGCTGACGATGGGTCCACAGGACGGCGCGCGGCTGCTCGCCGCCGACTCGACGGCAGGGTGTACGTGTGGAACCTGGCCACAGGGCACCGCGTCGTGCTCACGGCGCACAGGGATTCGTCAACAGCGCCGACTTCAGCGACGACGGACGCTACGTCGTGAGCGCCGGCGAGGACGGCGCCGCCCGTGTGTGGGAGCGCGAACAGCGGGCGGCTGATGGTTGAGCTGCCCAGCGCGGCGCGCCCGCCTTGCTTCGAGGGAACGCGAGCTCAGTCACCCTCGGCACCGGGCCGCCGCTGATCCGGCGATGCGACGCGTGCGGCCGTGGGACGAGCTCGTGCGGGGGAACGATGCGCCGCACGGCCCGGCCTGACGCCGGCCGAGCGCCCGACGAGCGTGCGCTGATCAACGCGCCGCGCGGCGGCGGGCTCGGTCGCGCCGCCGACCAGGACGAGTGCTCCTGCGACGCGAGCGCCTCCACCCGTTCGGCGAGAACGGCATCGCGCACGGTGGCGTCGCGGTACGGGCCGGCTTGCGCCAGGTAGACGAACTTCTGGTGCTTGAGCGCCTGGAACCACACCTTCTGGTGCCCGCTATGCGGTCCTACCACCCGAGCTGGTCCTCCAGCCGCTCCACGCGTGGCTGACCGGCTCGGGCGGTGCCCGTTCTCGGACACGCGGTGATCTCACCCCAACCGGGAGGCGAAAGTTAGAGCCGAAACGGCTTCAGCGGAGCGGCGCAGGAATCGAACCTACCAACGACCGGGCTACGGCCGCCTGCCGGTTTTGAAGACCGGATGGGGCACCAGCCCCGTGCCGCTCCGATGCGAAGGCTATGACGCCTACGCCGTGGCGTAGCGCTCCGCGTGACCGCGACGCTGGGCCAGGGCGGCCAGCGGCGCCATCAGCATGCGCACCATCCAGGCGGGCGGGAACGGGGCGCGGACCTCGCGGGCGAAGCGCCGCACGAAGAGCGCGAGGTGCAGCGGCTTCGGCATGCCCTTGCGGGTGACGTTGCCCTCGAGCGCGAGCTCGACGGTGGTCTCCAGCAGCTGCTCCATGTCCAGCGCGGGCACGACCTCGACGCGGCAGCGCGCCACCTCGTCGCCGCCGTTGGCGAAGCGGTGCACGCGGCCGGCGGGGACGACGACGGTGTCGCCCGCCTGGGCCACGATCCGCCGCAGGCCCATGCGGAACTTCATCGTGCCCTCGAGCACGTGGAAGCGCTCCTCCTGCTCGGGATGCACGTGCGCGCCGGGCACGTGGCCGTCGGGCGAGAGCGCGAGCTCGAACTCGAGCAGCTCGCCGGCGGTGTCGGCCGCGGTCTTGAGGAAGGTGATCTGCTCGCCGCTGACGGGGTTGCTGATGGTCTGTCCGGTGTAGGCCATTCCTGGCTCCTTGCATTCGCTTGATCCGATGCCTGGAGCCTCTTGTCCAAAACGTCGTGCGTCATCGGCCGCGATGGCGATCTTGAGGCGGTCGCGCGGATGATCTGCGCCCCGCCGCGAGAGGGATGCGGCGTCATCCGCAAGGAGGACTTCAACCTTCCCCGCGCCGCGCCCGTATGCCCCGCCGACAACCCAGGGGAGGAGGACCCATGCAGAGGCTCGTGCTGGTGGGCGTCGCCGCGCTGGCGGTGGCCGTCCTGGCCGGAACCGCCGCGGTCGGCGACCACGAACCGCGCTACCGCGCGCTCGGGGACGACGCGTCGTGGACCACGGTGCTCAAGACCACGATCGGTCTCGAAGGGCTGACGAGCGACCGTCACGGCAATCTGTACACGCCGGGCCGCGGCGTCTCCCCGTGCCCGATCCTTCGCACCACCCCGGCGGGTGGCGCACCGGTCGTGGTGGGGAACATCGCCGCGCCGTGCAACCCGACCGGCCTCGCCTTCGACAAGCGACGGCGACCTGTTCATCGCCGACGGCGCGCGCATCGTGACGTTGCGGCCGAGCGCCTCCGCGCCGCCGACCGCGACCGTCTACGCGGAGGGCGTGCCCGGCGCCAACGGCGTCGCCTTCGACCGCGGCGGCAGGCTGTGGGTGTCGGACGGCGGCACGGCGCAGGGGCGCGTGTGGCGGATCGGCAGCGATCGGATGCCCGTCGAGGTCTTCCGCGTGCAGCCGATGGCCAACGACGTGAACGTCGACGCCGGCGGCGTCGGCGGCGTCGGGCGTGACAACCGCGGGCTGCCTCCCGGCACGATCACGATCACGCCGACCGGCCGCCAGGCCGCCAACACGCTCGGCTCGCAGCACCTGGTCGCCAACGGCCTCGCGTTCGACCGCGACGGCGACCTGTTCGTGGCCGACACGGCGCGCGGCGCGATCTGGCACGTCGCCATCGACCACAAGGGCCGGGTGAAGAGCCCGACAGGCTGTGACTCGACGTTCACGGCGAACACGCTCTGCCTGGACAACGTGCTGGTCGCGCACCCGTTCCTGGAGGGCGCGGACGGGATCGTGCTCGATCGGGCCGGCAACATCATCGTCGCGCCCAACGAGCGCAACGCGATCGCCGTGGTGACCACGAAGGGCCGCACCGTCGAGCTGTTCCGCAACCCGGTCGACCCGGCGACGCGGCTGCGCAACCAGGGCCCGCTCGAGTTCCCGACCAGCCCGGTGATCGTCGGCCGCACGCTGTGCGTCACGAGCTCCGACGGCGCCCGGCGGGACAACTTCCCGAACACCGGCGGCGAGGTCGGCCCGAACGTGCCCGAACGCGCGAAGGTGTCCTGCCTCGATGAGGATCTGCCGTTGAGGTGAGATCATCGGCGCATGCGCCGATGGCGACGAGTCCTGGCATTTCAGGCCGCCCTGTCAGGGCTCGTCGCCTTCATGATGATCGGCTCTCTGGCGGTGACCGGCGGCGGCACCTTCTGGCCGAAGTGGGTCTGGTACGGCCTCGCGATCCCGTTCGGCCTCAACGCCGCGCTGTTCGGGGCCTTCCACGTCCGCCGCCGGCCGCTGGCGCATCTTCACCATCCACGCCGCTCTGTTCGCCTGGGTCAGCGCCACGCTGATCGCTCACCTGGGCGATGGCCGGCAGCGACGAGTTCTGGCCGCTGATCCCGATCGTCTGCCTCTCGATGCTGCTCGGCGTGCACGCGATCGTGGCCGGCATGACGGGCGGCGACCCCGAGCTGGTCGAGCGCGTCGACGAGCTCACGCGCACGCGCCGCGGCGCGCTCGACGTGCAGGCGCACGAGCTGCGCCGGATCGAGCGCGACCTGCACGACGGCGCGCAGGCGCGGCTGGTCGCGCTGACGATGCAGCTCGGCCGCGCCGAGGCGCGCCTCGAACGACAACCCGGAGGCCGCCGAGCTCGATCCGTGAGGCGCGCGGCGAGGCCAAGGAGGCGATCGCCGAGCTGCGCGACCTCGCCCGCGGCATCGCGCCGCCGGTGCTGGCCGACCGCGGCCTGCCCGCCGCCGCCGAGGCGGTCGCGGGCCGCTCGGCGATCCGCGCGACGGTCGACGCCGAAGATCGGGCGGCGCCCGCCGCCGGTGGTGGAGACGGCGGCCTACTTCGTGATCGCCGAGTCGCTCACCAACGCCGCCAAGCACGCCGGGCCGGACGCGCGGGCGCACGTGAGCATCCGCGACGGATCGGACCGCCTGACGCTCGAGATCACCGACGACGGCCGCGGCGGCGCAGACCCGGCCGGCAGTGGCCTGACCGGGTTGCGCCATCGCGTCGAGGCGCTCGACGGCGTGCTCACCGTCACCAGCGCCGAGGGGCACGGCACGATCATCCGCGCCGTGCTCCCGTACGCCTAACTGCGCCCTGACGCCTGCGTGTAAGGCTCTGCGCCACCGAGCCCTGGTACGGGCCGAACATCACGTTCGGCAGCGTCGTGTAGCCGTACGAGTTGACCGAGACGACCGAGCCGCCGGCGATCCAGCCGCCGCCGCTCGAGCCGCCGGTCATGTCGCAGTCGATGCCCATCGTCGGCGGGTTGGCCGACGTGTCGTCATAGATGAGCGGCGAGTTGCAGACCCACAGCCGCTGGCCGTTGAACGGCGGCGCCGCCGGGTAGCCGTGCGCCGCGTAGTTCTGCTGGCGCGCGGTGTTGAAGGCGATGTTGCGCCCGCCGACCACGCTGGTCAGCGCCTGCCCGCCGTTCGCGTTCACGACGGCGGCGCCGTTGTCGAACGAGAAGTCGCCGCCGTTCGCCCAGCCGCTCGTGGTGAGCAGCGTCGCGCGCGGTCCACGTGCCGTACGGCCGGCTGCCGTCGGCGTAGGCGGGCACGAAGCTCCAGTTGGTGTGGAAGCTGCTGGCGCCGTCGTGCACGCAGTGGCCGGCCGTCCATACGGTGCTGCTGTTGCCGCTCAGCACGGCCGTGCCGGAGCACACGTAGTTGAGGCCGTCGTCGGTGAAGAAGACCTTGCCGTTCGTGCTCGTCGGCTGGGACGTGTAGGGCGGCGGGATCTGCTGCGCCGGCGCCGAGCTTCGGAGCCTTCGGCTTCGCGGCGAAAGCGCCCGAGAGCACCTTGTCCGCCGGGATCGCGTTGCGCATGCGTTCCGCTGTCCAGTACCGCTGCACCGCGGTCTTGTCCTGCGCGACAGCCTTGGTCTCGACCTCGCGCCTGAGCGGCGGGGACGGCGACCAACGCGCACGCCAAGACGGCGAGCAGCAGCACGTGAAGACGTCGCATCCAATCCTCCCGTCTGTTGGGACGTCGTTGTTCGCGCGCGGCCGACACCCCTGCCGGGCCGCGCGCGGCGGAATGTAGCGAGCGTTACCCGGTCAAGCTCGTGTTCACGCCGAGAATTCATGGGGCGGGGTCTGTGCTCGGACCGCCACTCGTCGAGCTCCGTCCTCGCCGCCGTCGCGCAGCCACGCCCACACGTCGGCGACCGTCTCGGCCACCGGCCGGCAGCGCAGCCCGGCGGCCTGCGCGCGCTCGGTGCCGACCTGCCAGGTGCCCGGGAACTCGGCCTCCGGCAGCCACAGCGGCAGCTCCATCCACGGCTCGACCCGCCGCCTCGACGAGTCGCTCGTCGGGGATCCAGACGAGCTCGGCGCCCGAGCCGGTGGCGGCCACCGCCGCCTCCAGCACCTCGCCCATCGTCGTCCGCCCGGCCGGCGCCGTGCCGTTGAAGGCGCCCGCCACGCGCTGCTCGCCGAGGTCGAGCATCCAGGCCGCGAGGTCGCGCGCGTCGACGAGCTGCACCGTGCGCCCGGGGTCGCCGGGCGCCGGCACGCGCCCGCCCTGCGCGATCCGCTTCACCCACCACGGCAGGCGGAACACGTTGTCGTGCGGCCCGCAGATCAGCCCGGCGCGCACGGCCGCCACGCGGCCCGGCAACGCCGCCTCCGCCGCCCGCTCGCTCGCCGCCTTCTGGGCGCCGTAGTCGTCGCCGCTCTCCCACACCGGCGAGTCCTCGTCGACCGGCTGCTCCGGCCAGGCCGGATAGACGTTGCAGCTCGAGACGAACACGAGGTGGGCGCCGCTGGACGCCAGCGCCGCCGACGAGCGCGCGACGTGCTCGGCCTCGAAGCCGGAGGTGTCGATCACCACGTCCCACTCGCGGCCCTCGAGCGCCGACAGGTCGCCGGTCCGGTCGCCGACCAGGTGCTCGGCGCCGTCGATCCCGCCGTGCACGCCCGCGCGTGAAGAGCGTCAGCTCATGGCCGCGGGAGCAGCGCCTCGGCCGCCACGTGGCGGCCGAGGAACACCGTCCCGCCGAGGATCAGCGTGCGCATAGGACGCGCAACCTATCAGTTGCGCGTCCAGAGCACCGCCTCGCGCTGCGCCGGGGTCAGCGACCGCCGACGCCCCGCCACGAGAGGAACGAGGCGCCCGGCCGGTAGTCGCCGCCGAGGAAGAAGCCGCGGTTGAGCGACGTCAGGTCGATCCGCCAGTCCGCCGGGCGGTGTGCCGACCGGGACGGCGACGGCCCTGACCGCGTCGACGTCGTCCGCCGTCGTTCCCGGCGGCAGCTCGATCGTGGTCGCGGCCGGGTCGTCGCGCTGGATCGACCACGTCGGCTCGCCGTGGTGCGAGGCGTACCAGCGGCCGTCCGACGAGCACCTCGAGCGCCGTGCCGACCCACGAGCCGGACGCCGGCGGCGTGCCGTAGCGCGTGTCCTTGTCGACCTCGGCGAACAGGTAGTTGCGCTGGTCGGAGACCTCCGGCGTGGCGGGGTCGGGCCGCGGCTCGACGCGGCCCTCGCGCACGATCTCGCGCGCCATCACCTGGTAGGTCCACGGCTCGGCGTCCATCGCCGCCTCGCGGGCGCGCCCGGCCGGCAGCGTCCGCCGCGTGTCGAGGAAGAACCGCAGGTTGTCGACGAGCCGCTCGTCCGTCACCTGCACGAGGTTGTTGTTCGAGGTCGCCGTCTGGAGCAGCGGATGGTCGCCCTCGTGCGCGCCCGTGAACGGCAGCGTCTCGTGGTTCGGGCCGTGGTAGACGGCGGACTCCACGCTCCCGCCGGGCGCGAGCGTCACCCGGTAGATCCACTCGATGTCGGTCGTGCGGCCCCAGCGCGCCATCAGCGCCGGCGTGTTGGTCCCGCCGTCCTCGTTGGACCAGATCGTCGTGTACTCGATCGTGGTGCGGCCGTTCGCTGCAGCTCTCGGCGTGGTACGCGAGCATCGGCACGTCGGTGCGCGCGTTCTCGTAGCGGCCGGCGATCTCGGGCAGGTCGCGGCCGTAGAGGATCGGCGCGTGGCGCGCCACGAGGTCGTCCGTCACCCGCGCGCGGAGCCCGCCGATCCGCGCGTGGCGGACCGGCGACTTGCCGCGATCGAGCGAGACGCTGACCGTGTGCCGCCCGCGCCGCACCGGCCCCAGGGCGGTCTCGTAGCGGAACGGCTCCGCGCCGGCGAAGGCGACGACGTCGGCGACCCGCCGCCCGTCGAGCGTGCACGTTGAGGACGGCCGCCTCGCGGCCGGCGCGGTCCCAGCCGGTTCCGGGGACCGCTGCGGTGAAGGCCAGCTTCGCCTCGCCGGAGCGCGGCGCGGTGAAGCGGGCCCTGTCCCCGGCCTGCGCGGCCGGAGCGAGCACGGCGAGCAGCAGCGCGGCTCCCGCAAGCGCACGCGTGATCATCCCTGCCTCCCTTGTTCGGATTGCCCGGGCAGCGTGGCGCGGCGGGCGCGACGCGGCGTTACGAACCCGTGAGATCCCGCAGGCGAGGGATTGCGGGTCTTGCCGGCGAGCCGGTCGTGATGTACCTCCTCTCCACCGCCACGATGGCCCGCTTCTTCGGCGAGATCGCCGCGAGCCCGGACGAGTTCCTCGCGATCTCGGACCGCTACGGCTACTGGAACGCGACGCCCGAGGAGAACGCCGAGATCGGGCTCACAGTCCGTGCTCGAGCGCGCCCTTGACGCTCGCGTCGAGCGCGTTGAGGCGGTACAGCGCGAGCGCCTCGGGCGAGCCGAAGCGGCGGTCGGCGCCGTGGTGGGCGAGCACGCAGTGCAGCAGCGCGAGCCGGCGCTCGGCGTCGAGCCCGGCCAGGTACGGCTCGAGGAGCTGCTGGCCGAGCACGAGGTGGCCGAGCAGCCGGCCCTCCTCGGACTGCTCGATCGCCGCGCCGTAGGTGAACTCGCGCGTCTTGCCGAGGTCGTGCACGAGCGCGGCGCAGATCAGCAGGTCGGAGTTCAGCCGCACGTGGAGCTGGCACGGTCTCGAGCGCGAGCGTGGCCGACCGCGACCGTGTGCTCGAGCAGGCCGCCGAGGTAGGCGTGGTGGCCGCCGATCGTGCACGGCGCGCGCCGCCACGCCTCGCGCAGCTCGCCGTCGCCCAGCAGGCGCTCGAGCAGCGCCCGCGTAGCCGGGGTCGTGGACCTCGCGCGCCAGGTGCTCGAGGAAGCCGTCGAGCTCGTCGAGGTCGCGGTAGGCGACGGGCAGGAAGGCCGCCGGGTCGGCTGCCTCGGCGCGCGCGATCTCGCGCAGCTCGAGCTGCAGCTCGTCGCGGAACCGGTCCACGCGCCCGCGCACGCGCACGAGGTCGCCGCGCTCGAAGCGCCCCGACAGCAGGTCGGCGTCGCGGAACGCGCGCGCCTGGATCGCGCCGCTGCGGTCGCGCAGCTCGAGCGCCAGATAGGGCAGGCCGGAGCGCGCCGTCAGCCGGTCCTTGCGCGCGCAGGCGAAGACCGCGTCGACCTCGTCGCCGGCCCGCAGGCCGGCGATGGTGGGCGCGTCGGCAATGGCCACGCCCCGATGATGGCCGCCGGTTCGGACGGCCCTTCGCTACGGTGGACCGGTGCAGCCTTTGCGCTGGGAACGCCGACCGGACGGACTGCGGGCTCCAGCCCTGGTGTGCGCGTTCAAGGGCTGGAACGACGCCGGCGAGGCGGCGACTTCGGCGGCGGCGTTCATGGGCGCCAGCCTCGACGCGACGCGCTTCGCCACGATCGACCCCGAGGAGTTCGTCGACTTCCAGGCCACGCGCCCGCAGGTCAAGCTCGTCGAGGGCCGCACGCGCCAGGTCGAGTGGCCCGAGTGGGAGGTCTACGAGGCGCGCGTGCCGCGCGCCCCGCGCGACCTGGTGATCCTCACCGGGCCCGAGCCCTCCTACCACTGGCGCGGCTTCTGCGGCCAGGTGGTCGAGCTGGCCGAGGCGCTCGGCGTGCAGATGGTGGTGACGCTCGGCGCCTTGCTGGCCGACGTGCCGCACTCGCGCCCGGTCGGCGTCACCGCCCACGCGTCCGACCCGGCGCTGGTGGAGCGGCTCAGCCTCCAGGCGCCGACCTACGAGGGCCCGACCGGGATCGTCGGCGTGCTCCAGTCCGCGTGCGCCGCCGCCGGCATGCCGGCCGCCTCGCTGTGGGCCGCGGTCCCGCACTACGTCGCCGTCGCCCCCAACCCGAAGGGCGCGCTCGCGATCCTGCGCCGGCTGGAGAGCCTCGTCGGCGTGACCGTCGACGCCTCCGACCTCGAGAGCGCGGCCGTCGACTACGAGCGCCAGGTCACGCGCGCCGTCGAGCTCGACCCCGAGGTGCAGGCCTTCGTCGAGCGGCTCGAGCGCGCCGCCGACGCCGAGGAGGGCCCGCCCGACCTCTCGCAGCTCCCGTCCGGCGACGTGCTCGCGCGCGAGTTCCAGCGCTTCCTGAGGCAGCGCGGCGGCGGGCAAGGCGGAGGCTGACGGAATAGTTCGTCCCTGCGCTCCGTCTGCACGAGCGTGAGGGTCCTGTTCGCCACCACCCGCGGCGCCGGTCACTTCGGCCCGCTCGCCCCCTTCGCCCAGGCGTGCGCGGAGGCCGGGCACGAGGTGCTGGTCGCCGGCCCGCCCTCGGTGGCGGCGCTCGTGTCCCGAGCGCGGCTGCGCATGCGCCCCGTGGCCGAGCCGTCGGCCGCCACCGTCGACGCGGCCTTCGCGCCGGTGTGGGCGCAGACGGCTTCGGTCGAGCACGTGGTCCGGGAGCTGTTCATCGGCCTGTACGCGCGCACCGCGATGGCCGACATGCTCACAGCGGTCGACGAGTGGCGGCCCGACGTGATCGTGCGCGAGACGATGGAGTTCGCCTCGGCCGTCGCCGCGGTGCGCTACGACGTGCCGCAGGTCCGGGTCGGCATCCACCTCGACTCGGGCACCGACGCCGGCGGCGGCCTCGAGGCGCTCGCCGCCGACGCGCTCGGCATCGAGCCCGAGCGGCTGGGCGAGGGGCCGCTGCTCACGCGCTCGCCGGGCGGCGACGAGCCGGGCGTGAACCGCTTCCGCACCGACGCGAGACCGCTCCGGCGGCCCGAGCTGATCTACGTGACCTTCGGGTCCGAGGCGCCCGCCTCACAGCACTTCCCGGGCGTGTACCGGCGCGCCGTCGAGGCGCTGGCCGACCTGCCGCTGCCCGTCCTGATGACGATCGGGGACCGGACCGACCCGGCCGAGCTGGGGCCGCTGCCGCCCTCGCTCAGCGTCGCGCCCTGGGTCTCGCAGACCGAGGTGATGCCGTGGGCGGCCGCGATGGTCTCCCACGGCGGCTCGGGGTCGACGCTGATGGCCCTGGCCGCGGGCGTGCCGCAGGCGTTCGTGCCGCTGTTCGTCGACGGCCCGGCGAACGCGCAGCGCGTCGCCGAGCTCGGGGCGGGCGTCGTCGCCGACGACCTGGGCGCCGACGTGCGCGCCCTGCTCGAGGACCCGCGCTACCGGGACGCGGCCGCCGGCGTCGCCGCCGAGATCGCCGGGCTCCCGCCCATCGATGACGCCGTGGCGCTGATTCAGCGCTCCGCCGCCGGACAGGCGATCCGGTAGTCGCAGACCGAGCACGCGGCGAAGCTCGGCGTCGGCTCGAAGCCCTGGCCGAGGATCCCGTCGGCGACCTCGAACACCGTCTCGGTGATCCAGTCGCGGTCCTCGTCGGAGCGCGGCACCGGCACCTTGGCGTCGTCGAGCACGTAGTAGTAGGCCTGCTGGGCGGCCTCGAGCTGCCACGCCTCGCGCGCGCCGACCGCGTACAGCGAGAGCTGGACGTCGTCGCGCAGCTGGGCCGCGCTCTTGGGGCGGCCGGTCTTGTAGTCGATCAGCTCGTAGCCGCCCTCCGGCAGGCGGTCGACACGGTCGACGCGGCCGCGCAGCAGGTGCGGCCCGATCCGGAACTGGAACGAGCGCTCGAACCACACCGGCTCGGCGTCCTCGTCGCGGAAGCGGTCGTGGTAGCGGACGAGCGCCTGCGTGGCCTTGGCGCGGAACTGGCGCTCCTCCTCCGAGTCGCCGAACCCGCCGCGCCGCCAGCCGGCCTCGAGCAGGTTGAGCAAGCGTGGGCAGCCCCGCCGACTCGGCGGCGTGGTAGCGCTCGAGCACCTGGTGGACGAGGATCCCGAAGCGCTGGTTGATGGTCGGCTCGCTCGGGATCCGGAACACGCGCGCGAACTTGTACTTGAGCGGGCAGGTCCGGTAGGTCTCGATGTCGGACGCGCTCAGCGCGAGGCCGTCGCCGCGGCGCGGCAGGAAGGACTCCAGCGACGGCTCGGACCGCTGGGCCACGGCGCGCGCGCGCAGCTTCTCGTCGCGCTCGGCGTCGAGCAGGTACTCGTCGAGCGCGGAGGTCTCGAAGATCTCGCGCTGCTCGGCGGTGACCGCCTGGAGCAGCCGGGCGTTGATCTCGGGCAGCAGGTCGCCGACTTCGGCCTCGCTGGAGCGCGTGCGCTCCATCAGCGCGGCGAGCTTGAGCAGCTCGAGGTAGCGGACGACGGCGTGCGAGACGTCGAGGTCGGTGTCGAAGCGCAGCTCGCCGAGCCGGCCGCCGACCTGCGCGACGGTGGTGAGCAGCTCGTCGCGCAGCATCCGGAACGTCGACTGGAGCGTCTCGGCGGGCCCGAACAGCTCCTCCTCGCGCCTCTCCCACTCGCCGCCGACCGCCGCGCGCGCCTCCTCGGCGAACGGCGACGGCTGCTGGAGCGCCCCGCGCTCGGAGCGCTCCGGGAAGGCGAGCACGAGCCGCCGGCGCGCGCGCGTCATCGCGACGTGCAGCAGCCGCCGCATCTCGGCCGCGTGCGTGGCCTTGCTGTCGGGCGGCACGGCCTCCTTGATCAGCGCGTCCGGGATCGGCTCCAGCGAGCGCCGGCGCGGGCCCGGCATCCGCGCCGCCATCAGGCCGAGCACGTAGACGTGGTCGAACTCGAGCCCCTTGGCGGCGTGCATCGACATCACGCGCACGCCGTGCGGGCGCTCGCCCGCGGCCGCCTCCTCCTCGCGCAGCCCGGCCTCGGCGACGGCGGCGATCGAGCGCGCGAAGTCGCGCGCCGTGGACTGCGGCGCGCGATGCACGTAGTCGGCCGCCAGCTCGGCGAACCGGGCCAGGTTCTGGAGCCGCTCGACGACCTCGGTCGAGGCCGCGAACAGCAGCTGCCGCCGCAGCCCGAGCCGCTCGACCAGACGGTGGACGTAGAGGTCGGGCCGCGTCGAGTCGATCGCCGCGGCGGCCGCGCGGTGCAGGCGCAGGAAGTGGGTGATGCGCTCGCGCGCCTCGGGCGGGATCTGCGGCGACTCGAGCGCCGCGTGCAGCGCGCCGACCATGTCGAGGCTGCGGCGGCGGGCGATCTGCGTCACGCGCGCGAGGTCGATCGCCCGCAGCTCGACCGGCGGGCGGGCGAGCGCGCGCACGACGGCGCCGGCGTCGCCGGGATCGACGAGCAGCCGCAGCCAGGCGAGCAGGTCGCGCACCTCGGCGCGCTGGAAGAACGCCGCGGCGCCCTCCAGCCGGTACGGGACGGCGCGCTCCTCGAACGCGACGGCGACCGCCTGGCCCTCGCCGCGCACCGAGCGCACCAGCACGCAGACGTCCTCGGGCGCGACGTCCTCGCGCGCGACCAGCCGCTCGACCTCGGCGGCCACCGCCTGCGCCTGCGCTCGCTCGGACGTGCAGCGCCAGAACGCCACCTCGCCGCCGGCCTCGCCGTGCAGCTCCTTCTCGATCTGCCCGGGCGCGATGGCTCCGGCGGCGGCGAGGATGCGCTCGTGCGAGCGGAACGAGCGCTCGAGCCGCACCACGGTGGCGGCCGGCCACTCGGCGCGGAAGTCCTCGATGTTCTTGGTCGCGGCGCCGCGGAAGCGGTGGATGGCCTGGTCGTCGTCGGCGACCGCTGTTATCTCGCCGCCGGCTGCGAGCAGCCGCAGCAGCAGTCCCTGCGCGAAGCTCGCGTCCTGGAGCTCGTCGACGAGCACGTGGCGGTGGCGCTTCGCCAGTCGCGCGCGCACGTGCGCCTTGGCGCGCAGCAGCCGGAAGCTGTGCAGCACGAGGTCGCCGACGTCGAGCGTGCCCGCCTCCTCGAGCATCCGCTCGTGGGCGCCGTAGAGGTCGGCGAACTCGCGCTCGCGGGCGCGCTCCCCGGGCAGCGAGGCGGCCCAGGCCGCGTAGTCGTCCGCGGACGCCAGCTCGTCCTTGAGGCGGTCGATGCGCTGGACGATCGCGCCGAGCGTGGCGCTCGGGTTGCCGCGCAGGTCGTGGTGGCGCAGCGGCAGGTCGTCGATCCGCTCCAGCAGCATCGCCAGCCGGTCGGCGGCGCTGACGGGCGTCACGAACGGGTCGAGCCCGGCCTCGAGCGCCTCGTCGCGCAGCAGCCGCGCGCAGAAGCCGTGGAAGGTGGTGACCGCGAGCTCCTCGTAGGCCCCTTCGAGCCGGTCCTCGAGCCGGGCGCGCAGCGCGTCGGCCGCCGCCGTCGAGTAGCAGAGCACGAGCAGGGACTCCGGCGGCGCGCCTTCGCGCACCAGATGCAGGAACCGCTCCTCCAGGACGGTCGTCTTGCCGCTGCCGGCGCCGCCGAGGATCAGCAGCGGGCCGCCGGAATGCTCGACGGCGGCGCGTTGCTCCGGGCTCAGCGCGACCACCTTCGTAGGATACGCCCGAGATGAGCCCCGACTGGCTGGGAGCGTCTCGCCGGGCTGCCGCCGCTCTGCGCACGATGCTGGCCGGGCGGGCGACGATCGCCGAGCGGGTGATCGAGACCGGCACGCGCGGCGAGGGCGGCGACCGCACGCTGGAGATCGACGCGCTGGCCGAGCAGGCCGTGCTCGCCGAGCTCCAGGGCCTCTACGACGCCGGCGCGCGCTTCACCGTGCTCAGCGAGGAGGCCGGGACGGTCGACTTCGGCGGCGACGGGCTGCTCGTGGTGGTCGATCCGATCGACGGCTCGCTTGAACGCCAAGCGCGGGCTGCCGCATCACTGCGTCTCGATCGCGGTGGCCGAGGGGGCGACGATGGCCGACGTGGTGTTCGGCTTCGTCCAGGACTTCGGACCCCACGAGGAGTGGGTCGCCACCCGCGGCGGCGGCGCCACGCTCAACGGCGTGCGGCTCGACCCGGCGGTCGGCGAGCGGCGCTGGGCGTCGGACGGCAAGCTCGAGCTGGTCGGCTTCGAGTCGGCCGATCCGCGCTGGGTGCTGCAGTCGGCCGAGGGCCTCGTCCAGGTGGCCCACCGCCTGCGCGCGATCGGCACGATCGCGGCGGCGATGTGTCAGGTGGCGGCCGGCCGGTTCGACGGGATGCTCACGCTCAAGGGCTGCCGGGCGGTCGACGCCGCCGCCGCGCAGCTGATCGTGCGGGAGGCCGGCGGTCACGTCGCCTTCACGGCGTTCGAGTACCCGCTCGGCGCGCCTCTGGATCTGCTCCCGCACTCGCCCGTGGTGGCGGCCCGGTCGGAGGCCGGGTTGGTCGAGCTGGCGGCGGTGACGGCGCGCTGAACGTCAACTGCGGCTGGGTGGGGAGGCGGCGAGGTCGGCCTGGTCGGCGGTCCCTGGCGCTTTTCCGTCGCTATTCGACGCAAAAGCGCCACGCGCCCTCGCCCGGCGCGATTCGGCGCCTCCTCACCCAGCGCAGTACGTTGCCGAGCCCACCATCACCCTCTGCCATCCTGAGTCACGTGATCGACTGGACTCTCGCCGGGCAGGTGGCCCGCGGCATCGCCGGCCTTCAGCCCGCGGGTGACCCGCGGCCGTTCGAGCAGCTCTCGGCCCCGGCCGCCGAGAGCGAGCGGCTCGTCACCGCGTACACGGGCCTGGAGGCGCTCACGCCGCTGCCCGTGGCCGAGGCCGTCGACCGCGACGCCTGGATCGAGGCCAACCTGCGCTCGCTCGGCGGGGTGCTCGATCCCGTGTCCGACCGCCTCGGCTCCCGGCTCGGGCCGCTGGGCGGCGCCGCCGGCGCGCTGCTCGGGCTCGAGGCGGGCGCGATCTCGGGCTTCCTCGGCGGCCGCGTGCTCGGCCAGTACGACTTCCCGCCGCTCGATCCCTCGGCGCCCGCGCGGCTGCTGTTCGTGGCGCCGAATCTCGGCCACGCCGCCAACACGCTCGAGGCGGATCCCGACCAGCTGCTGCGCTGGGTGGCGCTGCACGAGACCACGCACGCGCTCCAGTTCGCCGGCGTGCCGTGGCTGCGCGAGCACCTCGCCGGGCTGCTCGGCGAGCTGCTGGGGGCGCTCGACGTCAACCCGTCGGGCCTGCTGCGCCTGCCGGACGTCTCCGACCTGCGCGCGCTGCTCGACCGCGTGCGCGACGAGGGGCTGGCCTTCGTTGCGGTCGGCGAGGAGCGGCGCGGCCAGCTCGAGGGCGCGCAGGCGTTCATGGCCCTGCTCGAGGGCTACGCCGAGCACGTGATGGATGCCGTCGGCGCCGAGCTGCTGACCGACCTCGAGGCGATGCGCGCCGCGATGGAGCGGCGCCGGCACGAGCGCTCGGGCCTGCTGCGCGTGCTCGAGAAGCTGATCGGCATGGACCTGAAGATGCGCCAGTACAAGCAGGGCAAGGCGTTCTGCGACGCGGTCGTCGCGCGCGGCGGCATCGCCGCCCTCAACCGCGCGTGGGCCGGCCCGGAGACGCTGCCCGCGTATGCCGAGCTCGACGATCCCACGGGCTGGCTGGCCCGCACCGAGCGCCTCGGCCTCGGCCGCGGCGCCGCGTGAGACGCGTCACACTGCGGTTCGAACCTGCGTTCGTTCTGTTACAAAGTCAGGGCGAGTTTTCCGCGGTTTCACGAGCCCTTCACGACGACGGCGCACAAAGTTCGCTAGTCTGTGTAACGGCGAGCCCGGAGAGGTTTACAAACAAGTGTTCGATGGGTACCATCTTCGTCGGACAGACTTAGAAGTAACATCCTTATCCGGGCCAATCCAGAGGGGCTGATACCAGCAATGGCCGAGACAACGACCACCACCACCACCAGCGCAAGCCCGCGAAGCGCCGCAGCACGGCGCGCGCGCACCACCGCCAAGTCGCCGAGCACGGCGACCGCTCGTCGTCAGCGCACGATCGCGCGCAACGAGACGCGCGACGCCGCGCAGGCGCAGGTCAAGGCCGCGAAGACCACCGCCGCCCAGGGCCGCAACGTCGCCGAGCGCACCGCGCTCGTCTACGTCGGCGCCACCCTCGAGGCGCGGGACCGCGTGCTCGGCCTCGCCGGCGAGCTCGTCAACCGCTTCGGCAGCCGTGCCGCCGCGGAGCGCGAGCTCGGCAAGGACATCCGCCGCTTCGAGCGCCGCGGGACCACCGCGCGCAACCGCATGGAGCGCGACGTCAAGAAGGCGCGCACCCGGCTGGAGCGCCAGCTGCGCACCCGCCGCCGTGAGGCCGAGCGCGTGCTGAAGCGCAACGCCAACGCCGCGAAGGATCGCGTCACGGCGCTCGTGTAGCTCGAGTTTCCCCCGGCGCCGCGGAGGAGCGGCAGCCCGGGCAAGCCTGCCGGCCTCATATCTCGCCGGCGGGATTCGCCGGCCTCATATCTCGCCGGCGGATGTAGCACCCTCTCCTCCCTCAACCGTCGGCCCGCCCTCGTGGCGGGTCGTCGGTCTTTAAGCCGGCTCTCATCTTCGCGGCGCGATCATTGACCCATGCGGCTGCTCGTGGTCGAGGACGACGTCCGGATGGCGGCCGCGCTCGTGCGCGGCCTGCGCTACGAGGGCATCGTCGCCGACGTCACCGGCCGCGGGACCGACGCCGTCGGCCTCGCGCGCGCCACGGACTACGACGCGATCGTGCTCGACGTGATGCTGCCGGACATCGACGGCTTCGAGACGTGCCGGCGGCTGCGCGCCGAGGGCCGCTGGGCGCCGATCATCATGGTCACCGCGCGCGACCGGGTCGAGGACCGCGTCGCAGGGACTGGACCAGGGCGCCGACGACTACCTGACCAAGCCGTTCTCGCTCGCCGAGCTGCTCGCGCGGCTGCGCGCGCTGGTGCGGCGCGGCCCGGTCGAGCGCCCGGTCGTCTACGCGGTCGGCGACCTGCGGCTCGATCCCGCCACGCGCGAGGTCTGGCGCGGCGAGACGGAGATCTCGCTGTCGGCGCGCGAGTTCGCGCTGCTGGAGACGTTCATGCGCCGTCCCGGGCAGGTGCTGAGCCAGATGCAGCTGCTCGACGCGGTCTGGGACCTCGGCTATGAGCAGAAGTCGAACGTGGTCGAGGTCTACGTGCGCTACCTGCGCGAGAAGATCGACCGGCCGTTCGGCGTCGCGTCGATCGAGACCGTGCGCGGGGTCGGCTACCGGCTGCGGCGATGAGCAGGCTGCCGATCCGCGTCCGCCTCACCGCGGCGTTCGCCGCGGCCACGGCGCTCGTGCTGATCGCCGCCGCCGCGTTCGTGTACGTGCAGCTGCGCGCCGACCTCGACGAGTCGGTCGACTCCGCGCTCGAGGCACGGGCGACCGCCGTCGCGGCGAGCGGCGTCGCGGCCGGCGTCGCCGGCGACGCCGAGGACGGCTTCGCGCAGGTCCAGTCGCGCGACGGCCGGGTCATCGAGGCCGCGGGCGGCGCGCGCGGGCCGGTCGAGCCGGTGAGCGGTGACCGGCGCGTCCCCGGCATCGACGGCACCGCCCGCGTGCTGGCACGCGACAGCGGGACGAGCGTGGTCGTCGTCGGCCAGACGCTCGAGGATCGCGACGAGGTGCTGGCCGGACTCGATCGCGGCGTTCGCGATCGGCGGTCCGCTCGCGATCCTGCTGGCCTCGCTGCTCGGCTACGTGCTCGCCGGCAGCCGGTCTGCGGCCGGTCGAGGCGATGCGCCGGCGCGCCGCCGCGGGCGACGAGCGGCTGCCGCTGCCCGCCGCGCACGACGAGATCCACCGGCTGGGCGAGACGCTGAACGCGCTGCTGGCCCGGCTGCGCGGCTCGCTCGAGCGCGAGCGGCGCTTCGTCGCCGACGCCAGCCACGAGCTGCGAACGCCGCTCGCCGTCCTGAAGACCGAGCTCGAGGCCGCCCTGCGCGCCGGCGACATGGGGCCGGAGGCGCGTGCGTCGGTGTCGGCGGCGATCGAGGAGTGCGACCGCCTCGCCCAGCTGGCCGAGGACCTGCTCGTGATCGCTCGGACTGCGGAGGGCGAGCTGCCGGTGCGGCGCGAGCCGGTGGCCGCGCGGCCGCTGCTCGAGGGCGTCCGCGACCGCTTCGCCGAGCGCGCCGCGCGCGCGGGCCGCGCGATCCGCGTCGAGGACGGCGACGTGACCGTCGACGCCGATCCGCTGCGGCTGCGCCAGGCGCTCGGCAACCTGGTCGACAACGCGCTCCGGCACGGCGCCGGCGAGGTCGTGCTGCGCGCGCACGGCGGACGACGGCGGCGTGAGCGCTCGAGGTCTCCGACGGCGGGCCGGGATTCGCGCCCGACATCGCCGATCGCGCGTTCGAGCGCTTCGCCCGCGGCGACCGCGCGCGCACGCGCGGCGGCACCGGCCTCGGCCTCGCGATCGTGCGCGCGATCGCCGAGGCGCACGGGGGCAGCGCGACGCTCGAAGGGTCCACGGTGCGGGTCTGGATGCCCTCTCAGGGCCAGCTCAGCCGCGCCGCGCAGAATGGCGAGCCATGAACGCGACGCATCATCATCACGGTCGCCACCGCGGGAGCGCTGGCGGCGGGCGGCGCGGCCATCGCCGGCGCCGCCGGTGGCGACGACGACGCCACCGACACCCCCATCAGCGGCAGCGCGCTCGAGCAGGCCAAGGCCGCCGCGCTCGCCGACACGCCCGGCAGGGTCACCGAGACCGAGGTCGGCGACGAGGAGAGCTACTACGAGGTCGAGGTCACGCGGCCCGACGGCTCCCAGGTCGACGTCCAGCTCGACCGCGACTTCAATGTCGTCAGCTCGTCGACGGACTCCGAGAACGAGGACTAGCGCCTGCCACAATGGCAGGGGCATGCCGACGAGAGAGCAGATCACCGAAGCCCTGAAGTCCGTCATCGACCCCGAGCTCCGCAAGGACATCGTGGAGCTCGAGATGGTCCGGGCGATCGACATCAAGGACGGCGGCGTCGTCGACGTCACCGTGTCGCTGACCACGCCGGGGTGCCCGATCAAGGGCCACTTCCAGACCGCGGTCGCAAAGCACGTGAGCAGCGTCGAGGGCGTCACGCGCGTGAACGTGGGCTTCGACGTGCTGACCGACCAGGAGAAGTCCGGCCTCCAGCGCAAGCTCGGGCGGCCCGACGGGCTGCCCGAGGGCTCGCTCGCCCAGGTCGCCAACGTGATCTGCGTCGGCTCCGGCAAGGGCGGCGTCGGCAAGTCGTCGCTGACCGTCAACCTCGCCGCCGCGCTGGTGGCGGACGGCAAGAAGGTCGGCGTGCTCGACGCCGACGTCTGGGGCTACTCGATCCCGCGCATGCTCGGCCTCGGCGGCCAGCGCCCGAAGGTCTCCGGCGAGCGCAAGATCCTGCCGCTGGAGTCACACGGCATCAAGGTCATGTCGATCGGCTTCTTCCTCGGCGAGGACGAGGCGGTCGTGTGGCGCGGGCCGATGCTGCACAAGGCGCTCAAGCAGTTCCTCGAGGACGTCAACTGGGGCGAGCTCGACTTCCTGCTGATCGACCTCCCGCCCGGCACCGGCGACGTCTCGATGACGCTCGCCCAGCTGCTGCCGGACGCCAAGTTCCTGATCGTCACGACGCCGCAGGAGGCCGCCCAGAAGGTGGCGCGCCGCGCGGCCGAGATGGCGGACAAGGTCAAGCTCGAGATCGGCGGCGTGGTCGAGAACATGTCCGGCTTCACGACGCCGGGCGGCGAGCGGTTCCCGATCTTCGGCGAGGGCGGCGGCCAGCGGCTGGCCGACGAGCTCGAGGTGCCGCTGCTCGGCAAGGTGCCGCTGACGATGCCGCTGCGCGAGACGTCCGACGCCGGCGTCCCGCTGATCGAGCGCGACCCCGACGACCCGGCGGCGCAGGCGATCCGCCAGGCCGCCCGCGGGATCGTGGCCATCACGCCGGTCTCGCTGCCGGTGATGGCCGACCCGGTGCCGCCGGCGCCCGTGGGCATGTCGCTGCCCATGGCCGGCTAGGTGGACTTCGCCGAGTTCGACACGCGCGGGTACCGCACGGTCGACGTGCGGACCGGCTACCGGGAGTGGGTCCCGACGTACGAGGACACGGTCCAGGACGCGATGGACATCGCGCTGCTCGACGAGCTGCGCAGCGTCGACTGGACCGGCCGCGCGGCCGACCTCGGCTGCGGGACCGGCCGCACCGCGGCGTGGCTGCGCGCGCATGGGGTCGCGCACATCGACGGCGTCGACCTGACGCCCGAGATGCTCGAGGTGGCGCGTGAGCGCGGCGCCCACGACACGCTGCGCGAGGGCGACGTGGCCGACACCGGGCCTCGACGACGGCGCCTACGACCTCGTCGTCGCCTCGCTGGTCGACGAGCACCTGCCGGCGCTGCGGCCGCTGTACGCCGAGGCGTGGCGGCTGGCGCGGCCGGGCGGCGCCTTCGTGCTCGTCTGCTTCCACCCGCACTTCATCATGGCCACGGGCATGCCGACCCACTTCACCGGCGCCTCCGGCGAGCCGCTGGCCATCGCGACGCACGTGCACCTGCTCAGCGATCACGTCGCCGGCGGCCTCGAGACGGGCTGGACGCTCGCCGAGCTGCGCGAGGGCGTGATCGACGACCGCTGGATCGCGGTCAAGCCGAAGTGGGAGAAGTACCGCCACCACCCGATCTCGGTGGCCTACGCGTGGCGCAAGCCGTAGCCGTCTTCGACGCGCACCTGCACGTCATCGACCCGCGCTTCCCGCTGGTCGCCAACCAGGGCTACGTCCCGGAGCCGTTCACGGTCGACGACTACCGCGCGCGCGGTCGACGTCGCCGGCGGGGCGGTCGTCGCCGGCTCGTTCCAGACGCGGTACGCGTTGGCTCGTCGACGCGCTCGAGCGGCTCGGCCCGTCGTTCGTCGGGGTGGTCGAGCTCGACGAGGGCGTGACGGACGAGGAGATCCTGCGGCTCGACCTCGCGGGCGTGCGCGCCGTGCGCTTCAACCTCCAGCGCGGCGGGGCGCTCGACGAGCGGCTCGCACGGCGCGTGCACGAGCTGGCCGGCTGGCACGCCGAGGTCTACGCCGGCGGACGCGCGCTGGCGGCGCTCGAAGCCCGGCTGCGCGGCCTGCCGCGGCTGTGCGTCGACCACCTCGGGCTCGACGCCGAGGCGCTGCCGGTGCTGCGGCGGCTCGGCTGCATGGTCAAGGCGACCGGGTTCGGCCGCGTCGACCTCGACGTCGAGGCCACGCTGCGGGCGCTCGACCCCGACCGCCTGCTGTTCGGCACCGACCTGCCCGGCACACGCGCACGGCGGCCGTTCGCGCCTCGCGATCTCGAGCTCGTGGCCGCGGTCGCGCCGCAGGCCCTGGCGGACAACGCTCTCGCGTGGTATCGACCACGGGCATGACCTACGACATCCATCTCGACGACAAGTACGGCCAGATGAACCTGGTCGACATCCCGGCCGAGCTCGCCGCCCACGAGCCGTGGTTCAACCAGACGCTGACGACGGTCAACGACTCCGTGGTCCGGCTGGGGATCATCGAGGGCGACTTCCACTGGCACAAGCACGACGGCGAGGACGAGTTCTTCCTCGTGCTCGAGGGGAAGCTGCTGATCGACTTCGAGGACCGCGACAGCGTCGAGCTGACGCCCCACCTGGGTTACACGGTGCCGCGCGGCGTCGTCCACCGCACACGCGCGCCCGAGGGACGCACCGCCATCCTCATGGTGGAGTCAGCGGGAGTCGACCCGACAGGTTTCGCCCTCCGGTCGCGGAACCCCACCCGCGACCTGCGGGCGACGCTACTTTCCCGCGTAGTAGTCCGCGTTGAGCTTCGTGTACTGCGCCCACTCCTCCGGGAGCTGGTCCTCGGCGAAGCAGGCATCCACCGGGCAGGCCTCGACGCACGCGTCGCAGTCGATGCATTCCTCCGGATCGATGTAGAGCATCTCGACGCTGTCGTAGTCCGGCTCGTCCGGGGTCGGGTGGATGCAGTCGACCGGGCAGACCTCGACGCACGAGTTGTCCTTGGTGCCGATGCAGGGCTCAGCGATCACGTAGGCCATCGGCCAGGGATTCTAGGCTGCGCGTCGTGCTGCTGCTGACAGGCGCCACCGGGCTCGTCGGTTCCGCCGTGCTGCGCCGACTGACGGCGCGCGGGGAGCAGGTGCGCTGCCTCGTGCGCGACCCGCGGCGGCTCGGCGCCGAGCGCGTGCGGGTCCAGCTCGCGATCGGCGACCTGTCGGACCCCGCGTCGTGGCGCCACGCGCTGCGGGGCGTGAAGACCGTCGTCCACCTGGCCGCCACCGAGCGCGATCAGCCGCGGGCCACGATCGAGGAGATCGACGGCCTGGCGGCGCTGCGCCTGCTGCGCGCGGCCGAGCGCGCCGGCGCCGGCCGCTTCCTGTGGCTGACGCCGCTCGGCGCCTCGCCCCACAACCGCTCTCGCGTCCACCGCGCGAAGGCGCTGGCCGAGCACGCGGTGGCGGCGTCGGGCCTGAGCACCGCGACGTTCGCCAGCTCGCTCGTCTACGCCCCCGGCGACCGCCGTCTCCAGCGGCTCGAGCGGCTCGCGCTGCTGCCGGCCGTGCCGCTGATGGGCCAGGGCGACGCCTGCACGCAGCCGATCTGGGCCGACGACGTCGCCGACTGCGTCCTGGCGGTGCTCGACGACGGCGCGGGCGGGCGCTTCGAGCTCGCCGGCCCCGACGTCCTCAGCCACCGCGAGGTCGTCCAGCTCGCGCTGCGCGCCGCCCACCGGCGGCGCCGGCTCGTGCCGGTCCCGCTGACCGTCGCGCGGGCGCTGCTGCGCGTCCACGAGACGCTCGCGGGCCCCACCGCGTTCGCCACCTGGGACGAGGCCGAGCTGCTGACCGTGCCGATGCTCACCCTGCGCGGCACGGCCGATGCCGAGGGCCTCGGCGTTCGCCCGCGCGGGATGGGCGAGGTCCTGGGCGCCGCCTAGGGGGTGCCCAACGGGACATCGCTCCACACGGAATGGCCCGTTGGGTGGGGCCCCCTCCTAGAACAGCTGCGGGATCTGCTGCGGGCGGCCGACCGCCGCCTCCATCTGCGCGGCCACCTGGAGCAGCGTGTCCTCGCCCAGCGGCTTGGCGACGAGCTGGGCGGCGGTCGGCAGCCCGTCGTCGCCGAAGCCGAGCGGGACCGAGATCGCCGGCTGGCCGGTCACGTTCCACAGCGACGTGAACGGCGTGAAGTGGCCGGAGCGCACGAGGTCCGCCATCGGGTCCTCGCCGCAGCCGTGGATCTCGCCGATCGGCACCGGGCGCTCGGCGAGCGCCGGCGTGAGCAGCAGGTCGTACTCGGCGAAGAAGGCGACGAGCCCGCGCGCCACCGCCTGGAGCTGCGCGACGGCGCCGAGATAGGCGACCGAGGGCAGCTGCTGGGCGCGCTCGAAGATCGCGCGCGACAGCGGCTCGATCTCGTCGTCCTCGGGCGCGCGTCCGGCCAGGAGCTGCCCGTACATGATCCCGAGGCTCACCTGCGGGCCGAAGGCCTCGATGAACAGGTCGAGCGGATCGCCGCCCGGCAGCGCCGGCGACGCGGTCTCGACCTCGTGTCCGAGCGACGACAGCAGCTCCCCGGCCGCGTGCATCCCGCGCACGCACTCGGGGTCGACGTCGACGTCGAGGATGTTGTTGGCCGTCATGGCGACGCGCAGGCGGCCGGGGTCGCGCCGCACCGCGGTGGCGTACGGCTCCACCGGTCGCGGCGCCCAGGTGGCGTCGCCGACCTCGTAGCCGGCGAGCACGTCCAGCAGGGCCGCCGTCTCGGCGACGGTTCGCGTGAGCACGCCGTCCGCGGACAGGAACGACTCGCCGAGGTCGGGCCCGCGCGAGACCCGGCCGCGGCTCGGCTTGAGCCCGACCAGCCCGCAGCAGGCGGCGGGTATGCGCAGCGAGCCGCCGCCGTCGTTGCCGTGCGCCACCGGCAGCATGCCGGCCGCCACGGCCGCGGCCGAGCCGCCGGACGAGCCGCCCGGCGTGCGGTCGAGGTCCCACGGGTTGTGGGTCGGCCCGGTATGGCGCGGCTCGGCGGTCGGCAGGATCCCGAACTCGGACATGTTCGTGGTGCCGATGACGACGAACCCGGCGTCGCGCAGCCGACGTACGAGATAGGCGCTGTGATCGGGCCGGTGGCCGGCGAGGAACTTCGACGCGAAGTTCATGCACAGGCCGGCGACCGGGACGTTGGACTTGATCGCGATCGGCACGCCCGCGAACGGCCGCTCGTCGCCCGGCTCGATCGCGTCGGCCGCCTCGAGCGCCCGCTCGGCGTCGACCTCGACGAAGGCGTTCACTCGCTCGTCCAGGTCGTCGATTCGTGCCAGCGCGGCGGAGACCACTTCACGCGCGGCGATCTCCCCACCCCGCACGAGTGCGGCGAGCTCCTGGACCGGCTTGAGCATCAGGTCGGTGGCGCTCATGTCGGCGGCGGCAGCCTACGGCAATTCGACCGGGCGCGGGACGTTTCCGCAGCCAATAACCGGTTGAGTCCATATGATCCGGTTATGCGGCGCGAGCTTCCCGGCGGGCCGACCGTTTTCCGGGCTGCCGTACTGGTACTGGCTCGGCGGCCGGCCGGCGCTCGACTTCGTCAACACGCGGCGGGAGCGCTGGCGGCGCGACGTGGAGTGCTTGCTGTCGGTCGACGAGGTCGTGGTGTGGCTCGTGCGCGCGCGGCTGCTGCCGCAGCCGATGAGAGCGCCCGCCTCGGTGCTGGCCGAGGCGCGCGAGCTGCGTGAGGCGATCGACGCCGGCGTGCGCGCGGCGGTGGAGCGGCGGGCGCCCGACCCCGCGGCGATCGCGCTGATCGACGACTGGCTCGCGCTCGCCGGCTCGCGGCCGGCACTGCTGACCGACCCCGTCGGCCGGCCGGTCCTGGCCGAGCGCCCGCGGGCCGAGTCGCCGCGGCGCGCGCTCGGGATGGTCGCCTACGACGCCGCGCGCATGCTCGGGATCGAGGCCGAGCGCGCCCGCGTGCGCATCTGCGCGTTGGACACCTGCTCGTCCCGCTTCTACGACCGCTCGCCCGCGGCGGGGCGGCGCTGGTGCTCGATGGCCATGTGCGGCAACCAGGCGAAGGCCAAGCGCTTCCGCGCGAAGGCCTCAGTCCTCTAGCGCGCGAGCGAGGATGTCGCGCAGCGCGGTGGCGTCGTCCTCGGACAGCTTCGCCAGCCGGGGAGGCGGCTGGCCGGCGCGGCGCTCGATCTCGATCCGCGTCCACTCGCCCTTGCCGGTGAGCACGACGGCCTTCACGCGACGGTCGCGCTCGCTCGCCCTGCGCTCGGCGAGGCCGGCGGCCTCGAGCCGGTCGACGATGCCGGTCACGTTGGAGTTGTCGCAGTGCAGCGCGTCGGCCAGCGCGCTCATCGTCATCGGCTCGCCGGGCTCCAGCGTGCTGAGCGCCATCGACTGCTGAGGCGACAGGCCCATCTCGGACAGGATCGCCCAGCGGCGCCGCTTGTCCTCCATGAAGATCCGCCAGAAGAGGCCCCATGCCTCCCGTGCGGCGGTCTGCGTCGGCTCCGTTGCCTTCAAGGTATCAGCAAAGGTAGCAAACATAAAAGATTGAACTTGCTCAAATATCTTCGCTATCAAGTGTCGCCATGACGATCCTCCCCAACGGCATCGAGGTCGAGGGCCTCGTGCGCGAATTCAAGGGCGGCATTCGCGCGGTCGACGGCATCGACCTGCGCGTCGAGCCGGGCGAGATCTACGGCTTCCTCGGCCCCAACGGCGCCGGCAAGTCGACGACCGTCCTGATGCTCACCACGCTGCTGCCGCCCACCGCGGGCACGGCGCGCGTGGCGGGTCACGACATCGTGCGCGAGGGCCCCGCCGTGCGCATGGCGATCGGCGCGGCGCTCCAGGAGGCGGCGCTCGACGGCCTGCTCACCGGCCGCGAGCACATGCGCCTGCAGACGTCGCTCCAGGGCATCCCGAAGGCCGAGCGCGGCCCTCGCGGCGACGCGCTGCTCGAGCGCGTCGGCCTGATGGAGGCGGCCGACCGCAAGGTCAAGGGCTACTCGGGCGGCATGAAGCGGCGGCTGGACCTCGCGCTGGCGCTCGTCCACCACCCGCGGATCCTGTTCCTCGACGAGCCGACCACCGGGCTCGATCCCCAGAGCCGGTCGGACATGTGGCAGGAGGTCGCGCGGCTCGCGCACGAGGACGGCGTGACGGTCTTCCTCACCACGCAGTACCTCGAGGAGGCGGACGTGCTCGCCGACCGGATCGCGATCATCGATCACGGGCAAGATCGTCGCGACCGGCACCCCGGACGCGCTCAAGGACGAGATCGGGCGCCCGACGCTCGAGGTCGAGCCGTCCGAGCGCGACGAGCTCGAGGCCGTCGGCGGCGTGCTCGAGCGCTTCGGCACGCCGGTCACGGCCCGGCCCGGAGCGGCCGCGGTGCGGCTGGCGGGCGGCGTCGAGCAGCTCGCCGAGGTCGTCCGCGCGCTCGACGGCGAGGGCCTCACCGTGGCCGACTTCCGGCTGCACGCGCCGACGCTCGACGACGTCTTCCTGGCCAAGACCGGGCGCAAGCTGGAGGGCGGCGAGCCCGCCGAGGCCGCCCGAGGCGGTGCCGGCGTGAGGCAGCAGGTCTACGAGATGGCGCGGCGCTCGGTCCTCCAGACGCTGCGCCAGCCGGCGCTGATCATCCCGCCGATCGTGTTCCCGCTGATCATGATGGCGATCAACACCGGCGGGCTGGACGCGGCCACCAACCTCCCCGGCTTCCCGGCCGACAGCTACCTGGACTTCGCGATCGCGGTGCCGTTCCTGCAATGCGCGCTGTTCGCGTGCATCAACGCCGGCGCAGCGCTCGCGCGCGACGTCGAGACCGGGTTCCTCAAGCGCCTGGCGATGACGCCGATGCAGCGCGCCGCGCTGATGATCGGCCACCTCGGCGGCGTGATGCTGATCGCGCTCGTGTCGGCGCTGATCTACCTCGTCGTCGGCTTCGCGGCCGGCATGGACTTCGAGGCCGGGCGGCTCGGCGTGCCGGCGCTGCTGGCGCTGGCGCTGCTGATCTCGCTCGCGTTCGCCGGGCTGGGCGCGTACGTCGGGCTGCGATCGGGCTCGGGCGAGACGGTGCAGGGGTTCTTCCCGCTGTTCTTCGTCCTGCTCTTCCTGTCCTCGATGAGCCTGCCGCGGCCGCTGATCGAGCAGGACTGGTTCCGCTTCATCGCCACCTACAACCCGGTCTCCTACATGATCGAGGGCGTCCGGTCGTTCATCATCGTCGGCTGGGACGCCGAGGCCCTCGCGCTCGGGTTCGGCATCACGATCATCGGCGCGGTGGCCGCGATCGCGGCCGCGTCGAGCGCCCTGCGGACGAGGCTGGTGCGGACATGACGCGCTTCTGGCAGGTCGCGCGCGCCGTCGCCTGGCGCTCGATCCACAAGATCGCCACCACCCCGACGCTGCTGATCCCGTCGGTGGTCTTCCCGATGTTCTTCTTCGTCGCGTTCGCCGGCGGCCTGTCGAACGTCGGCAACGTGCCCGGCTTCGACGCCGAGTTCCCGTCCGGCTACACGGCGTTCCAGTTCGTGTTCGTGCTGATCCAGGCGTCGGCGTTCGGGGGCGTGTTCACCGGCTTCGGGATCGCGTCCGACTTCGAGAACGGCTTCGCGCGGCGGCTGCTGCTGGCGGCGCCGAACCGCTACGGGATCATCGCCGGCTACGCGCTCGCGGCGGCCGCGCGGACGACGTTCGTGGCGGCGCTGATCTTCGTCGTCGGGCTGCTCACGGGGATGCAGGTGGGCGGCAACGGCGTCGACATCGCGGCGCTCGTGCTGCTCGCGTACCTCGTCTCGCTCTCGGCGACGCTGTTCGCGGCCGGGGTGGCGATGCGGCTGCGCACGATGCAGGCCGGCCCGCTGATGCAGATGCCGGTGTTCCTCGTGCTCTTCCTCGCGCCCGTCTACGTGCCGCTCGGCCTGCTCTCGGGCTGGGTGCACGCGGTCGCGACCGTGAACCCGGTCACGCCGATCATCGAGACCGGGCGCGACTTCATCTCCGGCACCCCGGGCCCGATCGCGCTCGCCTACGCGATCGGGGCCGCCCTGGTCGTGCTGTTCGGCTGGTGGGCGGCGCGCGGCCTGCGGAGCGCCGAGGCCGCCGGCGGGGGCTAGACGCCCTCGACGACGAAGATGTCGGTCTTCGACGCGCTCCTGCGCAGCTCGCGCAGGGGCGCGTAGTCGTCGGACTGGTACCAGCCCTTGCGCCGCGTCGAGGTCCGGGAACTCGATGATCACGACGCGCTTGGGCTCGTAGTCGCCCTCGAGGATCTCGTGCCGCCCGCCGCGGGCGGCGAAGCTGCCCGCCGTGCTTGGCGACGGCGTCGGTGTTGCGCTCGCGGTACTCGACGAGCTTGTCCTGGTCCCAGGCGTCCGTGACGCAGGCGATGACGTAGGCGGGCATGGCCCGGCAGCCTATGGGTAGACCGGCAGGCATGGCCGCCATCGGCATCCACGCCTCTCACGAGCAGATCGCGCCGAGCGCGCTGCTGGCCGCGATGCGCGAGGCCGAGGCGGCGGGCTTCCGCGCGGCCTGGAGCTCGGACCACTTCTCGCCGTGGAGCGAGCGGCAGGGCGAGTCGGGCTTCGCGTGGTCGTGGCTCGGCGCGGCGATGCAGGCGACCTCGCTGCCGTTCGGCGTCGTCAACGCCCCGGGACAGCGCTACCACCCGGCGATCGTGGCGCAGGCCGCCGCCACGCTGTGCCGAGCTGTTCCCCGGGCGGCTGTCGGTCGCGCTCGGGACCGGCGAGTTCTCCAACGAGCACATCACCGGCGCGCCGTGGCCGGACAAGCGCGTCCGCAAGGCGCGGCTGCGCGAGTGCGTCGACGTCATGCGCGCGCTGTTCGCCGGCGAGGTGGTCGACCACGACGGGCTGGTGCGGGTCGACCGGGCGAAGCTGTGGACGCTGCCGGCCGAGCCGCCGCCGCTGCTGGCCACGGCGGTGAGCGTCGAGACCGCGGGCTGGGCCGGCGAGTGGGCCGACGGGCTGATCACCATCAACCAGCCGCGCGACCACCTGCGGGCGATGCTCGACGCGTTCGACGGGCCGGCGGCGCTGCAGCTGCACTGTCGTGGGCACCGTCGGAGGAGGAGGCGCTCCGGATCGCCCACGACCAGTGGCGCACCAACGTCTTCGCGCCGCCGCTGTGCTGGGACCTCGCCACCGTCGAGCAGTTCGACGAGGCGGCCAGGCACGTCCGGCCGGAGGACGTGCGCGGCGCGGTGCTGGTCTCCTCCGATCTCGGCGCAGCACGCCGAGTGGATCGACGAGTACGCAGAGCTCGGCTTCGACCCGATCTACCTGCACCACGTGGGCCGGAGCAGCGCCCGTTCATCGAGGCCTTCGGCGAGCACGTCCTCCCGCGCCTGTGAGGCTCAAGGTCACCAGCGACCTGTGGTGGAAGAACGCGGTCGTCTACTGCGTCGACGTCGAGATGTTCCTCGACTCCGACGGCGACGGCTGCGGCGACCTCGTCGGCCTGATCGAGCGCATCGACTACCTCGCGGGCATCGGCGTGTCGTGCCTGTGGCTGATGCCGTTCTATCCGTCGCGGCAGCTCGACGACGGCTACGACATCACCGACTTCTACGGGATCGACGCGCGGCTCGGGACGGCGGGCGACTTCGCCGAGCTGATCCGCACGGCGAACGACCGCGGGATCCGCGTGATCGCCGACCTCGTCGTCAACCACACCTCCGATCAGCACCCGTGGTTCCAGGCCGGCCGCGACCCCGGGTCGCCGTACCACGACTTCTACGTGTGGGCCGAGGAGAAGCCCGAGGAGAAGCCGGGCGACGTCGTGTTCCCGGACCAGGAGAAGTCCAACTGGGAGTGGGACCGCGAAGGCGAAGCAGTGGTACCTGCACCGCTTCTACTCGCACCAGCCCGACCTCAACGTCGCCAACCCGCTCGTCCGCGACGAGATCGCCCAGGTCGTCGGCTACTGGCTCCAGCAGGGCTTGGCCGGCTTCCGGGTCGACGCCGTGCCGTTCCTGATCGAGCCGACCGGCATGCCGCGAGGGCGCGATCCCGGATCCGCACCAGCTGCTGCGCGACCTGCGGCGCGCGATCGGCCGCCGCCGCGGCGAGGCCGATGCTCATGGGCGAGGTCAACCTGCCGCCCGGAGCAGCAGCGCGAGTTCTTCGGCGACGAGGACGGCGACGAGCTGCACATGGTCCTGAACTTCACGGTCAACCAGGCGATGTACCTCGCGTTCGCGCGCGGCGAGGCCGAGCCGCTTGTGCGCGCCCTGCGGGCGCTGCCCGGGATCCCGCGCGAATGCCAGTGGGCGAACTTCGTGCGCAACCACGACGAGCTGACGCTCGACAAGCTGTCCGAGTCCGAGCGCGAGGAGGTCTTCGCCGCCTTCGGCCCCGACCCCGAGCACCAGCTCTTCGGGCGCGGGCTGCGGCGTCGGCTGCCGTCGATGGTCGGCGAGGACCAGGACCGCATCCGGCTCGCCTACTCGCTCGCCTTCTCGCTGCCCGGCACGCCGGTGCTGTTCTACGGCGAGGAGATCGGGATGCGCGAGAGCCTGGAGATCCCGGGCCGCATGAGCGTGCGCTCGCCGATGCAGTGGTCATCGGAGCCCCAGCGCGGCTTCACCACCGGCGAGCCGGCCCGGCCGGTCGCCCCCGGCGAGGCCGAGGTCGCCGCCCAGCGGCGCGACCCGGACTCGCTGCTGACCTGGATGGAGCTGCTGATCCGCCGCCGCCGCGAGTGCCCCGAGCTCGGCTGGGGCGAGGTGACGATCCTCGACGCCGGCGACCCCGCCGTGCTCGCCCACCGCGCCGACTGGGACGACACCACGATCCTCGCCGTCCACTCGTTCGCGGAGGAGCCGCGCGAGGTGACGATCGAGGTCGGCGAGGCCGACGCGGTCGTCGACCTGTTCGGACCGGACGAGCTCGAAGCCGCGCGGCGGCCGCGTCGACGGTCGAGCTCGGCCGCTACGGGCACCGCTGGTTCCGCGTCCGCCGGCCGGGCCAGCGCGTCGCGCCCTAGTGTCCCGATTCGGAAGTTCGATGGCAGTCTGCGGGCGCCTGGCCGCGCCTGGCGCCCGCCGGCGGCCTCGCAAGTACGCCCGGTACGAGCCAGGCCGCCGGCGAACGCCAGCCACGACCATGCATCCGCAGCCTGCGACCGAACTTACGAATCGCGACACTAGTCGGGCTGCGGCACCTCCTGCGGCGGCCGCCCTCGCCCTCCTCGTCCCACGACTCGTACGCGCGGCCGTCGCGGCTCTCGTGCGCGTGCGCGCCGCCGACCGCGAGCAGCAGGAGCGGCTCGGCGCCACGGTTGACGAGCTGGCGACGGACCTCCGGGCCGACGCGCGCGAGGTCACCCTTGGCCAGCTCGCGGGGCTCGTTCTCGACGAGCAGCGTCAGGGTGCCCTCGAGCACCAGGTATGCCTCCTCCTGGTGCAGGTGGCGGTGGATGCGGCCGCGCCGGCCCGGTCGGAGCCGGATCAGGTTGAGGCCGAAGGTGGACACGCCCAGCTCCCGCCGCAGCCACTGGAAGCGGTCCTCGCCGGCCGGGTCGAGCGAGGTGTAGGAGACGCCGGATTCCATGACCGGATTATCGTGCTGCCGTGCTCTTCAAGGTCGCTCAGCTCCGAGGGCATCGCGGCGGGCGAGATCGACCTCCAGTTCCGCCGCTGGGACCGGCCGCGGGCGCGTGCCGGGAGCACGCAGGTGACCGCCGTCGGCGTGATCCGGATCGACGACGTGCGCGTCGTCGAAGCGGATCACGCGCGCGGAGGCGCGGCGGGCGGGCTTCGCGACGCCGGACGACGCGGTGCGCGCGCTGCGGCCGGACGGCGACCTGTACCGGATCGCGCTGCACCTCGAAGGTCCCGACCCGCGGGTCGCGCTGCGCGAGACGATCCCCGGCGACTTCGCCGAGCTGCGGGCGAAGGTCGACCGGCTGCCGTGGGGCTTCGAGTACCTCCGCCTGATCAGCAGATCACCCGGAGGTCCGCGCCGAGGAGCTGGCGGCATCGCTCGGGCTGGAGAAGCGCGTGTTCAAGCCGCGCGTGCGGCGGCTGAAGGAGCTCGGCCTGACCATCTCGCTGAGCCCCGGCTACCGCCTGTCGCCGCGCGGCGAGGCGTTCCTTAAACACGAAGGGCCCGCCGAAGCGGGCCCTTCGAAGCCGTAGCGGCTCGGCTTACATCATGCCGCCCATGTCGGGCATGCCGCCGCCACCGCCGGCGCCGTTCTCCTCCGGCACCTCGGCGACGATCGCCTCGGTGGTGAGGATGTTCTTGGCGATCGACGCGGCGTTCTGGAGCGCCGAGCGGGTCACCATCGCCGGGTCGATGACGCCGGCGCCGCACGAGGTCGACGATCTCGCCGGTCGCCGCGTTGTAGGCCGTGGCCGGCCGGCGCCTTGCGGACGTCGTTGACCACGACCGAGCCCTCGGAGCCGGAGTTCTCCGCGATCTGGCGGGTCGGCTCCTCGAGCGCGCGATGGACGATGCGCGCGCCGGTCTTCTCGTCGTCGATGGCGATCGCGTCGAGGTTGATCGCGTCCTGCGCCTCGAGCAGCGCCACGCCGCCGCCCGGCACGATGCCCTCCTCGAGGGCCGCGCGGGTGGCCTGCAGCGCGTCCTCGACGCGGTGCTTCTTCTCCTTCATCTCGGTCTCGGTGGCCGCGCCGACCTTGACGACGGCGACACCGCCCGAGAGCTTCGCGAGGCGCTCCTGGAGCTTCTCGCGGTCGAAGTCGGAGTCGGTGTTCTCGATCTCCGTCTTGATCTGGTTGATGCGGCCCTTGATGGCGTCGGCGTCACCGGCGCCGTCGACGATCGTCGTGGTGTCCTTCGCCACGACGACGCGGCGGGCGCGGCCGAGCTGCGAGAGCTGCGTGTTCTCGAGCTTGAGGCCCATCTCCTCGGTGATGACCTCGCCGCCGGTGAGGATCGCGATGTCCTCGAGCATGCGCTTGCGGCGGTCGCCGAAGCCCGGAGCCTTCACGGCGACGCCGGTGAAGGTGCCGCGCAGCTTGTTCACGACGAGCGTCGCGAGCGCCTCGCCCTCGACGTCCTCGGCGATGATCAGCAGCGGGCGGCCGGACTGGATGACCTGCTCGAGCACCGGGAGCAGGTCCCGGACCGAGCCGATCTTCTGGTTGGCGATGAGGATGTAGGGATCCTCGAGGACCGCCTCCATGCGCTCCTGGTCGGTGACCATGTACGGGCGAGATGTAGCCCTTGTCGAACTGCATGCCCTCGGTGAACTCGAGGTCCATGCCGAACGTCTGGCCCTCCTCGACGTTCACGACGCCGTCCTTGCCGACCTTCTCGATCGCGTCGGCGATCACGTCGCCGATCTCCTCGTCGCCGGCCGAGATCGTCGCCACGCGGGCGATCTGATCCTTGCCGGAGATCTCCTTGGCCTGCGACTTGATGTACTCGACCACCTGGTCGACGGCGATCTCGATGCCGCGCTTGAGGCCGAGCGGGTTGGCGCCGGCGGCGACGTTCTTCAGGCCCTGGCGAACGATCGCCTGGGCGAGCACGGTCGCCGTGGTGGTGCCGTCGCCCGCGACGTCGTTGGTCGCCGTGGCGACCTCGCGCACGAGCTGGGCGCCCTGGTTCTGGAAGACGTCCTCGACCTCGATCTCACGAGCGATGGTCACGCCGTCGTTGGTGATGGTCGGGGCGCCGAACTTCTTGTCGAGGACGACGTAGCGGCCGCGCGGGCCGAGCGTGACCTTGACCGCGTTGGCGACGGCGTCGACGCCGGCCTCCAGCGACTGGCGGGCCTCGACCTCGTACTTGATTTCCTTGTGTGCCATGTGTTCTCTGTCCTCCGGTTCCTACTGGACCTTGGCCAGCACGTCGGACTCGCGGAGGACGAGCAGGTCCTCGCCGTCCACCTTGATCTCCGTGCCGCCGTACTTGGAGTAGAGGACCTCGTCGCCCTCGGCGACGTCGAGCGGGATCCGCTTGCCGTCGTCGTCGAGCTTGCCGTCGCCGACGGCGAGGACCTTGCCCTTCTGCGGCTTCTCCTTGGCGGTGTCCGGGAGGACGATGCCGGATGCCGTCGTCTCGTCCTCTTCGACCGCCTTGACGATCAGCCGATCGCCTAGGGGCTTGAGCTTCATCTGAGTGCCCTCCACTGAGATCTTCGTACGTCTGGCACTCTAACGCTAGAGAGTGCCAACGGCCGATGATTCTAGGACGGTCGGGCGCGAAGTCAAGGCATTTTGGCACTCTCGTAACAAGAGTGCCAATCAGCGCGACGTCCAGATTCTCCGAGAAGTGCTCCAGTCGTGGGCGCGCGGTGCCGACATTTCAGCCACGATGCGCACCCTCGGATTCCGCACCCACGTCCTGCTCGCCGTCGCCGCCGCCGTCGGCGTGATCGCCGCCCTCGCCAGACCGTGGTACGCCGCCGCGCCCCCGGTCGCGACCGACGCCAGCGCCGGCGTCGGGACGATCCAGGGCCCCGTCGACAGCCTCGCCGCCGGCATGGAGCGCTGGGTGAGCGTGTCCGCGGGGACCACCGGCTGGGACGCGCTGGGCGTGTGGGGCACCGTGATCGCCGCGCTCGCGGCCCTGACGGCGGTCGGCGCGCTCGCCTGCCTGGTGCCCGCGCTCCAGGGCATCGCGCGCGAGGTGCTCCGCTACGGCGCGCTCGCCTGCGCCGGCGTCGTCGTGTGGAAGCTGATCGACACCCCGGGACCGAACGCGGAGCTCGAGCTGCGCTTCGGCGCGTTCGTGGCCGCCGCCGCCGCGCTGATCGCCTTCAGCTCGGGCTCG
The DNA here is from genome assembly GCA_963800905.1 of uncultured Solirubrobacteraceae bacterium. Lineage (GTDB taxonomy): Bacteria > Actinomycetota > Thermoleophilia > Solirubrobacterales > Solirubrobacteraceae > DASSUW01. The sequence continues at coordinate 524,737 of CAWDCT010000001.1, forward strand.
GCGGTCGCCGCCGCGCCGCTCGCGGCACCGCGTCCATCGGCGCCGGCGCGCTACGCGCCGCCGCCGCGGCGCCTGAGCACGCGTCTCCGCTATGGATGGCGGGCCGTGCGCGAGCTGCGCCTCCTGCGCCACGGCGAGACGGCCGGCTACGAGGGCGACCTCGGGCTGTCTGACCGCGGCCGCGAGCAGGCGCGCGAGGCGGCGGCCGCGCTGGCGGCGCGAGGCGCACGGCGCGGTCCGCGTGCTGCACGCGCCGAGCGTCCGCGCGCGGCTGACCGCCGAGGTGCTGGCCGAGCAGCTCGGCACCACCGCGCGGCCCGGAGCCCGGCTTCGCCAACTTCGCGGTGGCGGCCGGCGGCGAGGTGCGCGAGCAGGCCGAGGTGTTCGGCGAGTACGCGGGCGAGCGCCGCGCCGCTCGAGGAGCTGCCCGGCTGGCTCGCCGACCTCGCGCGCTTCCGCCACGTCCACGTCTCCGGCGGCGACCCGATCGCGTTCTGGCTGACCACGCCGCTGCTCGGCTTCGAGCCGCCGGCCGTCGCCGTCCGCCGCTACTGGCGCGCGATCGCCGCCGTGGCCGACGACACGCTCACCGTCGTCGCCGCCCACTCCGGCCCGATGCGCGCGCTGGTCGCCCACGCCTTCGCGCGGGACCTGGGCGAGCCGGACAACCTCGAGGCCGTCGCCATCCACCTGGAGGGAGAGCGCGCACGCGTCGAGTACCGCGGCCGCACGCCGACATCGCCGTGCCTGAGATCGACGAACCGACTGGTGGCGCTACCGCGGGTTTCGCCCTCTGGGCGAACACCGCAAGGGAGCCTGGCCCCGGGCCAGCGTTCCCTAGTTCTGGGCGCCGCCGACGCCGCGCAGCCGGTCCTGGAAGTCCGGCGGGTTCTCGACGATCTGCGAGAAGCGCACGACGGTCACCGTGTCCTCGAGCCCGACCTCGCGGCCGTAGATCTGCTCGAGGAAGTGGACCATCTCCTCGGTCCGCCGGAACTCGGGGTTGTCGTGCTCGATGTCGCGCGGAGAGAGGTCCTTGATCCGCTTGACCTCGACGTTGTCGATGACCGCATGGAACAGCTTCTCGCGCGGCGAGTACTGGTAGCCGACCGTGACCAGCACGACCTGGTTCTTGCGGTACTTGTGCCGCTTGTCGCCCAGGCGGATGGTCGCGGTCTTGCGGCCGCGCTTCATCTGGTCGGCGAAGACCGTTGAGTAGAAGTTAAGGACCTGCACGGCGCGGCAGACTAGCGACCGGGGGTCGACTTGGACAGCGCCCGTTCGATCAGCGCCCGCTCGCCGGGGTAGCTGAGCGTGCTGACGGCCTCGGCCAGCGGGATCCAGCGCGCCTCCTCGACCTCGTGGTCGTGGTCGTCCGTCGATCCCGAGACGTAGTCGCAGAGGTAGAAATGGACCGTTTTGTAGACCCGGCGCCCGCCGCGCCGGTACCAGTAGTTGACGTCGCCCGAGCGGCTCGCGCACGGTCGCCGTCACGCCGGTCTCCTCGCGCACCTCGCGCGCCGCGGTCTCCTCGCGGGCGCTCGCCGGGGTTGGGGCCGCCCTTGGGCAGGCCGGTCACGCGGCGCTTGCCGATCGGCGTGATGACGAGCACCTCGTCGCCGCGGATCACGACGCCGCCGTAGGAGGTCTCCTTCAGCGGGCGCTCAGTAGACATAGCCCTGCAGCGCCGCCGGGTCGTGGACGGTGAGGCGGCCGCGCCCCTGGGTGATCACGCCGGCGCGCTCGAGCACGGCGAGGAAGCGGCTGGCCGACTCGCGCGAGGAGCCGGCGAGCTTGGCCAGGTCGGCCTGCGTCGCGACCACGGCGACGTCGCGCGTCGGCCGCGCCCTCGGAGCGCGCCTGCTCGACGAGCTGGGCGAGCACGGCCGCCACCCGGCTCTGCACGGTCTGGAACGACTGCCGCGCGAGCCGCTCGTTCGCGGCGCGCAGCCGCCGGCCGAGCGAGATGACCAGCTTGACCGCCATGTCCGGGTGCTCGGCGCAGCATCCGCCGCATGTCGCCGCCGAGGATGCCGAGCACCTCGAGGTCGTCGGTCGCCTCGACCGTCGCCGAGCGCCGCTCGTCGTCGAACATCGCCAGCTCGCCGAAGATGTCGCCGGGCCCGAACGTGGCGAGCGTGATCTGGCGCCCGTCCGGGTGCTCGCGGATCGCGCGCGCGTGCCCGGCGTGGACGACGTAGCAGGTGTCCGAGTCGTCGCCCTCGCGGAACACGACCTCGCCCGCGCCGAAGCGCCGCGGCACCGATACGTCGGCGACGCGGCGCAGGTCGTCGTCCGCGAGCTCGTCGAAGACGGGCACGCGGCCCAGCAACGCGGCCGTCTCCTCAGCGCTCGCGGGCATGGTCGCCCGCAGGATGCCACAGGCGCGGGCGGTCAGGCCATGTCGAGCGCGCGCTCGCGGCGGCGGCGGATCACCGCGCGGCGGCCGAGCCAGGCCGAGCAGCCAGATCAGCGCGAAGGGCAGCAGCACGGCGGCCGCGATCACGAGCGACGCCGGCGACGACCTCGAGCACGCGCAGCGCGTCGTCGAACGCGTCGCCCGGCGTCCAGGCGCCCTCGTCGTCGCCTGCCGCGCGCGCGGCACGAGCGCGACCGACGACGTTGGCGAAGTTGGCCTCGTTGTTGACGCGGCGCAGCGAGCGGCGGGCGCTGGCGATCTCGCGCGAGACGATCTCGAGCCGCGCGCGGATGCTCTCGGTCTCGTTGACCGTCACCGCGTTCGCGAGCTGCATCAGCAGGCTCTTGCGCTCGGCGCGGGCGTCGGACAGGCGCTCGCGCGCGGACACGACGTTGGCGCGTGATGTCGACCGAGCGGCGCGACAGCTCGCGCACCCGGCCGAGCCGGGAGAGCCGCTGGATCGCGGTGTCGAGCCGGTCGCTCGGGACGCGCAGCTCGAGCGACGCCGCCCTCCTGGCTGGAGACCGTCGACGACTGCACGAAGCCGCCGAGGTCGGCGGCCACGTCGCCGACCCGCGTCGCCACGCCGTCGATGTCGCGCCGCGGCGCCGCGAGGGTGAGCGACGGCCGAGCGCTGCTCGCGCGCGGTCGCGGCGGCGGTCCGAGCCCGGGTCGCCGCCGCGCGCGCGACCGCCTGGTGCTCGGCGCGTCCGGCACCGATGTCGCCGCCCGTCGCTCGCCGCCGCGGCTGCGACCTCGCTCGCGCCGACGCCGACTGCGCGCGGCGCTGCCGCCGCCCGTCGTCGCTCGTCGTCGCCGCCCGGCCGGCGATCGTCGCCACCCCGATCACCAGCAGCACCACGCACGTCGCGAGCCCGAGCGCGGGTGAGGCGTTGCGCAGCCACACGCGGAACTTGCGCTCGCGCGGCGCGGGCTGGAAAGCCGGCCTCGACGCGGCGGTCGAGATGCGTCGCCCAGGCCGGGTCGGGCTCGGGCCGGTCGTCGCGCAGCAGCAGCGCCAGCTCGGCCAGCTCGGCGTGCTCGGGCGCCACGTAGCGGCCCGCGAGCGCGTCGTCGACCGCCTCGAGCTCGAGGGTCTCAGGACTGGTCATCGAGGATCTCCCGGAGCTTGGTCAGTGCGCGGTGCAGGCGCGTGCCGGCGTTCGTGACGCTGACGCCGAGCACGTCGGCGATCTCGGCGTTGTCGAGCCCGGCGTGGAACTTGAGCGCGATCAGCTCGCGGTCGCGAGCGGCCAGCTCGGCCAGCGCGGTGCGGACGCGCGGCGCGCCGCAGCGTGCGCTCGAGCTCCTCGTCGGGCGTCGGCGCGACGGCCTCCGGCTCGGCTCGCGAGCGCGTGCGCTGCGCTTGCCGCGCCGCAGCTCGTCGAGCGCCGCGTTGCGGGCGATGCCGAACAGCCACGCGCGCTCGCTGCCGCGCTCGGGCGTCGAAGCTCTTGCGCTTGCGGAAGGCGCGCTCGAAGGCGAGCGCGGTCACGTCCTCGGCGGCGCCGCGGTCGTGCAGCAGGGTCGCGACATAGCGCGAACACGTCGTCGCGCGCCGCCCGGTAGAGCGCATCGAAGTCGAGCGCGATGCTGGCCGGTGCGGCGGGAAGGGTCATCGCCGAGTTCACGCCCGTACTACGGCCATCGGCGCACTTCATCACGCCGCCAACCGCACCCGCCGGTGCGCGACGTCAGAAAAGGCGTCGGATCGTTCGTGATCACGCCGGTCACGCCCATCGCCTCGAGCGTGCCGGATGCGCGCCGCGTCGTCGACCGTCCACACGTACAGCTCGCCGCCGGCGCCGGCGACCGCCTCCACGAGCGCGGGCGAGACGAGCCGCCAGTGGGCCATCACGGCGTCGCAGCGGCCGGCCGCCAGGTGGCGGACGGCGGCCTCCGGCAGCCGGCGCCGGATGCGCGCCACCATCGCGTAGGCGGGCAGCATCCACAGCCGCGAGGCGGTGTAGTCGCGCCGCGCGCGCGGGACCGACCAGCCGAGCCGCAGCCGCGGCTCCAGCGCCCGCACCGCCACCAGGCTGCGCATGAAGGTGCTCGACACCAGCGCGCGCTCGATCAGGCCGTGGGCGCGCAGCGCCTCGACCACGCGCGCCTCGTAGCCGGGCAGCTTGAGGTCGACGTCGAGCTCGACGCTCGGTGAACGGCGAGGAGGCGAGGTGCGCGAGGCCCTCGCTCGAGCGTCATCGCCGCCGCGAGGTCGTGGTCGTAGTCGTGCGAGAGCAGCAGCCGGCTGCCCGCGGGGTCGTCGATGTCCTCGGGCAGGACGTCGAACTCGATCATGTCGACGCCCGCGGCCAGCGCCGCGTCGAACGACGCGGCCGTGTTGCCGGGCGCGATGTGGTCGGCGCCCTTGTGGCCGACGCGTCTCAGTGCTGACAGCTCGGACACCAGAACGTGGGTCGGTTGTCGTCGCCCTGCCCGCGGCGCGGATCAGTGCGGCCGGCCGCAGCGCGGGCACGGGCCGCCCGGCGGCGTTGTAGACCTGGCGCCAGCGGTCCTGGCATGCCGTCGGCCGCCGACGCCTGCATCCGCGGCCGCGTCTCGCGCACGATCGCGAGCGCCTCCTCGTCGCTCACCTGGCCGACCGGTCGCCACGGGTCGATCGCCGGCGGCGAAGCAGCCCTCGCTCTTCCACAGGTTGCCGATGCCGGCGATCGTCCGCTGGTCGAGCAGCGCGTCGCCGATCCCGCGCGTCGGGTCGTCGTGGCGCAAGCCGGCGCAGGAAGCGCGGCCTCGTCGAGCTCGGCGGCCAGGATGTCGGGCCCGAGGCCGGCCAGCCGCTGGTCGAACCGCGTGCGCGACTCGGTCATCAGCTCGAGCACCGGGCCGCGGAGCTGGACGACGTCCTGCCCGTCGCGGCGGATCACCAGCCAGGCCGACGACGGCGCCGGGCCGGTCGGGCGCACCCGCCAGGAGCCCGTCATGCGCAGGTGCGAGTGGATCACGAGGTCGCCCTCGAAGCGCAGGAACAGGTGCTTGCCGTAGGCGTCGACCGAGCGCACGACGCGTCCGCCCAGCCGCTCGGGCCAGCGGTCGCGGCCGAACCGCGGGTGCGGCGTGGCGATCTCGTCCGGCACCTGGCCCTCGAGGACCGGCCGGATCCGGCTCGCCAGCGTAGTGGATCGTGTCGCCTTCAGGCATGGCATTCAGGGTAAGGCGCTCGCAGGAGCTTGCGACTGCGAGTAAGCCGCATTCACTCTCGGGAGTCGCCGATCAATCGGACGATGCGATCGTGGATTCGCGTATGTCGCTGCTCGGGCGGTTCACCGCCATGGGCGTCGTCGTCGTGGCCGCGCTCGGCGCTGGCGATCGGCCTCGTGCTCAAGCACCAGATCGAGCAGCGCGCGACTGGACCACGCCGTCCAGAACGCTCGGTGATCGCCGAGGTCGGCGTCCAGACGCAGCTCCAGCACGGCGATCTGCGCTACCCGATCCCGCTCGAGCGGCTCAACGAGATCGATCGCGAGATCGGCGCGCGCTTCTTCGACGACAACGGCATCCTCACGGTCAAGCTGTTCAACCGCGACGGCCGGCTCGTCTACTCCGACGACCGCACGATCATCGGCGGCCACGCCTTCAAGGGCGGCAACGTCTACACGCGCGCTCGAGGGCGACGGTCGTCCGCAACCTCGAGCAGCGGCACGACGACGACGGCATCGGGCGAGCGGATGCTCGAGGTCTATGTGCCCATCCGGCTGGCGCCGGGCGGCGCAGCCCTCGGCCGTGCTCGAGGTCTACATGAGCTACGACCCGACGGCGCGGGAGATCCGCGAGGACGTGCTGCTGCTCGCGCTGCTGCTCGGCGGCGGACTGCTGATCCTGTTCGCGACGCTGTTCCGGATCGTCGCCGGCGCGTCGCGCCGCCTCCGCCACCAGGCTCTGCACGACGCGCTGACCGGCCTGCCCAACCGCGAGCTGCTCCATCGCCGCGCGGAGCGCGACCTGCGTGGCGACGACCCCGCAGCGATGCTGCTGATCGACCTCGACCGCTTCAAGGAGGTCAACGACACGCTCGGCCACGACTACGGCGACGCGCTGCTGGTCGAGGTCTCCGAGCGGCTCGGCGCGCGCGCTGCGGCGCGGCGACACGCTGGCGCGGCTCGGCGGCGACGAGTTCGCCGTCCTCGTCGCCGGCGCGCCTGACCGCGCCGCCGTGATCGACGTCGCGACGCGGCTCCAGGACGCGCTGCGGCGCCCGTTCGCGCTCCGCGGCGTGGCCGTCGAGCTCGAGGCGAGCATCGGCGTCGCGCTCTACCCCGAGCACGGCACGACGATCGGCCGGCTGCTCCAGCGCGCCGACGTCGCCATGTACGACGCCAAGCGCGGCCGCCGCGGCGTCGCCACCTACACGGCCGAGCGCGATCCCTACTCCGCCGACCGGCTCGGCCTGCTGGCCGAGCTGCGGACCGCGATCGAGCGCGACGAGCTGGTGCTGCACTACCAGCCGAAGGTCTCGCTCGCCAGCGGCGAGCTGATCGGCGTCGAGGCGCTCGTGCGCTGGCAGCACCCGACGCGCGGCCTGCTCGGCCCGGACGCCTTCGTCCCGCTCGCCGAGCGCACCGGCGCCGTCGCCGACCTCACGCGCTGGGTGGTCGACCACGCGCTCGCCGCATGTGCCGCGCGACGCTCGACCTGCCCGTGGCGGTCAACCTGGCCGCCGCCAACATCGTCGACGTCACGCTGCCCGCCGCGATCGGCGCTGCGCTGGAGCGCCACGACGTGCCCGCCGACCGGCTCGTGTGCGAGATCTCCGAGCACACGGTGATGGCGGACCCGGTGCGCGCCGCCGCCGTGCTCGACGGGCTGCGCGCGCTCGGCGTCGGCCTCTCGCTCGACGACTTCGGCACCGGGCACTCGTCGCTCGACCTACCTCAAGCGGCTGCCGCTCGACGAGGTCAAGATCGACCGCTCGTTCGTGGCCGGCATGACCGATGACGAGAACGACGCGGTGATCGTGCGCTCGACGATCGACCTCGCCCGCAACCTCGGCCTGCGCGTCGTGGCGGAGGGCGTGGAGAGCGCGGAGATCATGGACGAGCTCGCACGTCTGAGCTGTGACACGGCGCAGGGCTTCCACATCTCGCGCCCATTGCCCGCAGAGCGCTTGAGCGCTTGGCTCGCGGCGCGCGTAATCACTTCCTGAACGCCTCGCGAGCCGCCGCGGGGCGAGACTCCCGCCATGCGCCTGCTCGTCGCCATCGCACTCGTGCTGGTGTTCCCGGCCGCCGCGGCCGCGCTCCCGGGCGACCCGCCGATCGTGCTGCTGGGTCCGGCCGACGGCGCGCAGGTCGCGGCCGACCCGGACGGCATCCCCGTGCGCTTCACGTGCCCGGACTACCGCCAGTTCGCCGGCACGATCACCGTCTACGGGGACTACACCGACTACACCGCGACGTTCGCGACGAAGCCGGACCTGGGCAGCGACGGGCGGCTGCTCGACACGAACGTCGTCGATCGCGACATCCCGATGAAGTCCGACACCGGTTCCGACGACTGCGCGAGCGAGATGGAGAACGACGGCCCCGAGGTCACGCCGGGCACCTACTACTGGCAGGCCGACCGGCTGTGCACCGGCTGCCCGACCGGCTACGAGACGTCACCGGTGCAGGGCTTCACGGTGCGCGCGGCGCTGAAGCTCGCGCTGACCGTCCCGAAGCGCGCATTCGGCGGCTATCCGATCCTCGCCTCGGTGCGCGCGGGCGGCGTCCCGGACGGCGGGAATGTGACGGTCCAGCGGCGCGCGGGCCGCAGGTGGAAGCGCGTGGCCACGGCGACGATCCTGCGCGAGCGCGCCGACGTGGTCTTCACGCTGCCGAAGGGGCGAGCGCGCGTGCGCCTGAAGGCGCTCGTCGGCACGCAGACGGGAACGAGCCCGGCGCGCAAGGTCACCGTCGCGCGGGCGCAGGGCTGGACCACGACGCACGACGTCGGCCGCTACACGGGCAAGGCCGAGGGCGCGGACGCCGAGCTCAAAGTCGCGGCGGGCGGCCGCCAGATCCGCGACTTCGACACGGAGGTGTCGATGTTCTGCGTCGGCCCGACGATCCCCGACAACCACATCATGATCGGCGTGGCGCCGGTGAAGAAGGCCAGGATCGCGCCGGACGGGCGGTTCTACGCGCGCAAGGAGCACGGCAGCAGCACGGTGATCGAGCTGCGCGGGCGCGTCCATCGCGGCCGCGTGAAGGGCCAGGTGCGGCTGACGGTCGGGACCTGCGACGGCGTCGCGGACTTCAGCGTCAGGCGCTGAGCGTCAGCTTGCGCGGCCCGGCGCGGAAGCCGAGCTCGAGCAGCGCGCTCTCGTAGGGCGAGCCGACCACCGGCTCGCCGTTGACGCGCTCGACCGCGAGCTTCCGGACGCGGCCGCCGCGGACGGCTTCGACCAGCGCCTCGAGGCTCGGGCGCCAGCCGCTCGTCGTCCTCGGCCACGAGGAACTGGAGGCCCTTGCCGCTGCGCTCGACGTAGAGCACGGGCTCGGCGCCGGCCAGCACGACGTAGGCGCCGGCGGTGCGGGCGGGCGAGCGGTCCTCGAGTCTTCGGCCACTTGAGCGCCGCGCCGTAGGGCTGCGCCGGATCGGTGGCGGCGAGCACGAGCGGCGGCGCCGCGTCGTCGTCGCGCTGCGAGCGCAGCCGCTCGACGGCGCCGGGCAGCGCGAACTGCGCGCCGCCGAGGCCCTCGATGAAGTAGCCGCGGCGCGCGACGCCGATCGTCTCCAGCGCGGCCAGCGAGTCGTAGAGCGACGAGAAGCCGCCGGGGATGCCCTCGGCGAGCACCTGCTCGCGCGTGACGATGCCGTAGCGCTCGAGCAGCAGCTCGGCCTGGGCGCGGCGGCGGGCGGCCGGATCGTCGCCGCGGAACAGCGCACTCGGTCAGCGACCAGCGGCCCTGGACGGTGGGCTGCGCGCCGCGGCGGCGCGCGCTGAAGCTGCGGCGCCGCTCGGCGCGCGCCTTCTGCGACCACGGCGCGCGCGGCGGTGAGCTTGGGCGAGCGCAGCGGCGCCCACGCGTCGTTGGTCGACCTCGCCGGCCCACACGAGGTCCCACAGCGCCTCGACCAGCTCCTCGGTCGGCATGCCGGGCACGTCGGTCAGCAGGTCGGTGAAGAAGCAGGCGCCCTGCGCCAGGCGGGCGCGCAGCGCGTCGTGCACGCCGCCCTCGGGAGCCGGCGGGCGCTGGCGGCGCTCCGAGCAGCGGGGCGTCCTCGCGGAAGTAGATCGCCACGCGGCCCGAGCGGCGGCCGAGCGCGCCGGCGCCGACCCAGACGATCTCGCCGGCCGAGCACAGCTGGTCGAGCCACGACGGCGAGTAGGCGCCGACGCGGCGGGGCAGCACGTCGCGCTCCCACACGTCGACGGGCAGGGCGAGTCCCTGGAGCGGGACGAGCACGTCGCGCAGGCGGTCGATCCCGGCGCCGGAGGCGGGGTGGCGGTCGACGCCCTGCCAGCTCGGCATGAAGCGCGCCAGCGCGCGCTGGTCGGCGGGCTCGATCTCCTTGCGCAGGGCGGCCAGCGAGGCGCGCCGCAGCCGCCGCAGGACCTCGGGGTCGCACCACTCGCGCTCGCGTGCCGCCGGGCCGCAGCTCGCCGCGCACCAGCTCGCCGGCGCGCTCGAGGCCGGCCAGCACCGGCGTGAGGTCGAGCCCGTAGCGCTGCTTGAGCGCGCCCGCCTCGAACGGGCCGTGGGTGCGGGCGTAGCGGCGCACGAGGCGCTCCATCGCGTCGGGAACGTCCTCGAGGAAGACCTCGGGCAGGCCGGAGGGCGGGACGGAGCCGAGCGCGTCGCGGTACAGCCCGGCGTCCTCGGCGGCGATCCAGCGCGGCTCGCCGCCGACCCGCAGCCGCACCGCGCGGCGCTCGCCTTCGAGTTGCTCCAACCACTCCGCATTGCGCCACCGCGGCGCTTGCAACTCGGCTTCGGTCAGGTCGCCCACGCGGCGCAGCACGTCGTGCAGGGCGTCGACGCGAGTCGGCGCGCGTGCGCTCGGACAGGCGCTGGAGGTCGGCCTCGACCTGCTCGAGCGCGTCGGGGTCGATCAGCTCGCGCAGCTCGTCCTGGCCGAGCAGCTCGCGCAGCAGGTCGCGGTCGAGCGCGAGGGCGGCGGCGCGGCGCTCCGCGTTCGGCGTGTCGCCCTCGTACATGTACGTGGCGACGTAGTCGAACAGCAGCGAGGAGGCGAACGGGCGAGGCGGTCGGGGTCTCGACCTCGACGAGGCTCAGCTCGCGCGAGTGCAGGGCGCGCAGCAGCTCGTGCAGGCCGGGGACGTCGAGCACGTCGCGCAGGCACTCGCGGTAGGTCTCGAGCACGATCGGGAACTGGCCGTAGCGCTTGGCGACCTCGAGCAGCGACTGGCTCTTGAGCCGCTGCTGCCACAGCGGCGTGCGCTTGCCGGGGTAGGCGCGCGGGATCAGCAGCGCGCGGCCGGCGTTCTCGCGGAAGCGGGCGCCGAACAGGGCGCTGCCGCCGAGCTCGCCGACCACGAGGTCCTCGAGCTCGTCGGGCTCGATCATCACGAGCTCGGCGCCGGGCGGCTCGTCGGCGTCGGGCAGGTGGACGATGATCCCGTCGTCGGACCAGATCGCGTCCGACTCGAGGCCGAACTGCTCGCGGATGCGGGCGCTCAGCGCGAGGCCCCAGGTGGCGTGCACGCGGCCGCCGTAGGGCGAGAGGATGCACAGCCGCCAGTCGCCGATCTCGTCGCGGAAGCGCTCGATCACGATCGTGCGGTCGCTCGGGATCACGCGCGTGGCGGCCTGCTGCTCGCGCAGGAACTCGACCAGGTTGCCGGCCGCCAGCTCGTCGAGGTGGTACTCGGCGGTGAGCGTCGCGGGGTCCTGGTCGACGGCCCAGCGGGCGAAGGCGCCGATCGCCTGGCCGAGCTCCTTCGGGCGCCCGAGGCCGTCGCCCTTCCAGAACGGCACGGCGGCGGGGACGCCCGGGGCGGGCGTGACGATCACGCGGTCGCGCGTGATCTCCTCGATCCGCCAGCTCGAGGCGCCGAGCAGGAACGTCTGGCCGGGCCGCGCCTCGTAGACCATCTCCTCGTCGAACTCGCCGACGCGGCGGCCGTCGGGCAGGTTGACCGAGTAGAGGCCGCGGTCGGGGATCGTGCCGGCATTGGTGATCGCGAGGCCGCGGGCGCCCTTGCGCGGCCGGATCGTGCCCGCCACGCGGTCCCAGACGATGCGGGCGCGCAGCTCGCCGAACTCCTCGCTCGGGTAGCGGCCGTCGAGCATGTCGAGCACGTTCTCGAGCTGCTCGCGGCGACAGCTCGGCGTAGGTGTACGTACGGGTGACGAGCGCGTACAGGTCGTCGACGCTCAGGCCATCGCTCGGCCACGGCGGCCATGGCGACGATCTGCTGGGCCAGCACGTCGAGCGGGTTGCGCGGAACCACCGTCGTCTCGATCTGGCCCTCGCGCATGCGCTGGGCGACGACGGCGCACTCGAGCAGGTCGGCGCGGAACTTGGGGAAGATGCGGCCCTTCGAGACGTCGCCGACGTTGTGGCCGGCGCGGCCGATGCGCTGGAGGCCGGCGGTGACCGACTTCGGCGACTCGACCTGGAGCACGAGGTCGATGGCGCCCATGTCGATGCCGAGCTCGAGGCTCGAGGTGGCCACCAGGCACGGCAGCTCGCCCGCCTTCAGCAGGTCCTCGACCACGAGGCGCTCCTCGCGCGCCAGCGAGCCGTGGTGGGCGCGCGCGATCGGCTCCTGGGCCAGCTCGTTGAGGCGCAGCGCGAGCCGCTCGGCGCCGCGCCGGCTGTTGACGAAGATCAGCGTGCTGCGGTGCTCTTTGACGAGGTCGAGCAGCTTCGGGTAGATCGCCGGCCAGATCGACTTGCGGGTCGCCTCCATGCCGGTGCCCTCGAACGGATCGAGCTCGATGTCGCGTCGGGCTCGACCATCGACTCGACCGGCACGTGGACCTGGAGGTCGAGCGGCTTGCGCACGCCGGTGTCGACGACCGTGCAGGTGCGCTTGGGGCCGACCAGGAAGCGGCCGACCTCCTCGAGCGGGCTCTGGGTGGCGGACAGGCCGATCCGCTGCACGTCGCGGCCCGCCGCCTCCGCCAGCCGCTCGAGCGTGAGCGCCAGGTGCGCGCCGCGCTTGGTCTGTGCGACGGCGTGGATCTCGTCCACGATCACCTGCTCGACGCCCTCGAAGATCTTGGCCGCCTGGCTGGTCAGCATCAGGTACAGCGACTCGGGCGTGGTGATCAGGATGTCCGGCGGGTGGCGGACCATGTCGCGCCGGTCCTTCTGCGGCGTGTCGCCCGTCCGCAGCCCGACCTTCACGTCGGCCCCGATCCCGCGCAGCGGCGCGCGCAGGTTCTTCTCCACGTCGTAGGAGAGCGCCTTCAGCGGCGACACGTAGACGAGCCGGGTGCGGTCGGCGGTCGGCTCGGCGACGAGCCGGTCGAGCGCCCACAGGAACGCGGCCAGCGTCTTGCCGGAGCCGGTGGGCGCGGAGATCAGCGTGTGCTCGCCGGTGGCGATCGCCGGCCAGGCCTGCGCCTGGGCGGGCGTCGGCTCCTCGAACGCCCTGCCGAACCACTCCCTGACCTGTGGAGTGAAGGCTGAGAGCGGCACTGGGAAAAGGGTACGAATAGGGCGTGCTCGTTCCCGTCGTGGTAGCCGCACTGTTGGCCTCGCCCGTCTGCCACGGCCAGCACGCGCCGCTCACTCCCGAGCAGAAGCGCCAGGCAGAGCTCGAGTACTACGCGGACCAGCGCGCGAGCTTCGGGTTCCGCAGCGACATCCCGTACATCGAGGAGCTGATCCGCCGCGGCGTCTGGGAGTACGACGTCGGCGACATACCGGTCACGGCGGCCGAGAACCGCTACCTGCGACTGCGCGACCGGCTCGAGCTCGGCCGTCGCGCGTCCCGCTACCTGCGCGCGCGGCGCGACCTCTCCGGCGGCATCTCGATCGAGGACGACTGGCCGCGCGAGCCGTACCTGCTCGTGCGGCTCACGCGCAACCGCGCGCGACACGAGGCAGCGCTGCGGCGACGCGCGCGCTTCCCGGACAACCTGCGGACGGTCGAAGTCGCCCGCAGCGAACGGCAGCTGAACCGCCTGGCGAACCGGATCGGGCGCGACGACCGCGAGCTGGACGCCGCCGGCTTCCAGCTCTCCGCCTGGGGCGCTGAGATCGACTCGAACGCTGTGGAGGTCGAGCTGATCACGGCGCGGACCGACCACGCGGAGTACTTCGCGCAGCGCTACGGGCCGGTCACGACGAAGGTCATCGCCACCGAGCCGACGCAGCTCGAGTGCGCCGATGCGAAGCGCTACGAGATCGCCGACGGCGGCACCGCGCTGATCCTGCACTGGGGGTCGAGCGGGCAGGCGGAGCCGGCGGGGGTCGAGCTGCGCGAGTACCCCGATCGCGTCGAGGTCGGCGTCGTGGAGCGCCTCCCGAGCGGCGGCTACACGCTCGATCTGCGCAGCTACACGAGCCGCGTCGCGCTCAGTGCGCCGCTCGGCGATCGCGCGGTGATCGACGCGGCGGACGTCGAGCGCCTGCGCCAGCGCGGCCCGAGCCCCGGCGAGCCGCCGTGTCCGCGGACCCGTCCGCAGTCGAACCTCGAGCTCCACATCGCCGAGCGCCGCCGGGTCGGCCTGCGGCACGACCGCGCATACGTCCGCCGCATGATTCGGCGGCCCCTTCCGTTCACCGAGGCCGAGCAGGCCTTCCTCGCTCGCCGGAACTCCCTGTTGGAAGCCTCGCGGGCCTACCTGCGCCGCCACCGCGACGAGTCCGGTGGCTCCGAGGTCCGCGGCCGCTTCCCGGAGCCCGTTCTCGTCGCCCGCTTCACGCGACGGGTCGCGTTCCACCGCCGCAACCTCGACCGGCTCGTCGACGGCCGTGTCCGCGTGATCCGGTCGCCGTACACGGTCGCCGACCTGCGGCGGACCGAGCGCCGTGTCGAGGCGATGACCGAGGAGTTCGTCGGTGGCTGGGGCGACGACGGCGTCCTGATCCGCGGCGGGCAGGTCGAGGACGGTCGCGTGATCGTCGAGGTCGTGAGCGCGCGCGACGACCACGCGGCGATCGTGCGCGAGAGGTTCGGCCCGGCGGTGAGGACGGTCCGCGTGGGCACGCGGCACGAATGCGTCGAGGGCCCCCTCTTCGTCTAGACCGTCGCGGGCTCGACCAGCGTGTTGCGCCGGAGGGCGACGACGACGGTCCCGACCGCGGCGACCGCGCCCGCGACGACGAACGCCGTCCGCCAGCCCGGGCCTTCGACGATCGCGCCCGCGGCCGCCGAGCCGATCGCGATCCCGCCGACGAAGGCGGTCACCGGCCAGGTGTAGGCCTCGGTGCGGGCGCCCTCGGGCGCGACCCAGCCGACCAGCTCGTTGCGGGTCGCCAGCAGCGGGGCGATGAACATGCCGGCCGGGATGACGAGGAGCGCCATCACCGCCACCGACGGCGCGAGCGCCATCGGCAGCAGGCCGAGCGGCAGCAGCGCGGCGACCGCGAAGTGCACGCGGTTGAGCGGCGGCCGGTTCGGGAGCGCGCCGTAGACGAGGCCGCCGACCGCGCTGCCCAGCGACCAGATCGCGAGCAGGATGCCGGCCGTCGCGGCGGCGCCGCTGGCGTCGCTGAACGCGGGCAGCGCGACCTCGCAGATCCCGACCCCGATGCCCGCAGGCACCGACGTGAGTACGAGCGTGCGGACGCCGGGCGAGGCCAGCGCGCCGAGCGCTCCCGCGGGCCGGCCGCCGCGCTCCGGCCGGAACTCGCGCGACGGCGGCAGCGCGGTGAACGCGACGGTGCCGGCGACCACGCTGACCGCCGATACCGCGAGCGCGACCGGCGGGGAGAACATTGCTGCGATCAGTGCCGTGACCAGCGGCCCGATGATGAAGATCAGCTCGATCATCACCGAGTCGAGCGCATACGCGGGCTGGAGCAGCTCCGGCCGCGCTCGCAGCAGGTCGGGCCACATCGAGCGCAGGACGGATGAGGTCGGCGGGATGGCGAAGCCGGCCAGGAAGCCGAAGCCCACGAGGACCGCGGTGGGGGCGTCGGCCTCGGTGGACGCGACGAGCGCGCCGAGCGCCGCCGCGTGGACGATCCCGAGCGGCACCAGCACCCTACGCTGGCCGAAGCCGTCGACGAGGCGGCCCTGGACCGGCGCGCCGATGCCGCTGCCGGCCGCCAGCGCGCCCGCGACGGCGCCGGCGACGGCGAACGAGCCGCGCTCGGCCCGCAGGTAGAGGACGAGAGCCAGGGCGTTGATGCCGATCGGGAAGCGCGCCAGCAGCGTCGCCGCGATCAGCGCCGCGACGTGCGGCTCGCGCAGCACGGCGGCGTACGCCCTCACGCCAGCTCGCGTGCCCGGCGGAGCACGGCCTCCATCATCGGCGGCGTCAGCTTGCCCGTGAAGGTGTTCTGCTGGCTCGGGTGGAAGCAGCCGAGCACCGCGTAGCGGCCGTTATGAGTCTCGGCCCCGTGGCCGAACCGCGGCCGCGGCCGGGGCGCCGCGACGTTCCAGGCGAACTGCCCGAGGCAGACGATCACCCGCGCGTGCTCGAGCAGCCTCAGCTCGCGCTCGAGCCAGTCCGAGCAGTTGTCGCGCTCCGACGGCAGCGGCTTGTTGGCCGGCGGCGCGCAGCGGACCGCCGCGGTGATGAAGCAGTCGCGCAGCGCCAGCCCGTCGCCGCGCGCGACCGACGTCGGCTGGTTCGCGTAGCCGGTCGCGTGCAGGGCGGCGAACAGGAAGTCGCCCGAGCGGTCGCCGGTGAACATGCGGCCGGTGCGGTTGGCGCCATGGGCGGCGGGCGCCAGGCCGAGCAGCACCACGCGGGCGGCGGGGTCGCCGAAGCCCGGGATCGGGCGGCCCCAGTAGTCCCAGTCGCGGAAGGCTGCCCGCTTCTCGGCCGCCACCTGCTCGCGCCACGCGACCAGCCGCGGGCAGCGGCGGCACTCGACGATCTCGCGCTCGAGCGCCTCCAGCCCGCTCACGACCGCCGGCCGGCGGCCATCAGCCCCAGGCTGAGGCGCTCGACCACCGGCTCGAGCTCGCGGATGTCGCCGGGCACGCCGGTGCGGATCTGGCGCGAGGCGAGCTCGACGACGGCGCCGACGATCGCGAACGCGTCGTCGGGCGAGGCGAAGCGCGGGGTGGCGCCGCGCTCGGCGTCCTGCTCGTTCAGCTCGACGAGGTACTGCGCGACCGCCTCGAGCGCGCGATCGCGGCGCTCCATCGCGCGCGGGCCGGCGCCGACGATCTCCACCAGCAGCGTCTGCGACTCGTTCGGGTAGTGCGCGAGCGTTTCGAGGAAGGCGCCGAGCGTCGTCCGCACGCGCGCCTCGGGGTTGCTCGCGTGGTCGCGCGCCGCCGCGTCGCGCATCGCGTCGAGGACGATCTCCGTCGCGGTGTCGAACAGCGCGACGATGCAGTCCTCCTTGTTGCCGAAGTGCTCGTAGAACGTGGCCTTCGACATCCCGGCCTCGCGGGCGATCGCCTCGGCCGTGGCCTCGGCGTAGCCGGCGCGCGCGAACACGGTCGCGGCCGCCGCGAACAGGCGGCCGCGCTGGCGGCTCTGGCGGACCTCCAGCGGCGGGGCATGGCGACCCCTCGGGACGGTGGCACGTTCCTGCACCGCTGCGATGGTAACCGGGGGCTAGGATCACACCCGCCGATGAAGCCCCTGCTTGCGATCCTTCCCGTGCTCTTCCTGGCCGGCTGCGGCAGCACCGCGCAGCCGTCGTCGGTCGAGAAGTTCAAGGGCGACGAGCGCGCGGTGGCGCAGAAGATCGAGGATCTCCAGCAGGCAGGCGACCGGCGCGATCCGGACGAGATCTGCACCGAGATCCTCGCGAAGAGCCTCGTGACGCAGCTCGAGGCCGCCGGCGTCACGTGCGAGGACGAGATGAGCAAGGCGATCGAGGACGCCGACGACTACCAGCTCGACGTCCGCGAGGTGACCATCTCGGGCGCGACGGCCACCGCCGAGGTGCAGCGCGGCGAGGACGGGCCGACCGAGACGATGGAGTTCACGCGCGAGGGCGACGACTGGCGCGCCACCGCCCTCAGCGGCTAGGCACGCGCCGCCTTCGCCGCCACGAGCAGCTCGAGGAAGACCTCGTCGCCGAAGTTCGGCGGCACGCCGCCGACGCGCGGGCGCAGGCGCGAGGCGAGCTCGCTCGCGATCTCGACGCGGTTCTCCGCCCGCAGCTCCAAGCGGCGCTCGAGGAATGCACGCACCGCGGCCATGTCGTCCTGCGACACGGCTGACACGTCCCAGGTGGCGGCCGGGCCGGGATCGATCTCGCTCAGGCCCGACTGGCGGCTGCGGCGCTGGTCGCCGTGCCGGATGCGGACGACGTGCGCGCCGGCCGCGAGGTCGCCGAGGCGCTGGTTGCGCGAGGTGATGAAGATCGACGTCATGCCGATCGCGTAGAAGCCGGGAAGGATGTCGATCAGGCGCAGGATGTTGCGCACCGAGCTCCGGGCGAGCGTGATCGGCCGCCCGCCGGCGCGCACGACGCGCAGGCCCGTCCAGCGCTTGCCCAGCGTCTGGCCGCGGCCGAACACCTCGAACAGGACGTCGTAGAAGAAGATCAGCGCGAACGAGGCCGTGCTGAGGATGGCGGCTCCCGCGCCGCCCGCCGGCCGGACGATCAGCCACAGCGCGATGATCACGATGAGCTGGATCGTGAAGTCGATCACGCCCGCGATGAAGCGCGAGCCGATGCCGGCCAGCGTGAGCTCGACCTCCACGCCCTCGGGCGTCGCGATCGCGACCCGGTCGTCGAAGGAAACTGGGTTGACCCGCCCGCCGGCGCGGCCGAAATCGTCGAAGCTCATACTCCCTCCCGGCGATGGACGTCGATCGCTTCACGCGGGAGCGCCAACCGGGCTGGGACGAGCTTGCCACGCTCGTGCGCCAGGCGGGCTCCCGGCCGCAGCGACTGGGCTCGGAGGCGCTTCTGCGGCTCGGCCGGCGCTACCGCGCCGCCGCCGCGGACCTGGCCCTCGCGCGCCGGCTGTTCCCCGGGCATCCGGTCACGCGGCTGCTCGAGCGGCTCGTCACCGAGGCCCGCCAGAGCGTGTACGCGACCGAGCCGCGCCGCCGCTCGCTGCGCGGCTTCCTGGCGACGGGCTACTGGCAGCGCGTGCTCGAGCGCCCGCTGACGCTGGGCCTCGCGCTGGCGCTGCTGTTCGTGCCGATGGCGCTGGCCATCGTCTGGGCGGTCGACGACCCGGCCGCGGCGATCGGCGTCGTCCCCGCCGGCTTCGAGGGCGCGATCGAGCCGGGCTCCCACACCGGCGACCCCGAGGCCGCCGACGCGGCCGCCGCCTCCAGCGCGCTCTACACCAACAACATCCGCGTGACGTTCCTGGCCGTCGCCGGCGGCGTCCTGCTCGGCATCGGCACCGCGGCGGTCACGATCTTCAACGGCGGGCTGATCGGGGCGATCTTCGGGCTGACGATCGAGAACGGCGCGTTCGACGAGCTGCTGCGCTTCGTGCTCCCGCACGGCCTGCTCGAGCTGTCCTGCATCGTGGTGAGCGCCATGGCGGGCCTGCGGCTGGGCTGGGCGATCGTCGATCCGGGGCCGCTCACGCGCGGCGCGTCGCTGCGGCGCGAGGCGCGCACCGCGATCGAGATCGTGCTCGGGACGATGCCCTGGCTGGTGCTGGCGGGTGTGATCGAGGGCTTCGTCAGCCCGCGCCAGCTGCCGCTGCCCGCCGCCCTGGCGGTCGGCGTGGCCGTCGCGGGCGCGTACTGGGCGCTGCTGCTGTGGCGCGGTCATGCGCGGCCCCTTGTCTTGGCCCGCAGGTAGGCGGCGACGCAGGCGGCCGACAGCCGGTCGGCGGGCGCCTCGACGACCTGCGCCCCGGCCCGCCGCAGCATGTGCGCAACGCGCGTGCGCGCGCCGAGGACGTCGAGCGCCACCGCCTGCGCGCCGAGCGCGTGGCGGTCGTCCGGCGGCGTCGCGAGCACGCTGTCGAGGTCGGGGTCGCGCACGCTGGCGACGGTCACCGCGTGGCGGCGCGAGAGCACCGGCACCGCGTCGACCAGCGGCCGCGCGGCGGTCTCCTCGAGCAGGTCGCAGAAGATCAGCATCAGCGAGCGCTTGGCGCCCTCGACGCTGCGGAAGGCGAGCTCGTAGTCGGGCTCCTCGGCGCGCGGCTCGAGGTCGAGCAGCGCCCGCACCACCGCGTGGCCGCCCGCCCGCCGGGGAGCGAGCTGGCGCCGCACCTGGCGGTCGAAGGCGAGCGTGCCCGCGCGGTCGCCGAGCACGTCGGCGACCAGCGCGACCGCCACGGCGGCGTCGACCGCCACGTCGAGCCGCGTGCGCTCGCCGAGCGGCGACGCCATCAGCCGCCCCGCGTCGATCAGCAGCATGACCTCGCGGTCCTGCTCGACGCGGTACTGGTTGCTCATCGGCCGCTGCATGCGCTCGGTGGCGCGCCAGTTGACCTGGCGGATGTCGTCGTCGGGCTCGTAGTCGCGGATCGACTCGAACTCGGTCCCCAGCCCGAGCGGCCCGCGCGTGAGCCGCCCGGCCGCGCGGAAGCGGCCCTGCTGGACGGCGAGCGCGAGCCGGCGCGCCGACGGCACGTCCGGATAGACCGTGATCTCCTGCTCGCCGCCGCCCGCGTGCCGCCAGCGGCCGAGGCCGAGCGGGCCCTCGCTGCGCAGCGCGACCGGCTGGAGCGTGTGCCGGCCCCGCCGCTGCGGTGTCACCGTCGCCTCGAGCCGGCCGACGCCCTCGCGCGGCTCGATGTCGAGCGCCGCCGGTGCCGGCTGGCGCATGCGCACGCGCTCGTTCGTCTCGACGCGCAGCGGGGTGGGAACGCCGCGCGCCAGGTGCGAGCGGACGCGACGGACGACCTCGGGACGGCGCCGGACGGCGAGCGCGTCGGCCAGCACCGCTCCGGCGAGCACGAGCGCCGCGAACAGGCCGACGGCCGGCGAGGTCAGCGCGGTCAGCACGCCGATCGCGGCCAGGACGGCGGCGGCTCGCGGCGCGACGCTCATCGCGGGACCGGCACCTCGCCGAGCGCGGTACGGACCGCGTCGGCGCCGTGGTAGCGCTCGAGCTCGGCCTCCGGCGTCAGCACCAGCCGGTGCGCCAGCACCGCGGTGGCCATGGCGCCGACGTCGTCGGGCGTCACGTAGTCGCGTCCGGCCAGCTGCGCCGCCGCCTTCGCGGCGCCGAGCAGGTGCACGGCGGCGCGCGGGCTGGCCCCGAGCTGCACGCTCGGCAGCTCGCGCGTGCGCCGCACGACGGCGACCACGTAGCGCGCCACGTCGTCGTCCACGCGCGTGGCGTCGACGGCCGCGCGCACCTCGCGCAGCGCCTCGATGCCGACCACGGGCTGCACCGCGTCGAGGTCGCCGGGACCGACGCCGCGGCGCGTCAGGCTCAGCATCGCGAGCTCGGCGTCCGCGTCCGGGTAGCTGACGTCGAGCCGGACGAGGAAGCGGTCGAGCTGCGCCTCCGGCAGCGCGTACGTGCCCTCGTACTCGATCGGGTTCTGCGTGGCGAGCACCAGGAACGGGTCCGGCAGGGGCTCGGGCCGGCCCTCGACCGAGACCTGGCGCTCCTGCATCGCCTCGAGCAGGGCGGCCTGCGTCTTCGGCGGCGTGCGGTTGATCTCGTCGGCCAGCAGGACGTTGGTGAACACCGGGCCGCGGCGGAACACCAGCTCGCCGCCGCGCAGCGCGACGTTGCCGGTCACGTCCGAGGGCAGCATGTCGGGCGTGAACTGGATGCGGCGGAACTCGAGCCCGAGGGCGCGCGAGAGCGCCGAGGCGAGCAGCGTCTTGGCCACCCCGGGCGGCCCCTCGAGCAGCACGTGGCCGCCGAGCGAGACGGCGGCGATCGCGGTGGCAGTCATCTGCTCCTGGCCGACGACCACCTTGCCGACCTCGCCGGCCACAGCCTCGTACAGGTCACGCATCCGATCGCTCCCTTCCGCCGCTGAGGTGGGCCAGCGCCCGCCCGGCGGCGATGCCGTCGTCGTCTCCGTTCACCAGGGCCCGCGCCTCGTCGGGCCCGAGACCCGCCGCGCGTGCCGCCTCGACCCACGCCTCGTCGTCCGCGTCGCGCGCGAGCGCGGCCCGGCGGGCGAGCCGCTCGCGCGCCGCCGAGCGTACGGCCTCGATCGCCGACCTGCGGTCGCGCGTGCGCGCGAGCGTCGAGGCGAGCGCGTCCACGTACGCCCGCCGTGGCGGGAACAGCGGCTCCTCGGGCGGCTCCGGCGGGCCCATCCGCGGCCAGCGCGCGACGATCAGCAGCAGGCCGCTGAGCGCGATCAGCACGAGCGCCCAGCCGAAGCGCGCGGGCAGCGCCGCCAGGCCGGTGGCCGTGCCGTATCCGTGCACGCTCTCGATGAAGGTGACCGGCCCGGGCCCGGCGAGCGCGAGCGCCAGGGCGGCGTTGTCGCCCTCGTCGAGCAGGCGGTTCTGGAGCGGCGACACGTCGGCGAGCAGCACGATCCGCCCGTCGCCGACCTCCTCGACGAGCGCGATCGGCCCGTCGGCGCCGGCCGCCAGCGGGAGCGCGCCGCCGGCGTCCTCCCAGTGGCCGGCCTCGGCCGTGCGCAGTCTCGCGGCGCTGCCGGTCTCGGGCGCCGGGACGAGCACGCGCGCCTCTGCCTCGCCGCCGCGCCGCCAGCGCGGCGGCTCGCCGTCGGTGAGCGCGGCGAGCCAGTCGCCCGGGTCGCGGCCGCCCGCCACCACGCGGCCGCCGCGCTCGGCGAACCGGCGCAGCGCGCGCGCCTGGCCGCTGCCGAAGCCCTCGGGGTCGAGCACGACGACCGTGCCCTCGGCGGGCAGCGTGTCGTCCGACACCCGCTCGCGCAGCTCGCGCACCTCGCCGCCGGAGCGGCGGACGAGGCCGGCCCAGGCGGCGACCCCCTCCGGCGAGGTGGCGAACGACGACGAGGGCGGGCCGCCGGGGCTCGGGATCACCGAGTCGACGACGACGGTGACGAGGTTGACGCCGACGACGACGGCCGCGATCGCGAGACCGATCCGCGCCTCGCGGCTCTTCGGCAGCAGCGTCAAGTCAGCACCTCTGCCCACCCGCGGCGCGCGTGCTCGGCGTCGTCGCGCTCCGCCGGGCGGCCGCCGTAGGCGATCGCGTCGAAGCGCGCTCCGACCTCGTTGAAGGCCGGCGAGCCGACCGCGCGCGCCACCTCGCCGGTGGTCAGCGACGAGCGGTAGACGATCACGTTGCGGCGGTCGAGCCGCAGCAGCCCGGCCCGGAAGCGCAGTCGCACCGCGCGCTCCCAGTCGCCGTCGCGCTCGGCGCGCTCGGCCTCGCGCTCGAGCGCGCGCGGATCCTCGGTGGCGGGCAGCGCGTCCCGGCGCGCGCGCTCGATCGCCAGCGCGCGGCGCCGGATCGTCGTGCTCGTGAACGTGGCGGCGAGCAGCAGGACGCCGGCGGCGAGCAGCGTCCAGAGCGCGATCGGCCCGCCCGGGACGCTTTCGCCGCGCTCGTCGATCCACGCGATCGCGGGCTCGAGCCGGTCGCCGAGCCATTCCAGCGGGCCGGCGAACGGGCGCGGCAGCTCGGCGCCGTGGAACCGGCGCTCGTCGAGCACCGCCTGCGCGTCGCGGCGCGCCTCGGCCGGCGGCTGGGCCGCATCCGCGTCGCCGACGCTGGCGGCGATCAGCCGAGCGCGGCGCTCGAGCTCCTCGCCGCGCGCACCGTTCAGGGCCTCGCCCATGGCGACCGGCTGCCCGTCGACGGTCTCGACGGCGAGCAGCTGCGCGCGGGCGGCGGGGTCGTCGGCCGCCCGCTCGGCCAGGGCGGTCAGCTCGGAGCCGCTGACCGCCTGGGCCGCCGCGGTCGACGGGGCCGCCAGGATGAGCGCCGCCAGCAGCGGCGCGACGAGGCGGCCACGCCGGCTCACGAGGACGTGGCGGGCTCCTCCGGCGGCCGGAATCCGCCGCCCTCCGGGCTCGGCGGCGGTGCGATCGGCCGCTCCGGCGAGCTCTCGAAGCGCGAGGCGTCGGCGCCCACGCCCTGCGCCAGCAGCTGGAGGTCGAAGCCCTCGTTGCGCACCCGCAGGTCGTAGTAGATGACCGTCATCACCGCCGCCCACAGCGGATAGGTCAGCATGTATGTGAGCAGGGTGATGAGCGTGTTCAGCACCGCGAAGGCGACCTCGCTGATCGAGTCCGACCCCGCGGCCACGATCCCCAGTACGGCCCCGAGCGCGAAGTTGACGACGAGCGCGATCAGGAAGACCACCACCAGCGTGCCGAACACCCGCCACCAGTTGTCCCTCGTCAGCTTCCACGAGCGCCCGATCGAGCGGAAGGGCCCCGCGCGCTCGAAGATCACGGCCGGGAACGCCATGCACATCTTGATCGACAGCCAGATGCCCGGGATGATGAGCAGGAGCCAGCCGGGGATCGTGATGATCACGATCACGATGTAGGCGATCATCAGCGGGATGAAGCGGCGCACGGCGTAGCCGAGCGAGTCGCCGAAGCTGGTGCGCTCGCCGAGATAGGCCGCGCTGATGGCCTTGAAGCAGGCCGCCACGGCCAGCGCCGCGCCGGCGCTCTGGAGGAAGAGGCTGATGAGGAAGCCGGCCAGCGCCGCGCCCGACTCGGTGCTGGTCGCGTTCACGTCGAACGCGTCCGGGTCGGTCGAGGCGATGATGATCGTGCCCAGGATGGTCAGCGGCACGACCGGCACGAGGACGCACGCGACGAGCGTCCCGAAGCGGTGGCGGAACAGGCGGAACCCGGCATCCAGCATCTCGCCGACTGACAGCGGGCGTAGCTGCGGCGTGAATGACGGCGTGGACAAGGGCTTCCTCCTCAGGATTGGCGGCGGCAGGCTAGTACCCGCGTCCGCTGGACCCGAATCGGGCGCGCAGGAACGTCCACTGATCGGCGGCTCAGCCCAGCGCGCGGCCGTACTGGCGCTCGTAGTATGCGCGGTAGTCGCCGGAGCGGATCGGCTCCCACCATGGGCGGTTCTCGCGGTACCACGCGACGGTCCGCTCGAGGCCGTCGGCGAAGCGCACCTGCGCGTCCCAGCCGAGCGCGCGCGCCTTCTCGGAGCCGAGGCTGTAGCGGCGGTCGTGGCCGGGGCGGTCGGTCACGTACTCGATCAGCGAGTCGTCGGCGCCGGTGTACTCGATGATCTTCTTGACCACCTCGAGGTTGGGCGCCTCGTCGGGGCCGCCGACGTTGTAGACCTCGCCCGGCACGCCGCGCTCGAGCACGGTGCCGATGCCGCGCGCGAAGTCCTCGACGTAGATCCAGTTGCGGACCTGCATGCCGTCGCCGTAGACGGGCAGCTTGTCGCCGTGCATGGCGTTGAGCACCATCAGCGGGATCAGCTTCTCCGGGTACTGGTAGGGCCCGTAGTTGTTGGAGCCGCGGCAGATCAGCGACTCGAGGCCGTAGGTGTGGTGGTAGGAGGCGACCAGCAGGTCGGCGCCCGCCTTGGTGGCCGAGTAGGGCGACGAGGGCTGGAGCGGCGACTCCTCGGTGAACGAGCCCTCCTCGATCGAGCCGTAGACCTCGTCGGTCGAGACCTGGACGTAGCGGATGCCGCGCTCGCGGGCGGCCTCGAGCAGGGTGTACGTGCCGAGCGCGTGCGTGGTGACGAAGGCGTCGGGCTCGGTGATCGAGCGGTCGACGTGCGTCTCGGCGGCGAAGTTGACGATCGCGTCGGCGTCGTCGATCGCCTCGGCGACCTTGTCGCGGTCCTCGATGCCGCCGACGATCAGGTTGACGTCGAGCCCCTCGAGGTTCTCCCGCCGGCCGGCGTAGGTGAGCTTGTCGAGGACCGTGATCTCGTCTTGGTTCTCGGCGAGTCGAAGGCGGACGAAGTTGGAGCCGATGAAGCCGGCTCCACCGCAGACCAGCAGTCTCATGCTGTGACCTCCAGGCGGGCGAGATGGGCGCGCAGTCCCTCGCGCCATGGGGGCAGGACGGGAGCGTCGTCGCGGGTGGACGCGAGCGCCGAGAAGGCGGGGCGGGGCGCCGGGCGGCCGAGGTCGGCGGTGCTCTGCGGGCGGACGCGGCAGTCCAGGCCGGTCTCGGCGAAGGTCGCCTCGGCGAGCTCGAGCCACGAGCAGCGGCCGCCGCCCGCGACGTGCATCAGGCCGGTCACGCCGCGCTCGGCGATCGTCACGAGCGCGGGCGCGAGATGGCCGGTGTAGGTCGGGCAGCCGACCTGGTCGTCGACCACCGCGAGCTCGTCGCGCTCGGCGCCGAGGCGGCGCATGGTGTCGACGAAGTTGCGGCCGTGCGGGCCGAACAGCCACGACGAGCGCACGATCGCGGCGTTCGCGCCCGCGAGCGCCAGCTCGCCGGCGAGCTTCGAGCGTCCGTAGGCGGAGCGCGGCGCGGTCGGCGCGTCCTCGGTGTACGGCTCGCGCGCCTCGCCGTCGAAGACATAGTCGCTGGAGACGTGCACGACGTGCACGCCCTGGTGGGCGAGGTTGCCCGCGCCGGCCCCGTTGATCGCGGTGGCCGCCGCCTCGTTCTCCTCGGCGCCGTCGACGTCGGTCCAGGCGGCGCAGTTGATCACCGCGTCGGGCCGGGCGGCCCGTACGGCGGCGCTGACGGCGGCAGCGTCGGTGATGTCGAGGTCGGCCCGGGCGAGGGCGGCGACCTCGTGGCCGGCGCTCCCTGCGGCCGCCACCACGTCGCGGCCGAGCATGCCCGCGGCCCCCGTCACGAGGAGGCGCATGGCAGACATGAATAGCGCATGGTGGGTGGGTCAACCCACCCGAAGGGCCAGCGAGAGCTCGAAGCGCGCCTCCGGATCCTCGAGCCGGGTCCCGAACAGCTCGCGCAGCTGGCGCAGCCGGTAGCGGACGGTCTGCGGGTGCACGCCGAGCTCGGCGGCGACGGCCTGGACCTGACCGGGGCGGTCGAGCCACGCCCGCAGCGTCTCGGTCAGGCGGGTGCGCGGGCCGTCGGCGAGCTGGGCGAGCGGGGCCAGGCGGGAGGCGGCGAGGTCGGCGGCCAGGGCCCGGTCGGCGGCAAGCAGGAGCGTGGCGAGGTGCTCCTCGGCGACGACGAGCGGGCCGCCGCCGACGCCTCCGGCGGTCGCCAGGCGGAACGCCGCCGCTGCGCGACGCAGGCTCGAGGCGGCGGCGTGCCACGGGACCGTCGGGCCGATGGCCACAGGCGAGTCGCCGTCGGCACGCTCGTCGTGCCGCCCGCCCTCGTCGAGCGCGGCCACGATCTGGCGGCGGCGCCCGGGCGCGTCCGGGTCGGGGACGAACACGCACGCCAGGCCGCCCGCGGCGCCGCCGATCACCCCGTCGCCGAGCCGGCGCGCGAGCCGCGCGGCGATGGCCTCCACGATCTCCTCGCCCGGCACCGGCTCGCCGCCGCCGGGCGGCGCGCCGCCGGCCTCGGCGCCCGCTGCCGTCTCGGCCGCCGCGGCCACGAGCACGGCCAGCCGGCGCGGCAGCGCCCACGCCGCGGCCTGCGCGGCGGTGCGGATCGCCTCCTGCGAGGCGGGCGGGTCCTGGGCCAGCAGGCGGATCAGCCGCCGCCGGCGGCGCTGGCTCTCGCCCGCCGCCGCCGACTGCTCTTCGGCGTAGCCGTCGGCCGACTCGGCCGAGATCTCGTCGATGTACGCGAAGATCGCCTCGCCGATCGAGTAGATCGCGTCCGGCGGCAACCCGCCGGCCGTGCCGGCGTCGACGAAGCGGCGCCAGGCGAGCCGCGCGCCGACGCGGTAGGCGGCCAGCAGGGCGTCGAGGCTGCGGCCGGAGTGGAACTCGCCGCGCCCCAGGTTCACGTAGGTGTCGCGCGCACGCGTGACGTCGGCCCCGGGGTCGGCGACCATGTCGATGAAGCGGTTGAGCGCGACCTCGACGCCGAGCCGCACGAGCTGGCCGAACGTCCCCTCCATCGCGCGCGCGTAGTCGGGCACCTCGAGCGAGATCGCGGCGATCATCTCGTCGGCCAGGCCCGGCAGCGCGGGGCGCAGCACGTCGGCGGCCTCGGGCGGGACCGCGGCGAACGTCGTGCGGGAGGCCGGCGTCGCCATTTGTCACGAGGCTACAGCAATTGGGTGCCGATTCTGGCGGCTGGCGCCTTGCGGCGGACGAAGATTATGAGTAGGACTCAAGGTATGCCTGCCCTGCACCGCTGGCTCAACCTCGCCGGCGTCCTGCTCCCGTTCATCGGGTTCGTCCTCGCCGTCGTCCTGCTCTGGAACAAGCTGGTCGACTGGAGCGACCTGGCGGTGATGCTGATCATGTACGTGATCAGCGGCTACGGGGTCACGCTCGGCTTCCACCGGCTGCTCACGCACCGCTCGTTCCAGACCTTCAAGCCGGTCGAGTACACGTTCGCCATCCTCGGCTCGCTGGCCGTCCAGGGCCCGGTGATGTCGTGGGTGGCCGACCACCGCAAGCACCACGCGCACACCGACCAGGAGGGCGACCCGCACTCCCCGCACGGGCACGGAGGCGCGCTCGCCGGCCTCTGGTACGCGCACATGGGCTGGCTGTTCGACGTCTCCGGCACGTCCGAGCACTCCCGCTACGCCCGCGACCTCTATGAGGACCGCGGCATGCGCGTCATCCACAGCACGTTCGGGCTGTGGGTGTTCGTCGGCCTGCTGATGCCGTTCGGGCTCGGCTACCTGATCGACGGCACGCTGGCCGGCGCCCTGACCGCGGCGTTGTGGGGCGGGCCGGTTCGCATCTTCGCCCTGCACCACGTGACATGGTCGATCAACTCGGTCTGCCACTTCTTCGGGACGCGCCGCTTCGCGGTCGAGGACCAGTCGACCAACGTCTTCTGGCTGGCGCCGTTCTCGTTCGGCGAGAGCTGGCATCACAACCACCACGCCTTCCCGCGGTCGGCGGTTCATGGGCTGCGGTGGTGGGAGATCGACCCGACCGCGTGGCTGATCCGCGGGATGCGGTCGGTGCGGTTGGCGTGGAACGTCGTGGAGATCTCGCCGGAGCGGCAGCGGGAGAAGCTTCGCGTGGTCGCGGGCCTGAACTGCGCTTGTAGGGAGGCGGGGTCGGGCCGAATTGTTGAGGGTCTGACCCCTTAAGTCGCCGCCACTCAAGGGGTCTGACCCTCAATGCAGTGGGCTAAACGTGCAGAAACACGCAAACCGTGCTATAACCCGCAAGGATGCTGACCGCCGAACGCCGCCAGGCCATCCTCACCCGGCTCGAGCAGGGACGGCAAAGTCGTTGCGTCCGAGTTGTCGTCGAGCTCGGCGTGTCCGACGACACGGTCCGCCGCGACCTGCGCGAGCTGGCCGCCGGCGGGCACGTCCAGCGCGTCCACGGCGGTGCGTTGCCGCCGGCGCCCAAGGCCGCGAGCTTCGCGCAGCGGCTCCATGTCGCATCCGAGGCCAAGGCGCATCTCGCCGAGGCGGCGCTGCCGCTGCTCGAGGGCGTCAACGTCCTGCTGCTCGACGGCGGGACGACGGCGCTCGAGCTCGCTCGCCGGCTGCCGGCCGACCGGACTGCACCGTGCTCACCAACTCGCCCCCGGTCGCCGGGGCGCTCGCCGCGCATCCGCGCGCCGAGGTCGTGCTGATCGGCGGGCGGCTGCTCAAGGACTCGCTGGTGACGGTCGGGCCGGAGGCCGTCGACACGCTCCGCCAGGTGCGCGCCGACGCGTGCGTGCTCGGGATCTGCAGCCTGCACCCCGAGCTCGGGATGACCGTGACCGACCTCGACGAGGCACACGTCAAGCGCGCGATGGTCGAAGCCTCGGCCAAGGTGATCGCGCTCGCGACCGCCGACAAGCTGCGCACGGCCGGCCCGTGGGTCGTCGCCCGCTCGAGGACCTCACGACCTGGTTACCGACGCCGGCGAGGAGCTCACGAACGACTACGCCGCCGCCGGCGTCAGCGTGGTGCGCGCATGACGCCGCGCTGGGCGACCTTCGGCGTGTTCTTCGTGAACGGCGCCGTGATCGGCACCTGGGTCGGCCACATCGCGTGGGTCCAGGAGCGCTTCGACTTCTCCAAGAGCACGCTGGGCCTCGTCATCCTCGCGATGGCGATCGGAGTGATCGTCGCGCTGCCGATCATGGGCCAGGCGATCGTGCGGCTCGGCAGCGTGCGCGCCACGCGGATCGCGGGCACGTTCTGCGCGCTCGTGCTGCCGCTCCCGCTGCTGGGGCCCGAGCCCTGGCTGCTGCCGCTCGCCCTGATCGTCCTCGGTGCGTCGAGCGGCGCCATGGACGTCTCGATGAACGCCCACGGCGTGGCCGTGGAGCGCATCCTGCACGGGCCGATCATGTCCTCGCTGCACGCCGGCTGGAGCTTCGGAGGCCTCGCCGGAGCCGCGCTGGTGGCGGCCGCCGGCGGCGCCGGGATCGATCCGCGGGTGGAGACGCTGATCGCCACCGGCCTGTTGCTGCTCCTGCTGGTCGTGTGCCTGCAATGGCTCGGCGACGGCTCGGCCACGGCCGAGACACCGTCCGGCTTCGTCCGCCCGACCCGCGGCGTGGTCGTGCTCGCCGTGCTGTGTCTGATCGTCATGGTCACCGAGGGCGCCATGGCCGACTGGGGCGGCATCTACCTCACACGCGACCTCGGCACCAGCACCGCGGTCGCCGCGCTCGCGTTCGCGGCCTTCTCCGGCGGCATGACCGCCGCCCGCGTGTTCGGCGACTGGCTGAACCACCGCCTCGGCGCGGCCACGCTGTTCCAGGGCGGCAGCGCGATCGCCGGGCTCGCGCTCGGGGGCATGCTCCTGGTCGGCGGGCCGGCGCTCGCCATCGCCGGCTTCTTCCTGGTCGGGATCGGCGTCGCCAACGGCGTGCCGCTCGTCTTCAGCGCCGCCGGGCACGCGGAGGGCGAGTCGGGACCGAACATCGCCGCCGTCAGCTCCATGGGGTCGCTGGGCTTCCTCGCCGGGCCGCCGTTCATCGGCTTCCTGGCCGAGGCGACGTCGCTGCCGCTCGCGCTCTCGACGCTGTGCCTCGGACTGGCGTTCGTCACCGTGGCCGGGCGCAGGATCGGCTCCGCTCCGGTCGGCGTCCCGGCGATCGAAGCCGCGCGGTGAGATACGTCCTGTCGGACCTCGACGGCGTGCTCGTCGACTCCGGCGCGGAGGTCGAGCGCGTCTGGCGCGAGTGGGCGGTCGAGCGCGGGATCGATCCCGACCTCGTGGCGCGCGAGAGCCACGGCGTGCCGGCGCAGGGCGTCCTCGCACGTGTGGCGCCGCACCTCAACCGCCCGGAGGAGATCGACCGCATCGAGCGCCGCCACGCGGCGACCGGCGGCCGCGCCCTGCCCGGGGCGGCGGCGCTGCTCGCCCGCGCCGACGCGGTCGTCACCTCGTGCAGCCCGGATCTGGCCCGCGCGCGCTTCGAGGCCGCCGGCCTGCCCGCGCCCGCGGTGCTGATCACCTCTGACCTCACGGAGCGCGGCAAGCCGCACCCCGACCCCTACCTCGCGGGAGCCGCCGCGCTCGGCGCCGATCCGGCCGACTGCCTCGTGATCGAGGACGCGCCGGCCGGGATCAAGGCTGCCCGCGCCGCCGGCATGACCGT
Source organism: uncultured Solirubrobacteraceae bacterium (assembly GCA_963800905.1). Taxonomy (GTDB): domain Bacteria; phylum Actinomycetota; class Thermoleophilia; order Solirubrobacterales; family Solirubrobacteraceae; genus DASSUW01. Next base: position 555,682 of record CAWDCT010000001.1, read on the forward strand.
GTGGGCGGTGACCACCACGCACACACCCGACGAGCTCGGGGATGCCGACCGCGTCCTACTCGACGCCGTTGAGCACGTCGGCCGCGCCGTAGAGGTCGCCCTGTTGGGTGAAGTCCACCGCGAGTAGCGTCGGGTGCCGGTCGCGGATCCGCTGGCACTCGCGAGCGCGGCCCGCCAGAACCGGGCGGGCGTTGACCTTGGCCGCGTCGGACGGTCGCGGCGTCGGGTCGGTGTTGACCCAGTGGTTGATCAGGAACAGCGGCGCCTCGTCGGTCCCGCGGTTCGGGACGCAGGACACCGGCCAGTTCGACGAAGTGTCCAGAAGTGCCGCGCGCTTGAAGGTGAACGGCGTCTCCTGGAGCGCGGCGTCGTAGCCGGTCGTGTACCACGGCGCCGCGCCGCCATGGTTCTCGGCGTAGACGACGACCTGCTGCTCGCGGTCGATCATCTCCCGCAGGGTGGGGAAGGGGCCGGCGGGCGGGCCGCGATAGACCTTCTCGGCGAGCCCGGACTCCTCGAACGCCGTGACGATCTCCGACGGCAGCACGTAGTCCTCGATCACGATGATCAGCACCTCGTCCGGTTGCTCGACGAGGAACTCCCGGACCTCGCGCAGGGCGCCCGTGATCTCGGTCGCGCCAAGCTCACAGAACCGATGGCAGAGGAACACGCCGGGCTTGCCCTCACCGGGCAGGACGCGGTCGCGGATCCGCTGGATCGCGGCGAAGCCCTCGGGACCGAGCGTCTGAAGGTAGAGCTCGCGGTCCTTGTTGGCGGCCTGCTCGGCGCGCTCCGACAGATCGGTGCGCACCGCGTTCCCGGCCTGCAACCCGTAGTGCGCGTCGATCAGCAGGCCGCGCACGCCGGCGCGCAGCTGGTCGCGGATCGACAGCGTGTGGGCGGCGGAGAACCAGCCCTCCTCGGCCGACGAGGACATCGAGTTGTGCGAGGCGGGGAAGCGTGACCTCGTCCAGGCGCTTGCCGCACAGCTCGACGTTGCCGTTGCACGTCGCGCTACGGACCACGGCCGGCGCCGTCGTGCCGCCGCGCGCCAGGAACAGGGCCACGACGGCGAGCGCGACCACCCCGACACCGACCGGCGCGAGCGACGCCAGCAGGTCGCGGCGGCCGATCTCGGCCTTGGCGGCGCGCCGGTCGCGCGCCGCGCCCAGCAGCTCGTCGACCCCGGCGTAGAGCACGAGCAGGCCGCCGGCGATGGCGACCAGCCGCAGCGCGGTCAGCGGCTGGAGAATGATCGCCAGGCCGAGGACCGCGAGCGCGGCCCCACGCGCCACGCGCCAGATGACGTGACGAGGCGTGCGCGAGGCGACCTGCCAGCCCCGCCGCAGCGCCGGCAGGAGGTCGGGGAGCGTCGCCTGCGTCGCGACCGCGGCCGCGACGACGATCGCGAGCGCCGCGACGAGCAGCAGCAGACTGCTGAGATCGCCGAGGAACGCGTCCCACACCGCGCCGGCGGCGCGCCGCTCCAGCCACCGTCGCTCGCGAACCGCTCGACGGCCACGCGCGCGCCTGCGAGCAGCAGGACCGCGCGCGACGGCCGCGCCGGCGACCGAGAAGCCGAGGATCTGGACCGCGCGCCGCCACTGCGCGGACAGCGCGATGCCCGCGGAGGCGGTGAGCAGGGCCGCGACGATCAGCACGATCGAGAGCATGCGGAGGCGCTGGGCGGTCTCCGCCGCCGTCTCGGTGACGCTGTTGACGAGCGTCACCTGGAGCGCGACATCGGCCTGGACGCGATCGAGACCCTCGATCGGCAGGTGCACGAGCGCCGACTGCACGAGGACGCCGATGTCGCGCAGGTCGAGCCGCAGGCGCGAGTCGTCGCCGGACAGCAGAGCGCCGTGCACGCGGCGGACACCGTCCTCGAACAGCGCGAGGAACGGCGGCGAGCCGGCGATGCCCGCGACGGCCGTCTCGATCAGCGGCCTCGCCGACACGAGGTCGGGCACCTCGCGCAGGACGACGCGGTCGGTGATCTCCCGGCTGAGGACGGTCCGCACGTCGGGGTCCGCGAGCGCCGACGCCGCGCGGTCGGAGAAGTGTCGCTCCGAGAGCAGCTCGTAGCGGACGTAGCCGGCTGCCACCGCCGCTACGACGAGCAGCGCGGCGATAGGCGAGCAGGACGCGGGCGACGACCTCGCGACCCATGGCCCGCCTAAAGGATCCCGATCTCCGACTTGTCGCCGACCATGAACCGGTACGCGCGCGGCTGGCGGTCGCCGCGCGAGATCGTCACGTCGCGGCCGAGCAGCGACGACTCCATGCGGCCGTCGAGGTTGCGCACCGACGAGCCCTCGAGCAGGATCGAGTGCTCGACCTCGCTGGCCTCGATCACGCAGTTGCGGCCGACCGCCGTGTAGGGGCCGACGTAGGCGTCGCGCACCACGGCGCCCGCGCCGATGATCGCCGGCCCGCGCACGTTGGCCCGCTCCAGGAGCGCCCCCTCCTCGACCACGACGCGGCCGTCGACCTGCGCGTCCGTGAGCTCGCCGTCGATCCGTCGCACGAGCGTGTCGAGGATCAGGCGGTTGGCCTCGAGCATGTCCTCGAGCCGCCCGGTGTCCTTCCACCAGCCGCGCACCACATGCGGCTCGACGCGGTGGCCATTGTCCACCAGCCACTGGATCGCGTCGGTGATCTCGAGCTCGCCGCGCGGCGACGGCTCGATCGCGCGCGCGGCCTCGTGGATCCGCGGCGTGAACATGTAGACGCCGACCAGCGCGAGGTCGGTGGCGGGCTCGCGCGGCTTCTCGACCAGCCGGACGACCGACCCGTCGTCGCCCAGCTCGGCCACGCCGTAGTTCTGCGGGTCCGGTACCGGCGTGAGCAGGATCAGGGCCTCGGGGGCCTGCGCGCGGAACTCCTGCACGAGGTCCTCCATGCCGCCCTGGAGCAGGTTGTCGCCCAGGTACATCACGAACGGTGAGGTGCCGAGGAACGGCTCGGCGGTCAGCACGGCGTGGGCCAGCCCGGCCGGCTCGTCCTGCACGATGTACTCGATCCGGACGCCGAACTGCGAGCCGTCGCCCGCCGCCTCGCGGATCTCGTCGCCGGTCTCCGGCGCGATGATGATCCCGACCTCGCGGATCCCGGCTGCCGCCATCGCCTCGATGCCGTAGAAGAGCACCGGCTTGTTGGCCACCGGGACCAGCTGCTTGGCCGAGGTGAACGTGATCGGCCGCAGCCGCGTGCCGCGCCCGCCGGACAGGATCAGGCCTTTGAGGTCCTCCATCGCGCCCGCAGCCTAGAGGAATCGGCCTTACGCGCCGATACAGGAACGCAACGTGTCCGCACCCGTGACGACCGGCCGTGAGGCCGGCACCCTCTCCAGCCTCCGCGCACTGCTCGACGTGGCGGCGGTCGTGCGCTCGCACGACGACCTCACGCGGCTGCTCGAGTCGACGGCGGCGACGCTGGCGCAGGAGCTGGGCTTCGCGGCCGTCGTGGTGAACATGTACCGCCCGGCGTGGGACGACTATGAGGTCGTCGTCGCCGAGGAACGGGACGAGGCGGCACGGCAGGCGCTGCTCGGCCGGCGAGTCGCGACGTCCGATCTCGACAAGCTCCTCGACGAGCGCTTCCGCCGCCACGGCGCCTACCTGGTGCCGCACGACGAGTTCGACTTCGCGAGCCTCGACATGACGTGGGTGTCCGGCAGCGTGGGCGGGGGCGGGCCCGACGCCTGGCATCCCGACGACGCGCTGCTCGTGCCGCTGACCGCGTCCGACGGCCGCCGGCTCGCCTTCCTCTCGCTCGACGAGCCGGTCGACGGCCGCCGGCCGGGCGACGCCGCGCTCGAAGTCCTCTCCGCGGTCGCCTCGATCGTGGCCAGCGTGATCGAGCACGCCCAGCTCGCCGCCGAGACGGCCCGCCACCGCGCGGCCGTCGAGCACCTGCTGCGCGTGTCTTCGGAGCTGACCTCGACCCGGTCACGCGCCGAGATGCTCGAAGCGGTGTGCGAGGGGATCCGCGACGCGCTCGGCTTCGAGCTCGCGGGCGTCTTCCTCGACGAGGCGGGCGACGGCCGCCTGCTGCCGACCGCCGGCGTGGGCTTCGACTTCGTCGAGGGCGTCGGCTGGTTCACGGCCGCCGCGCTCGAGCGGATGATCCCGGCCGAGCGCGTGCAGGAGGGCTGCGTGCTGCTCGACAGCGAGACGGCCGGCGCGCTGGCCGCCGAGGCGGGGATGCCGGTCGTCTACAAGTCGCGCAAGAACGGCCGCGGCCCGCTCGCCTGGGACCACCACTGGCTGATGGTGCCGCTGCGTGACCGCGCCGGGGCGCTGCTCGGGTTCCTGTGGGCGGACGATCCCGCCGACCGCCTGCTGCCGGGCATCGACGAGCTGCGCGCCCTACGCGCCTTCGCCAACCACGCCGTCGGCGCGATCGAGGCCGCGCGCCAGGTCGAGCGGCTGCGCGACCTCGCCGAGCTGGACCCGCTGACCGGGCTCCACAACCGCCGCGGCTTCGAGCACGGGCTGGAGAGCCGCCGCGGGCCGTTCGCGCTCGTCATCTGCGACCTCGACCACTTCAAGCGCGTCAACGACACGCTCGGCCATCCGGCGGGCGACGACGTCCTGCGCCGCTTCGCCGACCTGCTGCGCGCCTGCACGCGCGAGAACGACGCGGCCGTCCGGCTCGGCGGCGAGGAGTTCGCGCTGGTGCTGGCCGGCGTCGGCGAGCGTGACGCGCTGACCGTCGCCGAGCGGTTACGGCGCGAGGTGGCGGCCGAGTTCCGCGACTTCCCGGTCCCGATCTCGGTCTCGGTCGGCATCGCCGACTCCGGGCCGACCGACGGCGCCGAGGGACTCGTGCGGGCCGCCAACCGCGCGCTCTTCGCGGCCAAGCGGCTGGGCCGCGACCGCTGCGTGGTCCACCACGCCGAGACGCTGGCGATGCTCGACGCGCTGGCCGACGACCGCGCCGGCGAGCAGCTCGAGGCGGCCATGCTGCTGGCCGAGACGCTCGACCTGCGCGACGTCGCCACCGCCCGCCACTCGGAGACCGTCGGCCGCTACGCCGAGCGGATCGCCGACGAGCTCGGGCTGCCGGCCGACCAGGTCGAGCGCGTGCGCGTGGCCGGCGTGCTGCACGACATCGGCAAGCTCGGCATCTCCGACGCGGTGCTGCTCAAGCCCGGCAGGCTCGAGCTGTCCGAGTGGGAGGAGATCCGGCGCCATCCGGAGATGGGCGCCCGCATCCTCGAGCACGCCAACCTGCGCGACGTCGCCACCTGGGTGCTCGCCCACCACGAGCGGATCGACGGCGCCGGCTACCCGCACGGGCTCGCCGGCGAGAGCATCCCGCTCGAGGGCCGCATCCTCGCGGTCGCCGACGCCTACGAGGCGATGACGGCCGACCGCCCGTACCGCCGCGCGCTGGCCGAGGCCGAGGCGCGCGCCGAGCTCGACCGCGGCGCCGGCACGCAGTTCGACCTGACGTGGTCGAGGCGTTCCTGCGCGTGCTCGACGCGGGCGAACGTCAACTTCGGCATTAAGGGAGCGGGATCGACCGCCGCGTGAGGTCCATGGCGCCTTTCCGTCGCTATTCGACGTGAAAGCGCCAAGCGCCTCGCCGCGCGGGCCTAGTACACGCCGGCGAGCTTGCGGTGGTCCCAGCTGGCCACCTCGCGCACGACGAACTGGAGCCCGACGCGCTTGGCCGCCTGCCCGCGCAGGTGCTCCGGATCGACCGGCCCGCCGGTGTAGCGCTCGAAGATCTCGACGCCGAGCTCGAGCACGCCCTCGCGGTGGATGACCGCCTCGGCCTTCAGCATCACCCCGCGCAGCTGGTCGTAGGTGTCGCCGGTCTCGACCTGGAGCGTGCAGCGCGTGTCGCGCTCGAGGTTGCGGACCTTCTGCGACTTCGCGTACGTCCACGCCCACAGCTCGCCGTCGCGCACGACGTACCAGAGCGGCATCAGGTGCGGCCAGCCGTCGCGGCCGAGCGTGGCGCAGGTGACCACGCGCTGCTCGTCGAGGAAGGAGGTGACCTCCTCGGCCGACATGACGATCTGGGCCCTGCGGCTCACGCCGTGCGGGCGAGCAGGCTCTCGGCGGCGTGGAGAACCGCCTCGCGCGCCTCGGGCGGCTCGAGCACCGCCGCGTCGCCGGCCTCCCGGAGGATCTCCTTCACGAGCCAGTCGACGCCCTGGAACGGCAGCTCGACGACGATCGAGCCGTCCTCGTTCTCGGCGACGACCGTCCGCTCCTCGCGGGCCCAGCGCGCCTGCTCGGGCGAGATCCACACGCGCGCGATCTGCGACCCCTCGATCTCGCCGGTGCGCGGCCAGCCGCCGACGTCGGCCAGCGGGGCCAGCTCGGGGCGGCGCTCGAAGTGCTCGTCGAGCGCGACCGCGCGCTTGATGCGGTCGAGCCGGAAGTGCTTGAGCCCGTCCTCGAAGGCGGCCACGTACCAGGCCTCGCGGCCGTTGAACAGCGCGTACGGCTCGATCCGCCGCTCCGAGAAGCGCTGCTCGCCCGACCAGTACTCGATCTCGAGCAGCCGGCTCTCGTGCACCGCGCGCTCGACCGTGTGGGCGACGTCGTCGGCGACCGTCGGCGACGTGATCTGGAGCCCCTCCTCGACCGGGTCGTGCCCGAGCGCGGCGACGACCTTCTCGCGCGCGCTGCCGAGCTCGGGCTGGGCGAGGTTGAGCAGGTCGATCGCCGCCACCAGCGCCTTGGCCTCGATCGGCAGCAGCCGCGCCGGGCGGTCGAAGGTGTCGGAATACGGCTCGGGGTCGACCTCGATCTCGCCGCTCGGCAGCACCTCGGCGTAGATCACGTAGGCGCCGCCGCCGAAGTTGACGACGTTCAGGACCGAGATGTCCTCGCGCAGCTCCTGCGGCGACATCTTGAGCTGCTCGCAGACCTCGTCGACGGGCAGCCGCCGGCCCTCGCGGCCGGCCGCGATCAGGACCGACGCCAGGGTGACGAGGCGGGCGAATCGCTCGGGCCGGATCGTGCCCTCGCCGCCGCGGCCGCGGCCGTTGGCGTCGCTCTCGACCTCGGCGGCGGGCGGCGCGGCGGTCAGCGGCGGCGGGTCGCCGCGGTGGAGCTCGGCGATCCGGTCGATCCGCTCGCGCGCCTCCTCGGCCAGCTCGGGCGGGCCCTCGACGCGCGCGTGCTGCTGGAGGCCGAGCGCCCACGAGATCACCAGCCGCGGCACGGCGTAGGCGGTGTGGAAGAGGTTGTCGCGCAGCTCGCCGTAGGCGCCGAACTGGCGCTCGACGTACCAGGACACGTCGTCGGAGACCCAGACCTCGGCGGTGCCCACCGGGTCGCCGAGCTGCCACGGCGTGCGGCCGGCGTACTCGCGCGGGTCGAAGTCGGGGGGGCGCTGGAAGTCGTGCTCGGCCTTGGTCGCGTACGCCACCTTGCCGCGGATGCGCGAGAGCCGGAACACGCGCACGTCCTGGCGCTCGTGCGAGTAGCCGACGAGGTAGAACTGGCCGCCCTCGAACAGCAGGTGGTACGGGTCGACCTTGCGCAGCGCCGTCGCGTCCGACTGCATCGTGTAGTACTCGAACTCGATCCGCTTGCGGCGGTAGATCGCGGTGTCGATCTTCGCCAGGCGCGCCGACACCTCGGCGCCGCCGGCCGACGCCGTGATGCCGAGGCCGATCGTCTGCTGGAGGTTCGAGCCGAGCGGGCTCGGCCGCCCCCACGTGATCTGCTGGAGCGCGAGCCGCAGCGGCTCGGCGTACGCGAACTCGCCGTCGAGCAGCGTGAGCGCGGTCTGCAGCGCCGCGCGCTCGTCGTCGGTGAACTCGATCGCCGGCAGGTGGAAGGCCTCCGGGGCGAGCGAGTAGTTCTCCTGCTCGGAGAAGCCGTCGGCCGGCTTGTCGACGGTCAGGTGGATGCCGAGCGCGTCGAGCTCCGCGCGGTCGGCGTAGAAGCGGCGGGCGAAGGCGTCCTCGGTCATGTCCGAGTAGCCCTCCACGTCGCGCCGGATTTCGGTGGCTGTGACCGGCCGGCGCTCGGCCATCAGGTACGAGATCAGCGAGAGCTGCCTGATCAGCTTTTCGGTGTCCTTCGCCAAACCTGGCTCCAACCTTAGACGTGACCGTATGGGCGCGATCCCCCTACCCTGTGACGCGGCGCTCTTTGCGGCAGATTGAAGCGATCCGCGCGAGTGCCGATACAGATCCACGCCGTGTCGATGCGCCTCGTCCTGATCGAAGATCACCAGGCCCTCCGCGAGGGGCTCGAGCTCCTGCTCGGGCGCGAGGGGTGCGAGGTGGTCGGCACCGCGGGCACCGCCGCCGAGGGTCGCGAGCTGATCGAGCGGCTCGATCCCGATGTTTCGCTGGTCGACATCCGGCTCGGCGAGGACTCCGGCATCGACCTCACGCGGCAGGTCCTCGACGCCGATCCCGAGCGGCGCGTCGTGCTCTACACCGGCTCGAGCGACGTCGAGCTGCTGATCAGCGGCCTGGACTCCGGCGCGCGCGGCTACGCGCTCAAGGAGGGCACGCCGAGCGAGCTGACCGGGGCGCTCGAGACCGTGGCCGGCGGCGGCACCTACGTCGACCCGCGGCTGCGCCCGGCGCTGCTCTCGCGCCAGACGACGCAGCGGATGCCGTCGCTTTCCAAGCGCGAACGCGAGATCATGGACCTACTTGCACAGGGCCTCACCGGTGAAGATGTTGCCGAGCGGCTCGTGCTGTCGAGTGAGACCGTCAAGACCCACATCCGCAACGCCATGAGCAAGCTCGAAGCCCACACCCGCGTGCACGCCGTGGCCATCGCCCTGCGCGAGGGCTACATCTCGGGGCCGGACTCGTGACCGACGACGAGCTCCGCCGCCTGCGGCACGACCTGAACACGCCGCTGACGATCGTGGCCGGCTTCTCCGAGGTCCTGGCCGCCGACAAGCCGATCTCCGACGACGCGCGGCGCGACTACGCGGCCCGCATCCACGCCGCGGCCGAGGAGCTGCGCGTGATGATCGACGCGCTGCTCAAGGCCGCTTAGTCCCGACGGTCAGCAGGTACTCGACCGGGAGCGCCGCGGGGCCGCCGGGCGTGCCGGTGTTCCAGCGCGTCGCGAAGGTCGAGCAAGGTGCTGTCGAGCTCGGCGCGGCCCGCGTCGTCGAGGCTGTCGAAGGCGGCGATCACCGGGCCGAACGTCGCCTTGTAGTAGTCGACGAAGCCCCGCGGCCCGCCGGGCGCGCGCTCGACGTAGGTGCCGCGCCTGAACCGCAGCGCGACGCGGTCGCCGAACAGGCCGCGGACGTGGTCCTCGTCGCCCCACAGGGTCGGCGGCTCCGCGCCGAACATGCGGAAGAAGTCGCCGGCCATGCCCTCGGGCGTGAAGGTGATCAGCCCGATCGTGCCGCCGGGCCGGCAGACGCGGACGAGCTCGTCGGCCGCCGCCTGGTGGTCGGGGGCGAACATGACGCCCGCCGCCGAGGTCACGACGTCGAACTCGCCGTCGGCGAACGGGAGCGCCGCGGCGTCCGCCTGCACCCAGTCGATCTCGGGAGCCTCCTCCCGGCCGATCTCGAGCTGCGCCGGCTCGAGGTCGCAGGCCACGACGTCGGCGCCGGCCTCGGCCGCGCGGAGGGCGACGTTGCCGGTGCCGGCCGCCACGTCGAGCACGCGCTGCCCGGGCGGTGATGCCGCACGCCGCCACGAGCGTGGGGCCGAAGTTCCAGATCATGTCCTTGGCGAAGCGGTGGTAGTCGCCGAGCGCCCAGGGTGTCGTCGTCGATTCCATGCGCCGACGGTACGGGCGCGCGGCGCGCGTGACTTCGCCCGCACCGGCCAACCGTGCTGCGGCGCGCATGGCCAATTCTGGCTATAGGCCGGAGCGGATCGCGACGGCGGCGGCGGCGGTGCGCGACGGGAGGTCGAGCTTGCGCAGGATGCTCGTGACGTGGCGGTGGACGGTGTGCTCGCTCAGCACGAGCCGCTCGGCGACCTGGCGGTTCGTGAGCCCCTCGGCGAGCAGCGCGAGCACCTCGCGCTCGCGCGGCGTCAGCTCGGGAGCGGCGGCGGCAGCCGGGGCGGCCAAGCTCGCGCAGACGCTCGCGCGCCGCCGCGGCCTCGCGTTCGGCGGCGTCGCCGCGGCCGAGCGCGGCGAGGCTGTCGGCCAGCGCGAGCCGCGCCTGTGCGGCCTCGAACGGCGCGCCGCTGCGCGTGAAGGCGTCGACGGCGTCCTCGAGCAGCACGCGGGCGCGGTCGTGCTCGCCGCGGGCGGCCGCCAGCGCGCCCTCGGCGATGTCGGCGCACGCCCGCAGCGGGTCGGTCCCCACCTCGCGCTCGACCTCGCGCAGGGACGGCCAGCGCGGCGGCGGCGCCGTCGAGGTCGCCGCCGGCGGCGCGCGCCCGCACGAGCAGCTCGAGCGCCGGCGCTCGCGACAGCCGGCGATGCTCGGGCACGTTGCGCAGCAGCCGCTCGGCCAGCTCGGCGGCCTCCTGCGGGCTCGCCGCGGTCGAGCGCCATCCGCGCCAGGCAGAGCTGACCGCTCGAGGAGCCCTCGGCCTGCTCGCACAGCCGCGCCGCGTCGGCGGGCCGGCCCTGGCGGCGGCGCAGCTCGGCGAGACCGGCGAGCGGGCCGCCGACCATCCCCGGGCGCGACTGCATGAAGTCCTCGATCGCGGCCTCGAGCATCGCCTCGGCGTCGCCCCAGCGGCCGCGCCACAGGTAGACGGCGCCGTACTCGGCCCGGCAGTAGCCGAGCATCATGCGGCTGCCGTAGCGCTCGGCGAACTCGGCGATCCGGTCGCACCACTGCGCGGCGCGGCCGTAGTCGAGCACCGCGGTGCAGGCGGAGACGAGGAAGCAGAAGGTCCAGGCGCCGGACATCGGGTTCGCGGCGCCGCCCTCGAGCGCCGTCGCGGTCGCCTCGTCGAGCCGCCGCATGCCCTCGTCGACGCGGGCGCAGGCGACCAGCGTGGCGCCCTCGAGCGCCAGCCCCAGCATCTCGAGGTCGGGCACGCCGAGCCGGCGCCCGAGCTCGGTGGCGGTGCGGGCGAGCTCGCCGGCGCGCGCGGTGTCGCCGCTCGCGTGGGCGATGTAGCCCTCGTGGAAGGCGAGCCAGCCGTGCTCGGGCGCCGGCTCGATGCCCTCGAGCAGCCGCTCGGCACGCTGGAGCCAGCCGTTGGCGACGGCCCACGATGAGCGGAAGTCGAGCTCGTCGACCGCCAACCACAGCGCCATCCGCGCCGCCCCCAGCGCGTCGCCGCCGTCGCGGTAGAGCGTGAAGGCGCGCTCGCGGGCGGCGAACACGGTCGGACCGTCGTCGAGCCACCACGCCGCCCAGCTCAGCCCCTCCTGCGACGGCGGCCGTCTCCTCCGCGGCGCGGAAGGCCGCCGCGGCCTCGCGGCCAGCGCGCGCGCTCGAGCTCGATCCAGCCGTCCGTCACCCTCGCATTGTCGCCGGTCTACGCCGCCTGGCGGGCGGCGAAGTAGGCGCCGCCGCCGAGCGCCCGGTCGTACCCCGACCAGGCCGAGCCGCTGGGGCAGCGCCTTCTCGAGCCGGTCGAACGAGCCGAGCTTGCCGCCCAGGTTGTCGATCATGTGCACGAGCGTCGCCTCGCGCGTGCACGGGACGACCGGCGAGCCGTGCTCGAGCTGGCCGTGGTGGCTGAGGATGATGTGCAGCACGGCGGCCGCCAGCTCGCGCGGGGAAGTCCGGGGATGTGCCTCGATCTCGCTGCGGATCCGGTAGTAGCCGAGCGCGATCTCGCCGTGCAGCTTCCCGAGGTCGGTCAGGTCGATCGCCAGCGGGTCGGACGTGTAGGCGTCGAGCTTGCCGATGTCGTGCAGCAGCGCGCCGGTGATCGCCACGTCGCGGTCGATGTGCGGGAAGGTCGTCGAGATCACGGCCACCGCCTCGCCGACGCTCAGCGAGTGCTCGAGCAGCCCGTGCCGGTAGGCCTGGTGGTAGCGCTTGGCGGCCGGGGCGTCGCGGAAGGCCGGCCACGTCGGCGCTTCGGGCCCGAGCACGCGGTCGAGCAGCGTGCGCAGGTGCGGGTTCTGCACCTGGGCGATCAGGTCGCGCAGCGCCTGCTCCATGTGGCGCGACCGGCCGCGGCGGGCCGTCGAGCAGGTCGTCGAGCTCGTACTCGTGCGCCTCGGCCGGCCGCAGCGAGCGCACCGCGAGCTCCGGGCCGTAGCGCGGGTGCACGGCGTAGCGGCCGGAGACCGCCACGGGCGTGCCGGCCTCGCACACCGGCACGAGCTCGGACACGTGCTCGCGGACCAGCGCGACCACGGCGCCCGTGCGGTCGCCGAGCGTCAGCCGCAGGTACTCGCCGTCGCCGTTCGAGCGCAGCTCGCGCTCGCGCACGAGCAGCACCTGCTCGATGTCCTGGCCGTCGACGAGCTCGCGAACGAACATGGCACGCAACGCTAGACCGGGCGGCGGACGGCTCCGTGGCAACATCCATGACATGTCCACCGTGCTGATCACCGGCGGCACCGGCGGCCTCGGAGTGTCCGTCGTCGAGGCGTTCCTGGCCGCCGGCTGGCGCGTCGTCGTCACCTACATCGTCGAGGGCGACCAGGAGCGGCTGCCCGACGGCGGCCGAGGCCGTGTAGGCCGATCTCTCCGATCCCGACGACGTCGACCGCGCCGTGCGGGTGGCGGCGGGCGACGACGGCGCAGCCGCTGAAGGCGGTCGCCAACCTCGTCGGCGGCTTCAAGGACGGCCAGCCCGTGGCCGACACGCCGCCCGCCGACTTCGAGGCGATGTTCGAGCTCAACCTGCGGCCCGACCTACCTGGTCACCCAGAGCGCGCTGCCGCGGCTGGTGGCGGCCGGCGGCGGCGCGATCGTCTGCGTGTCGTCGAAGGCCGCCTTCGAGCCGTGGGCCGGCGGCTCGGGCTACGCGGCCTCCAAGGCGGCCGTCGCCGCCTTCGCGCGCGCGGTCGCCAAGGAGCACGCCGACGAGGGCGTCCGCTGCAACGTGATCGCGCCGACGATGATCGACACGCCGGCCAACCGGGCCGCCAACCCGAACGCGAAGATGACGCCGCCGGAGCAGGTCGCGAGCGTCATCCGCTTCCTGTGCAGTGACGAGTCGGCGGCTTTGAACGGCGCCGTGTTGCCGGTCTGAGGGCGCGAACTTCGCGGCTGGGTAGGGAGGCGGGATCGAGGCCGCGCGCGGGCTCGATTGGTCGACGTTGTCCGGCTATGCGGTCGAAAAGTCGACCAATCGGCAGGCCGACGCGGCCGAAGCCCTCGCCGCCCTACCCAGCCGCAGTTGAAGTTCGCGGCCCCTCAGCCGCCGTAGAACCGGATCGCCTTGTCGGCCAGCGCCCGCGTGTCGCGCTCGTTGGCGATCGCGTTGAACGCGATCGCGACCCCCGGGATCAGGCGGCGGGCGGCGCGGTTGGCCGTGCGCTTGCCGACGAAGCGCAGCAGCCGCGACAGCATCGCCTGCTCGCGGCCGCGCTCGATCGTCGGTGCCGACGTACGCCTCGGCGACCGTCTTGCCGATGCCGTCGAGCGCCTGCCGCGCGGTCTGCGGGTCGGGGTAGAGGTCGCGCAGGACGAGCAGCTCGGCGGGGCGCATCGGGTCGTGCGGGTCGAAGCCGTAGGCGGCGGCGACGAAGAACACGAGCCGCGACTGGATCCAGGCCAGCGCCACCGCGTCGGGGACCGCGGTGAAGATGCCGCCGACGCCGGTCGCCGCGCCCTCGAAGCGCGCCAGCGTCGCGTGGCGGCGCTTGGCCATGCGGGCGAGCTCGGGGCCGGCGACGGCGAGCCGGCCGCGCTTCTCGGCCGCCCACTCGGCGGCGGCCGGGGCGTGCATTGCGGACGCCGCGAGCGCGATGTGCTCGGGCGCCCGCACCGGGTCGGCTCGCAGGCGGGCCCAGAGGCTGTCCGGCACCGTGGGGCCCGTCGTGGTCACGCGGAACCACGGTACCGTCAGGCCGCATGGCCAAGTGGTGGACGCTCGTGGCGGTCTGCGTGGCGACGTTCATGCTGCTGCTCGACATCACGGTGGTGAACGTCGCGCTGCCGTACATCGAGCGCGACCTCGACGCCTCGTTCGAGGACCTCCAGTGGGTGATCGACGCCTACGCGCTCACGCTCGCCGCGTTCCTGCTCACCGCCGGCTCGATCGCCGACGACCTCGGGCGCCGCCGCGATCTTCGTCGCCGGGCTCGTGGTCTTCACCGTCGCCTCGGTGCTGTGCGGGCTGGCCGGCTCGCCGCTGATGCTCAACCTCGCGCGCGGGCTGCAGGGCGTCGGCGGCGGGATGATGTTCGCCACCGCGCTGGCGCTGCTCGCCATCGGCCTACCAGGGCCGCGACCGCGGCACCGCGATCGGCCTGTGGGGAGCCACCACCGGCGCGGCCGTGGCGATCGGGCCGCTGGTCGGCGGCGTGCTCGTCGAGGCCAGCGGCTGGGAGGCGATCTTCTTCGTCAACCTGCCGATCGGCATCGGCGCGATCGCGCTCACGCTCGCGCGCGTGCAGGAGTCGCGCGACCCGCACGGCGAGCCGCTCGACTGGGCCGGCACGGTCACGTTCTCGGCCGCGCTCTTCCTCGCCGTGTTCGGCGCTCATCCGCGGCAACGCCGAGGACTGGAGCGCCGCGATCCTCGCCTGCCTGGCCGGCGCCGCCGTGCTGCTGGTCGTCTTCGTGATCGATCGAGCGGCGCGTGCGCCAGCCGATCCTCGACCTCGCGCTGTTCCGCAAGCCCGCGTTCTGCGGCGCCTCGGTCGCCGCGTTCGTGCTGTCGGCGTCGATGTTCGCGATGTTCCTCTACCTCACGCTCTACGTGCAGAACATCCTCGGCTACAGCGCGCTCGAGTCCGGGCCTGCGCTTCATGCCGATCACGCTGATGTCGTTCGCGATCGCGCCGCTGTCCGGCAAGTCGCCGAGCGTCTCGGCGTGCGCTGGTTCCTCGCCGGCGGGCTGACGCTCGTGGGGATCGGGCTGCTGCTCATGCGCGGCGTCGACCCCGGCGACGACTGGACCGCTCTGCTGGCCGGCTTCCTCGTCGCGGGCGGCGGCATCGGGCTCGACCAACCCGGCGCTCGCCACCGCCGCCATCGGCGTCGTCGAGCCGCGCCGCTCGGGCATGGCGTCGGGCATCAACTCGACGTTCCGGCAGGTCGGCATCGCCACCGGCATCGCGGCCTGGGGCGCGATCTTCCAGCACGTCGTGGCGCGACGAGTTCACGCGCCGGCTCGCGCGGACGGGCGAGCGCGGCGACGCCGCCGACTTCGTCGCCTTCGGCGGCGCGCACCCGCCAGGGCGGCGCAGCTCGCGCGCGTCGCCGAGGAGGCGTTCGTCGCCGGCCTGGACCGGATCCTGCTGCTCGCAGCGATCCTGGCCCTGGCCGGCGCCGTCGCCTCGGGTGCTCGTCGACCCGTGACTTCGTCGCCGCACTGGACCTTGCGCGCTCAGGAACGCGGTCACGCGCGCCTCGTACTCCTTCGGCTGCACCGCCAGGCCCGAGGTGTGGCCTGCCTCGGGGATCTCGTACAGCTCAGCCGAGGTCCGGCGTCGCGGTACGCGCGGTTGGTCGGGATCTCGTCGGGGTCGCCGCCAGAGGCGATCAGCAGCACCGGCCGCGGTGCGATGCGCGGCATCAGGTCGATCAGCGACGGCGCGGCGCGGTCGCCGCCGATGATGCCGCGCGGCCTTCAGCATGAGCTGCCAGTCGCGCTCGGCGACGCTGCTCGTTGACCTCGGCCTGGTCCTCGGGGCGCGCGGCGCCGTCGGAGATCACGGCCTTGATCCGCGGGTCGCGGGCCGTCGCCTCGAGCAGCACCTCGCCGCCGAGCGACGAGCCGAAGGCGGCGATCCGCTCCGGGTCGACGTCGGGGCGCTGCGCCACGTAGTCGAGCGCGGCGTCGACGGCCGGCTGGGCGTTGTCGCCGAGTCCGTTCGAGTGGCCGGTGCTCTCGCCGTTGCCGAACAGGTCGAACGCGAGCACGCCGTAGCCGTGCTTCGCGAGCAGGCGGATCTCCTCCATGACGCGCTCGCGGCTGCCGCCGGAGCCGTGGCCGACGAGCACGGCGGCGCCGTTGCGCGAGGGGACGTACCAGGCCGACAGCTGCGGTCGCCGGAGGCGTCGATCCGCACCTCCTCGTGCGGGATGCCGAGCGAGGACTCCTGGATCTCCCAGCGCGGGGCGT
>CAWDCT010000002.1:0-81266 GCA_963800905.1 uncultured Solirubrobacteraceae bacterium
TCCGCGCCCGCGCGCGCGAGTTCGTGCTGGCGGAGCTGCGACCGCACGCGGACGAGTGGGAGGAGGCCGGCTGGTTCCCGAACGAGGTGTTCGGGGCGCTCGCGCGGCGTGGCTGGCTGGGGCTCAAGTACGGCGGCGACTGGGTGGCCGACGCGGTGCTGGCCGAGGAGCTGGCGCGCTGCGGGTCGGGCGGCGTGGCGGCCGGGATCGGCGCCCACATCCACATCGCCACGCCGCCGGTCTTCCGCTTCGGCACCCCCGAGCAGAAGGCGCGCTGGCTCGAGCCGGCCGTGCGCGGCGAGCTGATCGGGGCGCTGGCGATCACCGAGCCGGACGCCGGCTCCGACGTGGCGGCGCTGCGCACGCGCGCCGAGCCCGGTCGACGGCGGCTGGCTGGTCTCGGGCGCCAAGACCTACATCACCAACGGCGTGCGCGCCGACTTCTACGTGACCGCCGTGCGGACCGGCGGGGCCGGGCACCAAGGCGTGTCGTTCCTCGTCCTCGAGCGCGGCGACGGCATCGCGGCGAGCGCGCTGAGCAAGCTCGGCTGGCGAGCCTCCGACACCGCCGAGCTCGCCTTCGACGAGGTCTTCGTCCCGCGCGAGCACCTGCTCGGCGAGCTCGACCGCGGCTTCAAGCTGATCATGGCCAACTTCCAGTGGGAGCGGCTGGTGATGGCGCTCGGCGCGGTCGGCGCGATGCGGCGCACGCTCGAGCGCGCGGTCGCCGAGCCGTCGCGGCCAGGCTTTTCGCCATCGCATCGCCGGCCTCGCGACCCGCGCCGCCGCCGGCACCGCGCTCACCTACCACGCCCTGCGCCGCTACCTCGACGGCGGCGACGCGGTGCGCGAGGTCACGATGGCCAAGCTCGCCACCCAGCGCGCGAACTTCGAGCTCCAGGACGAGTGCCTGCGCCTGCTCGGCCCCGATCCCGAGCTCGAGCGCGCGGTCCGCGACGCCCGCCTCGGCCCGATCGGCGGCGGCACCGACGAGATCATGCGCGAGATCCTGGGGCGCTCGCTCGCGTAATTGTCGTGCTGGCCCACGGCAAAGGTGCGGATAACCGACCTTTACGGTTCGGCAGGCGGTGGGACAGTTCGAACCATGCCTGGAGTCATTGCGCACAATCTCTTTCACCGCGTCGGAGATGCCCGCACGCGCGTGGACGTGCTCCGCGACGTATCGCTCGAAGCCCCGGCCGGCAAGCTCACGGCCGTGGTCGGACCGGCGGGCTCCGGCAAGACCTCCCTCCTGCACCTCCTGGCCGGGCCTCGACCGGCCCGCCTGCCGGCACCGTGACGCTCGACGGGCGCGCCCTGCGCGGGCTCGACGACCTCGAGCTCACGCGCCTGCGGCGCGACCGCATCGGCCTCCTCCTCCCCGCCGCCTCCGTCCTCCCCACGATCACGGTGCGCGAGAACATCGCGCTGCCGCTGCTGATCGCCCGCCGCGCGCCCGAGCCCGACGCGATCGACGCACTGCTCGAGCGGGTCGGCCTCTCCGACCGGCGCGACGAGCGTCCGGGCCAGCTCACCGCCGCCGAGCGCCAGCGCGCCGCCCTGGCCCGCGCCCTGGTCGGCACGCCGTCGGTGCTGCTGGCCGACGAGCCGGCCGGCGAGCTCGAGCCCGAGGAGGGCGCGCACCTGCTCATGCTCCTGCGCGAGGTCGCCCACGAGGACGGCATCGCCGTGGTGCTCTTCACGCGCGACATCGACGACGCGGCCGCCGTGGCGGACAACATCGTCGAGCTCGACGGCGGGCGCGTCGTGCCTGCTGCCGCGCCGCTCGCCGCGTAGCCGCCACAATCCCCGGCCTCCGGAACTGCGAGGCCTGAGCACATGGGAGTTCTCGACGGCAAGGTGGCGATCGTCACCGGGTCGGCGCGCGGCATCGGCCGCGCGACGGCGGAGCTGCTGAGCGAGCACGGCGCCAAGGTCCTGATCAACGACCTCGACGCCGACCTCGCCGAGCAGACCGCCTCCGAGATCGACGGCGAGACGGTCGTCTACGGCGGCGACCTGACGGCGGCGGGCGCGCCCGACGCGCTCGTGCAGACGGCGATCGACGCGTGGGGCCGGCTCGACATCATCGTCAACAACGCCGGCTACACGATCGACGCGCCGATCCACAAGATGTCCGACGACGCGTTCCAGCGGATGCTCGACATCCACACCGTCGTCCCCTTCCGCGTCATCCGCGCCGCCGCCCCGCACCTGCGCGAGCCGGCCAAGGCCGAGCGCGAGCGCGGCGAGGAGGTCTTCCGCAAGATCGTCAACGTCTCCTCGATCTCCGGCACGATGGGCAACGCGGGCCAGGCCAACTACTCATCGGGCAAGGCGGCGGTGGTCGGCTTGACGAAGACGCTGGCCAAGGAGTGGGGCCAGTTCAAGATCAACGTCAACGCCGTCGCCTTCGGCTGGATCGAGACGCGCCTGACCGCCTCCAAGGTCGAGGACAACACGATGGAGATCGGCGGCGAGAAGGTCCAGCTCGGCATCCCGGACCAGATGCGCGGGATGGCCTCGATGCTGATCCCGCTCGGCCGCACCGGCACGCCGGAGGAGGCGGCCGGCGGCGTCTTCTTCCTCTGCTCGCCGTGGTCGAACTTCGTCCACGGCCAGGTGCTGAACATCACCGGTGGGCAGTTCACCGGGATGACGACGTAGCCGGCGGCGGGTGGGGCGCCGCAGTCCAGGCGCCCCACCCGCACGGCTGTTACGTCACGGCCCGGCCGGGACCCCCCAACCGGTGCCGGTGAACCCGACCCAGTTGATGTTGCCCATGCCGGCGGTCGGCCCGCCGGTCACGGACCGGAACACCAGGAACAGGCGCTGCGACCCGGCGAAGTCCAGGTCGAACTCCTGGGTGCTCCAGGTGTTGTTGTTGGTGCCCGTGGCCTTGAGCGTCACGGTCGTGATGATCGGACCCGTCTGGCTGCCGGAGCGGATCTCGACGGCCATGCGGTCGTTGCCGACCGGCTGACCGCCGCCGCCGCCCGCGTACCGGAACTGGATCTTCTTGTCCATGTTGCCCAGGTAGTACCGGCGGTCGAGCGCGAACCAGTCGCCCGGATCCAGCGAGGAGCGGTGCTGGCCGCCGCCGGTCGGGTCGTTGGTGTTGGCCGCGGTCGTGCCGTTCTGCTCCTGCACGAACTCGACCTGCTGGATCCGGTTCTGCACGACGGCCAGGTCCTGGCCGGTCAGCGCGGGCTGGCCGTTCGCGCCCAGGTCCGTGTACGACGCGTTGACGCTGCCGGCGATGCTGCCGCCGTGCGTGGCGTCGTCCGGGTTGGTGGCGAACACGCCCGAGCAGCCGGTCTTCTGCTCGCCGCCGTGCGCGTGCTGGTCGTGCACCAGCACGAACTCGACCACGACGCGGTCGCAGCTCGACTGCTGCCCCGTCCTCGGGATCGGTGACGGTCACCGTGTACGGGACGTTCTGGCCCCACTCGAAGAAGTCGCCGTCGACCGGGGTGTTGACCGTGACGGTCGGCGTCGTGTTGCCGACCGTGATCGTCAGCGTCTTCACGTCCGAGTTGCCGTTCGGGTCCTTCACCACGAGCTGCGCCGTGTAGACGCCGACCTGGGTGTAGGTGTGGGTCGCGTTCGGATCGGTCGAGTCGACCGTCCCGTTGCCGTCGAAGTCCCACTCGAACGACAGGGCGTCGCCCGGATCCGGATCGCGCGTGCCCTCGCTCGAGTACTGCACGGTGAGCGGGGCGGGCCCGTCCGTCCGGTCGGCGTTCATCACCGCGTTCGGCGCCCGCTGGCCCTTGACGTAGGACCACCGGTACATGCCCGCCTGCGCGCTCTGGACGAAGAACCCGTTGCCGTAGGTGATCAGGTAGAGGTTGCCGTCGTCGCCGAACTGCGCGTCCATCGGGCCGTCGCACTCGAACCCGAATGCCAGCGCCCGCGCCGCGCCGACGCCGCCGCAGCTCAGCGTGTCGTTGATCTTCTGGACCCCGTTGTTGGAGTCGATGCGGATCTCACGCAGGTAGTCGCGCGTCCACTCGCCGAAGAACACGGCGTCGTCGAAGTACGGCGGGAACTTCGTCGTGCTCGCGTTGTCCTCCTCGTAGTCGTACTTGAGCAGCAGGTGCGGCCCGACGCTGTTCGAATTCGGCGACCTCAGCTCCGGGAACAGCAGCGGGCAGCTCTGCTGGACCGGGACCGCGACGTTGTAGTTGTCGATGCAGGGCGTGCCCCACAGGTCGTCGCGGTACGAGTACCAGACGTCCGGGTTCGTGATCGGCGGCGCCACCGTCCGTCAGACCGGTGTTCCAGCGCGACGTGTTGGCCGGACCGTGATCCGGGTTGTCGCACTCGTACGTCTCACCCAATGTCGTGGCAGTGTTGAAGTCCCACTTGTACATCGGGAGGTCGGTCTTGTAACACATCGGCCAGCCGTAGTTGGACGGCTTGCGGACGATCTCGATCCGCCCCGTGCCCTGCGCGGCCCGCAGGCCGGTCGGGCTCTGCGAGTCCGGCGAGTAGTCGGCGATGTAGGCCACGCCGTCCTCGTCGACCTGGACCCGGAACGGGTTCCGGAAGCCCATCGAGTGGATCTCCGGCCGCGTCTTCGCCGTGCCGAGCGGGAACAGGTTGCCGGCCGGCACGTTGTACGAGCCACCGAACTGGTTCTCCTCGGACTCGGCGATGTCGCCGTCCTTGACCTTGATCCGCAGCAGCTTGCCGCGCAGGTCGTTGGTGTTGGTGGAGCTGCGCCGCGCGTCGTTGAACGGCCCCTGGAAGAGAGCCGCCGGCCGCCGACGTGGCGATCGTGACGGTCGGGCCGGTCCCGGTGAGCCCGCCGCCGTCGGCCGTCATCTGCGGCACGTCCTTCTGCTGCTGGTTGGCACGGAAGTTGACCGTCCGCGTGCCGGTGCCGGTGACCGCGACGTCGTCGATGTTCGACAGCGCCTCGAGCGCGGCCTCGATCTCCGTGTTGACGAGCGGGAAGGCGATCGGCGCCGTCGTCTGACCGTCGAAGGTCAGCGTGAACGTGCCGCCCGTCGCGTTCGCGACCGCGATCGTCTGGCTCTCGTTGGTGAGCATGTCGTGCTGCGGCGGGTTGTTGTTCGTCCCCACCGCCGTCGCCGGCGTGTCGTCACCCGTCGTCATCCACAGGTTGTTGTCCTTGTCGAAGTCCATGTCGCCGGCGACGTGGCAGCACGCGCCGCGATTGACCTCGACCTTCATGATCTTCTGCTCGCTCTCGAGGTCGATCGTCGGGGTCGGCCCGTCGACGAACTTGAAGCGCGAGAGCTGGAAGTAGCCCTTCCACTCGTCCCAGAACGCCGGGTCGGCCTGCGGCGTGGTCGGTACGTTGCCGTTCGGCGTCTGTGCAGGGAACGGCGAGCCGCTCGCCGAGACGCCGTCCATGTTGATGGGCGCGTAGTAGAAGTACACCCACTGGTTCTGCTCGAAGTTCCGGTCGAACGCGGGACCGTAGAGCCCGTCCTCGCTGTTCTGGTAGACCGGGATCGTCGCGATCACCGTCGACGTGCCCGTCAGCGGGTCGTGGATGCGGATGCGACCGTCGCGGACGGTCTGCATGATCCGGCCGTCGGGCAGCTGGTCGAAGCCGATCGGCTCATTGATGTTCGGCGGAGCCGCGATCTTCGTCTGCTGGTAGTTCGCCCACACGGTGGCGCCGCAGTCGCTGTAGGTCTTGTCGGCCTTGCCCGCGGCCCAGTCGAGCGCGCCGGCCAGCTGACGGCGGACGTTGCCGTCCGCGAAGGCGTCGGCGGTGCCGCCGGCGCCGGTGTAGAACGAGCGGCCGCCCTGGTAGTCCTTGCACCAGGCGATCGGATGGTCGAAGCCGTCCGTGCCGCCGGTGTAGGTGTTCTCGTCGACCGTCGCGAGGACGTGCGAGAAGCCACGGACGTTGCTGGTGAAGTTGTACCAGCGGTCCGACCGGGTCCAGTACTCGGGCAGGCCCTTGCTGGCGATGTGAACGCGGTCGGCGACCTTGGTGGTGGCCGACAGCGGATCGGTGCGGCCCTCGGCGCGCGTGCCGAGCAGGTCGCTCATGAACTGCCAGTCGGGCTCGGCCTCGATCGCCGAGTGGATGCCGAGGAAGCCGCCGCCACCGCGGAAGTAGTCCTCGAAGGCGCCCTGCTGGTCGGCGTTGAGCAGCTCGCCGGCGTTGTTGAGGAAGACGACCACGCGGTACTTGGCGAGGTTGTCCTCGGTGAACTTGGAGGCGTCGTCGGTGACGTCGAAGGTCACCTCGTTGGCCCGCGCCAGCGCGCGCAGCGCGGCGACGCCCTGCGTCGCGTTGCCGGTCGAGCCCTTGGTGAAGACGAGCACGCTGTAGCGCTCGGCGGCATAGGCCGAGATCGGGCTGTCCTTCGGGAACCGGCGGTCGTCGCTCTTCCACGTCGACAGCAGGCCGGACTGGCCCTTCGGGCTCGTGAAGCTCGGCGACGTGCCGGTGCCCGGTGCCGTTGGTGCGGTAGACGAAGTCGTCGCGCAGGCCGAGCATGGCGATCTAGTACGTCTTGCCCTTCTCGAGCTCGGCCGCCGAGATCGGCACCGTGTTCCAGCCGGCGTACCTGAAGGTCGTGAGGCTTCCCTGGCCGAGCAGCGCGCCCGGGCTGGCCGTTGGCGTCGGCGTAGATGCCGGCGATCAGTCGCGCGCCGGGATTGCCCATCTTGCGCCGGTCCCAGTGGCGCTCGAGGTAGACGTTGACGATGTCGACGGGCCCGTCGGCCGTCGCCTTGAAGCTGAAGGCCTCGGCCATGCCGGCGACGTTGTCGTCCCACGTCGGCGCGAAGTCGCGCGAGCCGAGCGCGGGTGGATCGTCGCGCCGACAGCGTCGGCGCCGCGGCGGCCGGCGCAGCGAGCGCCGGCAATGCGCAATAGAACGGCGAGCGGCGCGCAGCGAATCGCCGCCTGAACTCGACCAACGGACCCATATTTGCCCTCTCCCCCTCCGGTGTTGGAACCTGACGTAACGGCCCACGCCGGAACTTGTCCGCCAGCAAGTTCTGTCGCCCTGCGATCGGGTTATGGCCATCCTCTGTCAAAAGTCGGGCGCGAAGTCAAGGGCACATCTCAAATTTGTTGTCCCGACCCCCGAATTGGAATGACGTGACACGCGAGAGCGTCTTCCCTAACGTGTGCCCCGTGCTCCGAGTACGCCGCGCCGCCGCCGTGTAGCGCGCCCGCCCCGCGGGTGCCGGTGGTGGCCAGCGCCGTGTCGACCCCGTCTGACCCGAAGGAGCACGCAGTGACCGCCCTCGACTCACCGCCGATCGCCGCCCGCTTACGCGACGTCGCGAGCTCGCCGGTGCGCGAGATCCTCGCGCTGACCGGCGCGCCCGGGCGTGATCTCGTTCGCCGGCGGCCTGCCGGCGCCCGAGCTGTTCGACGCCGCCGGCCTGCGCGGCGGCCTTCGCGGCCGCGCTGTCGGACGACGCCGCCGGCCGCTCGCTCCAGTACTCGACGACCGAGGGCAACCCGGAGCTGCGCGCCGCGATCGCCGCCCGGCTGACCGCGCGCGGCCTGCCGACCGAGGCCGACGAGCTGCTGGTCACGAGCGGCTCGCAGCAGGCGCTGACGCTGGCCGCCGCGGTGCTGATCGAGCCGGGCGACCGCGTGCTCGTGGAGGAGCCGTCGTACCTGGCGGCGCTCCAGGCGTTCACGCTCGCCGGCGCCGTCGTCGTGCCGGTCGCCTGCGACGCCGACGGCCTCGATCCCGACGCGGTCGCCGCCGCGGCCGCCGAGCACGGCGCGCGCGCTGCTCTACACGATCCCGACCTTCCACAACCCGACCGGCCGCACGCTGCCGCTCGAGCGCCGCCGCGCGCTCGCGGCCGTCGCCGAGCAGCTGCGGGCTGTGGCTGATCGAGGACGACCCGTACGGCGAGCTGCGCTACCGCGGCGAGCCGCTGCCGAGCCTGGCCACGATGGCCGAGGACCGCACGCTCGCGCTCTCGACGCTCTCGAAGGTCGCCGCCCCCGGGCTGCGGATCGGCTGGGTGCGGACGCCGGAGGCTTTACGCCGCGCGCTGGTCGTGGCCAAGCAGGCGGCCGACCTGCACTCGTCGACCGTCGACCAGGCAGCCGCCGCGCGCTGGCTCGCCGCCGTCGACCTCGACGCGCACATCGGCGGTCCTGCGCGCCGAGTACGGCCGCCGCCGCGACGCGCTGCTCGACGGGCTTGACGGACGCGCTCCCGCCGGGCTCGACCCACAACCGCCCCGAGGGCGGCATGTTCGTGTGGGCGCGGCTGCCGGACGGCTGGGACGCCGAGCCGCTGCTGGCGCGCGCGCTGGCGCACGACGTCGCCTTCGTCCCCGGCTATCCGTTCTTCGCCGGCGAGCCCGATCGCGCCGACGCTGCGCTTCTCCTTCACCACCCACTCGCCGGCCGAGATCGCCGAGGGTCTGGCGCGGTTGAGGTTGGCCTGGCACTAGTCTGGACGCCATGAAGGTCGTCCAAGCAGAAGGCCAGGACCGCGACACCCCGCGTGGCGTCGTCGGCGGCCACGAGATCTCGCAGGCGACCGCGGGGGCCACGAACATCTACATGGGCGTCTTCCGCGTGCCGGCGGGCGCCCAGTCGCGGCCGCACTACCACGACTCCTGCGAGAGCGCCGTCTACATGCTGTCCGGCAGCCTGGAGGTCAAGTGGGGTGACCATCTCGAGCAGACGGTCACGATCGGGCCGGGGGACATGGTCTACGTGCCCCCGCGCGAGACCCACCTGCTCCAGAACCTCTCCGACGCGGAGCCGGCGGAGTACGTCGTCGCCCGGGACTCGCCGACCGAGGACTCGGTCGAGGTTCCCTGGGCTGGCTGAGGCGTTCCGGGCCCTCGCAGCGGTTGGCTGCGAGGGCTCGCGAACTGTTCCGTGCCTTCCTCAATGCGCAGTTGAAGTTGTGAGTGACCACTAACTTGGCGCGTACCCGCTCACCGGCCTCTTGACGCTCCAGCGAAGTGAGTGAATACTCACTTCCATGTCTCGCACCCGCCCCGCATGGACCTTCGCGATCGTCTCGATCGCCCTCTTCATGGTCGTCCTCGACAACCTCGTGGTCACCAACGCGCTTCCGTCGATCCGCGCCGATCTCGGCGCGACGATCCAGTCGCTCGAGTGGACGGTCAACGCGTACACGCTCTCGTACGCCGTGCTGCTCCTCACCGGCGCCGCGCTCGGCGACCGCTTCGGCCGCCGCCGGATGTTCCTCATCGGCCTCGGCATCTTCACCGTCGCCTCCGCCGCTGCTGCACTCGCGCCCACGACGGGCGCGCTGATCACAGCCCGCGCCCTCCAGGGCGTCGGGGCCGCCATCGTCACCCCGCTCACCCTGACGCTGCTCGCGGACGCGTTCCCGGCCGAGAAGCGCGGCCTGGCGATCGGCGCCTGGTCGGGCATCTCCGGCCTCGGCGTCGCGCTCGGCCCGGTGGTCGGCGGCGCGATCGTCGAGGGCATCTCGTGGCACTGGATCTTCTGGCTCAACGTGCCGATCGGCCTCGCGCTGCTGCCGCTCGCCGCCCGCCACCTGAACGAGAGCCACGGCCCGGCGCGCTCGCTCGACCTGCGCGGCGTCGCCCTCGCCAGCGCCGGCATGCTCGGCCTCGTCTACGGCATCGTCCGTGGCTCCGAGCTCGGCTGGACGAGCACGACCGTGCTCTCCTCGCTGATCGCCGGCGCCGTGCTCATCGCCGCCTTCCTGGTGTGGGAGTCGCGTGCGAAGGAGCCGATGCTGCCGCTGCGGTTCTTCCGCTCGCGCGCGTTCAGCTCGGTCAGCGTCGTGTCGCTGGCGATGTACTTCGGCGTCTTCGGCTCGATCTTCCTGCTGGCCCAGTTCTTCCAGGTCGCGCAGGGCTACTCGCCGCTCGAGGCCGGGCTGCGCACGCTGCCGTGGACGGGCATGCCGATGCTGGTGGCGCCGATCGCGGGCCTGCTGTCGGACCGCATCGGCTCGCGGCCGCTGATGGCGACCGGCCTGGCGCTGCAGTCGGTGGCGATCGGCTGGCTGGCGACGGTGTCCAGCCCGACCGTGCCCTACGGCGAGCTCGTGCTGCCGTTCGTCATGGCCGGCACCGGCATGGCGCTCGTCTTCGCCCCCGCCGCCAACGCCGTCCTCGCGCGCCGTGCGGCCGGAGGAGGCCGGGCAGGCGTCGGGCGCCACCAACGCGATCCGCGAGCTCGGCGGCGTGCTCGGCGTGGCCGTGCTGGCCACCGTGTTCGCCGCCAACGGCTCGTACGCGTCGCCGCAGGCGTACACGGACGGCATGACGAGCGCGATCTGGGTCGGCGCGGCGGTCCTGGCCGTCGGCGCGCTCGCCGCGCTGTTCATGCCCAACCCGCGGCGGTCGCCGGCTACGCGTCGGCCGCGCCCAGGTCGAAGCGGCAGCCTGAGTAGTACGCGCCTGCCGGCGAGGCGAGGAAGGCGACGAGCTCGGCGATCTCCGCCGGGCTCGTCGTCGCTGAAGGGGTGATGGCGACCGGGCGGATCCCGCGCCGCGCCCACTCGATCGACAGCGTGCGGGCCATGTTCTCCAGGCCGGCCCGCGCCGCCTCGGCGTGCGCGTCGCCCGGCGGCGGGGCGATCAGCACGATCAGCTGATCGTCGCGCATCGCGGCGCGGATCGCGTCCCACGCCTCGTCGAGCACGTCGGGTACATGCTGCGGAGCCTGCGACGACGAGGACGTCGGGCGCATCCGACGACGGTTCGGCGCCCAGTTCCACGAGACGGTCCGCGACGGGCCCGGGCGCCAGCGACCCGAACGCCGGCGAGCACCCCCGGCCGCAGGATCACGCGCGACGCAGCTCGCGCCGCTGCTCCATCACGCCCGCGCCGCCCGACCGCGTCGAGCTGGTCGTAGAGCGCCCGGAACTCGGTGAAGATCGCGTTCGCGACCTCCTGCTGCTGCTCGCGCGTCGGCTCCTCGATCGGCTCCCAGCGGATCGGGTCGCCGTAGAGGATCGTCACCTTCGGGAACTGGAGCCGCTTCCAGTTGCGCACCTTCGACGAGCCGTGGATGGCGACCGGCACGACCGTGGCGCCGGACTGGAGCGCCAGCCGCCCGATCCCGGGCCGCACCGAATCGGACAGCTTGCCGGTGCGCGAGCGCCCGCCCTCGGCGTACATCGCCACCGTGCCGCCGCTCGCCAGGATCCCGCGGGCGGTGATGAAGGCCTCCTCGTCGGCGTAGCCGCGCCGCACCGGGAACACGCCGCCCGGGCTGTAGATCCACTCCATCGGCTTCTTGAACAGCTGCGACTTGGCCATGAACCGCACCTTGCGCCGGATCGAGACGCCGAGGAAGAAGTGGTCCAGGAACGAGAAGTGGTTGGGCGCGAGGATCAGCGGCCCCTCGGCCGGCACCTTCTCGGCGCCGATCCCGCGCGCGCGGAAGAAGGTCCAGGCGTACAGCGACATCGCGATCCGCACCGCCTCGTAGACCCAGTTCGGCTCGCGGGTGCGCGAGCGCTCGTGGAACTTGGCGAAATGCTCGGCGGGGCGCGGGTCCTTGTAGACCTGGTCCCGCATCGGGGCCAGGTTCTCCTCCGTCATGTCCCGCTCATTCTGACGCCCAGCGGCGCGATCGTTCCAGCGCGCGGTGCCATCCGTCGAGCAGCGACTCGCGCTCGTCCTCGCCCATGGCCGGCTCATACCGCGCGCGCGGCTCGCCCATGCGCGCCACCTGGTCGAGCGTGAGCAGGCCGGCGCCGACGCCGGCCAGCAGCGCCGCCCCCATCGCCGTCGTCTCGGCCACCTCGGGCACCACGACCGGCACGCCGAGGACATCGGCCTGGAACTGCATCAGCCAGCGGTTGACGGTCGCCGCGCCGTCGGCGCGCAGCTCGGCCAGCGGCTCGCTGCCGCTGCGCTCCATCGCGCGCACGGCGTCGACCGCCTGGTAGGCCATCGCCTCGAGCGCCGCCCGCGCCAGGTGCGCGCGGCCGCTGCCGCGCGTGAGCCCGACGATCGTGCCGCGCGCGTACGGGATCCCAGTGCGGCGAGCCGAGCCCGGTCAGGGCCGGCACGAAGTAGACGCCGTCGTTGGAGTCCAGCGAGCCGGCCAGCTCCTCGGTGTCGGCCGCGTGCTCGATGATCCCGAGCCCGTCGCGCAGCCACTGGACGGCGGCGCCGGTGACGAAGATCGCCGCCTCGAGCGCGTACGTGGTCTGCCGCCCGATCTGCCAGGCGACCGTCGACAGCAGGCCCTCGGCCGGCGGCGGCACGGCGGTGCCCTGGTTGACCAGCACGAACGAGCCGGTGCCGTACGTGTTCTTGCCGAGGCCGGGCTCGACGCAGCGCTGGCCGAACAGCGCCGCCTGCTGGTCGCCCGCGACGCCGGAGACGGGCACGTCTGCGAAGTCCTTCGCCCGGCCGAGCTCGCCACAGCTCGGCCGAACCTCGGGCAGCGAGCGCTCCGGGATGCCGAAGAGGTCGAGCAGCTCCGGATGCCAGCGGTTCTCGTTGATGTCGTAGAGCAGCGTCCGCGAGGCGTTCGAGGCGTCGGTGACGTGCTCCCCGCAGAGCTTGAACAGCAGCCAGGAGTCGATCGTCCCGAACACCGCTCGCCCCTCGCGAGCCTTCTGCTCGAGCCCGTCGACGTTGCGCAGCAGCCACTCGATCTTGGTCGCCGAGAAGTACGGGTCGAGCACGAGGCCCGTCCGTCTCGCGGATGCGGTCCTCCTCGCCCGCCTCGCGCAGCTCGTCGCAGCGGCCCGCCGTGCGCCGGTCCTGCCACACGAGCGCCCGGTGCAGCGGCTCGCCGGTCGAGGGATCCCAGCAGACCACGGTCTCGCGCTGGTTGGTGATCCCGATCGCCTCGAGCTCGCCGGGCTCCGCGCCCGCGTCGTCGAGCGCCTCGCCGGCGACGGCGTGCGAGACCTCCCAGATCTCCGCCGCGTCGTGCTCGACCCAGCCGGGGCGCGGGAAGTGCTGGGTGAACTCGCGGTAGGCGCGGCCGATCAGCTCGCCCTGGAGGTCGAAGACCAGGCAGGTCGTGCCCGTGGTCCCCTGGTCGATGGCGAGCAGCACGGGCGGGAGGCTAGCGACGGTTAGGATCGTGGCGCATGACGGAGCTGATGGTCGGTACGAAGAAGGGCCTGTTCGTCCTCGAGGGCGAGCCGGGGGAGCCGTTCGTGATGACCGCCCGGGCGTTCGCGGGCGACCCGGTCGAGTACGCGATCCGCGATCCGCGCTCGAGCCGCGTGCTGGCCTCGGTGACCTCGCCGTTCTACGGCCCGAAGATCTTCTCGACCGACGACCCCACGAACGAGGAGTGGGACCAGGCCGA
Source organism: uncultured Solirubrobacteraceae bacterium (assembly GCA_963800905.1). Taxonomy (GTDB): domain Bacteria; phylum Actinomycetota; class Thermoleophilia; order Solirubrobacterales; family Solirubrobacteraceae; genus DASSUW01. The sequence goes on from CAWDCT010000002.1 coordinate 13,274, forward strand.
GGGCATCGAGCTGCCGGAGGCCGGCGACCATGCGCTCGAGCGGGTGTGGACGATCGCGCTCGGCGTCCAGGACGGCACCGTCTACGCGGGCGGCGACCCCGGCGTGCTGTTCACGAGCCGCGACGGCGGAGCCTCGTTCGAGCTCAACCAGGCGCTCTTCAAGCACCCCACGCGGCGGATCTGGCAGCCCGGCGCCGGCGGACTGTGCCTGCACTCGATCGTGCCCTGGCCGGGCGAGCCGGGCCGGCTGGCGATCGCCATCTCGGCCGCCGGCGTGTGGCTGACCGACGACGGCGGCGCGAGCTGGCGCCGCGGCGTCGAGGGCCTCGAGGCGCGCTACGTGCCCGAGGACGCGCCGCCCGACGAGGTGCCGCTGTGCGTGCACCGCATCCACCGCGCGCCGACGCGGCCCGAGCGCCTGTTCCTTCAGTTCCACGGCGGCGTCTACCGCTCCGACGACGCGGGCGAGTCGTGGATCGACATCGGCGAGGGCCTGCCGTCCGACTTCGGCTTCGCGCTCGCCATCGATCCGGCCGACGCCGACAGCGCGTACGTGATCCCGCTGGCCGCCGACGTCGACCGCGTCACGCCGGACGGCAAGCTCCGCGTCTACGAGACGCGCGACGCCGGCGCGAGCTGGACGGCGCGCGCCGACGGCCTGCCCCAGGAGCACGCCTTCCTGACGATCCTGCGCGAGGCGATGGACTGGACCGGCGAGGGCGACGCGCTCGAGCTCTACTTCGGCGCCACCTCGGGGGCCGTCTACGGCTCGGCCGACGGCGGCGCGTCGTGGTTCGAGGCGGCCACCGACCTGCCGCCCGTCCACTCGATCAGCGCACTGGCACCTCGACCGTGACGGTCGTGCCGCCGCCCGGCGGCGAGTCGACGTCGAGGTCGCCGTCGAGCGCGTCGACGCGGTCGCGCAGCCCGCGCAGGCCGGTGCCGGTGGTCGGGTCCGCGCCGCCGACGCCGTCGTCGCGGACCTGCACCCGCAGCCGGTCGTCCTCGAGCGTGAGCTCGACCGAGGCGGAGCTCGCGCTGCGCGTACTTGGCGACGTTGGTGAGCGCCTCGGCCGTGACGAAGTAGGCGCACGCCTCGATCTCGTGGGCCAGCGGGCAGTCGGGAACGCCGATCACGTCGACCGGGACCGGCGCGCGCGAGGCCAGCGCCTCGAGCGCGGGCCCGAGCCCGTGATCGCTGAGCACGGCCGGGTGGATGCCGCGCGCGAGCTCGCGCAGCTCCTTGACGGCGGCCTGCGCGTCTACGCGCGCCTGCGCGATCAGCGCGAGCGCGCTCTCCGGGTCGCTGGCGAAGCGCGCCTCGGCGAGGCCGAGGGTGACGGCCACCGCGACCATGCGCTGCTGCGCGCCGTCGTGCAGGTCGCGCTCGATGCGGCGCCGCTCGGCGTCGGCGGCCGCGATGATGCGCTGGCGCGCGGTGCGCAGGTCGTCGACCCGATCGCGCAGCGCTCGCGCGCGCCGCTGCTCGGGCGATTCACCGGGAAAGCGAATCTGGGGCCGCATCCGTCCCCAGGATATGTCAGCGGCGGCGAAGCTTTCGCATGAAGCGCCGGAGGCGCTCGGCGGGGGTGAGGACCTCGGCGCGCAGAATGATGTGGCGGCCGTCGGAAGTCGGGGCGGGGATGAGCACGATGCGCTTCACGTGAGTCGAGGGTGACGCGCCGACCTCAAGGGAACGTATGCTCGGCGCTGCACAACGCGAGGAAGGAGCGCAGTGGCAGGCATCGAGGCGCACATCACGGGCACCGTCTGGAAGATCGAGGTGGGGGTCGGGGACACCGTCGAGGAGGGCGACACGGTCGTGATCCTCGAGTCGATGAAGATGGAGATGCCGGTGGAGGCCGAGGACGAGGGGACGGTCAAGGAGATCCTCGTGCAGGAGGGCCAGGCGGTCTCCGAGGGCGACACGCTCGTCGTGCTGGAGTAGTGGACCTCGCCGGCGGCAAGCTGCGACTGGACCATCCGGCCGAGCACGTCGCGCGGCTGACGATCGACAACCCCGCCAAGCGCAACGCGCTCGACCACGAGATCCTCGACGCGTTCGCCGCCACGCTGCCGGAGCTGGACGCGCGCTGCCTGCTCGTCACCGCGACCGGGCCGGTGTTCAGCGCCGGCTACGACATCGGCAACCTGCCGCGCGAGGAGTTCGCCGACCGCGCCGAGGCGCTCGTCGCCCACCCGTTCCACGAGGCGATCGCGGCGCTCGACGCCTACCCGTTCCCGTCGGTCGCCGCCCTCAACGGCCACGCGATCGGCGGCGGGCTCGAGCTGGCGCTGTCGTGCGACCTCCGCGTGGCCTCCGAGGAGGCCAAGCTGGGCATGCCTCCTGCGCGGCTCGGGCTGATCTACTCGCACACCGGCCTGCGCAAGTTCGTCGACGCGATCGGCGCGCCGCGCACGCGCGAGCTGTTCTTCACCGCGCGCAACATCAGCGCGCGGACGGCGCTCCAGTGGGGGCTGGTGAACGAGGTCGTGGGCCCGGCCGCGGCCGGCGAGCGCGGCTGGAATACGCGGCGCGGATCGCCTCCCACGCGCCGCTGTCGCTGAGCGGCAACAAGCGCGCCCTGCGCGAGCTGCTGGCCGCCGAGGGCGAGCTCGACCCCGAGGTCGAGCGCGAGCTGGTCGCGCTCCGAGAGGCCTGTTTCCAGAGCGAGGACTTCTTCGAGGGCGTGCGCGCCTTCGCCGAGAAGCGCCCGCCGCACTGGAAGGGCCGATGACTAGACCTTTTGTCCAGGTGGCCCTAAAGACGCACTGTCATCTGGCCGACAAGAGTGATTGCTGACGCAAAGGCAAACCCGTCGTGAGGCGGGGACGCAAAGCCAGAGGTCTCGCATGACGAGATAGCTCGGTTGCCGGCTCCCACTCCAGGCTCCAGGAGATCCGTCCACCCATGCTTTCCCGTCTGAAGGTCCTCACAAGTCAGCCCAAGCTCGCTCTTGGCGCGCTTCTCACGCTTCTGCTCGCCGCCGGCGCCGTCGTCGGCTCGGGCGCAGACTTCACCGCCTCCTCGGCGAACCCGGCGAACACGTTCGCCTCGGGCACGCTGACGATCGGCAACTCCAAGCAGGGCTCCGCCGATCCTCACGGCGAGCAACCTGCGGCCCGGCGAGGCCGCCCACGACCGGCGACGTCGACATCGAGAACACCGGCTCGCTGAGCGGCACGTTCACGCTCTCGAAGGGCACCGTGTCGAACTCCGACGCGGGCAACCCGCTGGTCGACAAGCTGAACCTCGATCGTCGTCGACTGCGGCACCTTCTCCGGCGTCACTCCGCCGACCTGCGGCGACGGCGACGACTCGCACGAAGTACTCGGGCACGATCGCGGCATGACGACGAGCAACGCTCGGCACCTACGCGGCCGGCGCGAAGCACCGCTACCGCTTCTCGGTCGCGCTCGACGGCACGGCAGGCAACGCCTACCAGGGCGACACCTCCACCGTGGAATTCGACTTCAACGCCGCGTAGACCGGGCAAGGCCGGCCAGGGAAGGCCGCCATGGAGATGGCGGGCACACGGATCGGAGCACGCCGCGTCGGACGCTTCGCGTCCGGCGCGGCGCTCGCCGTTGCAGCGGTCGCCGCGCTGCTCGTGCTCGCCCCTGCGCTGATCGGCTGGGAGCGCTACGCGATCGTCTCCGGCTCGATGACGGGCACCTACGACAAGGGGTCGCTCGTGCTCGACGAGGTCGTGCCGGTCGCCGACCTGCGCGTCGGCGACGTCATCACCTACATGCCGCCGGCCGGCGACCACCTGATCACGCACCGGATCGCCTGGATCGGCCGCGACGACGGCGGCCGGCGCATCTTCCGCACGAAGGGCGACGCGAACCCGGTCGCCGACCCGTGGACGTTCCGGCTCGACCAGCCGACGCAGGCGCGCGTGCGCGTCGGCGTCCCGTACGCCGGCTACGCGCTCGCCGCGCTCGGGCGCCGCGACGTGCGCATGTTCGTGATCGCCCTGCCGGCGCTGCTGATCGCCGGCTTCAGCCTCTCCCGCCTGTGGCGCCAGCTCGGCGCCGAGGCGGAGCGACGGGCGCTGGAGGGAGCGGCGTGAGCCGCGCGCTGCTCGTGCTGCTCGCCGTGCTCGGCGTCGCCACGCGGCGGCGTCGCCGCGTCTGGCGCCGACTTCACCGCGAAGTCGACCTCGCCGACCACGATCGGCGCGGCTGCCGACTTCAACACCGTCGCCGTCTCGCTCGGCACGGTCAACACGCCGCTGACCGGCACGGTCGCGCTGTCCGCGACCGCGAGCTCGAACCGCGGCGTCGCCAACGTCAAGTTCCAGTACGCCCCGACCGGGACGACGGACTGGACCGACGTCTGCGCCGCCGCCGACACGGTCGCCCCCTACACCTGCTCGTGGAACACGCCGACGATCGCCGACGGCACGTACGACGTGCGCGCCTACGCCACCGACACCGCCGGCTACACGCGGGCGTCGGTCAGCGCGGCGCGGGTGGTCGACAACTACACGCTGTCCGTCACGCTCGACGACCCGGGCGCCATGAGCGGCAGCGAGGCGCTGACCGCCACCGCGTCGGACGCCAGCGGCGGCATCAACTACCTGAGGATCCAGCACCGCGCCCCCGGCGCCACGACGTGGATCGACGTCTGCACGGGCACGACCAACCCGCGCACCTGCAACCTCGACACCACGGCGCTGCCCGAGGGCGACCGCGAGCTGCGCGCGGTGGTGCGCGACAACGCGACCCACATCGCGCAGACGACGCCGATCACGCGCGAGATCGACAACACGGCGCCCGTCACGACGCCGAGCATCCCGCCGCAGGCCAGCGGCCCGGTGACGGTCTCGGCCGAGGCCACCGACACCGGCTCCGGCATCCAGTCGGTCAGGTTCGAGGCCTTCTACATGGGCCAGTGGGTCACGGTCTGCACCGACACCACGGCCCCGTACAGCTGCACGACCGACAGCACCACCGTGCCCGACGGCGCCTACAGCGTGCGCGTGATCACGACCGACAACGCGAGGCAGGCGGTCAGCGTGACCGGCTCGACCTACCAGCTCATCGTCGACAACCAGACGCCGGCGGGCTCGGACATCGTGGCCGGCAACGGCGGCGGCACCGCGGGCCGGATGGACAACGGCGACACGATCCAGTTCACCTGGACCGAGCCGATGGCACCCGCCTCGATCCTGACGGGCTGGGCCGGCACCAGCCAGGCGATCACGGTCTACGTGAAGAACTACAGCGGCGGCACGAGCGACGAGATCTACTTCACCGGGCTCAACCTGGTCCTCGGCGCGACCGATCTCAAGCTCGGCGGCAACTTCGTCTCCGGCGACGCCCAGTTCGCCGCGACCATGGTCCAGAACGGCAACTCGATCACGATCACCCTCGGCAACCGCACCGGCGGCGGCGTCTCGACCGTCGCCAACTCGACCATGACGTGGCGCCCGTCGGCCAACGCCAAGGACCTGGCCGGCAGGGCGAGCGCGACCACGATGGTCACCGAGACCAGCGACCGGGACTTCTGATGCGCCCGATCGCCACCCTCGTCATGTCGATCGCGATGGCGCTCGCCGCCATCGGCCTGGCCGTCGCGGCGCCGGGAGGCATCGTCGGCGGCGACCCGGAGCTCGCACGGGCCGAGATCCAGGCCGCCTCGGGCGCGGTCAGCATCGCCAACTCGCGCGCCGGCGCAGGCGGTCTTCAGCGCCGCCGCCATGCGGCCCGGCGAGGGCGTGAGCGGCGCGGTGACGATCGGCAACGACGGCGACCGCCCCGGCCGCTTCGCCGTCCGGCCGACCGGCCTGCACGACGTCGCCCCGAACGGCGGCAAGCTGTCCGAGCGGGTCGAGCTCGTGCTGTTCGACGTCACGAACGTGCAGAGCCCGAAGACGATCTACGCCGGCGTCCCGGCGGACTTCCAGCAGGTCGACCTCGGCGTGATCGCTCCCGGCCAGGAGCGCGACTACCTGTTCGCCGCCACGCTTCCCGACGGCGGCGAGCGACAACCGTTCCAGGGCGCCGCGCTCAGCCTCGGCTTCGAGTGGTCGGCGGCCACCGTCGCGCCGACCCGACGCCGACCCCACGCCCGACGCCGCCGGTCGCGGACCCGACGCCCACGACCCCGACGACCCCGACGACGCCCACGCCGACACCGCCGGTCGCGCTCGCCGACGCGCTCGGCATGCCGGCGAGCACCAGCTGCGTGAAGGGCGGCAAGCTCACGCTGCGCCTGAAGGCTCCCGCGGGCGCCAAGGTCGTGTCCGCGACGGTCAAGGTGAACGGGAAGACCAAGGCGAAGCTGAAGGGCGCGAAGGCGGCCAAGCCGCGTCACCCTGAAGAAGCTCAAGGGCACGCGTCAAGCTGTCCATCAGCATCAAGGCCAGCGACAAGCGGACCTACTCCGCCGCCCGCACATACAAGGCCTGCAAGCGCTAGAGCCGTCCGGACCGCACCGTACCGTTGCGCGCGGTACGTCCTCGGCTTTTCCGAAGGAGCGCGGATGCTGGATCTCGACGACCGCCTGGACGAGCTCAAGCAGCTCGGCCTCTATCGCCGCACCCGCATGGTGAGCGGCCCACAGGGCCCGCGGGTGGTGCTCGACGGGCGGCCGGTGCTGGTGCTGTGCTCGGGCAACAGCCTCGGGCTCGCCGACCATCCGCGCGTGCGCGAGGCGGCCGCCGACGCCGCCATGCGCTGGGGCGTGGGCGCCGGGGCGCCGCAGATGGCGTCGGGGACGATGACCCTGCACCGCCGGCTCGAGGAGCGGCTCGCCCGCTTCCTGGGCGCCGACGCGACGGTCGTCTTCGGCTCGGGCTCGCTCGCCAACCTCGGCGTCATCCCGGCGCTGGCCCGCAAGGGCGAGGTGGTGTTCCACGACGAGCTGGCGCACGCCTCGATCGTCGACGGCTGCCGGCTGGCCGGCGCGGAGGCGTTCGCGTACCAGCACGCCGACCCCGAGCACCTGGCCTGGGGGCTCGCGCAGTGCGACGGCCGCGGCGCGCTGATCGCCACCGACGGCGTGTTCGGGCTCGACGGCGACGTCGCGCCGCTCGAGGACATCGTCGAGCTCGCCCGCCGGCACGACGTCCGCGTGCTGGTGGACGAGGCGCAGGCGATCGGGGCGGTCGGCCCCGGCGGCCGCGGCGCGGTGGCCGAGGCCGGGCTCGAGGACGAGGTCGACGTCATCACCGGCTCGCTCGGCACGGCGCTCGGCTCCTACGGCGGCTTCGCGTGCTGCGACCACGTGACCGCGCGCTACCTGGTCAACAGCGCCCGCACGCTGCTGCACTCGACGGCGCCGCCGCCGGTGGCGGTCGCCGCCGCCATGGCCGCGCTCGAGCTGCTGGAGGAGGAGCCGCGGCGGGTCGAGCGGCTGCTCGCCAACGCCGAGGCGCTGCGCGACGAGCTGGCCCGCGAGGGCTTCGAGGTGGCGGGCGCCAGCACGCACGTCGTGCCGCTGCTGGTCGGCGAGACCGAGCCGGCGGTGCGGATCGTCGACCACGCGCTCGAGCAGGGCGTGTTCACCGAGGCCGTCCTGCCGCCCAGCGTCCCGGACGGCGCGGCCCGGCTGCGGCTGGCCGTGATGGCCTCGCACACCCGCGCCGAGCTGCGCGGCGCCTCGCGCGTGCTCGCCCGCGCCGCCCTGCGGGCCGGCGTGCGCCCCGGCGCCGGCGGACCGGTCGCGCTCGCGCAGGTGGACGAGCTGCCGCGGGCGGCCTGAGGGACGAACTTCGGCTGGGTGGGGAGGCGAGGGAGCCGGCGCCGCGCGGCGGATTTCCGTGGACGCATCCTGGATAGGGGCCGATATGGGTACTAGAGGGGAAGGGGGGAAGTGAATGAGGGGGTGGGGCGCGGCGTGGGTGCGGCCGCGAGCGGCGAGGCTCGTCCGCGGGCTGAGAGTCTGTCTGGAGGGCGACGAGCGAGAGAGTGTCTGAGCTGCGGACCGGAGGGCGGGGGATTGAGGACCGGCGACAGATGTTGCAGCTGAGCGAGAGGAGATGCTCGTTGAGGGCTTCGGCGGGCGTCTGCCAGCCGAGCGTCTTGCGGGGGCGGCTGTTGAGCGCGGCGGCGACGGCGTCGAGCTCGGTCGCGGTGTGCTGGCTGAGGTCGGTGCCCTTGGGGAAGTACTGGCGCAGCAGGCCGTTGGTGTTCTCGTTCGTGCCGCGCTGCCAGGGACTGTGCGGGTCGCAGAAGTAGACCGCGAGCCCGGTGTCGATGCGCAGCTGCGCGTGCTGCGCCATCTCGGCGCCCTGGTCCCAGGTCAGCGAGCGCCGCAGCTGCTCGGGCAGCGTCGTGATCGTGGCGGCGATCGCGGCGCGGACGGCCTCGGCGCCGTGCCCGGCCAGCGCGGGACCGTTATCGACCCGGGGCTCGCCGTGCCCTGCATGCGCGGCAGGTGCAGCAGCATCGTGAAGCGGGTGGTGCGCTCGACCAGCGTGCCGATCGCCGAGCTGCCCAGGCCGAGGATGAGATCGCCTTCCCAGTGACCCGGCACGGCCCGGTCGGCGGCCTCGGCGGGTCGCTGGCTGATCATGATCTTCGGAGGTGACGAAGTGCTGGCCGCGTCCGCGCGTGCGGGCTCGCGGCACGCGCAGCGCCCGCCCGGTGCGCAGGCACGACGGTCAGCTCGCGGCGCAGCGCGCCGCGGCCCTGGACGTAGAGCGCCTGGTAGATCGCCTCGTGCGAGATCCGCATCGAGTCATCATCGGGGAAGTCGACCGGGAGCCGGTTGGCGATCTGCTCCGGACTCCACGAGCGTGGCCCACCGGCGCGTCGCTGGCGGCGTCCGTGACGGCGCCCGATCCAGCGCACCTCCGGGCCCGCCACCGCGCGTGCCGTCCGGGGCGGCGATCACGCCGGCGAGCCGATCCTGCACGTACCTGCGCAACCGGGGGTTGGCGGCGAGCTTGGCCGCCTTCGGGCGCCGGGCGCGTCGCTCGGCATGCCACTGCGCGGTCGTGGCCCGATACTCGAACTCGCCGCTTCGGGTCGCGGCGTTGCGCCGCAGCTCGCGCGAGATCGTCGACGGCGACCGGCCGAACCGCCGGGCGATCTCACGCACCCCGCAGCCCTCGGCCCTCAGGAGCGCGATCTCCTCGCGCTCGGCAAACGACAGGTAGCGCCCCGACAGCGGCGCCCGGCTGATCGATGGCATGCCGCCACTCTCACGGAACCACCGGACGCCGACCGCGGCCGACACGCCGGCGGCAGGACGGCTGGGCGAAATCGCCCCCGTCGGCCTCCCCAGTCCCTTACCCAGCCGCAGTTGACGTTCGCCGGCGGAACAGGCCGCCTAGTCCTTGCCGCCCGCCGCCTCGGACACGATCGAGGCGTCGATCAGCCACTCGACCGGCGCGTGGTCGTCGGTGTAGACCGCCCCGCCGCGCAGCGCCGGGGCGAGCCGTGCCGCCGTACTCAGCGCCAGCGGGCGCAGGTCGGCGGGCAGCGAGGTCGACACCTCGCGCAGGTTGTCGGCCGTCGGCGGCGACTCGGCCGCGACCAGCAGCGTGTTGACGTCCTCGAGCGGGTCGCGCGCGACGTGCGGGAAGACCTCGCCGAGCGTCGCCGACAGCACCTTCTCGAGCTCGTCCGACCCCTCGGGGTGGCCGACGTTGACCACCAGCACCCCGCCCGGGTTGAGCTTCTCGCGCGCGAGCGTCGAAGAACTCGACCGTCGTGAGGTAGAAGGGGATGTAGGGCTGGCGGTAGGCGTCGACGAAGATCGCGTCGTAGCGGGCGTCGATCCGGCGCAGGAACGGCCGCGCGTCCTCGGTGTAGAGGTGCAGCTGCGGGACGCTCGCGCAGGTCGAAGTAGCGCTTGCCGATCTCGTGCAGCTCGCCGTCGATCTCGACGCCGTCGATCACCGTGTCCGGGAAGTACTCCGCATAGGCGCGCGCGGTGGTGCCGGCGCCGTTGCCGAGGATGGCGATCCGGCCCGGCGGCTCGTCGCGGACGGCTGAACGGCTCGATCAGGTAGCCGTCCCACACGTTGCCGGTCAGCACCGTGTCGGGCCGGTAGACCGAGTGCACGGCGAGGCCCTCGTTGAGCTCGAGGTGGCGCTCGCCGTCCGGCAGCTCGACCACGCGCGCGTACTGGTACTCGGTGTCGGCCTCGTGGATCACGACCCCGTCGTCGGCGTCCTTGACCGTGCCGACCGGGATGAAGATCAGGGCGGCGATGGCGAGCGGGACGAGCAGGTAACGCGGGCGCAGGCCGAGCGCGGCGACCGCGCTCGTGATCAGCGCGAAGATCAGGAACGTCCGCTGCGTGCCGACCAGCGGGATCAGCAGCAGCGAGGCGGCGAACGTGCCGAGCAGCGAGCCGACGGTCGAGATCGCGTACATGCGGCCGGCCATCTGGCCGGAGTCCTCGACCGCGTGCATCTTCAGCCGGATCGCCCACGGCGACGTCGCGCCCATCATCAGCACGGGCACCGCGACCAGCACGAGCACGCCGAACAGCGAGCCGGCGAAGGCGCCGATCGAGTAGGAGTCGAACGCCTCGACGCTGAGCGAGAGGAACGGGTCGGCCACGAACGGGATCGCCGCGAACAGCACCGACGCCGCCAGCACGGTCGCGCACAGCGCCCGCAGGGTCGGGTGGCGGTCGGCCATCCGACCGCCGAACCAGTAGCCGATCGACAGCGCCACGAGCACGATCGCGATCGTGTTCGCCCACACGATCGTGGAGGCGCCGAAGAACGGCGCCATCAGCCGCGCCGCGGCGATCTCCGCGCCCAGCGTGGCGATGCCGACGCTGAAGACGAGCAGCTCGAGCGGCGGCAGCGTCCGGCGTGCCGCCGGCGAGGCGGCTGCGGGTGACTGCGGGGGCTGACTCGGTGGTGGAGATCTAGTCCTCGAACGGCTCGAAGTCGGCCTTGCGGGCGCCGCAGACCGGGCAGAACCAGTCGGACGGGATGTCGTCGAAGGCGGTTCCGGGCGGGATCCCGCCGTCGGGATCGCCCTCGGCAGGGTCGTAGATGAACCCGCAGGACTGGCAGATCCACTTCTGAACGGTGTTCGTGGTCATGGGCCCAGAGGGTACCCTCGACGCCGTGGCGGTTGACCGACCTGCGCCCGGCGAGGAGCTCAACACCGGCGAGGCGACCGAGCCGCGCCAGGCCGCGACGGTGATCGTCCTGCGCGGCGGCGCGCGAGCGGCTCGAGGTGCTGCTCGTGCGGCGCAACCCCGAGGCGCGCTTCATGGGCGGCGCCTGGGTGTTCCCGGGCGGCGCGGTCGACGGCGACGAGGACCACCGCGTGGCCGGCGTGCGCGAGGTGGCCGAGGAGGCGGGCGTCGAGCTGCCCGATCCGGCGGCGCTCGCTGCTCTTCTCGCGCTGGATCACGCCGCCGCAGGTGAGGATCCGCTTCGACACGCTGTTCTTCCTCGTCGCCGCGCCGGACGGCGCCGAGCCGCGGCCCGACGGCGGCGAGACCGTCGACGTGGGCTGGTACGCGCCGCAGGCGGCGCTCGACGCCGACGAGATCGAGCTCGTCTTCCCGACGATCAAGACGCTCGAGGCGCTTGCCGGCTTCGGCTCGGCCGACGAGCTGCTGGGGTGGGCCGACGGGCGCGAGGTCGAGCCGATCGAGCCGATGGTCGTGATCGAGGGCGAGGTCGCGCGCGTCGTGCTGCCGGGAGAGCCCGGCTATCGCGACTGAGCCGCTCACCGTCGCGGTCACCGGCCCGACCGGCGACATCGGCCGCGCGTTCCTGCGCGCCTGCGACCGCTCGCGGGCGATCGGCCGCGTGCTCGGCATGGCGCGGCGGCCGTTCGACCCGGCCGCGCAGCGGCCTGCGCAAGACCGAGTACCGCCAGGGCGACGTGCTCGACCGCGACGCCGTCGACGCGCTGGTGGCGGAGGCGGACGTCGTCGTCCACCTGGCCTTCATCATCATGGGCGGCCGCGAGGAGACCCGGCGCGTCAACCTCGAGGGCTCGCGCAACGTGTTCGAGGCGGCCGCCGCCGCGCCGCGCGCGCAGCGGCTCGTCTACACCTCGTCGGTCGCCGCCTACGGCTTCCACGACGACAACCCGCAGCCGCTGACCGAGGACGTCCCCGCGCGCGGCAGCGACGCGCCACTACTACTCGGCGCAGAAGGCCGAGCTGGAGGAGACGCTGTCGATGGCCGATGGCCGGACTCGCCGGCTCGACACCTACGTGCTGCGGCCGTGCATCGTCGCCGGGCCCGACGCGCTGGCCATGATCGAGGCGATCCCGTGGCCGGTCCGGCGCTCGCCGGTGACCGTGCTGCCCGACCCCGGGACGCGCTTCCAGCTCGTGCACCACGACGACGTCGCGACCGCGCTGGTGGCCGCCGTGCGCGGCGTCGGCGAGCCGGGCGCCTACAACCTCGCCGGCCCGGGCGAGCTGACCGCCGCCGACCTCGCGCGCGAGCTCGGCTGGCTGCGCGTCCCGGTCCCGCGCGCGACGGTCAAGCTCGCGGCTGCCGGCACCGCGCTGCCGCTCGTCCCGGCCCAGGCCGAGTGGCTGAACGCCTTCAGCGTGCCGGTGCTGATGAGCTACGCGAAGGCGCGCAAGGAGCTGCGCTGGAAGCCGCGCCACGACGCGCGAAGACGCTCGCGGCGACGGTGGCGGCCGCCCGCGAGCGCGGCCTCGTCGTGACGACCGCTCGCGTCATCATCGACGAGCGCCGGCCTTCGGGATAGGCGGTCGGACTGGGGTGTTCCCTGATGCGGCGGCTCGCGCCGGCCCGAGATCCTGCGCCGAATCCTCCCCTCTCCCCTCACTTCTGGAGCCTTGATGAACATCCAACGCTGGACGCTGGTGGTCGTATGCGCCGCCACCGCCATGCTCATGCTCGACATCGCCGTGGTGAACACGGCGCTGTCCCGCATCGCCGAGGACCTGGACACCGGCCTGAGCGGCCTGCAGTGGGTCGTCGACGCCTACACGCTCGCGCTCGCCAGCGTCGTGCTGACCGCCGGCGCGCTCGCCGACCGCCTCGGCCGGCGGCGTCTGTTCACCTACGGCCTGAGCATCTTCACGGTCGCCTCGCTGGCCTGCGGGCTGGCGCAGGACATCGTGATGCTCAACTCGGCGCGCGCGGTCCAGGGCATCGGCGCGGCGATCATGTTCGCCGTCTCGCTGGCGCTGCTCGCCCACGCCTTCCCGAACCCGCGCGAGCGCGCCGGGGCGCTGGCCGCCTACGGCGCGGCGATCGGCGCCTCGTTCGCGGTCGGCCCGCTCGTCGGCGGCCTGCTCACCAGCGGCCTCGACTGGCAGTGGATCTTCCTCGTCAACCTGCCGATCGGCCTCGTTCTGCCTGTGGATCACGCGCACGTACGTCGAGGAGTCGCGCGACCCGCACTGGCGCGGGATCGACTGGCCGGGCCAGATCACGCTGACCGCGGGCCTGTTCCTGCTCGTGCTCGCGCTGCTGCGCGGCAACGAGGACGGCTGGGGCTCGACGATCATCGTCGCCGAGCTGGCCGGCGCCGCGGTCGCGCTGCTCGCGTTCGTGCTCGTCGAGCTGCGCGTGCGCGAGCCGATGCTGCCGATGCGGATGTTCCGCGACGCGACGTTCACGGGCGCGCAGGTCGCCGCCTTCGCGATCTCGGCGTCGTTCTTCGCGATCTTCCTCTACGCGACGCTGTACCTGCAGCAGATCCTCGGCCTGTCGGCGATCGAGGCCGGCCTCGTCTACCTGCCGGGCACGATCCTGATGCTCGTCGTCTCCGGCGCCACCGCGCAGCTCGGCGCCAAGGTGCCGGCGCGGACGATGGTCGCCGGCGGGCTCGCGCTCGTCGCCGCCGGCATGGTGCTGTTCACGCTGGCCGACGAGACCTCGTCGTGGTGGATGGTCATGCCCGGGCTGCTGGTCGCCTGCCTCGGCACCGGCCTGTTCAACCCGGCGCTGTCCGCCGTCGCGCTCGGCTCCGTGCCGGTCGAGCAGAGCGGCCTCGCCGCGGGCGTCAACGACACCGCCCGCCAGGCGGGCATCGCCGTCGGCGTCGCCGCGCTCGGCGCGCTGATCCCGGCCGAGGCCGCGCTCAACGGCGGCTCGGCCGCCGCGTACGTGGCCGGCCTGCACGACGCGTTCTACGTCGGCGGCGTGCTGGCCGCCGCGGGCGCCGTGGCCGCGGCGCTCCTGATCTCCAAGCGCTTCGGCACCGCGGCGGAGGTCGCCCGCCGAGGTCCCGGCCGGCGCGCTGCCCGAGGCTGCCTGACGCTCACGTCAACCTCGCTCGCGATCAGCTCCGCGATCGCGAGCGAGGCCGTGGCGGCCGGCGACGGCGCGTTGAGCACATGGACGGCCCGGCCGGTGCGGGCGAGCTTGAAGTCGTCCACCAGCGTGCCGTCGCGGCCCACCGCCTGGGCGCGGACGCCCGCCGGCCCGCGCTCGACGTCGCCCGGCCCGATCTCGGGCACGAAGCGGGCGGCCTCGCGCACGAGCAGGCGCCGGCTGGCGGCGTGCGCGATCTCGCGTGACGCCGGTGCGCCACCAGCGGCGCATGACGCGCACGGTGCCGGGCCAGCGCAAGGTCGCGCGGAGGTCGACGTGGCCCGGCGCCAGCAGCGCCGTCGGGCCGATCAGCACCTCGCCGCCGATCGTGCGCGAGAGGTGGACGCCGAGGAACGGCAGCGCCGGATCGGGCACCGGGTAGATCTGGCCGCGCACGAGCTCGCGCGCGCTTCAGCCGCAGGTACGAGCCGCGGAACGGGACGATCCGGACGTCGGGCCGCGCGCCGGACGCGAGCGCGAGCCGGTCCGACCACGCGCCGGCGCAGGCGACCGCGCGGCGGGCGCGCACGCCCGTCCCCACGACCTCCACGTGGTCGTCGCGCTCGACCAGCGCGCGCACCGCGGCGCCGGTGCGGATCTCGCCGCCGTGCGCGCGCGACGTCGCCGGCGTAGGCGGCGGCGACCGCGCCGAAGTCGACCATCCCGGTGTTCGGCGAGTGCAGCGCGGACCAGCCCGCGCGGCCGCCGGCTCGATCGCCGCGATCTCGTCCGGGCCGAGCCGCGCGAGGTCCTGCACGCCGTTGGCCCGCGCGCGGCGCTCGAGCTCGTCGAGCCGCTCGAGCTCGTCGTCGCCGAGCGCCGACGACGAGCTTGCCGCAGCGCTCGGCGGCGATCCCCTTCTCCGCGCAGTAGTCGTACAGCGCCGCCGCGCCCTCCACGCACAGCCGCGCCTTCAGCGAGCCGGGCGCGTAGTAGATGCCGGCGTGGATGACGCCGCTGTTGTGCGTCGTCTGGTGCGCGCCGAGCCGTCCCTCGCGCTCGAGCACCACGACCCGCATCCCGCGCAGGGCGAGCGCGCGGGCGACGGCGAGGCCGACGATCCCGCCGCCGGCGATCGCGACGTCATGCATCCAGCAGGTCCAGCGCGGCGCCGATCACCGACTCGGCGTCGATCTGGTGGTGCTCGTACAGCTCGGCCAGATCGCCCGACTGGCCGAAGCGCTGCACGCCGAGGCAGGTCATCGGCACGCCGTGGACGGCGGCCAGGAAGCTCAGCGTGTGCGGGTGGCCGTCGAGCACGGTGACGATCGGCAGCGGCTCGGGGAACAGCTCGTCGAGGATCCAGGAGTCGCCCTCGGCGAGGCCGGCGCGCGCCTGGAAGGCGCGGAACAGCAGGTCGGCGCTGGTGATGCAGACGACCTCGGCGCCGAGCTCCTCGGCGGCCTCCATCGCCTCCGGCACGAGCGCGCCCATCACCGCGATCGTCACCCGCGAGCCGTCGCGCAGCCGGTAGCCGCCGGCCAGCACGTGCTCGCGCGAGGCCTCGCCGGCCAGCGCCTGGTCGATCGGCCGCGTGGAGAGCCGGAAGTAGGCCGAGCTGCCGTCGGGCCGGCCGAGCCGCGACAGCGCGTGCAGGAAGGTCCATTCGAAGTCGCGCCCGAAGGCCGGCTCCCAGGCCACGCAGCCGGGCTGCTCGATCCCGATCGAGGGCGTGACGACCGACTGGTGGGCGCCGCCCTCGGGCCCGAGCGTGACGCCGCTCGGGGTGCCGACGAGGATCGACTGGCCGCCGGCGTAGATCCCGAACGACCACGGCTCGAGCGCGCGCGCCAGGAACGGGTCGTAGATCGTGCCGACCGGCAGCAGCGGCTGGCCGTCGCGCGACCACGTCGCGCCCAGCTCGCCGAGCAGCCCGACGAGGTTGACCTCGGCGATGCCGAGCTCGATGTGCTGGCCGTGGTCGGACTCGCGCCAGCGCACGAGCGTGTCGGTGTCGTCGGCGAACCAGTCGATGCGGTCGCCGACGTTCCAGATCCCGGCCTTGTTGATCCAGCCGCCGAGGTTGGTCGACGTGCCGACGTCGGGCGAGACGGTGACCACGCGCGCGGCCACCTCGGGCGCCTCGCGCTCGAGGTCGACCCAGAAGCGGCCGAACGCCTGCTGCGTCGACTCGCGGCCGCGGTGCTCGCGCCCGAGCGCGGGCGGGACGGCGGGCGGCTCGACGGCCTCGACCGGCTCGCGGCGCAGCCGCTCGGCGGCGGCCGCGCACAGCCCGGCCTCCGGCGAGCCGTCCTCGAAGCCCGCCCACGGGTCCTCCGGGTCGGTGCCGAGCGCCTCGGCCAGCTCGCGCGAACTGCTCGACCGAGAGCAGCGCCGAGTGGTTGGCGGGATGGCCCTCGGTCGGCAGCCGCCAGCCCTTGATCGTGTAGGCGAAGACGACGCTCGGCCGGTCGCGCACCGCCTCGGCCTTGCGGAAGCCCTCGATCAGCGCGCCGAGGTCGTGGCCGCCGAGGTCGCGGAACGCGGCCAGCAGCTCGGCGTCGTCGCCGGGCAGCACGCCGACCTCGAGCCGTCTCCGCAGCTCCGCCGCGTCGGCGCGCAGCAGCCGCTGGTACTCCTCGTTGGGCATCGCGTCGATGCGGGCGCGCAGCTCGGTCAGGCGCTTCAGCCGCGGGCCGTACTTGACCATCTCGACGTGCCAGCCGGCGGCCTCGAACATCGCCGGCCAGGCGGCCGGCGGCGATGTCGGGCACCACGCGGTCGAGCGACTGGCGGTTGAGGTCGATGACCCACATGACCTCGCCGAGCTTGGCCACCATCGGGTCGGCCACGGCCTCCCAGATCGCGCCCTCGTCGAGCTCGGCGTCGCCGATCAGGGCGATCTGGCGGCCGCCGACCGGGACGTCGAAGTGGCCGGCCACGTAGCGGTGCGCGAGCGCGCCCCAGACCGGCGCGGTCGCGCCGATGCCGACCGACCCGGTCGAGTAGTCGACCGGGTCGGGGTCCTTGGTCCGCGACGGGTACGACTGCAGCCCGCCGAACTGGCGCAGCGTGGTCAGGTACTCACGGTCGAGCCGGCCCAGCAGGTAGTTGATCGCGTGCAGGACCGGCGAGGCGTGCGGCTTGACGCTCACGCGGTCGGGCGCCTCGAGCACGGCGAACCACAGCGCCGTCATCAGCGACACCATCGACGCGCTCGACGCCTGGTGTCCACCTACCTTGACGCCGGACCGGTTCTCCCGGACCCGGTTGGCGTGGTGCACGATCGCCGTCGCCAGCCACAGCACGCGCTGCTGAACGCGGTCGAGGACCGCGAGGTCGAGCTGCGGCTGGGCTGGCGCGACAGCGATGCGGAGATCGTATGCGGCTTACTCGCACTCGCAAGCTCGTGCGAGCGCCTTGATTACTAGTAGTGCGCTCTTCCTCCGACGGAGCGGCCCATGGCCCCGAGGATCCAGAGCACGGCGCCGATGACCAGGAGCACGAGGCCGATCGTGTAGAGGATCGAAATATTGAGCACCAGCCCAAGGATCAGCAGGATGAGTCCGATCAGGATCATTCGCGATTCCCCCTTCGCGTTGCGTTGACGGGCAATACCTGCCCGATCGACGCGGCGACTAGTCGCGTCCTCAGAGATTCCAGTCCGGGAAAGAGGCCCGGCGCACCAGCACTCGCGGCTCGCCGCCCGCGTACGGGATCGTCACCACGTTGTGCTCCGCGGTCGGGTCCGGGCCGCCGGTGTGGCCGAGCACGGTGCGGCCGTCGGCGGTCAGGTCGAAGCCCACGAGGCCGTTCTCGAAGTCGGTGTCGAGCGCCTTCGTCTTGCCCGTCGCGGGATTGACGCGGAACGCCACGGAGGTGTCCTGGCCGACGAACTGCGCCAGCAGGCGGCCGCCGTTGCCGGAGAGCTCGAGCGGGACGAGGCCGCTCATGAGCGACGGGATGCGCAGCCGCGTGATCCGGCGCAGGCTGCCGCCGTCGGGCTGGATCTCGAACAGGTTGTAGGTCGGCGCGTCCCCGTCACGGGCGTTCATGCGGTCGTGGATGATCCCGTCCGCCCGCCACAGCGGGTTGAGCGACTTGCGATCACGCGTGATCCGCTGGCGCTGCTTGTCCTCCAGCCGCACGGAGTACAGGTCGGACGGAGCGTCGGCGGCGTCGTTGCGCCCCGCCGTCCCGAACACCACCGAGGCCGAGTCGGGCGAGAAGGAGAAGCCGCGGATCACGCCGGAGGCCGCGCGGGCCTCCTCGCGCTCGCGGATGTCGTAGACGAACAGGCGCCGGCTGAGGACCATGCCGACCGACTTCGAGTCCGGCGAGAAGTGGTACTCGGCGATGAAGGAGGAGCGGGCGACGACGCGCGCCTTGCGGCTGCGGTCGGCGAGCCGCATCATCAGCTGGTCCGGCGTCCCGGGCTGGATCCAGGCCACCCAGCGCCCGTCGGGCGAGACCTTCGGCGTGTGACCCGGGCCGAGCCGGTGCGCCTTCGAGCCGTCGTTGTCGGCGACCCAGACCCGCGGGTCGGCGCCCCCGGCGTCCTTGACATAGACGAGCGTCGCCTCCGCGGGTGCGGCCAGCAGCAGCGCGAAGGCTGCTCCGAGCAGCGTCGTGGTCGTGCGTCTCGTCAACGTGGTCCCTCCGTTAGTCACCCTTCCGCCCCAGAGGGTAGAACCGGCGATGCTACCCCGAGTTGCGGGCCGTGTCAGTCCTCGGTCGGCCGGCGCCGTCCGCGCTTGACATCGCCTCGCCGCTTCTTGGCGTCCACCCGCCGGCGCTTGGAAGCCTTCGTGGGCCGCGTGGCGGTGCGCGGGCGGCGCACCTCGAGCGCGTGGGCGAGCCGCTGGGCGAGCCGTTCGAGCGCCAGCTCGCGGTTGCGGAGCTGGGAGCGTGTGTCCTGCGCGGCGGCCGTGACGCGCGGGCCCAGCCGCGCCGCGATGCGCGCCTTCTGGGCCTCGCTCAGCGCCTCGGACGTATGCACGTCGAAGACCGCCTCCACGCGCGAGGCGGTGACGTTCGCGTGCTGGCCGCCGGGGCCGGACGAGCGGCTCGTGCGGAGCTCGATCTCGGTCAGCGGGATGTCCACGCCGGGACGGATATGGATCGATTCGGGCACCGCTCAGAAGATTCGCAGCAACTCTTCGCCGCGCGGGCAGTTAGAGTCGCGGAGACGGCAGACGACGATCGGAGCAATCCGTGGAAGCCTCAGCACTGCACGCACCGGTGAGCCTGGCCCGGCTGCCGCTCGGCACGCCGCTGCTCCGGCTGCGCTCGGACGAGCAGCTGCTCGCGCTCTTCCGGGCCGGCAGCGACGACGCGTTCAGCGCCATCCACGACCGCTACCGCCAGCGGCTGTTCGCCTACGTGCGCCAGATGCTGTGCGCAGGTCCGCGTCAGGACGCCGAGGACGTGCTCCAGGACGTCTTCGTGCGCGCCTACGGCGCCCTGCGGGCCGACGAGCGCCACGTCCACGTGCGCGCCTGGCTCTATCGCGTCGCCCACAACCGCTGCATCGACCACATGCGGCGCCCGGTGCCGCCCGCCGCCGACGTGTTCGAGGTCTCGCGCAAGCCGCTGCACGACCCGCTCGAGGAGGCCCAGCGCCGCGAGGACCTGGCGCAGCTGGTGGCCGACGTCGGCCGGCTGCCCGAGCACCAGCGCTCGGCGCTGCTCATGCGCGAGATCGACGGCATGTCGTACGCCGACCTCGCCGGCGCGCTCGACGTCACCGTGCCGGCCGTCAAGTCGCTGCTCGTGCGGGCCCGGATCGGCCTCGTCGAGGCCGCCGAGGCGCGCGACGCCGACTGCGCCGAGATCCGCCACGACCTGACCGCGAGCTACGACCGCGGCGTGAAGGCGTCCGGTCGCGCGCGCCGGCACATGCGGTCCTGCGACGGCTGCCGCGAGTACCGGACCGCGCTGCGCGGCATCCGCCGCTCGTTCGCCGCGCTCAACCCGCTGGGCGCCGGCCCGCTGGCGATGGCCGCCGCGAAGCTGCTCGGCTTCGGCGGCGCCGGCGGCGGGGCCGCCGCGGGCGGCTCGGCCGCCGCCGGTGGCGGCGCGGCCGCGGCCGGCGGGGTCGCGACGGTCAGCGCCTGCAAGGTCGCCGCCGTGGTCTGCACCGCGGCGCTGACGGCCGGCGGCGCGGTCGAGGTCCGCCACCTGACCGCCCAGCATCGGGACGCGCCCGCGAAGGCGGCCGTCCAGGTCGCCGCCCCCGTCACGAACGCGCCGTCGAAGCCGCTCGCCGCGCCGCTGGCCGGCTACGTGCCGTCGGCGGGTCCGGTGGCCGATCGCGCGGCCACCACGCGGCGCGACGCCAAGCGGCGCCCGGCGAAGACGCCGGTCGCGGCGCCGCCGGTCGACGAGCCCGTCGACAGCGGCGCCCCGGTCGTCGAGCCGAACGTCTCGGGCGGCGCGCAGGCGCCGCCGGCGGCCGGCGAGGAGCCCGCCGCGCAGGCGCCCCCGACGACCCCGCAGGCGCCCGCCGAGCCGGCCGACACGGCGCCGCCGGCCACCGAGCCGGGCGGGACCACGACCCAGCCGCCCGCCGAGCCCGGTCCGGGCACTCCGCCGACCGAGCACTGACCGGCGGCCGCTCCCGGCGGCCACGCTAGTACACGTGGCCGGAAGTACGGCGCATAACCTGGCCCGCCAGAATGCGGCGTAATTCCGGCCACGTGTACTAGTCTCGTGGCCATCGTCGCGCACCCAGAACCGCTCGCGCACGAGGCACTGCTCGTCCGCCGCGGCCCGCGCTCCGGGCTCTACACGATCGCCGCCGTCCACTCGACCGCGCGCGGCCCGTCGCTCGGCGGCTGCCGGATGTGGACCTACGACGACAGCGTCGTCGGCGGTGCGCGACGCGCTGCGCCTCTCGCGCGCGATGACCTTCAAGTCGGCGGTCGCCGGACTGCCGCTCGGCGGCGGCAAGGGCGTGATCATGCTGCCCGTGGGCACGGCCGCGCCCGAGGGCGAGGCGCGCCGCGACGTGCTGCTCGACTTCGGCGAGACGGTGCAGATGCTCGACGGCGCCTACCTGACCGCCGAGGACGTCGGCACGTCTGAGCCCGACATGCAGACGATCGCCGAGGCGACGCCACACGTGACCGGGCTCGCGGTCGAGCGCGGCGGCTCGGGCGACCCGAGCCCCTCGACGGCGCTCGGCGTCGAGGCGGCCATCCGCGTCGCCTGCGAGCGCGTGTTCGGCAGCACGTCGGTCGAGGGCCGCAGCATCGCCGTGGTCGGCGTCGGCAGCGTGGGCGGCCGGCTCGCGGAGCTGCTGGCCGAGGGCGGAGCCGAGCTCGTGCTGGCCGACATCGACGAGCGCCGTCGCGAGCTCGCCGACCGGCTCGGCGCCCGCTGGACCGACCCCGAGTCGGCGATGACGGCCGGCGTCGACGTGCTGGCGCCATGCGCGCTCGGCGGCGTGCTCAACGAGGAGAGCGTGCCGCTGATCCGCGCCCGCGCGATCGCCGGCGCCGCGAACAACCAGCTCGCGCACGAGGCCGTGAGCGAGCTGCTCGCCGCGCGCGAGATCCTCTGGGTTCCCGACTTCGTGGCCAACGCCGGCGGCGTGGTCAACATCGCGGTCGAGCTCGAGCCCGAGGGCTACGACACCGCCCGCGCCGAGACGCGCGTGCGGGCGATCGCCGACACGGTCCGCACCGTGCTCGACCACGCCGAGGCGACCGGCGCGACCCCGCTGGCGGCGGCGCTGGAGATCGCACGCCGGCGCGTGGCCGAGGCGTCGTCGCCGATCACGGCCTAACGTCAACTGCTTGCTGGGTAGGGCGGCGAGGGAGCCGGCCGCGCCGGCGGTCCCTGGCGCCTTGACGTCGATATAGACGACGTGAAGGCGCCAAGCGCTTGGAGACAACCCGCTCCGCCGACCTCGCCGCACCCCTACCCAGCCGCAGTTGACGTTGCGCCCTCAAGCCCGCCCCTCCGCGCGCAGCTTCTCCAGGTGCGCCCGCAGCGAGACGGCGGCGAACGGCCGCAGCGCGGGCGGCGCGTCGTCCCACGCGGCGTCGAGCAGCTCGTCCTCCGAACTCAAGCCGCGCTCGAGCGCGGCGACCAGGCGCCGCTCGCGGTCGAGCCGGTGCTCGAGGTAGGCGTCGAGCTTCGCGCGCACGTCCCAGATCGGCGGCCCGTGGCCCGGGCACAGCACCGCGAGGTCGAGCTCGCGCAGCCGCCGCAGGGCGTCGAGGTAGGCGGCCAGGTCGGACGAGACGAAGACGCTGCCCTCGCCGAGCACCGCGTCGCCGACGAACGCGGCGCGACCGGCGACGAACGCCAGGTGGTCGTCCGAGTGGCCGGGGAGCGCGAGCACGCGCAGCGGGCCGAAGACGTCGCCGTCGGCGGCGCCCGACCGGGCCGAGACGACCGGCACGTCGCCCGAGCCGCGCACGCAGCGCCTCGAGCCCCTCGACGTGGTCGGCATGGTCGTGGGTGACCGCGATCCCCTCGGCCACGCCCACCGCGGCGGCGACCGCGTCGAGGTGGGCGTCGAGCGCCGGGCCGGGGTCGATGACCCAGCGGCCGTGCGATCCACGTGTTGGTGCCGGTCAGCGTGAGCGGGCTCGGGTTGTCCGCGCGGACGAGCGCGACGTCGTGGTCCGCGAGCTCCCCGCTCAACGCGGCACGAGCCGGTAGACCGGGCCGCTGAGCGAGGTCGCGTAGGCGCGCCCGCGCGCGTCCTCGCCGAACGAGGACAGGTTGTCGACGTACAGGGGCGTGCCGCGGACCTTGCGCGCCTTGTTGCCGCGCAGGACCGCCGACTCGATCCGGCCGACGGCAGAAGTCGCCGAACACGTAGCGGCCGCGCAGCGCCGACAGCACCGGGTCGCGCACCACCACGCCGCCGGTGATCGAGCAGTTGCCGTCCGAGTGGAAGCGCTGGATCGCCGGCGGCACGTGGCCCGGGGCCGTCTCGCCCGGCGTGTAGCGGGTGCGGCCCTCCCACACGCGCCAGCCGAGGTTCGCCCCCTTCCTGCGCACCACGGTGACCTCCTCGACCGCGCCCTGGCCGACGTCGGCGACCACGAGGTTGCCGTTCGGCGTGAACGAGAAGCGCCACGGGTTGCGCACGCCGTAGGCGAAGATCTCCGGCCGCACGCCGCTGCGGCCCACGAACGGGTTGCCCGAGGGGACGCGGTACGGGCCGGTCGCCGGTGCGGCGCGGGTCGATGCGGATGATCTTGCCGAGCAGCGTCTGCCGGTTCTGCCCGTTGCCGCGGGCGCCGTGCTGGTCGCCGCCCCCGCCGCCGTCGCCGAGGCCCGCGTAGAGCAGGCCGCCGGGGCCGAACAGGACCAGGCCGCCGTTGTGGTTGGAGGCCGGGTGGTCGACGGAGAGCACGACCCGCGCCGAGTCGTGGTCGGCGCGCTCGGCGCTCGCCCGCCGGTACTCGACGATCCGGATGTCCCCGTCCGGCGCCGTGTAGTAGACGTAGAAGAGGCCGCTCGACGGCGTAGTCGGGCGCGAAGGCGAGCGACAGCAGGCCGCGCTCGCCGCCGGTCGAGATGCGTCCGAGATGTCCAGGAACGGCCGCTCGACCTTGTTGCCGCCGCGCACGATCCGCACGGTGCCGCCCTGCTCGACCACGAACACGCGCCGGCGGTCGCCGGGCGGGGCGGTGACGTAGACGGGGTCGTCGAAGTCGCCGATGTTCTTCAGGCGCAGGCCCGGGCGGGCGACGGTGGCCGTCGGCGTCGCGGTGGCCGTCGCGGTCGCCGACGGGCTCGGCGAAGGCTTCGCGGGCTGCGCGGTGGCGCGGTCTCCCCCGCCGCCGCAGCCGAGCGCGAACATCGCCGCCGCCGCTATGAGCACGCGCACCCGCCCACGCGTCCCAAGAATGACAGGCGCGGCGCTCGCGCCCGCCGGTCGCCGGCGCCGCGCCTGTCGGTGTCCCTGCTTCCTGCTCCCGCCGCCCTCGGAAGCACCAACGCCCCGGAAGTCAGAGAACTTGCGCTCAACGGCTCACGAGACGCTCGAACAGGTGCTCGAGCTCTCCCGCCGGATCGCTCGTCAGGCCGGTGTGCACCGCAGAAGACTGCACGATCGTGCTCGACGGCGCAGTGAGCCAGTGGAAGCGCTCCGACGGTGGCAGCGCGGCGATCGGCCCGCCGTCCTCCGCGCCGGCCGCCACGCGCTCCAGCGTGGCCAGGTGGGCGCGCACGTCGTCGGCCTCGCAGCGCGGCGCCAGCGCCGCCAGCGCGGCCTCGTCGAGCGCCGTCCTGGCGCCGAGGAAGCCGAGCCGGCGGCAGTACAGGACCACGCCGGCGTTCAGGCGACTCGCCGCGCTCCACGTGCGGCACGACGCGCACGATCGCGTACTGGAAGTCCTCACGCCCGGGCACGCTCGGCCTCCTCCATCCACTCGCGCGGCGGCTCGAGCCGCCGCTCCAGGTGCTCGGCGTAGGGCGCGCCGTCGGCCCACTCGGGCGGCACGAGCGCGGCCGCGGCCGCCGGCTCGCGCCAGCGGCGCCAGCCGCTCGTCGGCCTCCGGCAGCGGACCCGCCGCGCCCAGCAGCACGTGGTCGCGGATCGCCGGGAACGGGCGGCCGCGCGACCGCCAGCGGGTCGCCGGTCCCGTGGTGCACGTACAGCGCGGCGCCGTGGTCGATCAGCCACAGGTTGCCGTGCCAGAGCAGCAGGTTGGGGTTGCGCGGCGTGCGGTCGATGTTCTCGACCAGCGCGTCGAGCCAGACGACCGCCGCCGCCAGGTCCGGCGCGGGCGGGCGGGCCGGCGTGTAGGGCAGCGCGCCGGGCAGGAAGTCGACGCCGAGGTTCAGGCCCGCGCTGGCGCGGATCAGGTCCTGGATCTCCGGGTCCGGCTCGGCGCGCGCCAGCTCGGGGTCGAGCTCCACGAGCACCAGCTCGGGCACCGGCAGCCCGAGCGAGCGCGCCAGCTCGCCGGCCACGATCTCGGCCGCCAGCGCCTTCGGGCCCTGGCCGGCGCCGCGGAACTTGACCACGTACAGGCCGTCGTCGTCGGCCTCCACGAGCCCCGGCAGCGACCCGCCCTCGCGCAGCGGGGTCACGTAGCGGGTCGCGGTCACGGTGCGCAGCACGGCTGCCATGATGGCGCGCCATGCCGACGCTGCTGTGGGAGCCGCCGCCCGAGAGGGTGGAGCGCGCGCTGATGACCCGTTTCATGCGCGAGCGCGGCCACGAGAGCTACGACGAGCTGTGGCGCTGGTCGGTCGAGGACCTCGAGGGCTTCTGGGCGTCGATCTGGGACTTCTTCGGCGTGCAGGGCGCCTACGACCGCGTGCTGGGCTCGGAGACGATGCCGGGCGCGGAGTGGTTCCCGGGCGCGCAGGTCAACTACGCCGAGCACCTGTTCCGCGGCAAGGACGACGACGCGGTGGCGATCGTGCACGCGTCCGAGCTGCGGGACCTCAGCGAGTGGACGTGGGGCGAGCTGCGGCGGCAGACCGCGAGCATGGCGGCCCGCCTGCGCGCGCTCGGGGTCGAGAAGGGCGACCGCGTCGCGGCGTACATGCCGAACATCCCGGAGGCGGTGGCCGCCTTCCTGGCCACGGCGTCGATCGGCGCCGTGTGGTCGAGCTGCTCGCCCGACTTCGGCGCCCGCTCGGTGATCGACCGCTTCGCGCAGATCGAGCCGAAGGTGCTGCTCGCGGTCGACGGCTACCGCTACAACGGGCGCGACTTCGACCGCCGCGAGACCGTCGAGCGGATCGCCGCCGAGACCGGCGGGCGGGTCGTCACGCTGGGCTACCTCGATGGAACCGGCTGGCAGGACGATCCCGACCGCCGAGCTGACGTTCGAGCCGGTGCCCTTCGACCACCCGCTGTGGGTGCTCTACTCGTCCGGGACCACGGGCCTGCCGAAGGCGATCGTGCAGGGCCAGGGCGGGATCCTGCTCGAGCACCTGAAGAAGCTCAACCTGCACGTCGACGCCCAGGCCGGCGACCGCCTCTTCTGGTTCACCACGACCGGCTGGATGATGTGGAACTTCCTCGTCTCGGGCCTGCTCACCGAGGCGGCGATCGTGCTCTACGACGGCAGCCCCGGCCACCCGGACATGGGCGTGCTGTGGGACCTCGCCGACCGCGCCGGGATCACCACCTTCGGCACCAGCGCCGCCTACATCGCCGCGTGCATGAAGGCCGAGCGTCGAGCCCGCCAAGGGCCGTGACCTGTCGAAGCTGCGCGCCGTCGGCTCGACCGGCTCGCCGCTCTCGCCGGAGGGCTTCCGCTGGGTCTACGACCACGTGGGCGAGGACACGTGGCTGTTCTCCACCAGCGGCGGCACCGACCTCTGCACGGCGTTCGTGGGCGGCGTCCCGATCCTGCCCGTGTACGAGGGCGAGCTGCAGGCGCGCGCGCTCGGCGCGTCGGTCGAGTCGTGGGACCCCGAGGGCCGGCCGCTGATCGGCGAGGTCGGCGAGCTGGTGATCACCAAGCCGATGCCGTCGATGCCGCTGTACATGTGGAACGACGCCGACGGCGAGCGCTACCGCGAGTCCTACTTCGACATGTACCCCGGCATCTGGCGCCACGGCGACTGGATCGAGATCACCGAGCGGGGCACGGCGATCATCACCGGCCGCTCGGACTCGACGATCAACCGCGGCGGCATCCGCATGGGCACGTCGGAGATCTACCGCGCGGTGCTGGCGCTCGACGAGGTGACCGACGCGCTGGTGGTCGACGTCGGCACGATGCCGCTGTTCGTGGTCCTGCGCGACGGGACCGAGCTCGACGACGACCTCGTCGCCCGCATCCGCGCGCGCGTGCGCGAGGACTGCTCGCCGCGCCACGTGCCCGACGAGGTGGTTGCGGTGCAGGAGGTGCCGCGCACGCTGTCCGGCAAGGTGCTCGAGCTGCCGGTCAAGAAGATCCTCATGGGCACGCCGCCCGAGCAGGCGGCCAGCCGCGACTCGCTCGCGAACCCCGCGGCGCTGGACTTCTTCGTCAGCTGGGCGGGGCGCCGTTAGCGCGCCGACCGTTGGTCGGAGCCGGCGGCGGGTTCTTGTCGCGACGCCGCGCGCCGCGCAGCGGCCACGCCGCCTCGAAGCCCGGAAGGTAGGTCGAGTCCTTGCGCAGCCGCTCGAAGTCCTCGGGGTCGTCGAGGTCGTAGCGACGGAAGTGGAAAGGCTTCCTGATGTGAGTCATCGTGGTGCGCGAATCGCCTCGATGATCAGGATACCGGCGGTCAGCACCGAGGCAAGGGCGGCGAGCGCCCACGTGCCCTCGATGATCCATCCCGCTGTCCGGAACCCGATCGAGGCGGCGGCGAACAGCGCGGCGACGGTGCTGGCGGCGAGCAGCGCACGCGCCCGGACGAGCATCAGGCGCACCAGCGGGTGCTCGTCGGTGCGCAGGACGAGGACCGAGAACACCGCCGACGTGGAGAGCACCAGGCCGACCGCGGCGCCAGCCGTGTCGGGCAGCGCCCTGAGGTCGAGAACAGGAACGGCGGCGCGACCAGCAGTGCGATGATCGTGGCGACGAAAGCGGCCGGGGCGAGGAACCGCCAGCGCTCGGCCACGAAGTCAATGAAGAGCTCCGGCGCAGTCGGGAGCGGCGCCTCCGCGCGGTAGTAGACCGCAGGGCGATCGGTGTCACGTTCGCCGGTCGCCAGCGGTCGGCCCGTCGCGCCGTCGACGAGCACCGTGCTGCGCGCCTTGAGGTCCGCGGGCACCACAACCTCAACGTGGTAGCTCTCGGCCTCGGTGCAGCCAGACGCGCGGATCAGGTACACGAACTGGCTCCGCCGGACGGGCTCGTCGGACGCGAACTTGAACACGCGCCGACGGTCGAGCCCGCGCACGATCGCCCAGGCGATGAAGTACTGCGACAGCACCACGGCGGTCGCGCGGAAGTCGACCAGCTCGATCCCGTGCGCCTGCTCGAGCGCTCCTATCAGGTGCTCGACATCCTGCGGCTCGTCAGCCAGCACGGCCTCGATCAGCTCGTCCGCGCCCTCGACGTCGTCGTCATCGAGCTGGCGGTAGAGCAGCTCGCGCGCAATCGTGCGGTGCTGCTCGGCGGTCAGCAGCGAGATCGCGTGCTGCTCCTCGTTGCGCAGGTCGAAGTGCACCAGCGGCCGCTTGCTCAACAGCGCGAGCGGCACGACGAACTCCTCGGCCGACAGCCTGAGCCCTTCGCGCTGCGCCTCGGGCACCGTGAAGTCGATCGACACGTGGCGGCGCACCTGCTCGTGGGTCAGCACCGTGATGGTCTCGACCCGCCGGTGCCGCCACGCGCCCTGGTAGCGCAGCAGCACGTCGGCGGCCTCCGCGATATCCGCCGCCCGCTCCTCGATCACCTCTCCCGGCCACACGCCGGCGATGGTGTCAGAGGTCGAGGACGACCTTGACGTCGTCGGGCCGCTTCTCGAGCGCCTGCTCGAAGTCCTCGAGCGGCACGCGGCGGGTGATCATCCGCTCGAGCCACGAGCGGTCGGCGCGCGCGAGCGCGTCTGCGGCCAGCGCGTAGTGGCCGAGGTTGGCGTTGACCGACCCGAACACGACGTCGTTCTCGAGCACGATGTCGCGGTTGAGCCCGCCGAGGTCGACCGTGAACGGCCGCCCGCGCGGCGAG
The DNA here is from genome assembly GCA_963800905.1 of uncultured Solirubrobacteraceae bacterium. Lineage (GTDB taxonomy): Bacteria > Actinomycetota > Thermoleophilia > Solirubrobacterales > Solirubrobacteraceae > DASSUW01. Next base: position 42,052 of record CAWDCT010000002.1, read on the forward strand.
ACGCCGGTCAGGCAGACGATGCCGAACGCCGCGTTGTTGGCGATCGCGTCGGCGACGAGCGACTCGGCGCCGGTCGCCTCGACGATGATCTCGGGCGGCGCCGCCTCGGCGACGGTGGCGACGTCGCTGTGGTGGTAGTGGGCGCCCAGCGCGCCCACGAGCTCCGGCTTCGGCCCGTCGGTGGTGCGATCGAGCACGTGCACCTCGAGCCCGCGCTGGACGCCCAGCAGCGCGGCGAGCAGCCCGATCGGCCCGGCGCCGGTGACGAGCACGCGCTCCGGCTCGAAGTGCGCGCGGCGGCCGATGCGCTCGATCTGGTCCCAGGCCTTGGCCAGGATCGAGGCCGGCTCCATCAGCATCCCGACCGGCTCGAGCGCCGGGTCGAGCTTGACCGCGTAGTCCGCCTCGACGGTCCAGCGCTCGGACCCGTAGCCGTGGAGCTGCTTGATCCCGCGCTCGGTGTAGCGGCCGTTGCGGCAGAAGTCGAACTCGCCGTGCGCGCAGGCGGGACACGGGTCGGGGTCGGGCCGGCGCACGACGCCCACGACCAGGTCGCCCGCCGCGAAGCCGCTCCCGGCGGGCGCCTCGCGCACGCGGCCGAGCGACTCGTGGCCGAGTACGAGGCGCTCGGACCCCGGCGGCGCCCACCCGTACTCGCCGCCGATGATCTCGCGGTCGGTGCCGCAGACGCCGAGCGCGATGCCGTCCACCAGCAGCTCTCCCGGCGCCGGCTCGGGCTCCGGCATGTCGGTGACGGCGGCCGAACCGGCCTGGAGAGGTATCACGGTGAGCGCCCGCACGTCCTTTCTCTACCCACCCTTCAAGGGGTCAGTCCAGGGCATCCCCCTATGGCCCTGGTGCGTATAGAAACGCAGGATCCAGCACATGCCGCCCTTCACCGTCCCCACCACCAGCGCCGTCGACGAGCTCGAGCACCTGTCGCAGCTTCGCGCCGAGCGCGCCCTCGCCACCCTCGCCGGAGATGCCGACCTGGTCGGCGACCTCGACATCGACATCGCCGCCTCCGCGAGCGCGTACGTCGGCCTCGCCGTGACCGAGATCGCCACCCTGCGCGGCGAGCTCGGCGCCCGCTGCCACGGTTGACCCGCGCGATCGTCGTCGCGTAAGCACTAGCATCGCGGGACGGGAATGGGTTCGATCGCCGCCCCCAACTGGTCGCCGGCACGGCTCGCGATCGCGCTCGCGATCCAGACAGCGCTCGCCGTGGTCGACATCGCGATCACCGGCTCGGCGCTGACCATCACGGGCAGCGTGCTGCTGGTGCCGCTCGTGCTGGCGGTGATCGGCCAGGAGCGCGAGGTCGCGATCACCGGCGTGGTGGCGGTCGTCGTTGCGATCGGCAGCCACGTGGTGGAACGACACCACCGAGACCGGCCAGACGATCTACCGGATCAGCTTCTTCGCCGTCTTCGCCATGCTCGCGGTGGTCGCCGCCCGGGCGCGCGAGCGCGCGACGGCGCTGGCCGGCGCCAACGAGCGGCTGGCGACCGAGCTGCGCGGCACCCAGGCGCGGCTGGACGGCATCCTCGGCTCACTCGGCGAGGCGGTCACCGTCCACGACGAGCGCGGCAAGACCGTCTACGCCAACGACGCGGCGGTGTCGCTCCTGGGCTCCGAGAGCGTCGAGGAGGTGCTGGCCGCCGAGCCCGGCGAGCTCGCCGGGCGGTTCCACATCACGCGCGAGGACGGCTCGCCGGTCCAGGTCAGCGACATGCCGGGCCGGCGGCTCGTGGCCGGCGAGGACGGGCCCTCGCTGCTGACCCGCAGCGTGCGCCGCGACACCGGCGAGGCCCTCTGGCTGCTGACCAAGGCGACGCTCTACACCGACCCCTCGGGCGGGCGGCTGGCGATCAACATCATCGAGGACGTCACCGAGGCCAAGGAGGCCGAGCTGCGCCAGCGGTTCCTGGCCGAGGCCGGTCAGCTGCTCGCCACCTCGCTCGACTACGAGCAGACGCTCGAGCGCGTGGCGCGGATGATCGTGCCCGGGCTCGCCGACTGGTGCGGCATCGAGATGGTCGACGAGCACGGCGAGTCGCACCAGGTGGCGGTCGCCCACGTCGATCCCGACAAGGTCCAGATGGCGCACGACCTGCGGCGCCGCTATCCGGTCGACCCCGACGCGCCCACGGGCGTGCCCGCGATCCTGCGCGGCGGGCCGGCGGAGCTGTACACCGAGATTCCGCAGGAACTGATCGAGCAGGCCGCGCGCGACGAGGAGCACCTGGAGCTGATCCGCGCGCTCGGCATGCGCTCGGCGATGGCCGTCCCGATGCGCATCGGCGACGAGACGCTCGGCGTGATCACGCTGGTCTCGGCGGAGAGCGGCCGGCACTTCGACGAGGAAGACCTCGCGTTCGTCCAGGACCTGGCGCTCCGCGCCGCCACCGCCGTCGAGAACTCGCGCCTGTATACGGCGCAGGAGCGCGTGGCGCACACGCTCCAGGCCAGCCTGCTGCCCGAGACCCTGCCGCCGCTGCCCGGCTGGGAGTCCGGCGCCGCCTACCAGGCGGGCGAGCGCGACGCCGACGTCGGCGGCGACTTCTACGACATCCTGCCCGTCGAGGGCGGCCACCTGATCGTGCTCGGGGACGTGACCGGCAAGGGCGTCGAGGCGGCCGCGCTGACGTCGCTGGTGCGCTACTCGGCCCGGATGGCCGCCCGCTTCGACCCGCAACCCGCACGCGTGCTGTCGCTCGTCAACGAGGTGCTGCGCGAGCAGCCACGGCTGTCGCTGGTGACCGCCGTCTGCGCGCTGATCGCGACCGACGGCGACCGCGCGACCGTCACGGTCGCCTCTGCGGGCCACCCGCTCCCGCTCCGGTGCCGTCCGGGCGCGACCCCGGTCGCGCTCGGCGATCACGGGGTGCTGCTCGGCGTCGAGGGCGAGGACGATTGGCGGGATACCGCCGTCGAGATCTCGGCCGGCGAGACGCTGCTGTTCTACACCGACGGCGTGACCGAGACGCCCGGCGAGAGCGACCGCTTCGGCGACGCCCGCCTGCGCGACACCGTCGCGCGCGCCGGCGAGGCGCCGGAGGAGCTGCTGGCCGAGATCGACCGTGCGCTGCGCGAGTTCCAGTCCGGCGTGACGCTCGATGACCGCGCGATGCTGGCGCTGCGCTTCGTCGGCGACCGGCGGGCGCGCGGCAGCACGGGCGGCGCCACCTTCAGCGCCCTGCAATGAGGACCCGCTACGACGTCGTGGTCGTCGGCGGCGGCCACAACGGTCTCGTCGCGGCTGCCTACCTCGCCCGCGCCGGCCGCGCGGTGCTCGTGCTCGAGCGGTCGGACCGGATGGGCGGGGCGGCGATCTCCGAGGCCCCGTTCGCGGGCGTCGACGCACGCCTGTCGCGCTACGCCTACCTGGTCAGCCTGCTGCCGCGCTTCGTCGTCGGCGAGCTCGGGCTGCGGTTCGAGACGCGCCGCCGGCGGCTCTCGTCCTACACGCCGGTCCCGGGATCCGACGACGCGATCCTGGTCGACCTCGACGATCTGGCCCGGACGAAGGCGTCGCTGGGCGACGGCTTCGACGCCTGGCAGCGCTTCTACGACCGCGTCGGCAAGGTGGCGCGCGCGGTCTTCCCCACGCTGCTCGAGCCGCTGCCGACGCGCGAGCAGCTACGCGAGCTCGTCGGCGACGACGACACCTGGGAGGCGCTGTTCGAGCGGCCGCTCGGCGAGGCGATCGAGGAGGCGTTCGACGACGACGTGCTGCGCGGCCTGGTGCTGACCGACGCGCTGATCGGCACGTTCGCGAGCGCGCACGACGAGAGCCTGCGCCAGAACCGCTGCTTCCTCTATCACGTGATCGGCAACGGCACGGGCTCGTGGGACGTGCCGATCGGCGGCATGGGCACGCTGACCGACGAGCTGGCGCGCTGCGCCGCGGCGGCCGGCGCTGAGCTGGTGACGGGCGCCGAGGCGACGGCGATCGATGCCGACGGCCGGCACGCCGAGGTGCGGATCGACGGTAACGCGGTGAGCTGCGACCACGTGGTGGCCGGCTGCGCGCCGGAGGTGCTCGACCGCCTGCTCGGGCTGCCGGTGGTCGGCGAGCGGCCGGAGGGCGCCCAGCTGAAGGTGAACATGCTGCTGGCGCGCCTGCCGCGGCTGCGCGACCGATCGGTGGCGCCCGAGGAGGCGTTCACCGGCACCTTCCACGTCAACGAGACCTACGACCAGCTCGAGGCCGCGTACGCCGAGGCGAGCGCCGGCCGGATCCCGTCGCCGCTGCCGTGCGAGATCTACAGCCACTCGCTCACCGACCCGAGCATCCTCGGGCCGGGCGTGAGCGCCCACACGCTGACGCTGTTCTCGCTGCACACGCCGGCGCGCCTGTTCGAGCAGGGGGTGGCGCGCCGCGAGGTGCTCGAGGCGGCCCTGCGCTCGCTCGACGCGGTGCTCGCCGAGCCGATCGAGGACTGCCTCCTGCGCGGGCCGGACGGCGAGCCGTGCCTGGAGGCCAAGACGCCGCTCGACCTCGAGGCCGAGCTGGCGCTCCCGCGCGGCAACATCTTCCACCGCGACCTCGCGTGGCCGTTCGCCGAGGACGAGTGGGAGGCCGGCGCCTGGGGGACTGAGACCGTCATCGCCAACGTGCACGTCGGCGGCGCGGGCGCGCGCCGCGGCGGCGGCGTCAGCGGCATCCCCGGCCGCAACGCCGCGATGGCGATCCTGGGTCAGTGAGCGGCCTCGGGGTCGAGCCCGAGCACCGAGCGCCCGCCGTCGACGGGCACGACCGCCCCGTTGACGAAGCCGGCTGACAGCAGGTGGGCGACGACGGCCGCCACCTCGTCCGGCCGGCCGACGCGGCCGAGCGGGTGCAGCCGGCGCATCTCCTCCTCGACGCCGGGGTGCTGGTGGCGCAGCGCGTCGTAGCGCTCGGTGGCGATCGATCCGAGCGCGACCGCGTTGGCCCGGATCCCGCGCGGCCCGTAGTCGACGGCGAGCGCCCGCGTGAGTCCCTCGACGGCCGCCTTGGCCGTGGCGTAGGGCAGCGCGCCGGCGACGGGGCGAGCCGCCTGATGCGAAGAGACGTTGACGATCGCACCCGGCCGGCCGGCCGCCAGGAAGCGGCGGACGGCGACCGCGCAGCCGGTCACGGCGAGTCCGAGGTTGAGCGCGATCAACTCGAGCACGGCCTCGGCCGGCGCCTCGTGCAGCGACGCGTCGCGGAACACCGCGGCGTTGTTGACCCAGCCGGCGAGCGGGCCGGCCGCCTCGGCCGCGTCTGCCGCGTGCTCGGCGACCCGCTCGTCGCGGGCGTCGCCCGTGACAGGGGTCACATGGTCGTGACCGCTCGCCCAGGCGAGCGCCTCCCCGTCGCGGTCGAGCGCGACCACGTGGCCGTCCCTCGCCAGCCGCTCGACAATCGCGCGGCCGATCCCCTGCCCGCCTCCCGTCACCACGTACGTCATGCGGAAAGAGAACCACGGCCGCCGCCCTGCGTATACCTGTGCAGTCGAAGCCGGAGGAGGTGACATGATCGGACGGATTGCTCTGGTTGCCCTGGTGATGCTGGCAACGGCAAGCGCTGGCGTCAGCTCACCGAGACGGTCGGCATGACGCCGGACCAGGTGGCGGCGATCTGTCAGCGCGACGGCGAGACGCGCTGCTCGGGCTCCCTCTCCGGCTGGATCTGGGCGACCGCTGACCAGGTCAAGGCAGTCAGCCGACATGCGGACGACCTTCACGGTCACCGGCTACGGCTTCCACACGTCGGCGACCTCCGGCTACACGTCGTCGGTCGACGAGGCCGGGGAGCCGGTCCGCGGCAACGTCGGCTTCGGCTGGTACCCGATCGGCGGGAGCTTCTCCCTCGGCCCCGTCTCGAGCATCAACGTGGGCGTGTGGCTGTGGCGGCCGGTGACCGACGACCTCACGCCGCCGGTGATCACGCCGGCCGTCGGCGGGACGGCCGGCAGCAACGGCTGGCACGTCTCCGACGTCGCCGTGAGCTGGACGGTGACCGACCCCGAGTCCGCCGTGACGGCCACGGATGGCTGCGAGTCGTCGACCGTCACGACCGACACCGCCGGCACGACGTTCACGTGCACGGCGACGTCCGGCGGTGGCACAGCGAGCCGGTCCGTGGTCGTCAAGCGCGACACCGTCGCGCCGACGGTGACCTGCGCGACGCCGCCGCAGACGTTCGAGATCTACCAGCTCGGCGCCTGGGTGCGCGCGGACGTGACGGACGCGACCTCGGGGCCCGCGAGCCCGTTCGCGCAGGGCACGGTGATGGCGAACACCAACACGGCGGGCACCTTCAGCCAGGTCGTGACGGGGTCCGACCGCGCCGGGCTGCGCACGAGTCGCAGCTGCGCCTACGTAGTGGCGATCCCGACCTGCTTCGGCCAGATCGCGACGATCGTCGGCACCTCGCTCAACAACGTCATCAACGGCACGGCCGGCCGTGACGTGATCGTCGGCCTCGGCGGCGCCGACACGATCAACGGCCTCGGCGGCGACGACCTCATCTGCGGCGGCGACGGGCCCGACGTGATCAACGGCGGCGACGGAGCGGACCGCATCGACGGCGGCGCCAGTCCCGACGATCTCAACGGCGGTCGCGGCAACGACTTCCTCGACGGCGGCCTGCAGAACGACAGCCTGCGCGGGGACGACGGCTTCGACACCTGCGTCAGCGGGGAGACCCGCCGGAGCAGCTGCGAGGCCTGACCTCCTGGAGCGCGGTGAGCGCGGCGGCCAGTGCCGGCCGCCGCGTCGCGCCGCGGCGGGCGAGCGCCGTGATGTGGCGGCGCGGCGGCGACGGGGTGACCTCCACGTAGCGGACGCCGCTCGCCGGCTCGCACGCCAGCTCGGGGAGGAGCGCGATCCCGAGGCCGGCCGCGACCAGGGCCTGGACCAGGCGGGCGTCGTCGGCCCGGTGGACGACGCGCGGCGCGAACCCGGCCGCCGCGCACGCGACCTCGAGCGCGGCCGCGAACTGGGTCCCGGTCAGGCCGGCGATCCAGGCGGCGTCGCGGTGGGCGGCCAGCTCGCCGGCGGCTTCGCCGGCGGTCACCAGCAGCAGCGGCTCGGCGATCAGCGGGTGCGACGCGAGCCCACCGGCGGGTGCGCTCGGAACCTCGTCGTAGCTCTCTGACACCAGCAGGTCGAGCGCGCCCGAGCGCAGCAGCGGGATGCCGTCCTCCGGCTCATGCTCGCGCACGACGCAGGTCACGTCGGGGTGGTCGACGTGGAGCGCCGCGACGGCGGGCACCACGAGGCCGGCAGCGGCGCTCGGGAAGGCGCCGATCACGATCTCGCCGCGCACCGTCTCGTGCTCGGCCGCGAGCTCGGCCTCGGCGGCATCGAGCTCGGCCAGGACGCGGTCGGTGGCGGCCACCAGGCCGTGCGCGGCCGGTGTGAGGCGCACGCGGCGGCCGTCGCGCTCGAGCAGCGCCACGCCGGTCTCGCGCTCGAGCTGGGCGAGCGACTGCGAGATCGCCGACGGCGTGTAGCCGACCACGCTCGCGACCTCGGCGATCGTGCCGCGCCGCGACAGCTCGCTCAGGAGCCGGAGCCGCTTGAGGTCGAGCATCAGCTCAGCTTACGCTCAGGTGTAGGCATCGGTGCTTGTGCTTGCGGTGATCGCGGGCTGACACTGGGTCCATCGACCCTCCCCGCTACGAGCCCCTCCCGGGCCTCGCCGAGCTGCCCGCGTGGGTCTGGCGACGCGCCGGCCGCGGCGTCCGGATCGGCGCCGGCCTCGTGCTGCTGGCCGCGCTCGCCGTGGCGGTGGCAATGGTCCCCGCCCTGCGCGACGAGGCGCGCGAGCAGGACGACGCGCTCCAGCGCGCGCGTGCCGAGCAGCGCGCCGAGCTCGCCCGCCGGCTCGAGGCCGAGCAGCGCCCGGTCCGCGGCCGCTCCCGCTCCGTCGCGCCGACCCTCGCCGCCCGCGCGGCCCTGATGGACGAGCTGGCGGCCGCGATCGCCTCCGACGCCCGCGCGCGCGTGCGCCGCGGCGAGCTCGACGGCCGCCGGATCCGCCGCGTCGAGTGCGAGCCGTTCCCGCGCACGGTCGACGGCATCGGCGCCGACCGCGACCTTACCCGCCGCCGCGGCCGCTACTCCTGCCTCGCGATCACGTCCGAGTTCACCGGCGGCGTCATCGGCCACCAGTACCGCGTGCTGGTCGACTTCGAGACCGGGCGCTACGCCTTCTGCAAGATCACCGGCCAGTCGGGCCCGTCACGCGACCAGCTCGTCACCACGCCTCGGGTCTGCGGCGGGTGACCTTGCACCCACGGGCGACCCTGGCAAAGGGTGCCATACGATTGCGCCGTGCCATTCACGCTCAGGAACCTCAAGGAGGATCTGGAGGACGTCGGGTCCAGGTTCGACGGCGCGCCGGACCTGGAGTTCCGCTTGGCGACCGAGGCGCTCGAACTCGAGAAATCCGGCCTGAGCTACCAGCGCGTCCCCTCCGGTTATCGCTTTCCGTACGGCCACACGCACGAGAAGCAGGAGGAGGTGTACGTGGTCGTGCGCGGGAGCGGGCGGATGAAGGTCGACGACGAGATCGTCGAGCTCAAGGAATGGGACGCGGTGCGCGTCCCGCCCGGTACGTGGCGAGGCTACGAGGCCGGGCCGGAGGGCCTCGAGATCCTCGTCATCGGCGCGCCCAGTCTCGGCGAGGCTCGGCGCGAAGACGTCGAGGGCCGGCGCGACTGGTGGGCTGGCTAGCGACCCGAGTCGTGGAAAGCAAGAAACCCCCGCGAATCGCGAGGGTTTCTCTCATCGGGGCGCCCGGATTTGAACCGGGGACCTCGCCGACCCGAACGGCGCGCGCTACCAGGCTGCGCCACGCCCCGAGCAGCGGTGAAGTCTAGCCGCTGATCGGGATTCGATTCTCAGGGCAGGATGTCGCCGGTGGCTCCGTCGACGGTCCCGCCCACGTCCTCGACGGTGTCCTCGACCGTGCCGGCGGTCTGCTCGACGGTGTCGGTCACGCCGTCGACGGCGGGCTGGACCCCCTCGACGACGCCGTTGACGGTCTCCTGGACCGGGGCGAGCGCGTCGTTGCCGCCGGCGGGGAGGTCGAGCTCCGGCAGCCCGTTGCCGCCGGCGCCGGCAGTGCCGCCTCCTGCGCCGCCGCTGCCGCCGGAGGAGAGGCCGACCGGCGGCGTCCCCCCGGCGCCGCCGCTCGTGCCTTCCCGTCCCCCACCGCGCCTGGCGGCGCGGTCGCGCTTGCGTGACTTCTTGGCCGTCTTCTCGGTGCCGACGGTGCCGAGCGTGGCGCGCGTGGGCGTGGCGCTCGACCCGCCCTGCGCGGCGGCGCCGGTGCGCTCCAGAGCCGCCGGCCGGTCGGCGGCGGGCGGCTTGTCGCCGGATCCCGCGACCTTGGTGCCGACCCCGGCCGCTCCCACGCCGGCCACCAGCACGGCGGCCGCGGTGGCCAGCTTGCCCCAGCCGCTCGAGAGCTGGTCGGAGAGGATCGGGGCATGCGCGGCCCAGCCGCTCGCTGCTCCGCCATCGTCGCCGCCGCGGCCGCGCCCGAACCAGCCGAACGGCAGCAGCGCCGCGACCTTGTCGGCGGCGCGCTTGCGCAGCGGCACGTGCGTGAGGATCGCGCTGTCGAGCCCGGCGGCCAGCGCCTCGCGGCGGCACGGCTGGCAGTGGGCGACGTGGCGCGAGAGCCGGCGCGACTCGCGCGTGCCGAGGCGCGTCTCGCCGGCCGCCACGATCAGGCTCTGGATCCGCTGGCAGCGCGCGCCGCTGACGAGGTCGTCGTACTCCTCGGTCAGCCGTCGCCGGGCGCGGAACAGCGTGCTCTCGACGGCGGGGCGGCTCATGCCCATGCGCTCGCCGATCTCGCGGTAGGACATCCCCTCGAACTCGCGCATCACGAGGATCTCGTGGTGCGTGTCGGACAGCCCGCCGAACGCGCCGCACAGGTGGTCGAGGTCCTGCTTGGCGGCGACCGCGGCGTCGGGCGTGGGATCCGACCCGACCAGCCGGCCGTAGTCGCTCGGCGCGAGCCCCTCGTCGGCCTCGAGCGACACCTCCTCGGCGCGGCGGGAGCGGCGGAACTGGTCGATGCAGGCGTTCTTGGCGATCTCGTAGATCCACGGCTTGAACGCGATCGGCCGCTCGGTCTCCCGCATCCGGCGCAGGGCGGAGACGAAGACCTCCTGCGTGATGTCCTCGGCACGGCCGTGGTCCTTGACCATGCCCATGACGTAGGCGTGGATCCGCCGGTGATAGCGCGCGTACAGGGCCTCGAAGGCGCGATCGTCCCCGCGCCGGACCGCGGCGACCAGCCGGTGGTCGTCGCTCGGCTCTGCAACCATCCGCGACGTCTCTGCGACGTCGCCCGATCCCCTACCCACGGTGGAGCACTCTCCTGCGCCTACCTCTCCCAAAATGGTCCGCGCCTTCGCGTTCCGCCAAGCGCGAGGCAGAGAACTCTAGCGTTTAATTGAGCGGGACGCACCCGCAACCGCTTTATGCCCATTTCTGCCACGCGACTCACATCGATCATCGCCGCACTGGACGAATTGCTGGACATCGGCACGTTCAGCGACCTGGGCCCGAACGGGCTCCAGGTGCCCGGGCCCGAGGAGGTGCGCCGCATCGTGACGGGCGTCTCGGCGCAGCGGGAGCTGATCGAGCGGGCCGTCGAGGAGGACGCGCAGCTCGTCCTGGTGCATCACGGGCTGTTCTGGGACTTCCTCCCCACCGGCCTGTCGCCGGTGCTGGCCGAGCGCCTGCGGCCGCTGTTCAAGCACGACGTGGCGCTCGCCGCCTACCACCTGCCGCTCGACGCCCACCACGAGCTCGGCAACAACGCGATCCTGGCCGACCGGCTCGGCTGCGAGCGCCACGAGCCGTTCCGCGAGTTCAGGGGCCGGATGATCGGCCGCGCCGGCACGTTCGCGGGCGACGGGATACCGGCCGCCGATCTCTTCGCGCGCGTGCGCGAGGTGACGGCCCGCACGCCGACCGTGTTCGACGGCGGCCCGGAGCGGGTGCGGCGGATCGGCATCGTCTCAGGCTCGGCCGCCGACGCGCTGCCGGAGGCGATCGGGCTCGGGTTCGACGCCTTCCTGACCGGCGAGCCGCGCGAGCACGTGATGGCCGACGCGCGCGAGGCGGGCATCCACTTCATCGCCGCCGGCCACTACGCGACTGAGACCTTCGGGATCCGCGCGCTGGGCGACTGGCTCGAGCGGCGCTTCGGCGTCGAGCACCTCTGGATCGACATCCCGAACCCGGTCTGAGGCGGAAAGTCCGTCCTAATGTTTAGGGCGTATTGAGGAGATGTTGTTGATGCCGTCCACCAGTCGCGCTAACTTGACTGGCCACGTAGCAAACCTCACAGGAGGCACCTCACCGATGGCAATCCACCTCACGCCCACGGAACTTGCACGCGAGGCCGGCATGGAGCGACGCGAGGTCATCGAGAAGTGCATGGAAATGGGCGTGCCGATCTTCCAGGGCCGCATCGACAAGACCCTGTTCCTCGCCAACCTCAGCGAGCAGGTCTCGATCGCGGGCGGAAGTCGGGTAGCCGCGGCCTGACGCAGTTCCCGGCGCGCGCGTAGGCGCGCCAGTTCTAGAATCGCGCTCCGTCAGGTCCTTTTGGAGGAGGAGCGCATGGAATCCAGCACGGCTGCCCCGGAGTCGACCGGCTCCCGGACGATCGCCGACATGATGGGCATCGCGGCGGAGCGCTACGGCGACCGCACGGCGTTGACCTTCAAGCGCGGCGACGAGTGGGCCGAGGTCAGCTACCGCGAGCTCGGTGAGACCGTCTCCGAGATCGCCCGCGGGCTGATCGACCTCGGGCTCGCGCCCGGCGACCGCGCGGCCGTGCTGTGCGCCACGCGGCCCGAGTGGACGTACGCCAGCTTCGGCATCACCAGCGCCGGCGGCGTGGTCGTCCCGATCTACCCGACCAACTCGCCGGAGGAGTGCGAGTGGGTGGCGGGCAACTCGGAGTCGCGCTTCGTCATCGCCGAGGACGCCGAGCAGGTCGCCAAGCTCGCCGCCGTGCGCGACCGGCTGCCCGGGCTCGAGGCGGTCATCGTCATCGACCCGAGCGGGGACGTCGGCGACGCCATCCCGCTCGACGACCTGCGCGAGCGCGGCCGCGGCCGCGACGCCGCCGAGGTGGCCGAGCGCGCCGCCGCGGTCTCGCCCGAGGACCCGTACACCTTCATCTACACGTCCGGGACCACCGGGCCGCCCAAGGGCTGCGTGCTCGCCCACGGCAACTACCGCACCGTCGTCACCATGTGCGAGTCGGCCTCGATCCTGCACGCGGGCGACATCGCCTACCTCTACCTGCCGCTCGCCCACTCGTTCGCGCTGCTGATCGAGCTCATCGCGATCGACCTCGGCGGCACGATCGCCTACTGGGGCGGCGACCCGAAGCAGATCGTCCCCGAGCTCATGCAGGTCAAGCCCCACTACCTGCCGAGCGTGCCGCGCATCTTCGAGAAGATCTACACGCTGGTCACCTCGACCAACGACCCCGAGAAGATCAAGGCGGCGACCCAGCTCGGGGTCAAGGTGCGGCAGATGCAGGCGGCAGGGCAGGAGGTGCCCGCCGAGCTCCAGGCGGCGTTCGACAAGGCCGACCAGGAGCTCTACGTCAACGTCCGCAACGTGTTCGGCGGCCGGCTGCGGCAGGCCACCAGCGGCGCGGCGCCGATCGCCCAGGAGATCCTCGAGTTCTTCTACGCCTGCGGCGCGCCGGTGCTCGAGGGCTACGGCATGACCGAGACGGCGACCGCCTCGACTGTCTCGACCCTCGACTCTTACAAGTTCGGCACCGTCGGCCGTCCGCTGCCCGGCGCCGAGGTCAAGATCGCCGACGACGGCGAGATCCTCATCCGCGGCGCCCACATCTTCGGCGGCTACTACAAGATGGAGGACAAGTCGTTCGGCGCGATCGAGGACGGCTGGCTCCACACCGGCGACCTCGGCGAGCTCGACGAGGACGGCTACCTGAGCATCACCGGCCGCAAGAAGGACATCATCATCACGGCCGGCGGCAAGAACCTCACGCCCGCCAACCTCGAGAACGACCTCAAGCAGTCGCGCTGGATCTCGCAGGCCGTCATGCACGGCGACCGCCGCCCGTACCCGGTCGTGCTGATCACGCTCGACCCGGAGGAGATCCCGCACTTCGCGAAGGAGCACGGGCTGCCGGAGGATCCGGCCGCGCTCGCGAACGAGCCGAAGGTGCAGGAGCTGGTCCAGGGCATCCTCGACGAGGTCAACGCGAAGTACGCGCGCGTCGAGCAGATCAAGAAGTTCGTGATCCTCGACCACGACCTGTCCCAGGAGACCGGCGAGCTGACGCCGACCCTGAAGGTCAAGCGCAACGTCGTCAACGAGAAGTACGCCGGCCTGTTCGACGAGCTCTACGCGGAGTCCTGAGACTGACGCAGCAGCGTGGAGGTGGTCTGCTCGAGGATCCGCCTCCACGCGCGCGACTTCTCGCCCTGCTCGGCCTCGAAGTGCCGCACCACCTTGCGCACGCGCGTGGCGGAGATCTCGAACCCGTGCCGCCCCACGACCTCGCGCAGGTTCTCGTAGTCGGCCGCCAGCTTGACGGTCACCGACTGGAAGCCGTGGCGCGCCACCTCGAGCCGCGACCGGTAGTCGAGGATGTTGGTCTGGAACATCAGCTCGTCGTCGGTGTCGGGCTCGATCAGCACGATGTCGACGCCCGGGTAGCGCTCGCGCCAGCTGCGCGCCACCTCGTGCAGCCGCTGGTAGGCCAGTAGCTTGAACGTCTGGTAGCCGATCTTCGGGAAGCCCATGTCGGAGACCCGCCGCGTGCGGGTGCCGAACAGCGTCGGGATCTCCTTCGTGTAGTCGTTGACGTACGGCACCAGCGGGTTGACGACCACGATCAGCTTCGCCCCGGCCTCGACGGCGATGTCCAGGTTGGTGGTGGAGACGATCCCGCCGTCGACCAGCTCGCGGTCCTTGACCTTCGTCGGCTGGTAGACCATCGGCAGCGCCGCCGAGGCGCGCACGGCGGTCGAGATCGGCACGTCGTCCCAGCCCGCAGCGCCGAGCACGATCCGCTCGCAGGTGTCGAGGTCGGTGGCCGCCAGGTAGAGCTCGCAGTCGAGCTCGCGGAAGTCGTCCGTGCGGTCGGGGTCCGAGAGGACGGTGTGGATGTACTCCTCGATCCCGGAGCCCGTGTAGAGCCCGGAGGGGAGCAGATCGGCGAGCGCGATCGCCAGGTCCACGGTCGACAGCCGCGGCAGAGCGCGGCCGACCTCGCGCGCCACGCCGAGCAGGTGGAACGGCAGCCGCACGCCCTTGGAGATGAACTCGCGGTAGTTGGGCCGCATCAGCATGTCGAGCGACACGTCGCTGAACGGCTGCGGCATCTGGTCGTTGACCACCCGCATCATCTGCTCGGGGGTGACGCCGTTGGCCGCCAGGGCGGCGATCAGGGCGCCGGCGCTCGTGCCGACGTAGACGTCGAACTGGTTGACGGTGCGGTTGACCGCCAGCAGATCGAGCGCGCGCAGCGCGCCGATCTCATAGACGCCGCCCGTGAAGCCACCGCCGCCGAGTACGAGCGCGGCCTTCGACCGCCTGCGGCGACGACGGCGTGGGCGTCCCGATCCTTCGAGCTCCACGACGTTGCCCATCCTTGTTGACGCAGTGTACGGTGCTCGCGGGCGGCACCGCCGCGACTTCCGCCGTCCACCGGGGTTTGGACTCGCCGATGGGAAGGATCTTCAGCCTCGCGGTGCTGCTCGCCGCGTTCCTCGCTCCCGCCGCCCAGGCGGGCGGCCCGGCGGCCACCGTGCGGATGCTGGACCGGCAGATGAACAAGGCCGGCGGCGCCTCCGGGGCCTACGTGGTGGACCTCGACAGCGGCGCCACGCTGTACTCGCGCGCGCCCGACGTCCCGCGCATGCCGGCCTCGGTCAACAAGCTCTACACGACCTCGGCGGCGCTCGAGCGCTACGGCGCCGAGGGCCAGCTGAACACCGAGGTGCTGGGCGACGCCCACCTCGACGACGAGGGCGTGGTCGCCGGCAACCTCTACCTGCGCGGCGGCGGCGACCCGAGCTTCAGCCGCGCCGAGGCGCGCGGGCTGGCGCGGGTGCTGGCGGGCAGCGGCCTGACGGCCGTCGACGGGCGCGTGATCGGCGACGAGTCGCACTTCGACAGCGTGCGCGGCGGCCCGGCCTCCAACTACGGGGTCTCCTCGTGGGTCGGCCCGCTCAGCGGCCTGCCGTTCAACCACGGGCTGACGATCGCCAAGCGGCCGCGTTTCCAGCGCAAGCCCCCGCTCTACGCCGCCCAGCGCTTCGAGCGCGAGCTCGAGCGGGCCGGCGTGGCCGTCCGCCGGCCGGCGCGCATCGGCGTCGCGCCGGAGAGCGCGGTGCTGCTGGGCGAGTGGGCGTCGCCGCGGATGTCGGTGCTCGTGAAGAACACCAACCGGCCCTCGGACAACTACATGGCCGAGACGCTGCTCAAGGCGCTCGGGGCCGACTTCGGCGCCGGCGGGACGACCGCGGCGGGCGACCGCCGTAGCCGCCGGCCATGCGGCGCAGTACGGCGCCGAGCCGACGATGGTCGACGGATCCGGGCTGAGCCGCCAGAACCGGACCACGCCGCGCGACGTCGTCGAGCTGCTGGTGGGCATGGACGAGAGCGAGCTGGCCGAGCCGATGCTGATCTCGCTCTCGGTGGCCGGCCAGTCGGGCACGCTGGCGGAGCGCATGCGCGGCACCGCCGCCCAGGGGCGCTGCCGGGCCAAGACCGGCACGATCAACGGCGTCTCCAACCTCGCGGGCTACTGCCACTCGCGCTCCGGCGCCCGCACCGCGTTCGCGATCCTGATGTCGAACATCAGCGTCTGGAGCGCCCATCCGCTCCAGAACAAGATGGCGGCCGCGCTGGCGCGCTATCGCCCCTAACGTGACACCCTCTTCCGGATGATCAGGCTCCCGGCCCTCGTCGCCACGCTGCTGCTCGTCCTCGCGGCCCCCGCTGCCGCGCGCGACGTCGTGGTGCGCTCGTTCGACGGCACCGACCTGCACGTCAGCTTCCACCCGGCGAAGGCGGGCAAGCGCGCCCCCACGATCCTGATGACCCACGGCTGGGGCGGGCGGCGCGAGCGCAGCGCCGACGGGGCGTCCAGCGCCGCCAACGCAGGTGTCGGGGCGCTGCGCAAGGCGGGCTTCAACGTGCTCACGTGGGACTCGCGCGGGTTCGGCGACTCGGGCGGCACCGTCACGATCGACTACCGCAAGAACGAGGGGCGCGACGTCCGCGTGCTGCTGGACTGGCTCGCCCGCCAGCCGGAGGCCAGGCTCGACCGCAAGCGCGACCCGCGCGTCGGCATGCACGGCGGCTCGTACGCCGGCGGGATCCAGTTCGTCGCCGCCGCGATCGACCGCCGGATCGACGCGATCGCCCCCAGCATCGCCTGGCACTCGCTCCAGACCTCGCTCTACCGCGAGGAGACGATCAAGGGCGGCTGGTCGAGCCTGCTCTACGCCGGCGGCCAGACCGGCCGGCTCGATCCGCACATCACGTCCGCGTTCGGGACCGGGGCGGCGACCGGCAAGCTGTCGGCCGAGGACCGCGCGTGGTTCGTGTCGCGCGGGCCGGGCGCGCTGGTCAAGCGCATCAAGGTGCCGACGCTGATCCTCCAGGGCACGCCCGACACCCTCTTCACGCCGTCCGAGGCGATCGACAACTACCGGATCCTGCGCCGCAAGCGCGTGCCGGTGAAGATGCTGTGGTTCTGCGGCGGTCACGGGCAGTGCCTGACCGGCGAGGGCACCGCCGGGCACCTCGAGAAGCGCGTCATCGCGTGGCTGCAGCGCTACGTGGCGCGCAAGAAGAAGGTCCGCACCGGGCCCGGGCTTCGAGTGGCTGGCCGACGACGCGAAGTGGCGCAGCGCCCGCGCGTTCCCGCCGCGGCGCGGCACGCCGATCGTCGGCCAGGGCTCGGGGATGCTCCTGGTGAACCCCGCCGACGCGCTGTCCGGAACCCCGATCGCTGCGGCCCCGGCGACCAACGCCGTGAACGTCGCGATCCCCGAGGTGACCTCCCAGGTGGTCGGCCGGCCGGTCGTGAAGCTCACGTACTCGGGCACCGGCGCCGCCACCCACGTCTTCGCCCAGATCGTCGACGAGGCGCGCAACCTCGTGCTCGGCAACCAGGTAACGCCGATCCCGGTGCAGCTCGACGGCGCCTCGCACACGATCACGCGCCAGCTCGAGGGCGTCGCCGCCGCGGGCGGCCGCTACCACCTGCAGCTGATCGGCGGCAGCCAGGTCTACGGGCCGGCGCGCGGCGCGGGCGCGATCACCTTCTCGGCCGCCCGGATCGAGCTGCCTACGGCTTCTCCTTGAAGCGCTTGAACGCCCGCTCGATCGACTCCAGCGCCTCCTCGCGCGGGTACCAGCCGTCGACCTTGACGACCTTCCACTCGGGCGTCTTGTAGATCGAGAAGAAGTGCGAGATCTCGTCGCGGAGCGACATCGGGAGGTCGTCGAGCCGCTCGATGTGGCTCCAGTTGGGGTCCGAGAGCGGCACGCAGAGGATCTTGTTGTCCTCGGCGTTCTGGTCGCGCATGCGGAACAGGGCAACCGGCTTGACCTCGATCAGGCAGCCCGGGAACGTGGGCTCGGAGACCACGATCATCGCGTCGAGCGGGTCGCCGTCGGCGGCCAGCGTGTCGCGGAAGAAGCCGTAGTCGGTCGGGTAGCCGAGCGACGAGAACAGCAGCCGGTCGAGCTTGATGGCGCCGAGCTCGTCGTCCCACTCGTACTTGTTCGAGGATCCCTTGGGGATCTCGACGACGGCGATCAGGTTGTCTCCCATCGCGCCCGGAGACTAGCGAGGGCGCAGCGTGATGTCGTACTCGGCCCGGTCGGTCGGCGCGTCGAAGACGAGCTCGGTGACGACGCCCTCGGCGTCGGGGTGGCCGAACGCGAAGTGGATGTGCGACGGCCCGCCGTCGTAGCCCTTCGGGTAGACGGTGTCGAGCGTGTAGCGGCCGTTGCGCGTCGGTCCGCGCCGTGGCCTGGAGGTAGCAGCAGACGTCGCGGCCGTCGATCCTCGGCCCGTAGCGCCCGTTGCCGTTGGTCTGGTGCATCTCCACGGTGGCGCCGGCGAGCGGCGCGCAGTCGGTCCCGCGGATCACGCCGGTGACCACGAGCGGGCTGCCGATCTTGGCGGCCGCGAGCGTGCGCTGGTTCTCCGTCAGCTCCATCCCGGGCCCCGGGCGGACGCGGCTCGGGGTGCCGGCCGGCGCGGCGGCCACCGTCTCGGCCTCGCCTTCGGTGGCCGCGCAGGTCCTGGCGGCGCGTTCGGTCGGCGCGTCATTGCCGCCTCCGCAGCCGGCGAGGAGGAGCGCGATCACGATCGCTCGCGTCATGACCCCGGTACACCTCGTTTGCCGCGGTGGTTCCGGCGAACGTCAAGTGCGGCTGGGTAGGGCGTGCCGGGCAGCCGACCGCGCGGCGGTCCCTGGCGCCTTTCCGTCGCTATGCGACGCAAAAGCGCCACGGGCCTCGCAGCGCCTCGTCTCCCGCTCCCCTACCCAGCGCAGTTGACGTTCACGAACCCTCGAGCAACTCCAGCAGCCCGGCCTCGTCGACCACCGGCACCCCGAGCTTCTCGGCCTTCGCCAGCTTCGACCCCGGCGAGGCGCCCGCCACGACGTATGAGGTCTTCTTCGACACCGAGCCGGTCACCTTGCCGCCGGCGGCCATGATCCGCTCGGTCGCCTCCTCGCGCGTCAGGTCGGGCAGCGTCCCCGTCAACACGAAGGTCTTGTCGCGCAGCGGTCCCTCGCCCGGCGGCGGGCCCTCCTGCTCGAAGCGCAGGCCCGCCTGCCGCAGGTCGGCGATCAGCTCGCGCATCTTCGGGTCTGCGAGCTGCGCGTGGATCAGCTCGGCGACGACCGGCCCGATCCCCGGCGTCTCGGCGATCTGCTCGGGCGTGGCGTCCAGCAGCGCGTCGATCGTGCGGAAATGCGCCGCGAGGCTGCGTCCGGTGACGTAGCCGACGCCCTCGATGCCCAGGGCGAAGAGCACGATGCCGAACGGGCGCTCCTTCGACTGCTCGATCGCCCGCAGCAGGTTCTCGGCGCTCGTCTCCCCGATCCGGTCGATCGCGACGAGCTGGTCCTTGGTCAATGAGTAGAAGTCGGCTGCCGTGTGCACCAGCCCCGCCTCCTGGAGCGTGGCCACCTGCTTCTCGCCCAGCCCGTCGATGTCCATGATCGCGGCGAACGACTTCAGCAGCTGCCACTGGCGCGCCGGGCAGATGCGGTTCGGGCAGCGCGTGAACACGCCCTCGCCCTTGACCGTCGGCGTGCCGCAGCTCGGGCACTTCGCGGGCGGTCGCGGCGGCGCCTCGCGATCGGGCCGCTCGACCGCGTGCGGGGCCGGCGAGAGCACCTGCGGGATCACGTCGCCGGCCCGCAGCACGATCACGTCGTCGCCCGGGCGGACGTCCTTGCGCGCGAGGTCCTCCTCGTTGTGCAGCGTCGCCACCTTCACCGTCACGCCGCTCACGTGGACGGGCTCGAGCATGGCGAACGGGTACAGGTCGCCGAACTTGCCGACGTTCCACTCGACCGCCTTCAGCCGCGTCACGGCCGTCGTCGGCGGGAACTTCCACGCGATCGCCCAGCGCGGGTCGCGCCCCACCACGCCCAGCCGGCGCTGGAGCTCGTAGTCGTCGACCTTCACCACCACGCCGTCGATCTCGAAGTCGAGCGCCCCCCGGCGATCCTGCCACGCCAGGCACTGCGCCACGACCTCGTCCTCCGTGTCGAGCCGCTTCACGTCGGGATTCACGCGAAAACCGTGAGAACGCAGCCATTCGAGCGCCTGCCAATGCGTGTTGAGGGTCAGACCCTCAACAATGCCGACGCCGTAGCACCACATCGACAGCGGCCGCTCGGCGGCGAGCTGCGGGTCGAGCTGGCGGATCGTCCCCGCGGCCGAGTTGCGCGGGTTCATGAAGGTCGAGAGCCCCGCCTCGGCGCGCCGCTCGTTCAGCGCCGCGAAGTCGGGCAGCGACATGTAGACCTCGCCGCGGACCTCGAGCAGCGGCGGCGCGTCGTCGATCCGCAGCGGGATCGACGGGATCGTGCGCAGGTTGTGCGTGACATCCTCGCCGACCTCGCCGTTGCCGCGCGTGGCGCCGCGGTCGAGCACGCCGTCACGGTAGATCAGCGAGATCGCCAGGCCGTCGATCTTCGGCTCGGCGACGAACCGGAAGTCCGGGTCGCCGATCCCCTCGCGCGCGAGATGCGAGCGCATCCGCGCCACCCAGGCGCGCAGCTCCTCCTCCGAGCGCGCGTTGGCGAGCGAGAGCATCGGCTGGAGGTGGCGGACCTTCTCCAGCTTCGACACCGGCTCGGCGCCGACGCGCTGCGTCGGCGAGTCGGGCGTGCGCAGCTCGGGATGCTCGGCCTCGATCCGGCGCAGCTCGTCGAGCAGCGCGTCGTAGGCGTCGTCGCCGATCTCCGGGTCGTCGAGGACGTAGTAGCGGTGGTTGTGGTACTCGAGCGCGCGTCGCAGCTCGGCCGCGCGCCGAGCCGGCTTCACTCGGTGACTTCCTCGGCGGCCGGCGCCAGCAGCCGCGCGAGGTCATACGCGCGCAGTCCGTCGAGCCCGTGCTCCGCCGTGAGGTCGAAGTGCAGCGGCGTCACCGCGATCCGCCCGGCGGCGACCGCCGCCAGGTCGGTGCCCGCCTCGTCGTCGTGGACCGGCGCGTCGCCGTAGATCCGGAACCGCTTGCGCCCCTGCTCGTCGCTGTCGACCTGCTCGAGCGCGTCGCGGTAGATCCGCTTGCCGAGCCGCGTGACCTCGACGCCGGCCGCGTCGCCGGCCGGGACGTTGATGTTCAGCAGCGTGCCCTCGGGCAGCGGGACGTCGTCGATCCGGTCCACCACGCGGGCGGTGAACGCCGCGGCGGTCTGGAAGTCGAACTCGCGGCCGAGCCGGAAGTCCATCTCGCGCGCCTGCGACTGCTGCGAGACGGCGATCGCCGGGACGCCGAGGACGACGCCCTCGAGCGCGGCGGCGACCGTCCCCGAGTAGGTGATGTCGTCGCCCAGGTTGGAGCCGTGGTTGATGCCGGCCACCACCAGGTCGGGCTCGAAGTCACCGGCCAGGCCGAGCTGCGCGAGCCGCACGCAGTCGACCGGCGTGCCGTCGCACGAGTAGCCGACGGAGCCGTCGTCGAACGGCACCTCGGTCACCCACAGCGGTCGCCGCGTGGTGATCGAGCGCGCCGTGGCGGACATGTTCGCGTCGGGCGCGATGACGGCCAGGACGACGTCGTCGAGCGCGCTCAGCGCCCGCCTGAGCGCCTGGAGACCGTCGGCGTTGATGCCGTCGTCGTTGGTGAGCAGGACGCGGATCACGGCCCGGTCGAGGATAGAGATACCGAACTTGTGGCCAGGTAGCCGGCGGCCGTCCGTACGTAGCTTGCTCTGGATGGGAGAGCATCGCCGCGGCAGCGTCCTCATCCTGGCCATCGCGGCCGCATGCCTGCTGGTCGCCGGGATCGGCAGCTACGGCGCCTACGCCGTGCTCGACCGCGACGCCTTCGCCGATCGCGCGCTGCACACACTCGACGCCGACGAGGTCCGCGAGGAGGCCGGGGCCCGGCTCGCCGGTCGAGTCGCGAACGGGCAGCCCGAGCTGTCCGCGACCGAGCCGATGATCGAGGACGCGGTCGCCGAGACGGTGGCGGCCGACCCCGCCTTCCAGGCCGCCTTCCGCGACGGCGCGACGCGCCTGCACGACACCCTGTTCGGCGATCCCGGCGCCGAGGCGTCGATGGTCGTCGCCGGTTCCGGCGCGATGGTGCGGGCCGAGCTCGAGCGCCGCGACGTCCACGTGCGAGAGATCGAGGACGTGCCGCTGTTCGCGGTCGGCGCCGGTGGGCCGGAGCGGGTCCTGCGACGGCTCGCGCCGCCCGCAAGCGACGTCGCCCTGCCGCTGTCGATCCTGCTCGGGCTCGCCGGCTTCGGCCTGCTCGCGCTCGCCATCGTCCGCGAGCGCGACCACCGCCGCGCCGTCTGGGCCGCCGGGCTGGCGGTCGCCGCCGCCGGCGGGCTGACCGCCGCGGGCGTCACCGCCGCGCAGGACTTCGTGCTCGACAACTTCGACACCGGCTTCGGCGATGCGGTGGTGCGCAGCATCTGGGACGCCTACCTCGCCGACCTGCGGATGTGGGCGCTCGCGCTCGGGGCGGGCGGCCTGGTCGTCGCCGCCGCCGCGGGTGGCCCGCGCCCCTCGCCGGCCACGCTGTTCCGCGCGCCCGCCTCGCGCCGCGGCCGCGCGCTGCGCGCCAGCGGCCTGCTCGCCGTCGCAGCGCTCGCCGTCCAGTTCCCCGAGCTGGTGCTGCACACCGGGCTCGTGGCGATCGCCGCCGGGCTCGTCTACGTCGCCGCCGGCGACCTGCTGCGCGTCGTGGCGCCGCCGAGCTGCGCGGCCCGCAAGCTGCGCGCCGCCGCGCTGGCGGCCAGCCTGCTGGCGCTGATCGCGATCGTCGTCGCGGTTCCGGCGATCTAGACTGCCGCGGCTTCGAGCGGCGGCACGATGCCGAGCTGCTGGAGCAGCATCAGGGCGTTCCAGTAGAGCGCGCCCTCGATCATCATCCCGTTCTCGTCGAACGTCGTGATCACGGCGGCGTAGTTCTGCGTGAAACGGCCGGTCGGTGGCACGCCGAGGAACTCGCCGCGATGGGTGCCCGAGATCGTCACCTCCTGGGCGAGCCGCGGCGGCGCCAGCGTCGACGACGTCTCCTCGATGCGCAGATCCGGGAAGGCGGTCATGTAGGCCTGGGCGGCGGCCTTCAGCGCCTCACGCCCGTGCAGCGGCATGCCGAGGGCGACGTCACGCCAGATCACGTCCTCGGCCACGTTGACCGCGATGCCCTCCGGGTCGCCCCGGTTCCACGCCGCGAGCGCGTCGGCGGCACGGGCGAGCATCTGCCGGCGGTCCATGGAGCGACGCTACCACCACCGGTTCAAAATCGCACACCGGCGAGGTAGAGCCCGTGCGGCGGCGCGGTCCGGCCCGCCTCCTCGCG
This sequence comes from uncultured Solirubrobacteraceae bacterium, assembly GCA_963800905.1. Classification (GTDB taxonomy): domain Bacteria; phylum Actinomycetota; class Thermoleophilia; order Solirubrobacterales; family Solirubrobacteraceae; genus DASSUW01. The sequence goes on from CAWDCT010000002.1 coordinate 65,144, forward strand.
CGGCCGTCCGGCCAACAGGCGCTCGAACGACTCGAGCGTGCGCCGCCCGTTGGCGACCTCGAGCATCGTCCCGACCAGCACGCGGTTCATCTGGCGCATGAAGGCGTCGGCCTCGATCCGGAACTCGAGCAGCTCGTCGCCCGCCCAGGAGGCCTCCATCACGTGGCGCTCGAAGCGCTGGTGGTAGGTCTCGGTCGGCGTGAAGGCCGTGAAGTCGTGCGTGCCGGCCAACAGGGCAGCGCAGGCGTGCAGCACGGCGCGGTCGAGCGTGTGCGGCCACCACAGCGCGCGGCCGGACTCGAACGGCGACGGCGCCGGCCGGGCCAGCACGCGGTAGAGGTAGGAGCGGCTGACCGCGTCATGGCGGGCGCTGAAGCCGTCCGGGACGGCCTCGGCAGAGAGCACCGCGATCTCGTCCGGCAGCAACGCGTTGACCGACCGCAGCGAAGGCAGCGGCCCGTCATACGAGACCACCTGGCCCAAAGCGTGGACGCCGCGATCGGTGCGGCCCGCCACCACGAGAGGTACCGGCTCGCGGAGCACCGTCTCGAGCGCCACTGAGAGCTCGCCGGCGACCGTCCGCAGCCCTGGCTGGACGGCCCAGCCCGCGAACGGGCCGCCGTCATAGGCCAGGGTCAGCTTCGCGGTCAGACGAGCTCTAGATAGACCATCTCGGTCGCGTCACTCGAACGCGGACCGAGCTTGAGGATCCGGGTGTAGCCCCCGGGGCGCTCCGTGTAGCGGGGCGCGATCTCGTCGAACAGCTTGTAGATGACGCCCTTGTCGGGATGCTGGAGGATCGAGATGGCCCGCCGGCGCGCGTGCAGGTCGCCCTTGCGCGCCAGCGTGATCAGCTTCTCGATCTCCGGCTTGACCGCCTTGGCCTTGGCCTCGGTGGTCTTGATCCGCTCGTGGTCGATGACCTCGATGCAGAGGTTCGCCAGCAGCGCCTTGCGATGTGCCGAATCGCGGGACAGCTTGTGACGTGTCTTCTGGTGGCGCATCAGTCCGTCCTGAGCGTCAGGCCCCGCTGCGACAGGGTCTCGATGACCTCGTCGATCGACTTCTTGCCGAAGTTGGGGATCGCGGCCAGCTCACCCTCGGACTTCGACACCAGGTCGCCGACCGTCTGGATCCCGGCCCGCTTGAGGCAGTTGTACGAGCGCACGCCGAGCTCGAGCTCCTCGATGAGGATGTCGTCCATCGGCGAGCCACCGGCGCGACCGCCGGGCTGGAGCGCGGCGCCGGCGCCGGCGCCGTTGTCGAGCGAGGCCATGCCGCCGGGACCGGCGCGCAGCTCCTCGATCCGCTCCTCGTCGGTGAAGATCGAGAGCGAGGAGATCAGGATCTCCGCGGCCTCGCGCAGCGCCGCCTGCGGGTCGATCGAGCCGTCGGTCTCGATGTCGATCGTCAGCTTGTCGAAGTCGGTCCGCTGGCCGACGCGCGCCTGCTCGACCGAGTACGCCACGCGGCGCACCGGCGAGAAGATCGAGTCGATCGGGATGACGCCGATCGGCTGGTCGGGCGACTTGTTGTCCTCCGCCGGGCGGTAGCCGCGGCCGCGCCCGATCGTGAGGTACATCTCGAGCTTGGTCTTCTTCTCGAGCGTCGCGATGTGGGCGTCCGGGTTGAGGATCTCCACGCCGGACGGCAGGTCGATGTCGCGGGCGGTGATCTCGCCGGGGCCGGTGACCACGAGCGGCGCCTCGACCTCGGTGGCATCCGAGTGCATGCGGCACACGATGCCCTTGAGGTTGAGGACGATGTCGGTCACGTCCTCGGTGACGCCCTTGATCGTCGAGAACTCGTGGGCCACGCCCTCGATGCGCACGGACGTCACCGCGGCGCCCGCGAGCGAGGCGAGCAGCACGCGTCGCAGCGAGTTGCCGAAGGTGTATCCGAAGCCGCGATCGAGCGGTTCCACCACGAACTGGCCGCGGTTGTCCTCGACCGATTCGGCGGTGATTCGGGGGATCTGGAAGTCGAGCATCAAGGTCCTAACGTCGTCTCAGGTTCTCGGGGAGCGAAAGCGGCGCCTGGGGAAGGACGCCGCGCAAGGCGGGCCTACTTCGAGTACAGCTCGACGATGAGCTGCTCCTGCACCGGCGCGGCGATCTCCGCGCGCTCGGGCTTGCGCAGCACCTTCGCCGTGAGCTGGTCGTGATCCGCCTGAAGCCAGGCCGGCACCTGGGCCACCAGCTCCGTCGCGTCGCGGATCACGGTCTCGGCGTCGGAGCCGGGCTTGAAGGTGATCACGTCGTTCTCGCGCACCTGGTAGCTGGGGATGTCCACCCGGCGGCCGTTGACCGCCCAGTGCCCGTGCCGGATCAGCTGGCGCGCCTGGCGCCGCGAGGCGGCGAAGCCGAGGCGCACGAGCACATTGTCGAAGCGGCACTCGAGGATCCGCAGCAGGTTCTCGCCGGTGATGCCGGGCTGCCGGGACGCCTTGGCGTAGTACGTCCGGAACTGCTTCTCCAGCACGCCGTAGTAGCGGCGCGCCTTCTGCTTCTCGCGCAGCTGGACCCGGTACTCGGACTGCTTCTGCCGGCCGCGGCCGTGCTCGCCGGGCGGGTAGGAGCGCCGCTCGACGCCGCACTTGTCGGTCAGGCAGCGCTCGCCCTTGAGGAACAGCTTCTGTCCCTCGCGGCGGCACTGCTTGCACTGGGGAGAGGTATCGCGCGCCAAACTCAGACCCTCCGCCGCTTCCGAGGGCGGCAGCCGTTGTGTGCCTGCGGGGTGACGTCCCTCACGCCGGTGACCTCGAGGCCGGCGGCCTGGAGCGAGCGGATCGCGGTCTCGCGGCCCGAGCCCGGGCCCTTCACGAAGACCTCGACCTTCTGCATGCCCTGCTCGATGCCCTTGCGGGCGGCGGCGTCGGCCGTGACCTGGGCGGCGAAGGGAGTCGACTTGCGGGAGCCCTTGAAGCCGGCGCCGCCGGCGGACTCCCATGCGATCACGTTGCCCTCGCGGTCGGTGAGGGCGACGATCGTGTTGTTGAAGCTGGTCTTGATGTGCGCCTGGCCGATCGGGACGTTCTTCTTGACCTTGCGGCGGCCACGCTGTGGGCGACGGGGTGCCGGCATTACTTCTTCGTCGCCTTCTTCTTGCCGGCCACCTGCATGCGCTTGGGACCCTTGCGCGTGCGGGCGTTGGTCTTCGTGTTCTGACCGCGCACCGGGAGGCCACGGCGGTGGCGCAGGCCGCGATAGCAGCCGATCTCCATCAGGCGCTTGACGTTCTGCGAGCGCTCGCGGCGCAGGTCACCCTCGACGACGTACTCGGTGTCGATGATGTCGCGCAGCTTGGCGATCTCGTCGTCGGTCAGATCCCGCACGTAGGTCTCCGGGCTGATGCCCAGCTTGACGAGGATCTCGTTCGACGCGGGCCGGCCGACACCGTAGATGTAGGTGAGGCCGATCTCGACGCGCTTGTTGAGGGGGATGTTGACCCCTGCGATACGAGCCATTCCGTTACCCCTGCCGCTGCTTGTGTCGCGGGTTCTGGCAGATGACGAGGACCCGGCCGTGGCGGCGGATGATCTTGCACTTCTCACACATCGGCTTGACCGACGGTCGTACCTTCATGGTCCCTTTCGGCTGATGATCCAGACGGGGTGGCTCTGGCGGCCGCAGCGGCTGCCGACACCAGTCCCCCGGACGAAGACTTGACCGCACACGGAGCCCTCGCGAACTCAGGCGCGACCGAGCAGGATAGCAAAGGCAGACCGGCCGACCGCCGAGTGGCGACGCGCCAACTTGGTTGTCAGTAGGAGACAATGCTCGCCACTTTCGGACTCATCGCCGCCGTGACGCTCGGGCCGGTCGTCGTGCACGACTCGCGCGAGACCTCGGAGCTGGGCTCGGTGGCCGGGCCTGGGAGGTTCGCGGCCGAGCCCGTCGTGTACGAGCGCAAGGTGGGCGAGTGGCGCCAGTGGTGGCTCGGCTTCGCGCACAACGACCAGGACCGTGGCATCGTGCGAACCGGCCGCCATGCGGGCGACTGGGAGCTGATCCAGGTCCGCGAGGTGGACGGGCGCCCGGTCGAGGCCGTCTACTCCCAGCACTCGGGCGCCGAGCGCTGCCCGTGGACGGCGGTCGAGACCCGCGGCGGGCGGCCCGTCGTGTATCTCGCCAACGGCTCGCACGCCGCCTACTTCCGCCCCGGCGTCCGCGACCGCATGTGGCCCGATCCCAACGACGAGGCCGACGGGCGCGGACCTCTCGTCGTCCCGCCGGTCGAGCCGCTCGGCGGCTGGGCGGACTGGCCGGGTCTCTGGGGCGGCGCCCGGGCCGACTGGGTCCCGGGCGAGATGGACTCGCCGCGCGGCCCGGCGTATCAGCACACGGACCCCGAGGCGTTCGCGCGCGCCGCCCGTCCATGCACTTTCGACCGCTGCGACGAGGCCGGCGAATGCGACTCGCGCGAGGTCCTGCTGCCGCTCGCGGCGCCCGTGCTCGCGGTGCTGGCCGTCATCGGGCTGCGCCGTCGGCGATCATCGAGGGATGCCGAACATCTTCAACCCGGACTGGGAGGCGGAGCTGCCGGGCCTCCGCGGCGAGCGCGTCGGCGCGGCCGCCGGCGGTGAGAAGCTCGGCGCCACCCTCTACGAGGTCGACCCCGGCGGGCGCGTCTCGCCGCTGCACATCCATCACAACAACGAGGAGATGCTGTTCGTGGTCTCCGGCCGGCCGACGCTGCGCACCGGCGACGGCGAGCGCGAGCTCGAGCTCGGCGAGGTCGTGGCGTTCCCGAGCGGGCGCCGCGGCGTGCACCAGGTGCTCAACCGCTCGGACGAGCCCGCGCGGGTGCTGATCGTGTCGACGATGCGCTACCCGGAGGTCGTCGAGCACCCCGACAGCAACAAGGTCGTCGCCATCTCCGGGCGGCCGGACGAGACGGCGGCCATGTTCCTGGCGTTCCGGCGGGACGATGCCGTGCCGGTGACGGAGGGCGAGGAGGGACGAACTTCGGCTGGGTAGGGGAGCTGAGGGGTCGGCCGGGCAGTCTGTCTCCAAGCGACTGGCGCTTTAGCGTCGCTATTCGACGCAAAAGCGCCACGGACCCTCGTCGCGGCGCGATTCGCCGCCTCCCTACCCCGCGCAGTTCGAGCCCTAGGCCGCCGCGCGCGCCTTGGACTCGTGCCAGGGCGTGAGGATGCGCGGGCCTTCGGCCGTGATGGCGACGGTGAACTCGAAGTGGGCGGCCAGTGAGCCGTCCTGCGAGTAGATCGCCCAGCCGTCGTCGCCCATGCGGACCATGTGGCGGCCGGCGGTGGTCATCGGCTCGACGGCGAGCACCATGCCCTCCTCCAGCGGCGTGCCCTTGCCGGGCGTGCCGTAGTTGGCGATCTGCGGCTCCTCGTGCATGTCGCGCCCGATCCCGTGGCCGACCAGCGAGCGCACGATCGAGAACCCGGCGGCCTCGACGTGCTGCTGCACGGCGTGCCCGACGTCGCCCAGCTTGTTGCCGGGCACGAGCTGCTCGACCGCCCGGAACAGCGACTCCTCGGTGACCTCCAGGAGCTTGGCGGCGACCGGCGAGACGTCGCCGACCGGGAAGGTGCGCGCCGCGTCGGCCACCCAGCCGTCGTAGACGACCCCGATGTCGACGCTCAGGATGTCCCCGCGCGAGAGCTTGAACTTGCCCGGGATGCCGTGCACGACCATGTCGTTGGGCGAGGCGCAGATCGAGCCCGGGAAGCCGCGGTAGCCCTTGAAGGCCGGCGTCGCGCCCTGGGAGCGGATGAACTTCTCGGCGGCGGCGTCCAGGTCGCCGGTGGTCACTCCCGGCCGGACCTTGCCGGCCAGCAGGTCCATGGTGCGCACCAGGATGTCCCCCGCGCGGGCCATCTTGTCGATCTCCGCGGGGGTCTTCTTGATGATCATCGGGCTAGAGGCGCTCTTCGAGCCGGAGCGTGGCCAGCGTGGCTCGGATGTGGTCGTGGACCTCGACCTTGTCGCGGGTCCCGTCGAAGCGTCGCAGCAGGCCCCGCTCCTCGTAGTAGTCCTTCAGCGGCTCGGTCAGCTCATGGTAGACCGCGAGACGCTCTCGAATGGCGTCCGGGCGGTCGTCGTCGCGCTGCTGGAGCGGCCGCCCGCACTGGTCGCATGCGCCCTCGTGCTTCGGCGGGTCGTAAGACACGTGGTAGAGGTGACCGTTCGAGCACTGGCGGCGGCCCGACAGGCGCTCGACCACGACCTCGTCCGGCGCCTCGATCAGCAGCGCCGCCGTCAGCCGGCGGCCGAGCTTGTCCATCTCCTCGCTGAGCGCGTCGGCCTGCCCGCGCGTGCGCGGGAAGCCGTCGAGCAGGAAGCCGTCGTCGCCCTCCTCCTCGACCTTGTCGAGGATCATCGCGATCACCAGCTCGTCGGGCACCAGCTGGCCCTTGGACATGTAGTCCTCCGCCTTGCGGCCGAGCTCGGTGCCCTCGCTGCGGTGGCCGCGCAGCAGGTCGCCGGTGCCGATGTAGGGCAGCCCGAAGTCATCCGACAGACGGGCGGCCTGCGTGCCCTTGCCAGCGCCAGGGGGACCCAGCAGGATCAGGTTCAGCTCACTCATCGAGACCGCGGAAGGCTAGCGGAGGAAGCCCTCGTAGTTGCGCATCATGAGCTGCGCTTCGAGCTGCTTCATGGTGTCCAGCGCCACGCCGATCACGATCAGGATCGACGTCCCGCCGAAGAAGAAGTTCGCGCCCGTCTGGGCGATGAGGATCGTCGGCAGCGCCGCCACGGCCGCGAGGTAGAGCGCCCCGGGGAACGTGAGTCGCGCCAGGATCCGGTCGAGGAACTCGGCCGTGGGTCTGCCTGGCCTCACCCCGGGGATGAAGCCGCCGTACTTCTTCAGGTTGTCCGCCTGGTCGACCGGGTTGAAGGTGACCGCGGTGTAGAAGTACGTGAAGATGATGATGAAGAAGGTCTCGCCGACGATGTAGGCCCAGCCGTTGGGGTTGAAGAAGGTCGCCACGCCCTGGGCCCCCGGCAGCAGCTCGCCGACCGTCGGCGGGAAGGCCATGATCGAGGCGGCGAAGATGACCGGGATGACGCCGGCCATGTTCACGCGCAGCGGCAGGTAGGTCTGGCCGCCGGAGCTCATGCGGCGCCCGATCACGCGCTTGGCGTACTGGATCGGGATCCGGCGCTGGCCCTCCTGCACGAACACGATCGCCGCGATCACGCCGAGCGCCAGGAACGGCATCATCACCTTGAAGACCTGGTCCGGGTTGGTCCACCACGACTGGATGCCCTGCGGCAGGCCGGACACGATCGAGGCGAAGATCATCAGCGAGATGCCGTTGCCGATGCCGCGCTGGGTGATCAGCTCGCCCATCCACATCAGCAGCACGCAGCCCGCGGTGAGGCAGACGACGACGAGGATCACGCCGCCCGCGGTGAAGTTCTCGAACACCGAGGCGCCCGCGCTCTGGCCCTGCGAGCGGAAGAGGAAGACGTAGCCGATCGCCTGCGCGGCGGCCAGGCCGACGGTCAGGTAGCGCGTGTACTGCGTGATCTTCTGCTGGCCGACCTCGCCCTCCTTCTGGAGCTTCTCCAGCGACGGCGAGACGACCGTCAGCAGCTGGAGGATGATCGAGGCCGTGATGTAGGGCATGATCCCGAGCGCGAACAGCGCGATGCGGGACAGTCCGCCGCCGGTGAAGAGGTTGAGGAAGCCGAGGATGTTCGAGCCGGCGTAGTTCTCCGAGATCGCCTCGAGCGCGTCGACGTTCACGCCCGGCACCGGGATGTAGGCCCCGAGCCGGTACAGCGCGAGCATCACTGCCGTGAACAGCAGCTTCTTCCGGATGTCTGCGACCCGGAAGGCGTTGAGGATGGTGGAGATCACGGGGCCGTCTAGGACTCGATGAGCTGCACGCTGCCGCCTGCGGCCTCGATCTTCTCGCGTGCCGTCTTCGAGAAGCCGTGAGCGTGGACGGTGAGCTTCTTGGTCAGCTCGCCGCGGCCGAGGATCTTGACCGGGATGTCCTTGCGGGTGGCCAGGCCGGCCGCGCGCAGCGCGTCCAGGTCGACCGACCCGCCGTCTTCGAAGCGCTTCTCGAGGTCCTCGAGATTGACCGGCTGCGTGTGCGTCCGGAACATCTCGAACGGCATCGACATCTTCTTGTTCGGGCCGCGCAGCTTGCGCATCCGCATGTGGATCGGGTTCTGGCCGCCCTCGAAGCGGGCGCGGCGCTTGGAGCCCGCGCGCGAGCCGTAGCCCTTCTGGCCGCGGCCGGCGGTCTTGCCGTAGCCCGAGCCCTCGCCGCGGCCGACGCGCTTGCGCGGCCGGCGCGAGCCCGGAGCCGGCTTGAGGTTGTGCAGGCCGATCAGCTCTTCGTCCGCCATTACTTCTCCTCCACGACGACGAGGTGGCGGACGGCGTGGACCATCCCGCGCAGCTGCGGGGAGTCCTCGCGCTCGACCGACTTGTTGATGCCGCGCAGGCCGAGCGAGCGCAGCGTGTCGCGCTGGCGCCCGTTGGCGCCGTTCGGCGACTTGACCTGCGTGATCGACGAGCGTCATCGCGGGCGCCTCCGCCTCGACGGCTCGCGAGTTCGCCGCCTGGCGAACTCGCAAGGGTCTCGCGCGCTAGCGATTCTCGCCGCCGAGGCCGAGCACGCGGTCGACGCTCAGGCCGCGCAGCGCCGCGACCTCCTCGGGGCGCCGCAGGTCCTGCAGACCGGCGATCGTCGCCTTCACGAGGTTGATCGGGTTCTGCGTGCCGAGCGACTTGGAGAGGATGTCGTGGATCCCGGCGAGCTCGAGCACCGCGCGCACGCCGCCGCCGGCGATGACGCCGGTACCGGGCGAGGCGGGCTTGAGGAACACGCGGCCGGAGCCGTAGATGCCGGTGGTCTGATGCGTGATCGTCGAGCCGTGGCGGGGCACGCGGAAGAGGTTCTTCTTCGCGCGCTCGACGCCCTTCTGGATCGCCAGTGGCACCTCGTTGGCCTTGCCGTAGCCGACGCCGACGATGCCGTTCTCGTCACCCACGACGACGAGCGCCGTGAACGAGAACCGGCGGCCGCCCTTGACCACCTTGGCGACGCGGTTGATCTCGACCACGCGCTCCTGGAGGTCGAGGCCGGTGCTGGATACGGATCGGTCGGGAGCTGCCATGCGTTCCTTCGAGTCTAGAAGTTCAGTCCGGCCTCGCGCGCGCCCTCGGCGAGGGCCTTCACGCGGCCGTGGTAGCGGTAGCCGCCGCGGTCGAACACCGCGGTGTCGATGTCCGCGGCCTTGGCGCGCTGCGCGAGCAGCTCGCCGGCCTTCTTGGCCTGCTCCATCGGCTTGAGCGAGCGCAGCTCGCCCTCGGTCCAGTTGACCGAGGCCAGCGTGCGGCCCGCGTCGTCGTCGATGAGCTGGGCGAAGATGCCGCGGTTGGAGCGGAAGACGCTGATGCGCGGGCGCTCCGCGCTGCCGCGCACCTTCGCGCGGACGCGCCGGCGGCGCTTGAGGCGGCGGGCGGGAGCCGTGACGACGGTCATGCGCGCTTGCCCACCTTCCGGGCGACGTACTCGCCCTCGTAGCGGATCCCCTTGCCCTTGTAGGGCTCGGGCTTGCGCTGCTTGCGGATGATGGCGGCGATCTCGCCGACCTGCTGCTTGTTGTTGCCCTTGACGATGATCCGCGTCGGCTGCGGCACCTCGAACTCGATGCCCTCCGGCGCCTTGATCGGCACCGGGTGCGAGTAGCCGAGCGCCAGCTCGAGGTCGCGGCCCTTGAGCTGCGCGCGGTAGCCGACGCCCTGGATCTCCAGCGTCTTGGTGAAGCCCGATCGGACCAGGTTCGGGTCGCGAGGGTAAAAGAAAGCCGATCCGGGCATGAGAGTTTTGTGTAATGTCTATTCCGACGTTCGGGATGTTCTCGATCCTGTTGTTTACGATGCGACCGACGCTACCGCCATCCAGATGGATTCCGTATCTTCCGGTATGCTGGATCGTGTTTCCGTCAATGACGGCTGAAGCACCCGCGGCGGCACCGGACAGATGAATGCCGTCCCGCCCGCCAGTGAGCGTAAAACCCTTGACCGTAATGTCCTTGCCGCGGATAAAGATCGCGTCGGCTGTGGTACCGGGGGCTTGGATCACCGCCTTACCTTGACCGTCGAGAGTAATTCTAACGACCTCGGACGGAATGGCGACGTTTTCGCTACAGGTTCCGCTCACTAACACCGTATCCCCCGGCTTCGCCAACGCGATCTTTTGCTGGATCTTTTCTCCACCGTCGCAATCGACCGTTAAGGTTGTCGCTTTCGCAATATGTGGTAGGAACCACCGAACAATAGCGGATAGGAAGAAATTGCCGTTCGTAACATTTCCTCCTCTGCGTTGACCTTAGTCATGCCTAACGAGATGCCGCTGAGCTGCACCGGCAGCTTAAGCGGCGAGGTTATGTGGCGGACCCGGTCAGGCTGCCCTTTGCAGAGACCCAGTGCTCCGCTAGAGCTTTGAGTGCAGGTCCTGACTCGGACCAGTTATGAAGCATTGCTGGGTCAAAATCTGCGCCGTTTGGCCAAACGAGCGTGTGGACCTCTGAATCGATGTGGACCTGATCAAAAAGTGTGGGCTCTTGCAGAGGGCCGTACAGTTCCCCCTTCAGAACAGGACGGAAATCGATGATTTGAGACGTTCCATCGTCAAATTGTACGCGCAGCGTGAACGGTGCTACTTTCTGAAATGACGAAACCCGATAAATCTCATGTGCCATAGGTGGCTCCTCTCACTTTAACGGTTCAATCTTAATGGGCGGACGGCCCTGTTGCAACGTCTGCCAATTAGACAATAATTCTTCTTGATGAAGCTCTGTCCAGGCCAGAACAAGGCGCTCCTGGCGCCGCGGAAGAGAACTAGCCAAACGCGCGATCTTGCCGATATCGTAGATTCCCACATGGTCCTGATAGTACGCGTGAAAGTGCGGCATATGATGCTGTCCTCCGGCCTCGACGAACATACGAATGGTAACGAATGATAATTCCGAAGAACCTAGAAATCTCTGGCATTACTTATCCAGATCAAAGGCCACATAACGTCCGAGTTAACCGGCCCGCCGCCACCGACGCTCGGCGAGAAAGAGCTGCCCCGATCGGCGGGTCCGGTTGAACGCGAGGTTGGGCGTCAGTCTCTCAAGTATGTGCAAAGTTCTGGAATCGGCCACGAGCAGTCGTTTGCGAATCGCGAAGCAGCCGCGCCTGCGCAATCAGCCCCAAGCGCGACGGCGCATAATTCCCGAGTATTTCGCGTCATTTGAGGGGTGGTATTGGCAAAAGGTCTTCACTTCAGCAAGCCGCGGGCGGCCTGCCTCACGTCGGGTGAGGAGAAGCGGAAGGCAGCGCGATCCAGGACGTAGTGAATGAAGCTGGTCGCGAAACCCAGTGCCAGCAGCGCCGGAACGAAGGATGAGGAACGCAGCCACAGCGCTGCTTCGCCGAAAATGCGATCGGCGTACGCGTATTCGTCGGTCACCGCCTCCACCTCCAACACCGGCAACAGTAAGGTGGAGACGACGGCGAGCACGAGCAGAACTGCCCAGCCGCGCCGGTTGATGGGCGCGAGCAGCCGCTGCCAGTGCGCGCCAGTTGCCTGGGCCCCGCCGGAAGCCGCCAGCGAGGCGAGTCCCATCGCGGCGCTCCAATGCTGCACGCTCCAAAGCACGAGGAACAGGAAGGGATTGAGGAAGCCGAAGAGCACGATGGCCGAGACGCCAACGACGTAAGCAACGCGCGGCGGCGATGGGCGCTGCGAGCGTAGCTCAACGCGTAGCATCAGAGCGGTGATCGTGACGACAACGACCATGCTGCCATCGCGCAGCGTCCGCGCGACCGTGTCGGACAGCGCTTCTCCAAGCAGCGGGTCGATCCAGCGATCCTGGAAGGCGATCGATCCCGCGAGGGCGTTTGCAAGCACGACGAACCCGCCGCCCACGACGAGCGCGAACCACCGATCGAGCCGTCGCGCGTTCGCGTCCGAGGATCGTCCCGCTCGCGCGCGGTACAGGCTGAGCAGCCCGAAGTGCTGTGTGGCGAAATGGTGGCTCACCAGAAGATAGTCCAGGACAGCGAGGCAGACCACGCGCTCGGTCAGCGGCATCGGTAGCACGCTCTCGGGCGCGAGCAGCACGGCGAAGCAGGCGACGGCGATTGCCAACGGGGCTACTACGAAGCGCAGCCGCTGCGTCGCGAGCAGGGGGTGGTAGGCAGGCGTGGCGTAGGCCAGCCAAGCCGACGACACGCGATGGCCGAACCACAGAGGCACTGCGAGGACGAAGAACAGCCAGTCCACTGGACTGGCGCGAACGTCGTCATGACCCAACCCCAGCAGAAAGACCAGGGGAGCCAACCACACCGTATTCAGGACCCAAACGAGGTCCCAGGCCGGACTCTTGATCCACCGCATGCGGGCGATACAAGGTAGCGCATCGGCCCGGTTTGAGGTTTCGCCGAACATGTTGACGATCTAGCCAGATGCGTGATCGCGAAGTCGGTTTCTAATACCCCCCTTGCCGTTACGCCCTGCCATTCCGACGTAGACAACTTCTTCTTCGTCGGCAATTACGTAGACGCCTGGTTCATTGGGAACTGCGCTCCACATTGCGCCTGCGAACGGCATAGGATCGGAAAGCTGGATCGTAGTAGAGGCCCTCATCGCACTGCTGCCTAACGACCACGAATCAGCCGCGCCGTTCTTTGGCGTCGACTGGATTCGTTTGTTCGGCCTCTCGTTTCGTCGGCATGCGCTCACTCCTTCGGGTCGACTATTTCTCCCGCGGACTCGGTGTTACCGTGAAAGACCTGTTCCTGACTTAGGTCCTACGTTGCAGGATCTCCAACACGTCGGCGCATGCGACGCTCGCACGAAGAAGACGGTCGCTATCAACCTCGCGGACGTGAGCTATCTCGTTACGGATAGGCGCGATCCGGCCGACGGCAGACTGCAGCCGTTGCTTTAGGTCCGGCGCATCGCCCAAACGCTTACGAGCATCCTGCCAAGCGTCTGGCGCGAAGAGCAGGGGTGGGAGCTGACCGAGGTAGAGGTAGTCGACGATGCTCAGCGGCTCCGATCCTGCGGGGCGTGCTCGGAGCGCGCGTGAGAGGGTTCCGCGTTCGCCCTCAGGCAGGGCCTCCTCAATCCTCCGCGCGGCCGCTCCTCCGAAGCGTGCAACGTAGATCTCACGGACGACGCCACGCAGCGCGCGCTCGGTCTCAACAATGCGTTGCCACACGGCCTCGGCGCCTGGCAGGAACCACGGCGGCGTGAGCGGCGGAGCGTCTGGCTCGCCTCCGAGCTGGCGGAAAGCGACACGAATGATGTCCGCCATCCTTCGTCGCCGCTCGCGTAGAAACTCCTCGTACTCCATCGATTCCCATCCCAATGGAAGAGCGTGTTCCGCGCACATGCGGCCCCACCGATCGTCGTCGATGGCCAGCTTCTGGCGCAGGCGCGGAACATACTCGACCGGGCCTCCGCCGCCAATCACGTTGTTCTCGTGCCAGCCGACGTCCGCCAGGTTGGCGACCTGGTTAACGCGCCGACGGTCCCGAATCCCGCGTGCATTGAGCCAGACCACCGGAAAGAGATGGTGGGCTTCGCTAGCCGCGCGCCCGCCATCCGCCGGCGGGTCGAGCAGGTTCCGAAGAAACTGATCCGAGAAAAGCGCCCGCGTTCCGAGAACGACCTGGGCTGCTCGAAATGCAAGTGCAGCGGGAGCGCGTGCCTTTTGAGTCTCCAACGCCGAGACCAGAGACTGCGTCCAGTAGTCGCCCGTGAGGGTTTCGCCCATCGCGTCGTCGAGCGCGCGCACGAAACCGTCGGCGTCGTCTGGTCCCAGCCTGGCAATCCGCGCCAAGTCCTGCTCAAATATGGTTTCGGACGACCCCGAGTAGCGTGCTGTAAGCAACGACCCGAACACCCAGCGCGCGATCATCTCGTCGAGCTTACTCTTTGGGACACCTGCCTTCCGACCGCGGATGTAGAATGCATACGCGTTCACGATAGCGTTCTTAGAAGCGACGAGCGTCTGGCTGACGAACCCGGCATGCTGCACGCGAAGCAAGTAGTCGCGCCACGGCGTGGGCTCCATGCACTCCTTCGCCGCATCATCGAGTTGGCTAAGGCGTTTCGAACGTCCGGCGATATCCGCTTCGCCCGTCGTCGGATCGACGCCGCGAAGAGAGCGGTAGACCGCCGACATTCGCGCGCGACCAAAGGCAACGCCGCAGACGGCCCGCAGAAGCTGTTGTGTATCGATCCCTACGACTGCTCCCTGGGACATTGCCCGCGAGCGGTCCTCAATCCGGTCGCGCAACTCGCCGTGATACACAGAAAGTAGCGTTAGGACAAAGTCGGCTTGCCCGAGTCGCGTTCCCTGGTTGTTGATACGGACGAAGATCTCGGCGACGTCCTCCTCTGTGGCTTCCTTATCCTGTGTTGTCGCGGTCTTGCGAATGTCAACCGTCGGAAACCGGTAGTCGCCGATCGCATGCGCACGACCGAGATTGTTATCTACGGCGTCCTCGTACTCGTCGTCGACCGCACGACCCTTGTCCTGTAGGTCATTGATGAGATCGCGCCGGATTTGTGATGTGAGGCGCTCCCGTCCCAGAGTTCGGTCACATTCGGCAGGAACTCAGGGTCATTGCGGATCGCCGCGTCGGCAACCTCGAATCGCCCATCGCGCGGCCGGAACGCGATCGTGATGTTTCGCTTTTCACCGTCTTTGTCAACGACTTCGACACCCCGCATCACCGCGTAGAGCGACGTAAGACGTTGTTGGCCATCGATGACCAGTGTCGTGGCTCGGAGGCCTGGTCTTTCTGCTCCCAGAGCACGAGCATCTTTGTCGTTGGACGTGTGCCAGAAGACGAGCGTCCCCACCGGGAAGCCCACGAAGAGCGAGTCGAGGAGGTCGCGCACCTTTGTGTCTTCCCAGACAAAGGGCCGCTGTAGGTCGGGCAGGGCAATCACCTCACGCTCGATATCGCTCATCAGCGAACCAATGGAGCGCTGACCGTGCTCGAAGATCGGCGCTCGCCCGCGAACCCGTGGTTCTCTCGAAGCGCCGGCATCATCGTCGTCCGAGGTATCATCGAACTCTTCAAAATACTCGGTCTGCGGGACGGGCTCTGGCTGCGGTAACTCACGACCGACGACGCTCCCGATGTAGGCGACAGCTTCGGGGACGTGATCTTCGAGGCCGACCGAACTCCGCACGCGCGCCATAGTCACGTCAATGAAGCTATTGAGGCCATCCTTCAGCAAGTCGATAGCTTCCGCAGCGTGCTCGACGGGGAACGTAAGGAGCAGCCCTCCCAGGACCTTTTTGAATTCCCAGTCATTCTCAATGTCGGCTCCGAGAGCGCCGCGGACATCGTCATCAACGGGGCCGATGACGCTGACGCGTATCTTCGACCGCACGATCTCGCAAGCGAGGAGACGGCCCGTCATGAGCCGAAGCCCGTGCTCCGTTTCACGCACGTACCACGAATCGCCGCGCTCCTCGTCCGCGTTCTCGATGGCAAACGCAAAAAAATGCAGCGCCTTGCGGCGTATCGCCTCATTAGGAATTGACAGTTCCAGCTTCTCGCGGATCCGTTCCTCGACGCCAGCGCGCTGGTTCCAGGTGCCATTGGCTGTGTTGAACGTCGCCGGCGGTTCCTCGCCCGCGACTTCGCCCCTGGAACCTGCCTTGCGGAACTCCGACATCTCCGGAAAGCGACTCTCCAAGAACGACACATCAATAGATGCGGGTTGACTAGCAAGAACGTCCCGGCCACGATCCGTCAACTGGAAGCGACCGGGTCCAACGGCCCGGAGGAGGCCTGCCTTCTTGAGATACGTTGTTGTCCAGCCGACCCGGTTATTGAACCGCGGTTGCTTTCCGCTCGGGAGAAGTTCCTTCCGGTCGTCGTCGGACAGTTGAAACTCTTGAGCCAGCCGCTCGACCGCTTCGGCAGAGGTGTGCTGCAGATCGTCGCCCGCAAGCGTCAACAACGGAAGCATCAAGCTCTGGAAATCAGGGACAGCCATTTTGTACACCTACTCGCGTTGAGATCCGAGAACAGATCAACTGTGAGCCTCTCAATGCCCGGTAGCCGCCGAATACTTCTTCAGTGGAGCTCTCATCGACTGATT
>CAWDCT010000003.1:0-170015 GCA_963800905.1 uncultured Solirubrobacteraceae bacterium
AAGCCCTCGTGTGCCTCTGTGAACGGTGGCTCGGGGATCAACGGCCTCGTATCAAAGCTGTTGCGGGACGACTCCGTATCCGTATGCGTCTCGCCGTGGCCATATCAGCCCTCATCTGCATGTTCCTGCCGGCGGCGGCGGCCGGCGCCGAGCTAGCGCCGCACGACTGTGTGCCGGCGCTCAGGTTGCAGTCGGGCTGGTGCGGTGACGGGGGGCGCGCCGACCGGGCGCTGCTGTTCGCGCCGCGGTCGGTTTCCGCGTACGCGGACGGCAGCTTCGTGATCATGGACACCGGCGTGACCGGGGACCGGGAGCGGTTCGCAGTCGTCCGGCGGGTCAGGGCCGATGGCATCATCGTCGCCGCGGCGGGGACCGGCGAGGCCGGATCCACCGGCGACGGCGGGCCGGCGACGTCTGCACGGATCTCGCCCGGGGACGTCGCGGCGCTCCCGGACGGCGGGTTCCTCCTGTCCGAGCCGGCATCCCACCGCGTCCGCCGCGTCGGGCCTGACGGCATCATCTCCACCGTCGCGGGAACGGGCGCGCGCGGGTTCGGTGGTGACGGGGGAGCGGCCACGGCCGCCTTGCTGCAGAGCCCGCGCGGCATCGCCGTCACGCCCGACGGCGGCTTCCTCATCGCCGACACGGGCAACTCGCGCATCCGGCGCGTCGGACCCGACGGAGTGATCAGCACGGTGGCGGGTGACGGGCGCCTAGGCACCACGGGCGACTGGGGTCCCGCCACGCTGGCCGCCCTGGAGCGGCCCACGGATGTCGCGGCGGTCCAAGGCGGCGGCTTCGCCGTCGTCGACGCCGCGGTGGGGCGGATCAGAGTCGTGCTGCCCGACGGAACGATCTTCACGCAGTACGAATTCGCCGACTTCTTCTTGACGCTCTGCGGCTGCACGTACCGGGACCCGGCGATCGACGCGGCTGCGGACGGTTCTCTGCTCGCGACGGCGTCGCAGTCCGTGATGCGGCTCGGGCGCGATCTGTCGGTGACGCCGGTGGCGGGCGGCGCGAGCTGCGGCTATGGCGGCGATGGCCGCCGTGCCGTGCGGGCCGAGTTCGCCGGCCTCACCGACGTCGACGAGATGCCCGGCGGCGGCTTCATCGTCGCCGACAGCGAGAACAGCCGTGTCCGCCTCGTAGACGCCGAGGGCATCGTCACCACCGTGGCGGGTGGGGGCGGCCGGCGCACCCCGCGCAAGCCGTTCGCGGCCGCCGCTGCAGGACCGCGCTGTCTCGCCGCCGCCGGGGCGCCATCGTACGACGAGTGGGGCGGCTTCGAGGTCCTGGCCAGGCGGCGGATGCGCAACCCGATCCGCGTGACGATCATCACGGGCAGGCGCACGGACGTGACCGTGACGATCCTGAAACGCGGCCGCAGCGTCGGTCGCCCGCGCAGCATCGTCGCCGAGGGTCAGCAACAGCACGAGATCGCGCGCAAGCTCCGCGGCGGCCCGTACCGGCTGAAGGTCATCGCCGAGCGCGACGGTTACGACCCGATTCGCAGGAGCGTCTCGATCAAGGTCACAAAGGGCTGAGATGCGTACGTGGCGGCCGTCGCGACTGGCCACCGAGACCTCCTCCGTCGTCGCGCTGATCTCGGCAGTCGTGGCCGTCGGCTTCACGCTCTGGCCGTCGCTGACGCCCGACCCTGGGACCGAGCGCGGCGCGAATCTCGAGGTCCTCGATGTCGAGCGCCACGTGACGGTGACAGAGTGGCTGCGGCGGATCAGCTCATCGCCCGCGGATTTCGACGCCCGTCGCAGGGATTACGAGGAGAACGGATACCTCACCGACGTCACCGGCGAGCTCGCCTACGTGCACGTTTCGGCACGCGGCTTCAAGCGACGCGAGCTCGCGATCCGCTGGTCGGTGTACAAGCACCCGGCCAGGGAGCCCCGCACGCGAGGAGGCTGGGACGAGATCGACGACACCACGATCAAGGCGGAGACGCCGCTCGACGACGTCGTCCTGGAGCAATGGATCGGTCCCGTCCCCGGCCCCAAGCAGTACTTCGTCCGCTTCGAGGTCCGCACGAACAGCGGCACGCTGCTGGACGTCGCCGACAGCAAGCCCTTCCGCGGGCTGCTCCCTCGATGAGTCAGAGCCCGTACGAGCGGCCGATCACGTCCAGCATGATCTCGTCGGTCCCCGCCCCGATCCGGTTCAGCCGCAGGTCGCGCCACACGCGCTCGATCCCGTACTCCTTCATGTAGCCGGCGCCGCCGTGGATCTGGAGGCACTCGTCGGCGACCTCGCAGGCGATCCGCGAGGCGTAGAGCTTGGCCATCGAGATCTCGCGCACCGGGTACTCGCCGTTGGCGTAGCGCCAGGCGGTCGTGTAGACCAGCTGACGGGCGGCCTCGATCTTGGTCGCCATGTCGGCGAACTTGTGCCGGGTCACCTGGAACTTGGCGATCGGGCGGCCGAAGGCGACCCGCTCGTTGGCGTAGGCGAGCGTCTTGTCGAACAGCGCCTGCGCGCTGGCCACCGCGCCCGCGGCGCCGATCATCCGCTCGCCCTGGAGCTCCCACATGATGTGGTAGAAGCCCTTGCCGACCTCGCCCAGCACCGCGGTGCTCGGGACGCGCACGTCCTGGAACGCCAGCAGCGCGGTGTCCGACGCGTGCATGCCGAGCTTGCGCAGCTTCTCCTCGCGGATCACGCCCGGCGAGTCCATGTCGACCAGGAACAGCGTGAAGCCGTCGTAGCCGGCGTCCGGGTCGTTCTTGGTGACGAGCACGATGAAGTCGGCCCGGTGACCGTTGGTGATGTAGGTCTTGGACCCGTTGATCACCCACTCGTCGCCATCGCGCACGGCGCGCGTCTTGATGCCGGACACGTCGGAGCCGGCGTCGGGCTCGGTGATGCCGAGGCAGGAGATCTTCTCGCCCTTGATCGAGGGCACGAGATAGGCCTGCTTCTGCTCCTCGGTGCCGAAGGCGAGGATCGGCGGGGTGGCCATGTCGGTGTGGACCGCGATCCCCATCGCCAGGCCGCCGCAGTCGGCGTGCACGATCTCCTCGCCCAGGACGAGGTTGCAGTAGTAGTCGCCGCCCTGGCCGCCGTACTCCTCGGGGAATGAGAGGCCGAGCAGCCCGAGCTCGCCCATCCGCTTGAACACCCAGTCGTCGAAGGTGTTCTCCTCCCACTCCTCCGCGTGGGGCCGGAGCTCCTTGAGCACGAAGGCGCGGATCGACTCGCGCAGCTGCTCGTGCTCGTCGGTGAAGATGAAGTGCCGCCGGGACGCGGCGTGATCGGGCTTGCGGACGTCGGTGGCGGCCATGGGTCAAAGCTAACCCATGGCCGCCACCCGCTACGTCAGTCCCGCAGGCCGAGGTGCGTCAGCACCCCGCGCATGAACTCGTTGCGCTTGGCCTGAGTGCGGATGCCCTCGAAGCCGAAGCCGGTGTAGACGGTGTCGTCGGTGGCGACGACCGCGCCCTCCGTGAACTCCTCGGTCACGCGCTCCCAGCCCACGACCGGGTTGGCCGTGCCCTCGGGCGAGGGCCCGAGCTGCCAGCCGCCGGTGTCGGACTCGAAGTCCGCGAGCGACTCCGCGCCGTCGAGGGTGACCTTCGCGTCGTCGACCCAGACGCCGAGCCCGAGCGTGCCCCAGTCGGTGATGACCGAGATCGAGACCTCGATCTTCTTGCCGGCGTAGGCGGTCAGGTCCGCCGTCCAGTCCTGCCAGCCCTCGGAGTTGCCGGTGAAGGCGTTCCACTGCGCCGGTGGTGCCGGTCGGCGAGCACGTCCCGTCGGCGTTGACCGTCTGGTAGTGCTGGAGCTGCGGGTGCAGCGAGTTCGAGCCGGTCGACCAGCCGGACGGGCAGCTCTCGCCCGTGTCCTGGCTCGTCACGCCCGCCGCGGGCAGCGTGGTCCAGTTCTCGGTCCCCACCTCGCGGACCTCGACCGCCATGTAGTCCCAGTCCGGCTCGAGATCGGCCGAGAACTTGAACGACAGCGACGCCGCTGGTCTTGCCGGTCAGGTCGACCTCGCGCCGCAGGCGCTTGAACGCCTGCGAGTCGGCCCCGGCGGACATGTAGTACTGGCCGCTGTAGGGGGCGAACGGGCCGGCGCCCGGACGCTGCCAGGTCGCGATCCGGCGCGAGTCCGCGTACCACGGGAACTGCTCCGGGTCGAGGATCGAGCTGGTCAGCGCGAACGTCGCCGTGTGGACCTGGTTGTCCGCCGAGTCCGCGCCGTTGAACTCGAAGACGCTGTCGCCGAACGGGTCGCCCTCGCCCTTGATCGGCAGCGGGTTGCCCTCCGCGTCCTGGGCGTTGCCGCCCCCGACGTAGATGTAGGCGCCGAGGTAGTACTGCTGGAAGTCGTTGTCCGGCGGGATGCAGCCGTCCACCGACTCGTTGTCGTTGCGCTCCGCACCAGCGCCCGGTCGCGGACTCGTCCGGCTCCGGGAACCCGAAGTTGCGGAACTCGTAGCCCTCGGCGTCCTGCTGCCCGGCGTGCTGGCCCGTGAAGAGCAGCTTGCCGCCCTCGTTGAGGAAGTCGCGCACGGCGAGCTGGGTCTCGATCGCCACGCGCGCCTGGCCGGTCTGGCCGGGCTGGCCCGGGCGGCGGGTGACGTAGTCGTCGCCCTTCTCCCACACGACGGCGTCGTAGTGGCTGAGCACGCCGAGCGGGTGCGGGGCGGTCATGTCGTTGGCGTCGACGTCGTAGACGTCGGCGCTGACGCCGTTGGCCTCGAGCGCCGCCACGACGTCATCGGCGTAGTCCGGGCCCACGCTGTCGTGGCCGGGTCCGGACACCGGGCCGGAGTAGTTCTCGTCGGCGATCACCAGCACGCGCCGGCGCGACTCGGACTTCGTCTCGTACGTGAAGCGCGAGGAGCGCCGCTTGCCGTTGGCGGTCTCGAACCAGGCCGTGACCTCCTGGCCCGGCCGCGTCCCCTCGACGACGCCGCGCAGGCGCCGGTAGTAGACGCCGAGGTCGTCGTAGTAGCGCTCGCCGCCGCGGAACTCCTTGGTCTTGGCCTTCTGCTCGCGGCCGCCGTTGATCCGGTAGTGCAGGTAGATCGGGCCGAGCGAGCGCTTGGCCGTCACCTGGACCGGCTGCGGGTCGCCGTAGGACGTCGCGAACGGGTCGAGGTAGAAGTCCTTCGTCTCGTTGCCGAGGTGCGACTCCGGGTCCTCCGGATCGGCCGCGGACTCGGCGAGGTCGAGCGAGAACTTCAGGTGCCGCTCGAACTCCTCCTGCACCTCCTGCTCGTCGTCCTCGAACTCGAAGCCGGTGACGCCGGGGATGCGCGAGTTGGTGCCCTCGGGCGTGAAGCCGAGGATGCCGTGCTCGTGGTAGGCGTCATCCAGCGTGTCGCCGTTGGTGATGTAGAGCTCGGACGGAGAGGTCGGGGTCGAACGTCTCCTCGTCGTCCTGGATCGCCGACGCGTGGTCGGTGCCGGCCAGCGCCTCGAAGATGCCGTTGTCGGCCGTGGGCGTGAACTTCTGGAAGCCCTGCGGCCACAGCAGCAGCTCGGCGGCCGTGTGGTCGTTCTTCTGGAACGCGAAGTCGACGCGGTCCCAGAGCTTCTTCATCGCCTTCGTCTCGGGCTCGGAGTCCGGGCCCGGGCCGCGGTAGGTCTCGGAGCTCGGATCCGACGAGGAGCCCTCGTCGTCGAGGCCGAAGTTGGTGGCGAAGTTGCGGTTCGGGTCGACGCCGTCGTTCGGCTCGCCGCGCACGCCGTCGCCGTCGTTGTCGGCCATGTTCTTGCGCCACAGGCGGTTGCCGGGCGTGAACGTGTACTCGTAGCCGTCCGGGTTGGAGATGCAGACGAACCACAGCTCGCGCGTGTCGACCAGGCGCGTGACGCGGGCGTTGTCGCCGTAGCTGGTCACGAAGTAGTCGAGCGTGCGGCGGCAGGTCTCGCCGGCCAGCCACTCGCGGGCGTGCTGCTGCGCGTTGTAGAGCACGGCCGGGCGGCGGCCGTCCGGTGTGTTCGCGCGTTGCGCGTGACCTTGATCGCGACGATGTCGCGACCCTGGTGCGTGGTCCCGAGCACGACCTGCTTGGTGAGCTTCGGGTACTGGCGCAGGAGCCGGTCGTACTGCTCGAGGTACTGCTCCTTGCCGTCGCTGCGCACGCGGTCGTAGCGGGTCCAGACCGCGTAGGCCGAGTCGTCGGCGCCGGTGGCCTGCGACATCCGCGCGCGCTGGCGCTGGGCGGCCGTGCGGCCGCGCTTGTCGCGCACGACGCGCGCCTTGACGCCGTCGGTCCGCAGCTTGGCGATCTGCGTCGAGGTGCCGTACACCTCGATCTGCCCGCCGCGGCGGCCCTCGGTGACGTCGAAGCCGGCGAGCGCCAGCTTCTCGAGGTTCTGTGCGGTCGCCTTGACCCGATAGCCGTTGATCGGGTTGCGGCTGTCCGCAGAGGCCGGCGCGGCCAGCGCCAGCGAGGCGAGCACCGCCACCGCGGCGCCCAGAGAGCGTCTGCTCATCCCCTGTCCTCCCAGAGTGAATCCGTCAGCGCGGCCCTCCCGGACCGCGCCATTGGCGGGGCACCCTAGCCGCGGTTGCCCCGCCAATCAAGCGCCGGCGTCAGCCAGTTGGGCGGTCGCGGACCTCGCAGGCGTCGCGGCCCCGGACGGGGAGTCGGTGACCCGAGCCCACACGAAGCTGCGGCGCGGTGACGCAGGAGCCGGCGTCGAGGCGGAGCCTGATGAACGCGCGATCAGATCGTCGAACCGGACCTGTGGCGACGGGACCGGCTCGGCCCAACCACTTCGACTTGTAGGCGCCGGAGGGCGAGGCGGCGGACGCCGTGCTGACATTGCCGGCCGTGTCAGTCGCGGTCAGGCGTAGTGTGGCCTTCGCCGGCGCCAGCCGCTGGAGCCTGCGCATGAACACGTACGTGGTCCCGCGGCCCCCGAGCGCGGCCGTCCCAGCGGCGACCTTGCGCCGCTTGACGATCAGCTCCGCTCGGAGAACGCACTCCTCGTGCGCAGCGCACCCTCCACCGCGATCGAGCGGCCAGAGCTCGGCCAGCCGAAGCCGTCGTGGGACGGCGAGCGAGAGCGTGGGCGCTGTGAGTCGGTGGCGTGCGCTACCGGCCGGCGGTGGGTTCGCGGGCGGCGTGTCGCTGGGATCGCACGCGGCGCCGAGGCCGTCGCCGTCCGCAGCCGAGCTGGTCCCAGTTGTAGACGGAGGGGACAGTTGTCGCTCGCGTCGAAGTCGCCGTCGTCGTCGTCGTCGGGATCGCAGACGTCGCCGGTCCGGTCGAAGTCGTAGTCCTGCTGGTCGAGGTTCTGCACCTCGGGGCAGTTGTCCCGCGGGTCGGGCACGGGTGTCGACATCGGTGTCGAAGTAGCAGGCCTGGCCGTACCACGGATCGGGCGAGGGGAGATGGCTCCTGCTGTGGATTCTTGACCAGGGGGCAGTTGTCCCACTGCGGGTCGCCCTTGCAGTCCAGGGTACGGGAGACGGATATGAGGACCGTGTCATTGTCGGCGTCCGAGTCACAACGATCACCGCGCCGGGCGCCTAGTGGCTCTTCGGCGGCGTCGGTGTTCACCTGGTCGGCGTTGCGCGTGTCGCGACAGTTGTCGGAGGCTGCATACGCGGATGCCGTCGCCGTCCACGTCGCCTGGCTCGGGATGCGCGATCGCCGCCGGCGGGACGGCGGCGATGATCGCCGCCGGGAGCCCGACCAGGCCGAGCGCCAGCAGCAGGATGACCCCCAAGCGCCTCATGGTCCGAATGGTAAGACCGCGGGCCGGGCCGCGCGAGCGCGGCCCGGCCTGCCAGGTCAGCCTCCTAGCGGCGCGGCGCCAGCAGCGTCACGCGCGTCTGCGCCTGCCGCAGCTGCCCGTCCACGCCGCGGGTGATGAGCTCGATCGTCACGCGCTGGGTCCTATCGCCTGACGAGGCGCCGGAACTCGGCCCGCGCGATCCGCAGCCGGACGCTCGACATCTCGTCAGCGTTCTTGGCGAACCACCTCTGCGCGAGCGTGGTCCAGCCGTTCCGTCGCTCGATGCTGAGCCCAGCCGTTGCATGACCGCCGGCCAGACTCCGGGCAGCTCAGGCTCACCCGCGCGTAACGCTGCTTGCTCACGCGGATCCTGTTTGGTGGCGAGCAGCGGGTCGCCCAACTGCTTCGCCGCCGCGGGCGGTACGGCGGCAGGCTGCGGTGTCGCCGGCGCGTGCGGCCCCGTGTACCTGAGGACGTACAGGCCGAAATCGCGGTCCGAGCCGGCGAACAGGCGCTCGCCCTGGGCCGTCGTGAACTGCTCGACGCCCCAGAAGTTGCTGCCGCCGTGGTCGATGAAACTTGCCCTGACCTCCGTCGAGCCCGTCGGGCCCGAAGCTGAACACCCGCATGCCACCCGCGTAGTACGAGGAGTACGCGATGTTCGCCGACGGATCGGTCGCGAACTCGTGGATCGACAGATCTCCGTGGCCTACCGCGAAGCGCTCGGGTTGAGAGACTCCTCGATCGCGTACGGCAGTAACGACCGCGGCGCATGTTTCCGCCCGCCCTCGTACGTCGGTTGTATAGATGCGCGTAGCCCCAGCCGTCGAACACGGACGTCGATGAACTTCACCGGATCGCCGACGCGACGGCAGCCGGAACCGGCGTGGTGTTCGCCGGCATCGCCAGGCGTGCACTTGATACGTCGCCGGCGTCGTGGGCGCCCATGGATCTGGAAGCCATCGCTACGTGGCGATGAACAGGGAACGGGATGTCGCCTTTCGTAGCCCGTCCACGAGCATAGTTCAGCAACGCGTCACAGCCGCTTCGTATCCGGTGCTGTTCGGTAGTTGAAGACGATGCCGGCGTCAGTAGCCAGCGCGCAACGACGTTGGCAAGTACTTGTCTACTGTGAACGCGCACGTCGCCGCGTTTGGCGATCAGCGCGATCAGAGACTCCCGTCGTTCGCGCGGAGCGATCGGGCCGTCCCGTTGCACGCCTCGCCGACGAAGCGCGGTGGCGTCCTCCAATCGTTGCGGGCCACAGCGGGGGACGCCGGAGCCCTCGGTCGCCGATCGAAGCAGGGGCGTACGTCAACTCGTTCGGTCCGCTGGTCGATCACACCGCGACGAAGCGGCAGGCGCCGAAGTCCTCATCCGCCGCGAGGATGTACTTGTTGTCGTGCGAGAACTCGCGCCTGATGGCCGTTGCCCTAGGGCCGGGTCGAAGCCCGTGAAGCGGATCTGAACCCGTCGAAGCGACGTGTCGCCGAGGATCTGTCGGGTCGGCGGGGTTTGTGACGTCGACCGTCACGTAGCCCGCGTCCCAGTAGTCGGCCAGCATGATGTAGACGGTCGCCGATCTTCTTGACCACCATGTCGTGAAGGAAGCACGCTGATCGCCGCAGCGCCGCCCCTAGTCCGTGATGTCCACGCCCTGGCCCCCGCGAGCTCAACAAGGTCGAACTCCCCGACCGGCCGCGGATTCTTCGGGTCGGTGATCTCGAAGATGTCAACGTCGTGCAGCTCGACGTTGTCGACGAACACGACGAATGCCCGTCGCGCGTCGTTCTGCCAGACGACGACGTGCTGTGGCTGGACTTCGGCCGTCGGGTCGGCGCCCAACGAGCTCGCCTCTCGGGCCCGGTGTCGCCGATGCCCTGCACGAGCGTCTCCGGGGTTGCGCGGGTTCGGTCACGTCGTAAAGGTCGAAGCCGCCCATGCGCCGGGGTCCGGGACTGGTGCAGGCGGAGCTCGAGTACGGCTCGTTGTTGACCGCCAGCACGTCGCCCTGGAACGCCGGCGTGTTCAGCGTGACGACGTGCGCGCCCTCGCCGTGGTAGCGGTCCTTCGCAGCGCCGGAACGAAGCGCGACCTGCTGCGGATGTTGTTGGGTTGTTGATGTCGACGATGAACATGCCGCCGCGCATGCAGCGTCGGTCCTCGGCCCAGGAGTTCAGGTACGCGTATCCCTTGTGGACCGCGACGTCGGCGATCTGGCCCGGCACGACGGCGTCGCCGGCCGTATCGTCGGACACGCAGCGGTATCCGGGCGTGACCATCTCGAGCTTGCTGACCAGCTCGATGTTCTGCTGCGTGGGCGGCAGGTGCTGGTCGGTCCCGTCGTGCTGCGAGAAGGCGCCCGTGATCGAGAAGGTGCTCCTGCCGAGCAGGCCCGTCACCGCGGGCGAGCCGATCGGCGCATCCGACACCTGCGGCAGACCGCCGCGCGTCGTCGCGATCGGGCTGCCCGCGGCCAGTGCGCTGCCGGCGAGCCCGAGCACTACAAGGATAAGGCCGCGCCCGCCGGCGCAACCCGAAGAAGCCAAGTGCTTGGCACGTCCATCCCCCATGTGTTGTGTGGTCCCCACTCCTCCGGAGTGCGGTATTCGGCGGAACCCTACAAGTTGTGCGGATGCGCACCAAAGGGGAGGGGGTTACCTGGAGGTAACCAACTACCGGCGCAGACGGATCCGGATCGGCTTGGCGCGGCGCGAGTTGCCGGCGAGATCCGTGGCGACCGCGAACATCCGGACACTCGCTCGCCGACCGCGGCTCAGCGCGCGGCGGCACATCCGGATGTGCCGCCTGGTGAGCCGGATCGTCAGGCGCACACCGCCGCCGGCGACCGTCACGCGCTTGCGATCGGCCTGCACCGGCAGCGAGATCCCGCCGACGTCGAGCCCGCCCGAGGCGGCCAGCAGGCCGCGCTCGCTGCTCGTCGCGAGCAGGTGCACGCGTCCGCGGCGAAGCCGCTGCAGCGTCGGCCCGCCGACGCGGACGACCGGCGGCCTTGGTGTCGCCGGTGGCGACGTCCGGCGGCGCCGCGACCGCCGTGCGGGTGATCGACTCGCAGTCGGCGGCTACGACATCCGTTGTGTCGGCCTCGACGTTGTCAGTGCCCGGACCGCACTCGATGCGGTCGGGCAATCCGTCGGCGTCCCTGAGCAGGTCGTCGCCATCGCCGCCGGAGAGAACGTCGTATCCCACGCCGCCGTCCACGACGTCGTTCCCGGGCCCCGAAGCGAGGTCGTCGTTGCCGTCGTCGCCGCGAATCTGGTCCGCGGACCCGGTCGTGCGCAGCGATGTCCGAGCCCGGCCCGCCGATGAGGACGACCGGGAGCGGCACGTCGATCGTCGCGCTGTCCTCACGCTCGCCGAGGTCGAGGTTGAGCGACGCGACTCCCTCGCGCGGGCAGAGGGCCTGGACGATCCAGGTCTGCGCGTTGATGTCGCCGACGTCGCACGTGCCGGGATCGATGCCGCCGTCGACCGTGCGGTCGCTGAGGTCGATCCGGTAGCCGTCGATCCGGACGACCAGCGAGTTCAGCGACGTCGCGTCGACCGACTTGGTAGCGGACGACCGCCGGCGCCGATCCGCACGAGCGAGTGCGCTGAAGCGCTCGCCGGGACGAGCAGCGCGGCGGCCGCCGCCAGGAAGAGCAGGCGTCTCATGGCCGGAACGCCTCCTCCCACGTCCTGCCGCCGTCCTCCGTCTCGACCACCGTCCCGTCGCTGAGGGCGAGCAGGAGATGCTCGGTGTCGAGCGCCTTGAACTTGTACGGCTCGCCCGGCACCGTGCCGATCTCCTCCCAGCGAACGCCGCCGTCGCGCGATCGATAGAACGTCCCGTCCTGGTCGGCCCGGAAGAAGGCGTCGGGGGCCGTCCACACGAGCCGTATCCGATCGCCGGTGTCCATCGGGCGCCAGGTCTTCCCGGCGTCCTGCGACCCGTACAGCTGGGTGTCGGTGGCTCCGATGATGTGCTCCGGATCGCTTGGGTCGACCTCTAGATCGATGAACACCTGGTCGCGCGGCGTGATGTGCTCGACGAACGTGCGGCCGCCGTCGTCCGAGATGAGGACGGCCGCGAGGACGGCGTCGATCGCGTACATACGATCGTGCTTGAGCAGGATCTTGTGCAGGTCGGCTTCGCCGAGGCGCGAGATCACCTCCCACGTCTCGCCCCCGTCACCGGACTCGATGAGGCCCAGGTAGGGCGGCAGCTCCTTCTTGCTGTCGGGATGCCCCGAGCCGAGCAGCGTGCCCGGGCCGGTGACCAGCACCTCGAGGAACGTCCCGACGGGCGACGAGCCGCCGTCGGCGGTCACCGTTCCTGTCAGACGCTCGACGCTGTCGGTGTTCGGATCGATCCGCCAGAACCCGCGATTGGTCGTCATTACGTAGTCGCCGGTGGCGGGGTCGACGTCGAGCGCATTGACGTACGGCGGGTCCTTGGAGAAGTCGACGAGCCGATCCGAGAGCTGGCGGCTGCTCACAGGAGCGCCGCCGCCGGTGGCGGTGTCGCCGCCACAGCCTGCCGCCGCCACGAGCACGGCGATCGCTGCGAGGAGCCAGGCCGCCCGCACGTTCAGCGCTTGATGGCGAAGTACGTGCGCTGGTTCTTCCAGCAGCGGAACTTCAATTGGGTCTCGGAATCGCCCTTGCGGCATGTATAGCCGCTCGGATGCCAGGCTTCGTTCAGATAGCGGCGCGACCACTTCTTGGCCGTCTTGCAGCGGATCTGATCGGCCTTGATGAGATAGCGCTTCGAGCCGACGGTGATCTCACCGCACTTCTTCGGGGGCACCGGCGCCGGGCTCGGGGCCGCGAAGACCAGCAGCAGCAGAGCGGCAAGCGCGATGGCAGCCGGAGCCACGATGCGTCCCCTCAACGACACGTGCTCAGCGTACTGCGAGGGCGGCGAAAGTGAATACCCTCCGGCGCTAGATGCCAGACACCGTCCGCTACGAGGTCGACGGCGCGGTCGCCACGATCGCGCTCGATCACCCCGAGACGCGCAACGCGCTGTCGGACGAGGTGCTCGACGACCTGATCGAGGCGTTCGAGATCGCGCGCGACGACGAGGGCGTGCGCTGCGTCGTGCTCACGTCGACGCACGAGAAGGTGTTCTCCAGCGGCGGCAACCTGGCGGGCTTCGCCGCCGACGTGCCGCTCGTGCACAAGCACTTCGGCACCGACCGCTTCCCGCGCCTGTTCCGCCTGATCGGCGAGCTCGGCAAGCCGACGATCTGCGCCGCCAACGGGCACGTGCTGGCCGGCGCGCTCGGGCTGGCGCTGGCGTGCGACCTGATCGTGGCGCGCGACGGCGTGCGCTTCGGGACGCCCGAGATCAATGTCGGCGTGTTCCCGTTCATCATCATGGCGCTGATCTACCGCAACGTCCCGCGCAAGAAGGCGACCGAGATGCTGCTGCTGGGCGAGCAGATCTCCGCGCAGGAGGCCGAGCGGCTCGGGTTCGTGAACCGCGTGGTGGCGGCCGAGGAGTTCGACGCCGCGGTGCGCGAGTGGGCGGAGAAGCTGGCGTCCAAGTCGCCGGTGCTGATGCGGCTCGGCAAGGACGCGCTGTTCCGCCAGCAGGACATGGCGCTCGCCGACGCGCTCGAGTTCCTGCACGCGCAGCTCACGATCGCGTTCTCGACCGAGGACATCCAGGAGGGCGTGAAGGCGTTCTTCGAGAAGCGGGATCCGGTGTGGACCGGGAAGTGAGGGTCACGTGCCTGCGGGCGCGCACGTCGGACCGCACGGACGGCGCGGGCGCGGGCGCGCAGGCGCTGGCGGAGCGCGCTGGGCGGCCGCGTGATCGGCGAGCCGTCGCCGGGCCGGCCGCGCGACTGGTCGGAGGACCTGCCCGAGGCGCGGCCGGTGCTGGAGGCGGCGGCGGCGGAGATCTCGGCGGCGCTCGACCAGGGCGAGTTCCCGCTGCTCACGGCCTCCGACTGCTCGATCTGCATCGCCACGCTGCCGACCGTGGCGCGCCGCGTGCCGGGCGTGCGGGTGCTGTGGATCGACGCGCACGGCGACTTCAACACGCCCGAGACGACGCCCAGCGGCTTCCTCGGCGGCATGTGCCTGGGCGCCGCCTGCGGGCGCTGGGACGCCGGCTGGCCGGACACGATCGACCCGGGGTCGGTGTCGTTCCTCGGCGTTCGGGACCTCGACCCCGGCGAGAAGGTCGAGGTCGAGGCGGCGGGCGTGGGCTGGGGCGTGCCGGACGCGGGACCGGTCTACGTGCACCTGGACCTCGACGGGCTGGACCCGTCGGTCATGCCCGTGCAGTTCCCGGTGCCGGGCGGGCTTCAGGCGTCCGAGGTGCGCGGCGACCTGGCGGGGCTCGTGCGGCGACGGGCGGCTCGTCGGCCTCGAGGTCACGGCGTTCGAGCACCCGGAGCACCTCGACCTCGTCCTCGAGATCCTCGAGCCCGTCACGCGGTGAGCATCTGGATCACCGAGCTCGGGCCGGGCTCGCTGGCGGTCAAGGACCTGTTCGACACGGCCGGCGTGCGTACCACCTACGGGTCGCCGATCTTCGCCGACCACGTGCCGGCCGCGACCGCGGAGGCGGTGCGGCGGCTCGAGGGTTACACGGTCGCCGGCAAGGCGAACCTGCACGAGTTCGCCTGGGGCATCACGTCCGAGAACGTGACGTTCGGGACCGTGCCGAACCCGATCGCGCCCGGTCGGATCGCCGGCGGCTCGAGCGGCGGCTGCGGCGCTGCGCTTGCCGCGGGATTGGTCGAGTACGCGCTGGGCACCGACTCCGGCGGCTCGATCCGGATCCCGGCCGCCTGCTGCGGCATCGTCGGCTTCAAGCCGACGTACGGCCTCGTCCCGCTCGACGGCTGCTTCCCGCTGACGCCGAGCTTCGACCACGCCGGGCCGATGGCGCGCGACGTCGAGGGCTGCGAGCGGATGATGGAGGCGCTCGTCCCGGGCTTCTCGCCGGTCGACGTGTCGCTGGACGACGTGCGCGTCGGCGTGGCGTGGACCGAGCGCGCCGATCCGGGGGTGCGCGCGCGGGTGGAGGCGGTCGCCGAGGGCTTCGAGCGCGTCGACGTGCCGTGGCCGGACGGCGTCTACCCCGCGTTCTCGCGCGAGATCGTCGAGGTCCACGCCGACCTCTATCCGGCCAACCGGGACCGCTACGACCCCGGCATCGCGACCAAGATGGACCGTGCGCGGGCGGTCACCGACGAGCAGGTGGCGGCGGCTCGTGCCGAGCGCGAGCGCTACCGCGAGCGGATCGCCGCGCTCGAGGTCGACCTGCTGGTCATGCCCACGATCCCGATGGTCGCCCCGCCGGTCGGCGTCGGCGACCTCGTCCTGCGCGAGCGGATGATCGAGCTGACCTTCCCGTGGAACGTGACGGGATCGCCGGCGCTGGCCATGCCGTGCGGCCCGGCCGAGGACGGGCTCCCGGCGTCGGTCCAGATCATCGGCCGGCCGGGCGACGACGCGCTCGTGCTCGCAGCGGGCCGCGCGCTCAGCGCACGAGTCCGGGCAGCGGATCCAGCGTCTCGATGACGGCCGGCGGCTCGCGCCGCTCCTCGTCGCCCGCGTCGCCCCACAGGGTCCACGAGTCGAGCAGCGCGGTGAGCAGGTCGAAGATGATGGCTCCGAAGCGCGGCATGGCCGGTATGTTGCCGCCCCGATGCTGCGACCCCTCGTCGAAGACCTGCACGAGCGCCGCGCCAAGGCCAAGCTGGGCGGCGGCGAGGAGAAGATCGCGCGCCAGCACGAGCAGGAGAAGCTCACCGCGCGCGAGCGGCTCGACCTGCTGATCGACGACGGCACGTTCACCGAGATGGGCATCCACGCCGGCATCCACTACTCGGTGCGCGGGCTCGAGGACAAGGAGGCGCCGGCCGACGGCGTGATCACCGGCTACGGCAAGGTCGACGGGCGGCTGGTCGCCGTCTGCGCCTACGACTTCACCGTGATGGCCGGCTCGATGGGCATGACCGGGGAGATGAAGGTGGCGCGGCTGCGCGACCTCGCGCTGACCAAGCGGATCCCGTTCGTCTGGCTGCTCGACAGCGCGGGCGCGCGGATCCAGGAGGCGGTCGGCTCGCTGTTCGCCGGCTCCGGCCACCTGTTCCGCGAGGAGGTCGTGGCGTCCGGCGTGATCCCGCAGGTGGCGGCGCTGATGGGCCCGTGCGCGGCCGGCACCGCCTACATCCCGGGGCTGGCCGACTTCGTCCCGATGGTCAAGGGCCGCGGCTCGATGGCGCTGGCCGGCCCGCACCTGGTGCGCGCGGCGGTCGGCGAGGACGTCACGCAGGAGGAGCTCGGCGGCTCGCGCGTGCACTGCCGCAAGAGCGGGGTCGGCGACCTCGAGGTGGCCGACGACGAGGAGTGCATCGCCCGCATCAAGCAGTACCTGTCGTTCTTCCCGTCGCACTGCGAGGAGCGGCCGCCTCTGCGCGAGTCCAGGGACCCGATCGACCGCATGGACGACGAGCTGCTCGACGTCCTGCCGGAGTCCAACCGCAAGCCGTACGACATGTACGACGTCATCCGGCGGGTGGTCGACGACGGCGAATGGCTGGACCTCAAGCCCCAGTTCGCCAAGACGATCATCACCTGCCTCGCGCGGATGGGCGGGCGGCCGGTGGGCATCGTCGCCAACCAGCCGCGCCAGCTCGGCGGGATCCTCGACAACGACTCCGCCGACAAGGCCGCGCGCTTCGTCAACCTCTGCAACGCGTTCGGCCTGCCGCTGGTGTTCCTGATGGACGTGCCGGGCTTCATGGTCGGCACCAAGGTCGAGCAGGCCGGGATCATCCGGCACGGGGCGAAGATGCTCTACGCGGTCGCCAACGCGACGGTGCCGAAGGTCACGGTCGTGCTGCGCAAGGCCTACGGCGCCGGCTACTACGTGATGAACGGCCGCGCCTACGAGCCCGACCTGATCGTCGCCTGGCCGATCGCCGAGATCTCCGTGATGGGCGCCGAGGGGGCGGTCGAGATCGTCTTCCGCAAGCAGGTCGAGGAGGCCGAGGACCCGGCCGCCAAGAAGGCCGAGCTGATCGAGGCCTACCGCAAGATCATCGACGTCTACATCGCGGCGAAGAACGACATGGTCGACGACGTGATCGACCCGCGCGAGACGCGCCCGACGATCATCCGCGCGCTGGAGATGGCGGAGGGCAAGCGGGTCGAGCGGCCGTGGAAGCGCCACGGCGTCGTGCCGGTCTGATCCTAGCCGTTCTGAACGGCGTCAACTTCCGCCGAGCCGGCGCGATGCGTATCGCCAAGTCCTCGCCGTCCCGCAGCGCTGGTCGTCGCCGCCGTGTTCGCGACTCCATCTCGTCCAGGAGGCTTCGCCGATATCCACCGCGCGGACTGCAACCGCGCTGGGCGCTGCGACGCCTCGGCGGCGCGTCCGGCCATGCGGCTGGGCGCGTCACCGATCCGTAACATCGCGTCCCGGCAGGCGGCGCACTCTGTGCGCCGTACAGCGGGAGTTCCTCGGCAGGGGAGGACAGATGGTGCGCAGGGTGCTTGCGGTGGCCGCCGTGTGGACGGCGGTGCTGGGCGGGGGTGCGATCGCGGAGGCGGACGCCTGCCTGCGGCAGTACCACTCGGTCTACGTCGACCTCGATATGAGCCGCTACCCGCAGACGACCGGGCACTGGATCGACGCGATCGACGCGGGGCACGACGCGCTGCTCCACATCGACCGCGAGAACGCCGACCTGCACCGCGATCAGTCGCTGGCGAACTTCCCGCCGCGCTCGGGCTATGACCGCGACGAGTACCCGCCGGCGATGTCGGAGGAGGGCGGCTACGGCGCCTCGGTGCGCTACATCGATCCGGCGGACAACCGCGGCGCGGGCTCGGTGATGGGCAACGCGCTCGAGGACTGGTGCGAGGAGCAGCCCTTCCGCATCAGATTTGTTCCATAGGAACAATGCCGGGGCATGAGCCTCGGCGATCCGGTCATCCTCACCTGTGCGATCTCGGGCGCGGTCGCGAACCGCGACCAGTGCCCGGCGATCCCGTACACGCCGGAGGAGTACGCCGCCGAGGCGCGCCGGATCGTGGACGAGGGCGGCTCGATGATCCACATCCACGCCCGCCGCCCCGACGGGACGCCGAGCCACGAGGTCGAGGACTTCCGCGCGATCACCGAGGCGATCCGGGCCGAGGTCGGCGACGTCGTCATCAACTACTCGACCGGCGCGATCGGCGTGCCGGTCGAGAAGCGGATCGCGTACCTGCGCGAGCTCAAGCCCGACATCGGCGCGCTCAACATGGGCTCGATGAACTACGCCAAGTACTCGCGCCGGCGCAAGGACTTCGTGTTCAAGGCCGTGTTCGAGAACTCGTTCGACACGATCATCGCCCTGCTGGAGGCGATGAACGAGAGCGGCATCCGGCCCGAGCACGAGTGCTTCGACTCCGGGCACCTGGCGAACCTCGACCCGCTGCTCGACATGGGCGTTCTCGAGCCGCCGCTCCAGGTCTCGTGCGTGATGGGCGTGACCGGCGGGATCCGGCCGACGGCGCGCAACCTCGCCCACATGGCCGAGCAGGTGCCGCCCGTGCCGCACCAGTGGGGCGTGATCGGCATCTCGCGCGAGCAGTGGACGCTGGTGGCGGCCGCGCTGGCGCTCGGCGGCAACGTGCGCGTCGGGCTGGAGGACAACTTCTACCTGCCCGACGGCACGATGGCGCGCTCGAACGGCGACCTGGTGGCGAAGGCGCGCTCGATGGCCGAGGACGCCGGCCGGCGCGTCGCCACCGTGGCCGAGACGCGCGAGCTGCTCGGCCTATGAGCGCGCTCGCAAGGGCTGCGCGTCCTCGACCTCACGCGCCTGCTGCCGGGCGGGTTCTGCTCGCTGCTGCTGGCCGACTTCGGCGCCGACGTGATCAAGGTCGAGGACACCGGGATGGGCGACTACGTGCGCGCCGACCCGCCCGCCTTCCTCGCGCTCAACCGGGGCAAGCGGTCGATCAGCATCGATCTCAAGAACCCCGCGGGGCGCGACGCGTTCCTACATCTGAGTACGCGCGCCGACGTGGTGCTCGAGTCGTTCCGGCCCGGCGTGATGGACCGCCTCGGGCGTCGGCTACGAGCGCCTGCGCGAGGAGAACCCGCGGCTCGTCTACTGCGCGATCACCGGCTACGGGCAGGACGGGCCGTTCGCCGCGCGGGCCGGCCACGACACGAACTACCTGGCGCGGATCGGGCTGCTCGACCTGACCGGCGACCCGGACGGCCCGCCGGTCCAGGCGGCCGGCCAGATCGCCGACCTCGGCGGCGGTGCGCTGATGGCCGCGTTCGGCATCCTGGCGGCGCTGCGCGAGCGCGACGCGTCCGGCGCGGGCCAGCTCGTCGACGTGTCGATGACCGACGGCGCGCTCTCGTGGCTGGCGATGGATGCCGCGCGCCTGCTCGCCGGCGGCGCGGCGCCGGAGCGCGGACGCGCGCCGCTCGCGGGCGGGCTCATCTGCTACCGCCCGTACCGCTGCGCCGACGGCTGGGTGGCGTTCGGCGCGCTGGAGCCGAAGTTCTGGCGCGCCTGGTGCGAGGGCGCCGGCCGGCCCGAGCTCGCCGAGCGCCAGTTCGACGCCGGTCGGCTCCGACACCCACCGCGAGGTCGAGGCGATGTTCGCCGAGCGCACGCCGCGCCGAGTGGGAGGCGTTCAACGACGAGCACGACTGCTGCCTGGAGCCGGTGCTGAGCACTCGACGAGGCGCTCGCGTCCGAGCTCGTCCGCGCGCGCGGGATGGTGGTGGAGCGCCGAAGCTGCTCGGCACGCCGGTCAAGCTCTCGCGCACGCCGGCCGAGCCGGCGGACCGGCGGCCCGGAGCTCGGCGCCGACACCGACGCGGTGCTCGCCGAGGCCGGGCTACGGCGCCGACGAGATCGCCGCGCTGCGCGAGGCCGGGGCGGTGGCGATGACCTTCTACGAGCCGCTCGGCGACGGCCGCTTCCGCTCGACGCCGCACACGCGCGGGCCGTGGGACCCGGCGTTCCAGCACGCCGGGCCGCCGGCGGCGCTGCTCGGCCGCGCGCGTCGAGCGCTGCGAGCCGCGCGAGGACTTCGTGCTCGCCCGCGCCACGTTCGAGATCCTGCGCGCGGTGCCGGTCGCCGAGGTGGAGGTGGCGGCGCGGGTCGCGCGCCCGGGCCGGTCGGTCGAGCTGCTCGAGGGCGAGCTGACGGCCGAGCGGCGAGCCGGTGATGCTCGTCCGCGCCTGGCGCGTGAAGGCGACCACGGCGCCGGACGTGCACCGCGACGCGCCGCCGCCGCCGCGGCCGGACGAGGCGGCGCCGCTCCCGCCCGAGATGGCCGAGTTCGGCTACGGCCACGCGGTCGAGCTGCGCTTCGCGGCCGGCGGCTGGTGGCAGCACCGGCCCGGCGACCGTGTGGACGCGCATGCGCGTGCCGCTGGTGGCCGGCGAGGAGCCGACCGGCGTCCAGCGCGTGCTCGTGGTCGCCGACTCGGGCAACGGCGTGTCGGCCGTGCTCCCGTTCGACCGCTGGCTGTTCATCAACACCGAGCTGACCGTCCACTTCCGGCGCGAGCCGCGCGGCGAGTGGATCTGCCTCGACGCCGAGACGTCGATCGCGCACGGCGGCGCCGGCCTCGCGCGCTCGGTGCTCAGCGACGACGAGGGCGTCGTCGCGCAGGGCGCGCAGGCGCTGCTGGTCAGCGAACGCGCGCCGGATGAGATCGCCCAGCGTCAGGCCGTGTCGGGGCGGTGCCTGCGTACCCACTCGTGCATCGCGACCGCCGACGCGGCCGCCGCGTTGATCGAGCGAGTCGAGCCGAACTGGCGGATCGCGAGCACGGCGGTCGCCAGCTCGCGCGCCTCGGGCGAGAGGCCCGGGCCCTCCTGGCCGAACAGCAGCACGCAGCGCTCGGGCAGCGGGTAGGCGTCGATCGGCTCGGCGCCCGGCAGGTTGTCGATCCCGATCACCGGCAGCTCGCCCGCCCACGTCGGCGAACGCCGTCGAGCGTCGCGTGGTGGCGGACGTGCTGGTAGCGGTCGGTGACCATCGCGCCGCGGCGGTTCCAGCGGCGGCGGCCGACGATGTGGACCTCCGCCGCCAGGAACGCGTTCGCGTTGCGCACCACCGACCCGATGTTGAGGTCGTGCTGCCAGTTCTCGACGGCGACGTGGAACGGGTGGCGCCGCGCGTCGAGGTCGGCGACGATCGCGTCGCGCCGCCAGTAGCGGTAGCCGTCGACCACGTTGCGGCGGTCGCCGGCCGCGAGCAGCGCGGGATCGAGCCGGGGGTCGTCCGGCCAGGGCTCGGGGTGGGGACCGACCCCTACCTCATGCGGCTCGTCCACGCAGCGTGACGGTACCGGTACGCCGCCGCCGCCGCGGCCGGTCGAGCGTCGCCACGAGGCCGCCGAGGAAGAGCAGGGCGACGAACGCGATCGCCACCGCCTGCTGCCACGGGAAATCGCCGGCCGACGCGGAGGCTCCACCCGCGCTCGCGACCGTCAGCGGCGAGAGGCGGTGCGGGACGGCGTCGGTGAAGCCGTCGTACAGGCGGGTCTTCCACGCGCCGGCGGCCGGGAAGGTGACCTCGGCGACGTAGTGCCCGACCTTGTCCGGTCGGGCGCGCGGCGAACGTGTGCACGGCGCCGGCTTCGTCGGTGATCTCGACGCTCGGCGTGACGTCGGCCATCGGCGTGATGCCGTGCTGCTTGACGATCAGCTCCACCTGCCAAGGCTCGCCGGCCACGAGCCCGCTGGGCGTCTCGCCCAGCTCGACGGTGGCCCAGCCGCCGGCGTGGGCGGAGCCGGTGAGGGCGGCGAAGGCGACAGCCGCCAGGAGGGCGATGCGGCTCATGGGTCTCATACGAGCGCTACACCCGCCGCGGTCCGGCGGTTCCCTACCAGCGCACGTCGTGGCGCTCCATCACGCCCCAGCCCTCGCGCAGCGGGCCGGCGCCCGGGCAGCTCGCCGCTGAAGGTGCCGAACGGCTGCTCGTAGTCGGAGCGGATGAGGAGGTAGTTCTCGCGCTGCGCGCGGGTCGCGACGGGCTCGAAGCGCAGCCCGCCGACGCCGCGCAGACCGTCGAAGGCGACGGGCGGGACCTCGCGCGGCTCGCCCGCGACCCAGACCGTGCGCTCGGAGGCCTCGGGCGCGTCGTGGATGCCCTCGACGAGGTTCCAGGCCACCGGCTCGCCGGAAACGAGCGTGCCGACGCCTGCCGACCAGCGCCATGACGTGTGGCGCGCGTGGTAGCCGGCCGACTGGTCGACGATGCCGGGCAGGTCGAACGCCTCGACCGCGCACGCGGGCGGCGAGCTTGCGCGTCCACGCGTACTGGTCGCCGTGCGGCGAGACGACCTCGATCGCCGCGCCGCCTTCGATGTCGACGTCGAGCCGGCCGCGGCCTTCGCGCAGGCGCTCGCCGTCCCACACCGCCCACCACGAGAACGGGATGACGCCGATCCGTCCCGCTCGCGGCGCACAGCATCAGCTCAGGCCCGTAGGCGCCGACGTAGCTCCAGCGCTTCAGCGGCCGCCCGCCGCGCACCAGCGGCATCCGGTCCGGCGGCAGCGGGAGCGACGGTCGCCCGGGTCCTGGCCCGCGCCACGATCGGGTCAGCATCGCGCGGTATCCTGCCGCACAGAGGTTGACTGACCAGTCAATCTCGAGGGATGTAAGGAGAACCGTCGTGCGCGTCGCCGCCGTCCAGCTCACGTCCACCGCCGATCGCGAGCGCAACCTCGCCACCGCCGACCGCCTGACGCGGGCGGCCGCCGCCGCCGGCGCCGAGCTCGTCGTGCTGCCCGAGAAGTGGCCCGTGCTCGGCACGCCCGAGGAGACCGCCGCCGGCGCCGAGCCGTTCGACGGCCCGGCGCTGACCTGGGCGCGCGCGACCGCGCGCGAGCTGGGCATCGACCTCGTGGCCGGCTCGATCGCCGAGCGCGTGCCCGGCCGCGAGAAGGGCTCCAACACCTCGGTCCACATCGGCCCCGACGGCGAGGACCGCGCCGTCTACCGCAAGATCCACATGTTCGACGTCGAGGTCGGCGGGCGCACCTACCGCGAGTCCGAGCACGAGGAGGGCGGCGACGAGGTCGTGCTGTCCGAGACGGCCGGCGGCGTCGAGCTCGGGCTGACCGTCTGCTACGACCTGCGCTTCCCCGAGCTGTACCGGATCCTCGCGGTGCGCGGCGCGCGCGTGATCACCGTGCCGGCCGCCTTCACGCTCGCCACCACGCGCGACCACTGGGAGGTGCTCCTGCGCGCCCGCGCGATCGAGGACCAGGCGTTCGTGATCGCCGCCAACCAGGTCGGCGAGCACGCGAAGGGCTACCGCTCCGGCGGGCGCTCGATGATCGTCGACCCGTGGGGCGTCGTGCTCGCGCAGGCGCCGGACAGCGAGACGTACATCACCGCCGAGCTCGACCTCGACCGCCAGGCCGAGATCCGCCGCACGCTGCCCTCGCTCGCCAACCGCCGTCCCCAGGCCTACACGTGGCCGCAGGAGGTGCACGCCTAGTGGCCACGCCCGCCCGCGCGCCCGTCGACAAGCGGCGCATCATCCTCGACGCCGCCGTCCGCGTGTTCGCGCGCCAGGGCTTCCACACCTGCCGCGTGTCCGACATCGCCGACGAGGCGGGCGTCGCCTACGGGCTCGTCTACCACTACTTCCAGTCCAAGGACGAGGTGCTCGACACGCTGTTCCTCGAGCGCTGGGACGTGCTGCTGGAGGCGATCCGCGAGGTCGACGCGTCGAGCCAGCCGGCGCGCGACAAGCTGCGCGCGATCGCCGGCTTCATCATCGACTCCTACCGCCACGACCCCGACCTGATGAAGGTGATCATCGTCGAGGTCACGCGCGCGGCGAACTCGTTCGGCGCGGCGCACCTCGGCAAGATCACCGAGGCCTACGATCAGATCAGCGGCATCGTCGCGCAGGCGCAGGAGCGCGGCGAGTTCCGCGACGACGTGACCGCCGAGTTCGCCGCGATGGCCTTCTACGGCGCCATCGAGCAGGTCCTCACCGGCTGGATCTTCGGGCTGCTCGACCAGAGCGACGATGCGTACGAGCGCGCCAAGGACTACGTCGTCGAGACGATCTGCGACGGCCTCGAGTCATAGACTCCGCGCCCATGGACAACGAGATGGTCAAGCGGCTGGTCTGGTCCGGCCTGCTCGCGGGCCTCGGCGCGCTGGCTTCAATCGCGACATCGAAGGTCGCCGCCGTGATTTGGCGCCGGGCCTTCGGGGAAGATCCGCCGGAGTGAGCGAGGACCCCGACAAGGCGGCGAGCGAGGCCCGCGGCGCGGAGCTGCGCGAGAACATCGCGCTGACCGACGCGCGGCGCACCGAGGAGGAGCGCGCGAAGGCCGAGCACAGGGCCGAACAGGCGACCGAGGAGGCCGAGAAGCTCGCCCGCAAGGAGCGCGAGCAGCTCGAGAAGGCCGAGCGCCTGCACGAGGAGGCCGAGCGGGAGCGCGAGCAGGCGCCGGCGCGCGAGGAGCCGGCGCCGCACCACACGTCGCCGGCCGCCGCCGTCGCCGGCATCCCCGGGGCCGACAAGCTCCCGGCCGCCGCCCAGCGCCCCGAGGTGCTCGTCGGCGCCGCCTTCGTCGGCTCGTTCCTCGTCGCCCGCATCCTCAAGCGCATCTTCGACTGACATGGCGAACGAACACCGACACCTCAGAGCTCGGCCAGGCGATCCAGGACGTCACCGAGAGGCTCTCGCTCCTGTTCCGCGAGGAGATCGAGCTCGCCAAGACCGAGATGACCGAGAAGGTCACGAAGCTGATCAAGGGCGCCGTGGTCGGGATCGTCGCCGGCCTCTTCGTGGTCTTCGGCCTGATCTACTTCTTCGAGGGCGATCGCGTGGGCGATCTGGCAGGCGATCGAGGGCACCGACGACTTCTGGATCGGCTTCGTCATCGTCGCCCTCATCCTGTTCGTGCTCGGCGCGCTCGCCGGCTTCATCGCCGCGCGCCTCGTCAAGCGCGGGGCGCCGCCGACGCCGAAGATGGCGATCGAGGAGGCCAAGCTGATCAAGGAGACGGTCACGACCTCCCATCCCGCCACCCCGCAGGGGCCGAGCTGATGGCCGAGACACGCAGCGCGGAGGAGATCCGCCAGTCGATCGAGGCCAACCGCGCCGAGCTGGGCCTGGCGGTCGAGCGCCTGCGCGGCGAGGTCACCAAGGCCACCGACTGGCGCGGCCACTTCGAGCGCCACCGCAAGGAGGTCCTGATCGGGGCCGCCGTCGCGGGCTTCGTGGTCGGCGGCGGGATCGCGGCGGTCACCGGCCTGCTCACCGGCCGGCGCAAGTCGCGCGAGTACTACTAGCAGGGACTCCGGCGCTCGGCGGCGAAAGCCCGTCCGAGCGCCGTGAGTGCCCCTGCCGCCACCCCTGGCTACTTCCCCACGGCCCGCGCAGTGCTGCGCGTGGTGCTGGTCGTCGTCGCCGTGGTGCTGACGCTGTGGCTGATGTACCTGCTGCGGCAGCCGCTGACGTGGATCTTCATCGCCGCCTTCCTGGCGATCGCGCTCTCGGGGCCGATCAGCGTTCCTCTCGCGCCGCATGCGCCGCGGCTTCGCGGTGGCGATCGTCTACCTGCTGCTGATCCTCACGCCGTTCGCGCTGATCGGGCTGCTGGTCCCGCCGATCGTCACGCAGGCCAACAACCTCGTGCAGAACCTGCCGGAGTACGCGCAGGAGGTCACCGACTTCGTCAACGACAACGAGCGGCTGCGCCAGCTCCAGGACGACTACGACATCACCGGCAAGCTCGAGGAGGAGGCCGGCAAGCTGCCGGCGCGGCTCGGCGACGCCGCCGGCGTGCTGGGCGACATCGGCGTCGGGCTCGTGAACTCGATCTTCGCCGCCGTGACGATCATCGTGCTCTCGCTGTTCATGCTCAGCGAGCGGCCGCCGCTTCCTCGACGCCTGGATCCGCGAGTACCAGCCCGACCGCGAGGAGTGGTGGCACAACCTGTTCGCCCGCATCGGCAACGCGATCGGCAACTACGTCGCCGGCGCGCTGCTCCAGGCGACGATCGCCGGCGTCACGAGCTGGATCATGCTGATGATCCTCGGCGTCGACTTCGCGCTCCCGCTCGCCGTGATCGTCTTCCTGCTCGACCTGATCCCGCTCGTCGGCGCCACGCTCGGCGCGATCATCGTCGGCGTCGTCACGCTGTTCTCGGACTTCCCGGTCGACACGCATCATCTGGGCCGTCTTCGCGATCGTCTACCAGCAGGTCGAGAACAACGTCATCCAGCCGCGGATCCAGGCGCGCGCCGTCCAGCTCGACCCGCTGATCGTGCTCATCTCGGTGCTGTTCGGCTCGGCGCTGTTCGGCGTGCTCGGGGCGCTGCTGGCGATCCCCGTCGCGGCGGCGATCCAGATCACCTACCGCGAGTACCGCGCGCGAGCGGCAGGCGCCGCCGCCGGTGGCTAAACCGGGCCCAGGACCGAGCCCGGCAGTCCCGTGACGCCGAACAGCCCCGGGCCGACGTGGGCGCCGATCACGGGGCCGAGCTCGGACACGAACTCCGGCGGCCGCCCGTAGATCTCGCGCGCCGCGCTCGGCGAGCCGGTCGGCGACGTCGTGCGCCTGGATGTGCTGGATGAAGAACACGTCGGCGCCGTCTCGCGTGCTGGCTGGCCAGGTGCTCGACCAGCCGCTCGAACGCGCGGCCGGCGGTGCGCACGCGCTCGATCGGCAGGATCTCGCGGTCGATCGAGAGGATCGGCTTGATCTTCAGCGCCGAGCCGACCCACGCCTGCGCCGCCGCCGATCCGCCCGCCGCGGCGCAGGTACTCGAGCGTGTCGACGGCGAAGATGATCTTCATCCGCTCGCGCAGCCGGCGGGCGGCGTCGGCGGCGCCCGCCAGGTCGGCGCCGCCGCGCGCCGCGTTCTTGGCCGCGATCGCCATCAGCCCGTGGCCGGCGGCGCCGGTGTCGGAGTCGAGCACGACGATCCGCTCCGGCCGCGACGCCGCGCTCGACCAGCGCGTCGCGCGCCTGCTCGGCCGCCTGCACGGTGCCCGAGATGCCGCCCGAGAGGTGGATCGAGAGCACGTCGTCGCCCGCCTCCAGCAGCGGCTCGTAGACGGCCAGGAAGTCGCCGACCGACGGCTGCGACGTGCTCGGCAGCGTGGCCGCCGTGCGCATGTGGTCGTAGAAGGCGTCGTAGTCGGGCAGGTCGCTCTCGCGGTCGGTGCGGCCGTCCCAGTTCACGTACAGCGACACGAGGTGCAGCTCGTGTCGCTGCACGACCTCCGCCGGGAGGTAGTGCGTCGTGTCGGTGACCACTGCGACGCCGGACATGGCGGGCAGCCTATCCTCGCGCCGTGGCTCGGGTCCTCGTAACCGGTGCGACCGGATTCATCGGCTCGCACGTCGTGCGCGCGCTGCTCGCGCGCGGCGACGACGTGCGCGTGACGGTCCGCGCCTCGTCTCCGCTCGACGCGCTCGGAGGGCCTCGACGTCGAGCGCGTGACCGCCGACATCACCGACGCGCGGCGATGCGGCGCGCGGCCCGCGGCGTCGAGCGCGCCTTCCACGTGGCCGGCACGACGAACCTGCGGATGGAGCCGGCGCGGCTGCTGCGGGCGAACGCCGAGGGCACGCGCGTCGTGCTCGAGGCGTGCCTGGCGGCCGGCGTCGAGCGCGTCGTGCACACGCTCCTCGGTGGCGGCGATCGGGCCCGGCGCGGCCCGGCGGCGCGCTCGACGAGCGCCACGTGCGCACCGGGCCGCTCGGGATCCCGTACGCCGACGCCAAGCACGCCGCCGAGGTCGAGGCGCTGCGCGTGGCGGCGCGCGGGCTCGACGTCGTGCTCGCCTGCCCGGCGCACGTGCTCGGCGCCGGCGACGACCGCCGCTCCTCGACCGAGGTCGTGCGCCGCTTCCTGCTGCGCCGCATCCCCGCGTACGTCGACGGCGCGATCTGCGTCGTCGACGTCGAGGACGTGGCCGCCGGGCTGCTGCTGTGCGACGAGCGCGGCGCGGCGGGCGAGCGCTACATCCTCGGCACCCGCAACTACACCTGGCAGCGGCTGTTCGGCGAGCTCGCAGCAGATCTCGGGCGTCGAGGGCCCGGCCGTGCGGCTGCCGGTGCAGGTCGCGCTGGCGCTCGCCGAGGCGGGCGTCCGCGCGCCCGGGCCGACGCTGGTGACGCCGTCCGAGATCCGCGCCGCCGCGCACTGGTGGACGTACCGGTCGGCGAAGGCGCGGCGCGAGCTGGGGTGGACGACGCGCCCGCACGAGGAGACCGTCGAGGCCACCGTGCGCTACCACGAGGAGCGGCTCGGCGACCGGCTGGCGCGCACCGGCCGGCGGCAGCCGCTGCCCGTGGCGCGTGCTCGGCCGCGCGATGCGGGAGGTGCGTGCGGTGATCCTCTACCGCTGCCAGCACGCCGACGAACCGGCTGTGCCCGTGCGGGCGCGTGGCGCGCGAGCTGCACCGGCGCGGCATCGAGGTCGAGGAGCGGCGCGTGCCGTGGCGCAAGTCCGGCGCGCGACGAGGTCGACGAGCTCACCGGCCAGGACCGCGTGCCGCTGCTGGTGATCGGCCGCGAGGCGATCTGCGACTCGCACCGGATCGTCGAGCACCTGCGCTGGCGCGACCGCGCAGTAGCGCCGACGCGCCAGCTTTGTCGCTTGCGCCGGACCCTGTCGTCGGTAGGGTGAACGCGGCGCGGAGGGCGCTGCGACGACCGACGGAGGGCACCATGAGGTACCTGCTCACCATCTACGGCGACGAGTCCGGTTGGAACGACGTCACGCCCGAGCAGTCGGGCGCAGATCATGGCGGCGTACGAGGCGTTCGGCCGCGCCGCCACCGAGGCCGGCGTGATGCTCGGCGGCGAGGGACTCCAGCCCACCGGCACGGCGACCACCGTGCGGGTCCGCGACGGCGAGACCGTCACGAGCGACGGGCCGTTCGCCGAGACGCGCGAGCAGCTCGGCGGCTACTACCTGCTCGACTGCCGCGACCTCGACGACGCGATCAGCTGGGCGGCGCAGCATCCCGGGCGCGCAGCAGGGCTCGATCGAGGTCCGGCCGGTGATGGACTACGAGGCCGCCGGGCCTCGACCGCGACGTCGCAGTCGACGAGGCCGCGCGATGAAGTACCTGCTGCTGCTGTAC
Organism: uncultured Solirubrobacteraceae bacterium; assembly: GCA_963800905.1. Lineage (GTDB taxonomy): Bacteria > Actinomycetota > Thermoleophilia > Solirubrobacterales > Solirubrobacteraceae > DASSUW01. The sequence continues at coordinate 28,851 of CAWDCT010000003.1, forward strand.
GGCGACGAGGGCCGCTGGGCCAACATGACGCCGGAGGAGATGGCGGAGGACATGAAGCTCTGGGGCGCGTTCTACGAGGAGCTCACGCGAGTCCGGCGCGTTCGTCGCCGGCGAGGGCCTCGACGCCACCACCTCGGCCACGACGGTCCGGATCAAGGACGGCGAGGCCGTGCACACCGACGGCCCGTTCGCCGAGACGCGCGAGCAGCTCGGCGGCTTCTACCTGCTCGAGTGCGCCGACCTGGACGCGGCGCTCGCCTGGGCCGCCAAGGTGCCCGATCTGGGCGACGGCGGCTGCGTCGAGGTCCGCCCGGTCATGGACTACGAGGCCGCCGGCTACGAGCAGCCGGAGGCCGCGGAGAGCTCCAGCGCTGAGCACTCCCGGGGCACTCATCGACCGCCTGTTCCGGCGCGAGTCCGGGCAGGCGGTCGCCGTCCTGGCGCGCGCGTTCGGCGACCTCGACCGCGCCGAGGAGGCGGTCCAGGACGCGTTCGTCGTCGCGCTCGAGCGCTGGCCGCGCGACGGCGTGCCGGCCAACCCGGCGGCGTGGATCACGCACGACGGCGCGCAACAGGGCGATCGACCGCCTGCGCCGCGAGCGCCGCCGGCCCGCGCCCGAGCGCGCTCGCGCGGATCGAGGCGTTCGAGCCCGACCGATCCCCGACGAGCGGCTCGAGCTGATCTTCGCCTGCTGCCACCCGGCGCTCGCGCCGGAGTCGCGGGTCGCGCTCACGCTGCGCGCGCTCGGCGGGCTCTCCACGCGCGAGGTGGCGCGCGCCTTCCTGGTCTCCGAGGACGCGATGGCGCAGCGGCTCCAGCGCGCCAAGCGCAAGCTGCGCGACGCCGGCATCCGCTTCGAGCTGCCGCGCGAGGAGGACCTGCCGGCCCGCCGGGCGTCGGTGCTCGCGACGCTGTACCTGATCTTCAACGAGGGCTACGCGGCGACGGCCGGCGATGCGCTCGTGCGGCGCGAGCTGTGCGCGGAGGCGATCCGGCTGGCGCGCGTGCTGTGCGCGCTGATGCCCGACGAGCCGGAGGCGCTCGCCCTGCTCGCGCTGATGCTGCTGCACGACTCGCGCCGCGACGCGCGGGTCGACGAGGCCGGCGAGCTGGTGCTGCTCGAGGACCAGGACCGCGCGCGCTGGGACCAGCAGGCGATCGCCGAGGGCGGCGGCGCTGGTGGAGCGCGCGCTGGCGCTCGGCGGCGTCGGGCCCGTACGTGCTGCAGGCCTTCATCGCCGCCGAGCACAGCCGCCCGGGCGGGCCCGACTGGGCGCGCGTGGCCGGCGCCTACGACCGCCTGCTGGCGGTGCAGGGCGGGCCCGTGGTGGCGCTCAACCGCGCGGTGGCGGTCGCCATGGCGCGCGGCCCGGAGGCCGGGCTGGCGCTGATGGACGAGCTGGCCGGCGAGCTCGACGGCTACCACCTGCTGCACTCGGCGCGCGCCGACCTGCTGCGCCGGCTCGGCCGCCGCGACGAGGCCTCCGCCGCCTACGAGCGCGCGCTCGCGCTGGCCGCCAACCCGGTCGAGCGCGCGTTCCTCGAGCGGCGGCTGGCCGAGCTCAGGCGTCCATCAGGGTGAGCGCCTCCTCGTGACCGTGGAGGCGCTGGCGCAGCTTGTTGCGGATGCCGGAGTGCAGCTGCGAGACGCGTGACTCGGTGACGCCCATCACCTCTCCCACCTCGCGCAGCGTGAGGTGCTTGACGTAGAGGAGGATGCAGATCTCCTGCTCGCGCTCGTTGAGCGTGTCGAAGGCCTCGCGGAAGGCGCGCTTGGTGTCGCCGAGCATGGCCGCGTGCTCGGGCCGGCTGCGCTCGTCGCCCGACTGGATCAGCTCGACGCGCTCGACGCCGCGCGTCATCCTCGGACGCCTCGCTCGCGGTGGCATTGAGCGAGCCGACGTCGGCGCGGATGAGGTCGGCGCGGTGGGCGCGCAGCTCGTCGACGCTGACCGCCAGCGCGTCGGCGAGCTCGCCGTCGCGCGGCTCGCGGCCGTGGATGGCCCGGAACGAGCGCGCGGCCTTGGCCACCTCGCGGTCGAACCGCCGCACCGACCGCGGCGCCCAGTCCTGGCGGCGCAGCTCGTCGAGCACGGCGCCGTGGATGCGCGTCCACAGGAACTGCTCGAGCGTGGCGCCCTTGGCCGGGTCGTAGCGGTCGATCGACGTGATCAGGGCCTCCAGGCCGCGCGAGATGTAGTCGTCTGCCTCCTGGTGCGAGGGCACCTCGCGGATCTTGCGGTAGACGATGTGCTTGACCAGCGGCGCGTAGGTCATGATCAGCCGGTCCCGCAGCCGCGGGTCGTTCGTGGCCTTGTAGCGGCGCCAGAGGGTCAGAGCCTCGACCTGCGAGAACCGTCTTGTCGCAGGCTTACGGGTTGTCGTCGCTGTCGACACAGTGTCGGGATGCCCGACCTGGCCGGACGCTACACCTCGCGCTACTTTGCGGTGGGATGCACGACCCACTTGCGCGCGGGCCCGTCGTTCCCGCTCGCGAGGGCGGTCTGTAGGTCCTCGAGCCCGATCGGGCCGGCGGCCAGGGAACGCCAGTCGAGCGCTCCCTCGGCCAGCAGGGCGAGCGCGCGGTCGACCTCCTCGGGGGCGTGGTGGAAGGCGCCGCGGAGGTCGAGCTCCTCGTAGTGCAGCGGGCGGGTCGGCAGGCTGGCGTCGCTGTCGGCCTTGCAGCCGCCGACGAAGACGACGCAGCCGCCGGGCGCGCAGGCCTCGACGGCGGCGCGCCAGGCGTCCGGGCGGCCGACGGCCTCGAAGACGACGTCGTGGTCGGCCAGGCGCTCCGCGCTCATGGCGCCGGTCGCCTCGGCCTGCGCGCGGCGCTCGGCGTGGCGGTCGGCGAGCGTGACGGTCCGGCCCTCGGCGACCAGCAGCGCCGCGAGCATCTGCCCCATCGGCCCGCCGCCGAGGACGCCCACGTCGGGCGCGACCTGCTTGTCGGGCGCGCGGGCGATCGCGTGGACGGCGGCCGCGAGCGGCTCGGCCATCGCGGCGGCGCCCGGCTCGAGCCCGTCCGGCACGGCGTGCAGCGCCGCCTCGGGCGCCGCGATCAGCTCGGCGAAGCCGCCGAAGATCCAGCGCGGCTCGCGGCAGATCTGCGGACGGCCGGCCACGCACGAGCGGCAGCTCCCGCAGGCCACGGAGTCGCCGACCAGCACGCGCTCGCCGGTGTCCTCGCGAACGCCGCACGTCTCGTGGCCGAAGGTCGCCGGGTATGGGCCGAGCAGCGGGTGCCCGCGGCGCCAGGTCTTGACGTCGGTGCCGCAGGTGGTCGCGGCCTCGACCCGCACGAGCACCTCGTCGGCGCCGGGCACCGGATCCGCGACCTCGAGCACGCGCAGGTCCTCGAGGCCGAAGAGCAGCGCCGCCTTCACGGCACCACCACGGCCTTCAGCGCGCGCCCGCTCCGCTGCGCCTCCAGCGCCGCTCCGGTCTCGTCGAGCGGGAAGCGCGCCGTGATCAGCTCGTCGACGGGCACGGCGCCGCGCCGCAGCAGCTCGAGCGCCGCGCGCATGTTCGCCGGGCCGGCCGACCAGCTCGCCGTCACCCGCAGCTCGCGCGAGAACACGGTCCAGCCCTCGACCCCGAGCGGCTCGCCGGGAGCCGGCGGCGCGTAGAGGCAGAGCGTGCCGCCGGGCGCCAGCGCCTCGGCCGCCGCCGCGATCGCCGCCGGGCTCTCGGTGCACACCATCGCCACGTCGACGGGCTCGTTGCCGTGGGCGGTCGCGCCCCACGCCTCGGCGCGGGCGAGCCGCTCGCCGTCGGGCTCGCGCACCCACACGGCCTCGACGCCGCGGGCATGGGCGGCGGCGACGTGCAGCAGCCCGCTGCACCCGGCGCCGACCACGAGCAGGCTGTCGCCCGGCCGGATCCCCGCCCGCTCCTGGGCGCGCAGGGCGCAGCCGAGCGGCTCGGTGAGCGTGGCCGCCACCGGATCGAGGCCGTCGAGCGGGAGCAGCTCGTCGACCAGGTCGGGCTCGATCCGCACGTACTCGGCGAAGCCGCCGGGATCGAGCCCGGTGCCGCGGAAGCGCTCGCACAGGGTCTCGTGGCCGTGCAGGCAGCGGCGGCACTCGCCGCACGGCGCGTGGTGGTGGATGGCCACGCGGTCGCCGACCGCCACGCCGGTGACTTCGTCGCCGACGGCGACCACCTCGCCGGCCGGCTCGTGCCCGAGCACGGCGGGCAGCTTGCGCGTCACGTACCAGCCGACGTCCGACCCGCAGGTGGCGCAGGCCAGCACGCGGCAGACCACGTCGCCCGGTCCGCAGACCGGGTCCGGCCGCTCCTCGATCCGCGTGTCGCCGGGCGCGACGGGTGAGGGCGACCCTCACGCCACCCTCGCGACCGTCTCGGCCGTGACCGGCGAGGCGGCTCCGCGCTCGGTGACGAGCGCCCACACCAGCTCGGCGGGCGTGACGTCGAACGCCGGGTTGCGGCACGCCGTGCCCTCGACGGTGAGCAGCGCTCCGCCGGCGGCGCGGACCTCGTCGGCGTCGCGCTCCTCGATCTCGATCTCGTCGCCGCTGCCGAGCCGCAGGTCGATCGACGACGACGGGCCGGCGGCCAGGAACGGGACGCCGGCCGCGTGTGCGGCCAGCGCGAGGCCGTAGGTGCCGACCTTGTTCGCCACGTCGCCGTTGGCGGCCACGCGGTCGAAGCCGGTGACCACGGCGTGGGCGGCGCCGGTGCGCAGCAGCCCGGGGGCGGCGGCGTCGACCAGCAGCGCGTGCTCGATCCCGAGCCGGCCGAGCTCCCAGACGGTGAGCCGCGCGCCCTGGAGCAGCGGCCGCGCCTCGCAGGCCAGCACGCGGACGTCGCGGCGCTCGGCCAGCTCGGCGATCACGCCGAGGCCGGTGCCGCGCCCCGAGGCGGCCAGCGCCCCGGAGTTGCAGTGCGTCATCACGGTCAGCGGGCCGGACGGCAGCGCGGCGTCGAGCGCGTCGGCGCCGTGCCGGGCGAGCGCCGCGCTGGCCGCCTCGTCCTCGCGCCGGATCGCCTCCGCGGCCTCGACGACCGCCGCCGGGTCGGTACCGGCCGCCGCCACGCGCTCGACGGCCCAGCCGAGGTTGCGCGCCGTCGGGCGGGCGCCGGCGAGCACGGCCGCGCCGCGCTCGAGCGCCTCGGCGGTCGGCGTGCGGACCACCTCCATGGCGAGCCCGTAGGCGGCTGCGATGCCGATCAGCGGCGCCCCGCGGACGGCCAGCCGCCGGATCGCCTCCGCCGTGTCGGCCGCGCCATGCAGCGTGATCACGACCTCCTCGGCGGGCAGCCGCGTCTGGTCGAGCACGTGCAGCGCCTCGCCGTCCCAGCGCAGCGGCAGGGGAATGTGCAGACGCGGCGGAGCGGCCATCGGGCACGATGCTAGTGATGCCCACCCCGCTCCAGGCCGACGATCTGCACAAGTCGTACGGATCGATCCAGGCGCTCAAGGGCGTCAGCCTCGAGGTCGGCGACGGCGAGCTCGTCGGGCTGCTCGGGCCAAACGGCGCCGGCAAGTCGACGCTGGTGAAGATCGCCTGCGGGCTCGTGCGGCCCACCCGGGGCGCGGCGCAGATCGGCGGCGCTCCCGCCGGCTCGCCCGAGGCGCACCGCTCGCTCGGCTACCTCGCCGAGCTGTTCCGCTTCCCGGACTGGCTGACGGCCGACGAGCTGCTCGGCATGCACCAGAAGCTCGCCGGCTCGGACGGCGGCGAGCGCGAGCGCGCCGCACTGCTCGAGGCCGTCGGGCTCACCGAGGCGACGACCCGCCGGGTCGGCGCGATGTCCAAGGGCATGCAGCAGCGGCTCGGCATCGCGCAGGCGATGGTCGGCAGCCCGCGCGTGCTGCTGCTCGACGAGCCGACCAGCGCGCTCGACCCCGCCGGCCGGCGCACCGTGCGGCGGCTGCTCGAGGAACTGCGTGAGCGGGGCGTCTCCGTGCTGCTCAACTCGCACCTGCTGTCGGAGGTCGAGCTGGTCTGCGACCGCGTGGCGATCATCGCCCGCGGCGAGCTGGTGGCGGCCGGCACGCCGGACGAGCTCAGCCGGGCCGGCGGCGTCGAGGTCGAGACCGCCTCCGGCACGCGCGTGTTCGAGCGTGCCAGTCGCGAGGACGTGCCCGGCATCGTGCGCGACCTGGTGGCCGCCGGCGAGGACATCTACGACGTGCGGGTGCTGCGCTCCTCGCTCGAGGACGCCTACCTGGAGGCGGTCGGCGAGACATGAGCGGCGCCACCATCATCGCCACCTTCGCGCTGCGCGAGTCGCTGCGCCGGCGCGTGTTCACCGTCGTCGGGCTGCTCACGATCGCCTTCCTCGCGCTGTACGCGCTCGGCACCTGGCAGCTGTTCGACTCGGTCGGCGAGTTCGACGAGCCGATCGAGGGGATCGACGCGCGCACCGTCGCCGGCGCCACGATCCTCGGCCTGGCGATGTTCGCCACGCTGTTCCTCGGCACCATCCTCGCCGTCTTCCTCACGCTCGGCGCGGTCCGCGGGGACGCCGAGCGCGGGCTGCTCCAGCCCCTGCTGGTGCGGCCGCTGCACCGCCGCACGGTGCTCGTCGGCCGCTTCGCGGCGGCGGCCACGGTCACGGGGCTCTACGTGATCGCCGTCTTCCTCGCCACCGTGGTGATCACCAGGGTCTTCAGCGGCTGGTGGCCGGATCGCACGGTCGTCCCCGCGCTCGAGCTGGCGGCGGCCGTCGCCGTGCTCTCGGCGATCTCGCTCGCGGGCTCGGTGCTGCTCTCCTCCAACGCCAACGGGATCGCGGTCTTCATGCTGTTCGGCGCCGGGCTGACCGCCGGGCTGCTCGGACAGATCGGCGAGGCGCTCGGCTCGCGCACGCTCGACCGGGTGGCGGACATCGTGAGCTGGGTCCTGCCGTTCGAGGCGCTCTACCAGGCCGCGCTGGCCGCGATCACCTCCGACACGGTCGGCTTCACGCGGCTCGCGATCAACCTCGGGCCGTTCGGCGGCGCCGAGGACGCCGGGCCTCTGCTGTGGCCGTGGACGGTGGCCTACCTCGCGTTGGTCGGGGTGGGCGCCGCCGCCGCGTTCGCGCGCCGCGACCTCTGAGTACGATCGCCGCGTGTCCGACGACCTCGACCGCCTCGACCGGCTGATCCGCGAGACGCTGCCGGACCTGGAGGCGCACGGGCTCAACTACGGCCCCTTCCACTACCGCTACGACAGCGGCCGCGAGGGCGACGCCTACCGCGTGTCGGTCGCCGAGCGCAAGCACGGCATATCGCTCTACGTGCTGGCGCTCACCGAGGACGGCCATTACCTGGCCGAGAGCCGCGCCGATCGCTTCCCGAAGGCCAGCGTCGGCAAGAGCTGCATCCGCTTCAAGCGGCTCGACGACCTCGACGAGGCCGCGCTGCGCGACCTGCTCGCCGAGGCGGGCCGGCGGCCCGCTCCCGGGCGCGGTCTAGCTGCGGGTCAGCGTTGGCGCCGAACGGAGCGAAGGTCAACCCCGGCTGGGTAGGGCGGCTGGGGGCTGGCCGCTCGCGGGCTAACGTTCAATTGCACGAAACTCCCCGTCATCGCGCACCGGCCGGCACCGCCGCTTCCCTACCCAGCCGCAGTTGACGGCCCGTGGGAGCGGAGACCTAGCTGCGGTCGACCAGGTCGTTCTGGATCTGGAGCGGCGGTGCGCCCGGCTCGGCCGCCTTCGGCGCGTGATCGGGCGCGTCGGCCGGCGGCTCCGCGCCCATGACCTCGAACAGCTCGCCCGTCTCGTACATCTCGGTGACGATGTCGCAGCCGCCGACCAGCTCGCCCTTCACGAACAGCTGGGGGATGGTCGGCCAGTTCGACAGCGCCGACAGCTCCGCGCGGATGCGCGGGTCGGGCAGGATGTCGACCGCGGCGAACTCCTTGCCGACCGCGTCGAGCGCGGCGACCGTGCGCGCGGAGAAGCCGCACGCGGGCCGCTCGGGCGTGCCCTTCATGAAGAGGATGACCTCGTGGTCGCGGATCGCGTCGGCGATCGCCTCGCGGATGGGGTTCTCAGTCGTCTCGCTCATGCTCACTCCGCTCGCGTTTCGAGGGACAGCGCGTGGATCGGCCCGCCGATGTCGGGCCCGAACACCGCATAGACGCGGCGGTGCTGCTCGATCCGGCTCATGCCGGCGAACTCGGGAGCCGCGACCGAGGCGCGGAAATGGTCGCCCCCGCCGGTGAGGTCGGTGACCTCGGCGCGGGCGCCCGGGATGGCGGTCTCGATGCGCTGTTTAAGGTCGTCCGTGCTCGGCACGATAAGTGAAGAGAGTAGCGGGCGCTATTCTTTCTGAAGCGATGATCACGTTCAGCGAAAAGGGCGCCGAGAAGGTGCAGGAGTTCCTGGCCGGCCAGGGCGCCGAGATCCAGACCTCCGGCCTGCGGGTCGGCGTGCGCGGGGGCGGCTGCTCGGGCTTCCAGTACGCGCTTGCGTTCGACACCCAGCGCGACGGTGACGAGGTGTTCGAGGACCACGGCCTCCGGATCCTGGTCGACGGCCCGAGCCTGCCGTACGTGCGCGGCGCCGTGGTCGACTACGTCGAGGGCCTCCAGGGCGCCGGCTTCAAGGTCGACAACCCCAACGTGATCGCGGCGTGCGGTTGCGGCTCCTCGTTCCGCGTGGCGGACGAGGAAGAGGTCTCGGCGGTCTAGCCGCCCTCGCGGCGGCCGTCCTCGTCCTTGTCGTCGTGCTGACGCGCGACGGCGAGCAGCCTCCTCTTCCTCCTCCCGCGCCACCGACACCGACGCCCGCTCCCGAGCGGGCGCCGCTCGACGCTCCCGCCGGCGGTCCCTCCTTGGCCGTCGGCATCACCGAGCCGAACCCCAACCTGTTCGCGCCCGACGCGGTGCTCACCCCGCCGCCGACTGGGCGCGCTGGCGCGACGAGCTGGTGAAGATCGAGCCCGAGCTGTACCGGCTCGTGATCGAGTGGAACGTCGTGCAGCCGAGCCCCGAGGCGCCGGCCAACCTGGCGCTGCCGAGCGGCCGGCTGCATGCGCGACAAGCAGCCGTGCGCGCCGTACGACGGCGTGCTCGACCAGCTGCGGGCGCTGGCCGCGCGCCAGCGCGAGGGCGGCTGGCAGGCGCTGGTGGTGTTCACGGGAACACCGGAGTGGGCGGCCGTCCGGCCGCACGGCTGCCCGGGCGAGGAGGGCGGGGGCCGAGCGCCGCGCGACCTGCGGGCCTACCGCGAGCTCGTCTCCGCGGTGCTCGACCTGGCCGACGCCGAGGGCGCCGAGCTGCGCTACTTCACGCCCTGGAACGAGCCCAACCACCCGTACTTCATCGCGCCGCAGCGCAAGGCGTGCGACGCGCTCTCGCCCTCGCGCGCGGTCGCGCCCTACGCCCGCCTGGCGCGGGCGCTGCGCGCCGAGCTGGCCGAGCACGGCGGCGACCACCGGCTCGTGCTGGGCGAGATGGCGGGCATCCGCGAGCCGACCCGGCGGGCCACGGCGATCGGCGAGATGATCGGCGGCCTCCCGCGCGAGCTCGTGTGCGCGGCGCCGGTGTGGTCGCAGCACGCCTACATCGGCGGCACCGACCCGGTCGCCACCGTGACGGCCGCGCTGGCGGCGCGGCGATGCCCGCGCGAGCACGCGATCTGGATCACCGAGACCGGCGTCGGCCCGGCGCCGGGCGGCTTCTCGCTCGCGCGCGGGATCACCGGCGAGGCGCAGGGCTGCCGGCTCCTGCACCGGCGATTGCGAGCCTGGCGCGCCGACCCGCGCGTGACCGTCGCCGCGCAGTACACGATGCGCGAGGACGACCTGTTCCCGACCGGCCTCGTGACCACCGACCTGGCACGCGCCCGGCCCGCGCTGCGCGAGTGGCAGGCGTGGGGCGCGCGGGCGCCCGGGGCACCGCCGCCGCGCTCGACCTGCCCGGCCGGGGGTTGACCGCGCCGCGCGTGTCGGCTGATATGGCGGCGTGCCCGAGTACGACGCGTTCGGCCGCGAGATCGGCGATGACCCGCTCGCCGCGCTGCGCGACGCGACCTTGCCCGTGCCGGTCGAGAAGCCGCCGGTGGTCGAGCGGCCCGAGGCGGTCGTGGCCGAGCCGCCCGAGCCGGAGCCCGCGCCGCAGTTCGTGCGCCCGCGCCGCCGGCGCCGCCGCGGCTTCTTCGCACCGTTCATCGTCTTCGGCGCCCTGATCGCCATCCTCGGCGTGATCGCCAACGTGGCCGTCGACGAGATCGAGCAGGGCCTCGACGATCTCGTCGAGACGCAGGAGCCGGACGGTCTCGGGCCGTCGTCGATGATCCGCGCCGCGAACCTCGCCGCGGCGCTCGAGCAGATGCGCGGCTCCGGACTCGGCCGCCCGCTCACGCTGCGCGTGACCCCGAACCGGGTCGACGCGCGGCTGGTCGCCGGGAACGGGCGGCAGAGCCTGGTACGCGTCACAGCTGAGCAGGAGCTCCGGACGGTGGGGACGCGCGCGGGCGGGGGCGCCGGCATCCCGTACGCGCGGATCGACGTGACCGCCCCGGAGCGGCTCACCCGCGAGGCCGACGAGCAGCGCCGGCGGATCCGCTTCCTGCGGCTGGACCGCTCCGGCTGGCGCGCGGTCTACCGCTAGGAGCGTGGGTCCCTGGGGAACCTGGCCCTCTGCGCCAGTGTTCCCCTAGCGCCCGGCCTGGTACAGCAGCCAGAGCGCGAGCATCGTGAACCCGACCATGATGCACAGCATCCAGTACTGCGAGCGCACCGCCTGAGCGACCTGCCCGTAGGTCGCCAGCGCGCGGTCGTGGGCGAGGATGAGCGCCGCCACGTGGCCGATGACCACCACGCCGAGCCAGATCCAGTCGAGGGCGCTCTGGCTGAGCACCGAGAAGTCGATCGCCGCGGACGCGCGGCCGAAGATGTCCCAACCCTGGCCGAAGGGATCTGACGCCAGGTACTGGATCGCCTGCCCCTCGTGCACGAGGTAGCTGACGTAGTGGGCGATGACGTAGACGGCGGCGATCGGGACCAGCGTGTGCACGAAGATCCGGCGCAGCTGCGCGCCGCTGAAGTCGCCGCCCACCGACCGGGCGCCCTCCATCCCGAGCCAGTAGAAGCCGGCGACGAGGAGCACGCCGCCGATGAGGCCGACGGTCTCAGCCAGATCGAGGCCCGTGACCTCGCTCGCGCCGACGGCCGTGAAGAAGTCCTGCAGCGCCGGCCCGACCGTGTCCCAGAGCGAGCCCTGGCTGAGCCCGTCGAACGTGACCGTGCCGATCATGACCATGACCATCGGCACGGTCCCGGGCGGGGTATCGAGCTTCGGGAGGCCGCCGAGCGGCGGCCGCACGCCGACCACGCCGTCGCGCGTCTCGAACGGGCTGATGCGGGAGAGCAGGTTGTAGTAGACGGAGAACGCCTCCCCGCGGCGCGTCCACGTCTCGACGCCCCAGACCGCCTGCGCGATCAGGGTGACGACCGAGTAGCCGACGATGGCGGTGGTGAGCGTGCGCGGGAAGTCGGCCCACCCGGCGACGAGCTCGATCCACGTGAACATGAACAGGCCCGCGACCGCCGGCCAGCGGCCGAGCCCCTCCGGGTAGGCGCGGCGCGCGCCCGCGCGGCGCCCGACGACGACGCCCGTCAGGCGGCCGATCGCCCGCCACGGGTTGAGGGCCTTGAAGACGTCCCCGAAGAGGACCGACAGGAAGACCAGCCCGACCCAGGAGGTGATCATGATGAAGGTCGGGACGAGGTTGTTGGCGCCGGAGTCCGGGCCGATGTAGCCCGCCGCGATGACCACTGCCAGGATCGCGACGCCGACGACGCCCCAGACGACCTCCATGACCCGGCTGCCGAGGAGCCGGCCGAGGCGCGGGATCGGCCGCCACGGCGGGTCCTCCAGCCGCGGCCGCGGCCACACCAGGGCGAGCGCGGCGAAGGAGACGACGAGCACGGCGGCCGCGCCCCAGGCGAAGAAGATCGGGTCGAGCGGCAGCGGCGTCCGCTGGATCGGCCCGCCGTGTGCCAGCGTGAATGGGAAGCCCATGGCTAGAGAGCGGTGTTGACTGCGTCCTCGAATGCCCTCAGGCCGAACGAGCCTTCGAGACGAGCGGTGACCTTCCCGTCGGCGCCGACCACGAACAGCCACGGCTCGGTGCGCAGCCGGAACGCCTTGAGCGGCTCGCGCAGGCCGGCGTTCGGCACGTTGTCGACGTAGACCTCCTGGTGGATGAACTCGACGTCGTCGCCGTACTTCGCCTTCATCTGGAGCGCGATGTCGGTGACGGGACCGCAGACGCGCGACTGGCAGAGCTGCGGGGTCGAGAACAGCAGCGCCACCGGCTTGGTCCCGACCACCTCGTCGAAGCTGTGCTCGTGCATGTCGCTCGGCGGCGTGCGCGTGTCGAGCAGCTCCTCGTCGCCGCCGACCGAGGCCAGCGTATCGGTCGCCACCTCCGGCGCCGCCTCGCCGACGTCGGGGATCTCGTCGGCCTTCTTGGTCGCGACCGTGACGCGCGTCGGCGCGGCGACGAACGTGTTGCCGGTCTGCGTCACCACCAGAACCGCCCAGTCGCCCTTCTTGTCGAACTCCACCGGCGCCTCGTAGACGGCGGCGAACGGGTCGCTCTCCTCGGCCGCCTGCTTCGAGCGGTAGCGGCCCTCGGTGATCAGCACGTCGGCGGGCGCCAGGAACGGACCTTGGGCCGGCTCGTTCGGCGTGGGCGCCATGTAGACGGCGGTCGGCCCGTACACGAACTGGCCCTGGTCGTCGATCATGCCGAACGCCAGACGGTTCTTGCCGACCGTGAACACCGAGGTGGCAAGCCCGGCCTCGGTCGAGCCGCCGCCGCGGATCTCCTGGGCGAGCTCGTTGAGCGACTTGCCCTCGGCCGACGGGAAGATCGAGGCGTCGGGCTTCGAGGCGGCGCGGACGTTCTCCTGGAGGCCGCCCTCCGCCGGCACCTGGCTGACGGGGTCGCCGGAGCTTCCGTCGTCACCGCCGCAGCCGGCCATGGCGCCGGCCAGCAGCGCCGCGAGAACGAGCCTCCTCATCACGGTGCATGAGGGTAGCCGGGTCAGGCCGGTTCGTTGTCGAGGCTGCGCCAGAGATACAGGCACGCGCGCGTGCGGTAAGGGCGCCACGGCTCGGCGAGCGCGGTGAGCTCGGCGGGAGCGGGCGGCCGCTCGAGCCCGTACGCACGCATCGCCGCGTTGCGCACCCCGAGATCGCCGGTGGGCAGGACGTCGGGCCGCATCAGCGTGAACATCAGGAACATGTGGGCGGTCCACTCGCCGATGCCCTTCACGGCGGTCAGCTCGCGGATGACCTCCCCGTCGGGCATCTCGGGCAGGCGGTCGAGCTCGAGCTCGCCGGAGAGCACGTGCTCGGCGAGGCTGCGCAGGTAGACGACCTTCGCGCGGCTGAAGCCGCAGGCGACGCGCAGCTCCTCGGGGTCGTCGGCCAGGATCTGCTCGGGCGTGGGCGTCCCGCCGAAGCGCTCGACGACCCGCTTCCAGATCGAGTCGGCGGCCTTGACCGAGAGCTGCTGGCCCGTGATCGCGCGCACGAGCACGCCGTAGGGCTCCTCGGGGCGCCCGCGCCGGCCAGGCTTCGCGGGCAGCGGGCCGCCGTCGTCGATCAGCCGCGCCATCACCGGGTCGGCGCGATGCAGGTGAGCGTCCTCCGCCAGCACCCCCCGAGCGTATATGTGGGGTCAGACCCTTCTGTGCTACTACAGATCGAAACTGTTGTAGTACAGAAGGGTCTGACCCCTACATGTGTATTAGCCGTCGGCGTTGATGCGGGCGACCAGCTCGCCGAGCACGCGGGGCGCGTCCTCGTTGGCGATCTGGCAGGTGCCGGCCGCTTCGTGGCCGCCGCCGCCGTAGGAGAGCATCAGCTCGCCGACGTTCGTGCGGCTGCCGCGGTCGATGATCGACTTGCCGGTCGCGAACACGGTGTTCTGCTGCTTGAGCCCCCACAGCACGTGGATCGAGATGTTGCACTGGGGGAACATCGCGTAGATCGTGAAGCGGTTCGTGGGGTGGATGACCTCCTCGTCGCGGAGGTCGAGCACCACGAGGTTGCCGTGCACGGTGGCGCAGCGGCCGATCTGCTCGGCGGCCTTGGCGGCGTGCTCGTTGTAGAGGTCGACGCGCTCGGCGACGTCCGGCAGCGCCAGGATCTCCTCGACGCTCAGCGTCGTGCAGGCGTCGATCAGCTCCATCATCAGCTGGTAGTTGGAGATCCGGAACTCGCGGAAGCGGCCGAGGCCCGTGCGCGGGTCCATGAGGAAGTTGAGCAGCGTCCAGCCGGACGGCTCGAGGATCTCCTCGAGCGAGAACTGCGCGGCGTCGCCCTTGTCGACGGCGTCCATCAGCTCCTCGATGCCCGGGAACGTCGCCGCGGCGCCGAAGTGCTCGTAGACCACGCGGGCGGCGGACTCCGCGCCCGGCACGATCACGTGGTTGCCGCGCCGCCCCTCGACCCGGATCGTCTCCGAGTGATGGTGGTCGAACGCGATGTGCACGTCCGGGTGGTAGGGAAGATTGGTGGTGATGTCACCGGGGCCGAGCTCGACCTTCCCGTCCTGCACGTCCTTCGGGTGGACGAACATGACGTCGTCGAGCATGCCAAGGTGCTTGAGGAGGGCGGCACAAACCAGCCCGTCGAAGTCGCTGCGCGTCACGAGTCGGAAGCGCTCTGCCTGAAGCTGCGTCATGGGACCAACATCGGCAAGGTATGCAGTTGTCATGACCCGTTCGCTCCTCTTCCTGGTGCTCGCCATGACCGTCCTGGCCGGCTGCGGCGGCGGCGACGACTCGTCGACGGGCGACTTCGTGGCCGACGCGAACCGCATCTGCCGCGAGGGCGAGGCGAAGATCCAGGAGGTCACGCGCGAGCAGCAGGAGACCGCCGGGGATCTGGAATCGCTCGAGCAGCAGCGCGAGGCGGTGGCCGCCACGCTCGAGCGCACGGCCGAGGCGTACGCGCCGTACATGGAGCGCCTGCGGGACCTCGACCCGCCGTCCGACCTCGACGAGAACTGGACGAGCTTCCTCGACGGCGTCGAGCGGGCGTTCGAGCTGATCCCGGACCTGGCCGAGGCCACGCGCGCCGCCGACCAGCAGCGCCTGACCGAGCTGTCCGAGGAGTTCACGCGGATCGCGCGCGACACGCGGCCGTTCGCGGAGGACAACCGGCTCGACGACTGCCTGCCCGCCCAGTCGGGCTAGCCGCACCCCGCGTCGCCAGCAGGCCGTATCGCTGCCGCGGCAGAGCATTGCGACAGTTGCAGCATGTTGAACGACTGGAGTCGTCTCGAGGCCGATCGTGCGTTCACCACGGCCTACCGGGCACGCCAGCGGGCCGCGTTCGCCTCGCGCCTGCGCCGCCTCGGGCGCACCGTGTGCGGGCTCTGCGTCGTCGACGAGTTCGCGGACCGGCGCCGCGGACCGCGCGGCGTCGTCGAGATCCCGCTCGAGGCCATCGTCGGCACGACCGAGCCCAACCGCGCGGCGCAGTTCGATCAGCACTTCCGGCCGACCGCGCAGACACGCTGCCGCTGGCAGCGCGTCTTCATGGCGTTCCATTCGGGCGCCTCGCTGCCGCCGATCTCGGTCGTCCAGGTCGGCGAGCGGTACGCGATCCGCGACGGCCACCACCGCGTCTCGGTGGCGAAGGCGCTCGGCGCGCTGACCATCAGCGCGATCGTCGCCGGCTGACGCGGAATAGATCCCGCCCCCGTCCGTTCCAGGAGGGCGTGGACTACTTCTTCGAGACACAGCATCAGGCTCTTCGCGACGAGGTCCGGGAGTTCGCCGAGCGCGAGCTGAGACCGCGCGTGCCGGAGCTCGAGGAGCGGCGGACGGTCGAGCACGGCCTCGCGCGCGAGATCGCGGCGCAGGGCTGGATCGGCGTGACGATCCCGCGCTGCTACGGCGGGATGGCGCTCGGCCACCTCGCCAAGACGATCGTGATCGAGGAGCTCTCGCGCGTGAGCGGCGCCATGGGCGCGATGGCCCAGGCCTCGCAGCTCGGCGTGGCCAAGGTCGTGCACTTCGGCACCGAGCCCCAGAAGGCGCGCTGGCTCCCCGGCTTCGCCACCGGCGAGTTGCTGCCGACGATCGCCGTCACCGAGCCCGAGAGCGGCGGTCACGTGCTCGGCATGAGCAGCACCGCGGTCCGTGACGGCGACGACTACGTGCTCAACGGGCGCAAGTGCTTCGTCGGCAACTCCCACGTCGGCGACGTGCACGGCGTCGTCGTGCGCACCGGCCCGGGCTCGCGCGGGCTCACGGCCTTCATGGTCGAGCGCCACCGGCCCGGCCTCCGGCTCGGCGATCCCGGCCGCCCGGCCGGCCTGCACGGCTTCAGCTATGGCGAGCTGGTCTTCGAGGACTGCCGGGTCCCCGCCGAGAACCGCATCGGCGACGAGGGCGGCGGCCTCGACGTGGCGTACTCCTCCAGCACGCTCTACGGCCGCCCGAACCTGACCGCCGTCGCGCTCGGCATCCACCAGGCGATCGTCGACGACACGGTCGCCTTCTGCCGCGGGCGCGAGCTCTACGGCAAGCCGCTCGCCAAGCTCGGAACGATCGCGCAGAAGCTGGGCGACATGCAGTCGCGCCTGATGACGGCACGGCTCGCGGCCTACCACGCGGTCCACCTGCTCGACCAGCACTGCCCGTGCGACGCCGAGCTGATGAACGCCAAGCTGCTGAACACCGAGTCCGCGCTGACCTCGGCGCGCGCGGCGCTGGAGATCTTCGCCGGCCGCGGCTGCCAGCGCGATCACCACATCGAGCGCTATCTGCGCGACGTCATCCACACGTTCCCGGCCGCGGGAACCTCGGACGTGCAGCGCCTGCGCCTCGCCGAGGTGGCGCTGGGGACCTACGCGGGCGACTGGTCGGGACTTCGACACACTGGAGCGCCAGATGACCGAGATCGACCGCCACGCGATCGACGTCGCCCTTGCCCAGCGGCTGATCGACAGCCAGTTCCCTCAGTGGTCGGACCTGCCGATCACTGATGTCGAGCTCGGCGGCTGGGACAACCGCACGTTCCGGCTCGGTTCCGAGCTCACGGTCCGCCTGCCGACCGGGAGCTGGTACGCGCAGCAGGTCGAGAAGGAGCAGCGCTGGCTGCCCGCGCTCGCCCCGCGGCTCCCGCTGCCGATCCCGGCGCCGGTGGCCCGGGGCGCTCCCGGCGACGGCTTCCCGTACCCGTGGTCGGTGTACCGCTGGCTCGACGGCGAGCCCGCCGCGACCGCCCGCATCGGCGACCAGACCGCGTTCGCGACCGCGCTGGCCGGCTTCCTGGCAGCCCTCGGCCGCGTGGACGCGGTCGGAGGGCCGGAGCCGGGCCGCCACAACTTCTTCCGCGGCGGCCCGCTGGCGACCTATGAGGATGAGGCGATGGAGGCGCTCGACCGGCTCGGAGACGAGGTTCCGCGCGACGACGTGATGCGCGTCTGGCAGGACGCCATGTCGACGAGCTGGGATTACGACCCGGTCTGGTTCCACGGCGACGTCGCCGCCGGCAATCTGCTCGTCCGCGACGGGCGGCTCGCCGCGGTGCTCGACTTCGGAACGTCCGGCGTCGGCGATCCCGCGTGCGACACGGTGATCGCCTGGACGTTCCTGTCGGAAGCGAGCCGCGACCGCTTCCGGGCCGAGCTCGGCGCCGACCAGGGCACGTGGTCGCGCGGCCGCGGGTGGGCGCTGTGGAAGGCGCTGATCACGCTCGAGCGCGACGCGCCGGCAGACGCGCCGCCCCGCCGCGACATCGAGCACGTCCTCGCGGACTTCAGACGCTGAGCTCGACCGTCAGCGGCGTGCCGTCGAGCGCGCTGAGCGCCCGCTCGACCGAGCAGGACACGCAGGTGAAGGTCGGCGTGTCGCGCTTGGTGTAGCTCGACGACTCGGTGGTCCTCAGCCGCTGCACGAGGTCGAGGAACGCCGTCGGGTCGTCGGTCTCGAACGCGACCACGAACTCCTGGTCGTCGAGCCCGAACGAGTAGCTGGTGTTGAGGTCGATCTGCGGGTACTCGCGGCCGACCTTGATGTGCTCCTGCATGATCCGCCAGCGCTCGTCCTGCGGCAGGCGGTACCACTCGCGCGTCTTCACGAACGGGTAGACGAACAGGTACCTGCCGTGCGCCGGCCGGACCTCGAGCCGCGACTCGTCGGAGTACTCCGACGGCTTGGTCAGGGCGAGGTACGAGTAGGGGGTCTCGCACCACTTCATCAGCCCGCTCTGGGCGAGCACGACGTGGAACTCGTGGATCCGCTCCAGGTTCGTCGCCTGGCTGAGCAGCATCATGTCGGCGTCGCCGCGCGTCCCGACCAGCGAGAACGCGCGCAGCAGGCGCTCGGCGGCGAAATCCTCGCAGGCGGCGAGGAACTCGCGCTTGTGCTGCGCGCGCTCGGCGTCGTCGAGCCGCCGCCAGGCGGGGTCGACCTTCAAAAAGGTGTATTTGACGAAGTGGCGATCGGGCATCTCTGTGGCACAGGATACGTGCGCCAGGGGGGCTAACCGAACCGAGACGGTCCTGGCGGATCCGTAGGATCTCGTCGATGCGGGCAGCCCTCGTCTCCCCGTACTCGTGGACCTACCCGGGCGGCGTCACACGTCACATCGAGGCGCTCGCCGGTGAGCTGGCTGCCGGCGGGCACGAGATTCGCGTGTTCGCCCCCTACGACCACGACACGCGGACCACCGCGCTGCGGCACCGCGGCGCGCGGCCACAGGTGCGCGAAAAGCCCGACTGGCTGGTGCCGCTCGGCGGGACGATCGGCTGGCCGACGAACGGCGCCGTCTCCAACCTCGCCCCGACCCCGTCGGCCGTCTCGGCGCTCCGGCGCGAGCTGCGGGCCTTCGCGCCCGACGTCGTGCACGTGCACGAGCCCGTCGCGCCGGTCATCGGCTGGGATGCGCTCACCAGCGTCGACGCCCCGCTCGTCGGCACCTTCCACTGCTACTCGGAGTCGCGCCCGCCGCACTACATCGCCGCCCTGCTCGGCGCCCGCCGCAAGCTCAACCACCTCCACCTGCGGCTCGCCGTCTCCGAGGCCGCGGCCTGGACCGGCCGGCGCTTCTTCGGCGGCCACTACCGGATCGTCCCCAACGGGGTCGAGCTGCCGGCGGGCGGCGTGCCGGAGCCTCGCCGCCGCGGGCGCGGCGAGCCGCTGCGGATCGCCTTCGTCGGCCAGGCCGTCGAACGCAAGGGCCTGCCCGTCCTGCTGCGCGCCTTCGAGGCGCTGCGCGCCCAGGTCCCGGCCGAGCTGACGATCGTCGGCGCCACGCAGGAGGAGATCGCCCCGCTGCTGGTCGATCCCGCCGGCGTGACCGCGCTCGGCCGCGTCGACGACGCCGCGCGCCAGGCCGCCCTGCACGACGCCGATCTCCTGTGCGCGCCGTCGCTGGGCGGCGAGTCGTTCGGCATGGTGCTGACCGAGGCCTTCGCCGCCGGCCGCCCGGTCGTGGCGTCCGACATCGCCGGCTATCGCGACGTGGTCACCGACGGCGCCGACGGGCTGCTGGTCCCGCGCGGCGACGCGACCCGCCTGGCCGAGACGCTGCGCGACCTCGCGCTCGACCCGGAGCGGACGGCGCGGCTCGGCGCCGCGGCCGGACGCAGCGCCGCGCGCTACGCGTGGCCGCGCGTCGCCGAGCAGGTCGTGACCGCGTACGAGGACGCCCGCGCCGTGCCGCAGCCGCAGACCGCCTCGCAGCGGGCCGCGGTCCGCGTCGGCGCGCTGCCCGCCGACGGCCGGCCGCGCTCGCCCGCGCGCCGGCTGCCGTCGCTCGATCCGGCGCCGCCCGCTCATCGCGCCATCCGCGTCGCCCGCCGCCTCGTCGTCGGCGCCGCGATGGCCGGCGCCGCCGTCGGCACGCTGCTCGCGCTCGAGCGGATCGGGATGCGCCCGATCGCCCAGGCCCTGGTCGATTCCCAGCCGGTCTGGGTGCTCGTCGGCCTGGCGCTGATGTGCGTCTCGATGCTCGCGCGCGCGGTCGCCTGGCACGCGATCCTGCGCGCCGCCCTGCCCGACGCGCTGCCGCGGCTCGTCGACTCCGTGCAGGGGACGACGATCGGCGTCCTGATGTCCGCAACCTTGCCGGCCAGGCTCGGAGAGCCGTCGCGCGCCCTGATCGTCGCGCGGCGGCTCGGCCGGCCGCGCGAGCGGCTGCCCGCCGTGCTCGGCACGCTCGTGTCGCAGACGCTGCTCAACGTGCTCGCGCTGGTGATCCTCGGCGCGGTGATGTTCACCACGATCGGGTTGTTCGCGGGCCGCCAGCAGGCGCTCGTCTGGTACGCGCTGGCGCCGTTCGGCGTGCTGTGCGCGGTGCTCGTGGCGCCGGCGCTACTGCGCTCCGGCCTGCCCTCGCGGTCCGCCCGCGTGCACCGCTGGATGACCCAGGCGCGCTCGTCGCTCGCGCGCGTGCGCTCGGGCCTGCGCGTGTTCCGCTCGCCGCGGCTGGGGTTCGAGGCCGTGACCATGCAGCTCGGCGCCTGGGCGCTGCAGTGGGTGTCGTGCTACGTGCTGCTCATCGCGCTCGGGCTCGACCTCGACATGGGGGCGGCCGCCGCCGTGCTGTTCGCCGTCAACGTGACCGCCGTGCTGCCGCTCACGCCGTCGAACCTCGGCGTCTTCCAGGCGGCCTGCCTGGCGGTGCTGACCGGCGCCTACGGGGTCGACCCCGCGCAGGCGCTCGGCTACGGGATCATCCTCCAGGCCGTCGAGATCGCCACGGCGGTCATCATGGGCGCTCCCGCGCTGGTCAAGGAGGGCCTGTCGTGGCGCGAGGTGCGCCTGCGCGCGCTGCACACGGCGCCCGTCTCGCTCGGCCCGGTGCCGCGCGAGGCCGAAGCCTGAACCTCTGGTCAGTATCCGAATCTATTGACACTCCGTAAAGTCGCGCCGGTCGTCATCCACGGACGGAGGAGATCCGGATGCGTCGTTACTGCACGGTCGCAGTTGCTCTTGGGTTCGCAATCGCGCTGCCCGCCACGGCGCAAGCCGACACGTTCACCGTCAACGCGCCAACCGACGCGGCGCTGCGCGCCGCGGTCAATGCGGCCAACGACGCGGAGGGCCCCGACGAGGTCCTGCTCGCCGGCCACACGGTCGTCCTCACGGACGGCGACCTCGACGTCCTCGATGACCTGACGCTGCGCGGGCCGGGCGTGATCGACGGCTCGCAGCTCGAGAGCGACAGCATCCTCGAGGTCCGGGAGCCGCTCACGATCGACAACGTCCGGTTGGTCAACAGCAACGAGGACCGCGCGGTGCTCGTGCTGGCGCCGACCGAGGTGCGGGTCGAGCGCTCGCAGTTCGCCTCCAACGAGGCGGGCGCGATCGGGTTCTATCCCGAGGTGGAGTCCCAGGCGCTGCGCGCCGAGGACGCCTCGCTGACGGTCAGCGACTCGACCTTCGAGGGCAACGTCGCCGCAAGCGGTGGCGCGATCGACGTCAACGGCGCGGCCGTCATGGTCGCGCGCAGCACCTTCGCAGGCAACCGGGCCGTCGGCGGCGGTGACTTCTCCGCCCGCGGCGGCGCGATCAACATCTGGGACGGCCTGCTGACGGTCGAGAACTCGACATTCTCGGGCAACGTCGCTCAGGGGCAGACGTTCGGCAGCGGCGGCGGGGCGGTCGCGGTGAACGACGGCGCCTCGGCGACGCTCACGCACGTGACGATCACCGGCAACCGCGCCGAGCATGGTGCCCGCGGCGGCGGCATCGCCGGCCCGCGCTTCGAGGTGATCGGCTCCGCCAAGGCGCTCTCGTTCGTCCCGGTGATGGTGGCCAACTCGATCGTGGCCGGCAACACGTCAGAGGTCCCCGAGGGGGACTTCGCCGTCGCCGCGGTGCGCACCGACGACTGCGACCTCTCGGTCGGAACGAACGGCGGCAACCTCGAGGGCGGCACGACGTGCGGCTTCCGCGACGCGCGCGACAAGCAGAACGCCGACCCGAAGCTCGCGGCGCTGGCCGCGAACGGCGGCCTGACGCGGACGCACGCGCTGGCGGCCGACTCGCCGGCGGTCAACATGGCCGTCGCCGGGCGCTGCCTGGCGACCGACCAGCGCAGCATCCCGCGCGTGGCCGCGGCCTGCGACTCCGGCGCCTACGAGCTCGTGCCTGCGGGCACGCAGCCGACCCAGCAGCCGTCCGCGGGCGGGGCGCTGGGCGAGGAGGCGAGCTCGTGCCTCAGCGTGCGGCGCTTCAAGATCCGCCTGCGGGTGCCGCGCGGCGAAGAGGTGCGCAAGGCCACGGTGCTGCTCAACGGCGAGCGGATCCGCGTCAAGCAGCGGCAAGCGGCTCACCGCGATCATCGACCTGCGCGGCCTGACCAAGAAGCGCTACAAGGTCAGGATCACGCTGCATCTCAAGGGCGGCGACAAGGTCTCCGGCGTCCGCCGCTACTGGACCTGCACGCCGGCGATCCGCTGGACGAGGCCCCGAGTCGACCTGGATCCACCGATTCGCGGCGCTCGCCCGTGGGCGGCGCCAAGGTCGATCAGCCAAGCTTCAGGGGCACCTGAGGATGGCTCGGCCGATCGCTGGCCGCCAAGCCGAGGCATCACGATGTCGCGGATCCAGCGAAGTCGTTCGCGGCGTTCCAGCCCCCATGCGCCGACTGCCGTCACGACCTCCTCGATTTCTCGCGCTCGCCGCCCCGCGGCCGCGCAGGACGCCCACAGCCCGAACCTGACCCACGTCGCGAACCTGCCGTACGAGGCGCGCAACGGCACCACGCCCAACTACGGCACCGACATCGAGTTCGCGCGCATCGGCGACCGGCAGTACGCGCTGGCCGGCTCCTACCGCAACGGCCTCCAGATCGTCGACATCACCGATCCCGAGCAGGCGCGGATCGCGGCGGTCTACGACTGCGGCATCACGCAGGGCGACCCGCAGGTGTTCACGCGCGGCGAGCGCACGTACGTCACATACACGTCGGACACCTTCGGCGACGGCACGTCGACCTGCTACCGCGAGGCGGCGGCGCTCGGCTTCGAGGTCCTGAAGGCCGACGGCACCGGCCGCAACGGCACCTTCGTGGCCGACATCACCGACCCGCTGGCTCCGCGCACGGTCTCGTTCGTGCACGTCGAGCAGGGCTCGCACAACCAGACCGTGCACCCGAGCGGCAACTACCTCTACAACTCCAACTCGGACCTCATCACCTCGTACGAGCCGGCGATCGAGGTGTTCGACATCTCCGACTTCGCCGCGCCGCGCAAGGTCACCGAGCTCGCGCTGCCGCTCCGGCCCGGCCTCGGCACCGAGTCGCACGACATCACGTTCAACGAGGCCGGCGACCGCGCCTACTCGGCCGCGCTCTCGCAGGGCGTGATCATCGACACCAGCGACCCCGCGGCACCGAGCATCGTCACCAGCTTCCTCGACCCGTCGATCAACGTCTGGCACCAGTCCGACCCGTTCACGCTGACCGACGCCACCGGGCAGCAGCGCGAGTTCCTGATCGTCGAGGACGAGGTGGCCGGCGCGGTGGGGACCGGCCAGTGCCCGAACGGCGGCGTGCACGTCTACGACATCACGGGCGCCAACGAGCTCAACCCGGTCAAGGTCGGCTACTGGAACATCGACGAGGTGCGCCCGACCACCAGCCCGACCCACTCGTGCACGGCGCATGTCTTCGACATCCACGAGGACGCAAGGTGATGACGATCGCCTACTACAACGGCGGCGTGCGCGTGGTCGACCTCTCCGGGCTGGCGGGCATCTCGCTCGGCGGCGCGCAGATCGCCGGCCAGGGCATGCGCGAGCTCGGCTTCTACCGCTTCGCGAACGCGAACTCGTGGTCGGCCAAGACGCCGTCGATCGACCCGGCGACGGGCGACTTCTACCTCTACGGCAACGACATCGCGCGCGGCCTCGACGTCTACCGCTTCGACCGCCAGGCGGCGCCGTCGGCGAGCGACGGCGCGTGGCTGACGCCCGCGCAGGCGCTGGCCCGCGCGAAGACACTGCCCAAGGTGTCGCTCACGCCGCGCAGCGCGTTCTTCTGCCTCATTCGCGGCTGAGCCGCGCGCACAACGCGTCGAGATCCGCGTCGCGCTCGGCGATCAGCTCGCGCGCCTCGCGCTCGAGCGCGGCGAGGTTCTCCGGGCGTCGCGGCGTCGAGGTCGTCGCTCGCGTGGTCGAGCGGGGTCTGGAAGCGCATGTAGTCGGCGCCGATCAGCGCCTTGAGCTGGATGTCGACCGCGTCGGCGGTGCCGTCGAAGACGACGTCGAGCGCGGGCCGGATCCACTCCAACTGGCCCCAGTCCTTGACCTTCTCGTACGGCAGGACGCGCGTGTGCTCGCCGCACCCGAGCGAGACCAGCAGCTCGACGTCGCCGTCCACGTCGGCGTACGCGCACATCGCGGGGTTGGTGGCGAACACGCCGCCGTCGACGAGCGTGAGCGTGCCCACGCGCGCCGGCTCGAAGTAGCTGGGCGCCGCCGAGCTGCCGTGGGCGGCGTCGACCATCGACATGTCGTCGTCGTTGCGCAGGAGCAGCGCGTTGCGACCTTCGAGGTCGTAGGCGGTGAGCAGGATCGCCGGCTTCGCGTCGGCCAGCCGGTGCTCGCCGAGGTGCTTCCGCAGCGACTTCAGCAGGCCCTTGGAGTCGTAGCGCTCGTCGACCAGGCCTCCGACGGAGGTGATGACCTTGACCAGCGAGCGGTCGAAGATCTCCGGGCCCTCGTCGAGGTAGATGCGCGCGATCTGCTGGGCCGTCAGCGGCTGCGGCCGCGTCAGCGCGCAGGCGATGATGGCGCCCGTCGAGGTCCCCGCCACGAGATCGAACAGCTCGCCCGCGGGCCGGCCGCAGCGCCGCTCGATCTCCTCCAGCACGCGCGCGGGGATCAGCCCGCGGATGCCGCCGCCGTCGATCGTCAGCACCTTCATGGCACACGCCCCAGTGCGGCTCTTGCCTCCGCCATCACGCGGCGCACGATCTCCGCGGCCGGGAGGACCTCGTGGATGAGGCCTGCCGACTGGCCGGCGAACGGCAGGTACTCGTCGCCGCGGCCGGCGAGCAGGGAGTCGCGGATCCGCGCGCCCAGTCTTCGCCGGGTCGAGCCACTCCGGGTGCACGCGCAGCTGCTCGATCAGCGGCGTGCTGAGCGCTCTCGGCTCGGTCGTGCTGCGCGGCCGCGTGTACGGCGGCATCACGCGCTCGCTGTTGGCGACCTTCACGGCGTCGAGCGCGTCGGCCTCGACGACGCGCCGCTTCCACTCGTCGGCGATGCCCAGCTCGGCCGAGGCCAGGAAGCGAGTGCCCATGCACACGCCCTGCGCGCCGAGCGCCAGCGCGGCGGCCAGCCCGCGGCCGTCGGCGATCCCGCCGGCCGCGACCACGGGGATGTCGCCGGCGACGTCGACGACCTGCGGGACGAGCACCATCGTCGCCACCCCGCCGCAGTGGCCGCCCGCCTCGCCGCCCTGGGCGACGATGACGTCGGCGCCGGCGGCGACCGCCTCCTCGGCCTCGCGGCGGTCGACGACCTGCTGGATCCAGAGGATGCCGGCGTCGTGGGCGCGGGCGATCAGGTCGCGCCGGCACGACCATGTGGAAGGAGATCGCGGCCGGAGCGGCCTCGAGCGTGGCGTCGAACGCCGCCTCGTCGAACGGGCGGTTGGTGTGGTTGATCGCGAACGGCCGGTCGGTCAGCTCGCGCAGCCGCTCCCACTGGGCCCGCAGCTCGTCCACCGTGCGCAGGCCGGTGCCCAGGCTGCCCAGCGCGCCGGCCCCGCAGAGCGCTGCGGCGAGGTCGACCTGCTCCCACGGCCCGAACGGCGCGCCGATGATCGGCGTCGTCTATGCCGAGCAGTCCGCAGAGGGGCGTGCGGAGCACGCCCTCGATCATCGAAGACTGCGGGGCCGCGCGTCAACCGCGGTCAGCGGGTCACCGAGGTGGCGTGACTACAGTGCGGCCGCGCCTGCGCGGCTCGGGTCCTTCTCGGTGCCCTTGATCAGCTCGTCCGGCGAACTGGTCCTTGGGGATGAAGCCGGACTTCATGCCGAAGTAGACCGCCTGCGGGTGGTGGGCGACGATCGCCACCGTCGACTGCTCGGGCTCGACCGCGTGGCCGCCCGACAGCGCAGAGGCCGATCGTCTCGGCGCCGAGCAGGCGGAACACCTTGGTGTGCTCGGACTGGTCGGGGCACGCCGGGTAGCCCCACGACCAGCGGCGGCCCTGATCGGGAGCGATGCCGAGGTCCGCGCGCACGCGCGCGTGGATCCACTCGGCCATGCCCTCGGCGGTCTGCACGCCGAGCCCGTGCGTGTAGAGCTGCTCGGCGAACTCGCCGCGCTGCTCGAGGTCGGCCATCAGCTCGGTCACCTGCGGGCCGGCGGTGACGGCCTGGATGGCGACGACGTCGCGCTCGCCGCTGTCCTTCGGCCGGTAGAAGTCGGTCAGGCAGATGCGGTCGTGGCCGGGCTGGCGCGGGAACACGAGCGTCTCGAGCACCTTGTCGGGGTCCTCGGGGTCGTAGAGCTCGAGCGAGTTGCCCACGGCGTTGCAGGGGAAGTAGCCGAGCAGCGCGCGCGGGCGCAGGTAGTCCTGCTCGCGCCACATGCGCTCGAGGCGCGGCTGGAACTCCTCGTCGACGAGCTGGCGCCACTCCTCGCCCTTCTTGCCGCGGCCGCCCCAGTGGAGCTTGAAGAGCACGTGGGTGTCGAGGTGCGGGAAGACGTCGTCGAGCTCGACGGGGATCTCCTGGGCGCCCCAGAACGGCGGCGCCGGCACGGGCACGTCGGTGCGCGCGGCGGAGCGGACGGACTCGTCGTCGGTCGGGCCGAGCTCGGGCTCGGGGCCCTTCTCGCGCAGCTTGCGCGCCTCTTCGCGGAACTTGTCGACCAGGGCCGTGCGCTTCTCCGGCTCGACGAGCTGGTCCATCACGGCCAGGCCGGCGAAGGCGTCCTTGCAGTAGAAGACGCCGGGGTCGTAGACCTCGTCGGACTCCTGCCCCTTGGGGTACAGGATGCGGCGCCCGAAGTCGCGGTTGATGGCGGCGCCGCCCACCAGCACCGGGTACTGCATGCCGCGCTCGTGCAGCTCCTGGACGGCGAGCGGCATCTGCTTGGAGGTGGAGACGAGCAGCGCGGACAGGCCGATCGCCGTGGCGTTGTGCTCCTGCGCGGCGTCGAGGATCGTGCCGATCGGGACCTGCTTGCCGAGGTCGACGACGGAGTAGCCGTTGTTGGTGAGGATCGTGTTGACGAGCGACTTGCCGATGTCGTGCACGTCGCCGAACACGGTCGCCAGCACGACGGTGCCCTTCGTGTAGCCCTCGAGCTTGTCGAGGTACTTCTCCAGCTGGGCGACGGCCTTCTTCATGACCTCGGCGCTCTGGAGCACGAACGGCAGGATCAGCTCGCCGGCGCCGAACTTGTCGCCGACCTCCTTCATGGCCGGCAGCAGCACGTCGTTGAGCGTGGGAACGGCCCCGATCTTCTCGACGCTGGCGTCGATCTGCGCCTCCACGCCCTCCTTCTTGCGGCGCAGGATGTGCCAGTGCAGGGCCTCCTCGGGCTCCATGCCGGCCGTCGGGTCGGCCGCCTCGGCGGCCTCCTCGGTCTTGCCCTCGTAGTGGGCGATGAAGCGCTCGAGCGCGTCGTCGCGGCGGTTGAAGACGAGATCGTCGGCGAGCTCGCGCTCCTCCTCGCCGATCTCCGCGTACGGCGTGATGTGGTTCGGGTTGACCATCGCGAGGTCGAGCCCGGCCTCCACGCAGTGGTGCAGGAAGACGGAGTTCAGGACCGAGCGGGCGGTGAGGCCGATGCCGAAGCTGACGTTGGAGACGCCGAGGCTCGTCTTGACGCCCGGGAGCTGGGACTTGATCAGCCGGATGCCCTCGATCGTCTCGACCGCCGACGGCTTCCACTCCTCGTCGCCGGTGGTCAGCGTGAAGGTCAGCGCGTCGAAGATCAGCAGCTCGCGGTCCATGCCGTGCTCGTCGCAGACGAGCTCGGTGATGCGCTGGGCGACCTCGAGCTTGCGCTCGCGCGTCTTGGCCATGCCGACCTCGTCGATGGTCAGCGCGATCAGCGCCGCGCCGTGCTGCATGGCGATCGGGACGACCTTGTCGAGCTTGTCGCGGCCGGCCTCGAGGTTGACGGAGTTGACGATCGCGCGGCCCGGGATCTGGTCGAGCGCGCGCTCGATCACGTCGGGCTCGGTCGAGTCGACCTGGATCGGCGCCGGCTGGGTCAGCGAGACCTTCTTGACCACCCGCCGCATCTGCTCGTCCTCGTCCTGGCGCTCGGTGAGCGCGACGCAGACGTCGAGCACATGGGCGCCGCCCTCGACCTGGTCCTCGGCGACCTGGAGCAGGCCGTCGTAGTCGTCGGCGAGGAGCAGCTCCTTGGCCTTGCGCGAGCCCTGCGAGTTGACGCGCTCGCCGACCAGCGTCGGCCGCGGCTCCTGCACGAGCGGCGCCGCCGCGATCATCGAGCTGACGTGCGGGGGCCGGGGGGCGGGCCGCGTGGAGCTGTTGCGGCCCTCGACGCGCTGGGCGAGCGCGTAGATGTGGTCGGGCGTGGTGCCGCAGCAGCCGCCGACGATGTTCACGCCGTAGCGCTCGACGAACTCGCCGAGCACGGGCACGAGCTGCTCGGGCGTCTCGGGGAAGATCGTCTCGCCGTTCGGGCCCTGGTGCGGGATGCCGGCGTTGGGGATGCAGTGGATCGGCACCGGCGAGTGCTCGCCGAGGAAGCGGATCGCGTCGCGCATGTCCTCGGGGCCGGTCGAGCAGTTGAGGCCGATGACGTCGACCTTGAGCGCCTCGAGCGTGGCCAGGGCGGCGCTGATGTCGGTGCCGAGCAGCATCTTGCCGCCGTTGGGCAGCAGGCTGACGCTCGTCTGGATCGGGACGTTGCGGCCGGTGAGCTTGAACGCCTCGCGCGTGCCGAAGACGGCGGCCTTGACCTCGAGGATGTCCTGCGCCGTCTCGATGATGATCAGGTCGGCGCCGCCCTCGAGCAGGCCCTGGGCCTGCTCGGTGAACACGGTGACGAGCTCGCGGAAGGTGATCTTGCCGAGCGTCGGGTCCTCGGACGCGGGCAGGTGGCCGGTCGGGCCGATCGAGCCGGCCACGAAGCGGTCCTCGCCGACCGCCTTGCGGGCGATCTCGGCGGCCTTGCGGTTGATCTCGAGCGTGTGGTCCTCGAGACCCCACTCCTCGAGCTTGGTCCGGGAGGCCTGGAACGTGTCGGTCTCGACGACCTCGGCGCCGGCCTCGATCATCGACTCGTGCACGCCCTGGATCACGTCCGGGCGGTTGAGCACGAGCGCCTCGTGGCAGCGGCCCGGGAGCCGGTAGTCCTTCTCGAGCGAGAGCTCGAACTGCTCGAGCGTGGCGCCCATCCCGCCGTCGAACACGACGACGTGATCACGCACGGCGGCGAGGAAGTCACGCATGGCCGCGAAGGTTAGCGCAACCTTGACACAAGTTTGGCAAGGTTGTGCCATGCGCCTGATCGCCGTGACCGCCCTCGCCCTGCTCGCCCTCGCGGCCCCCGCCGCGGCGGAGGTTCGAACCCTCGCCGAGGTCCACACGCCCGATCGCGACGGCTTCACCGCGTTCCCGGTCATCGACGCCTTCGAGGGGCGCGTCGTGTGGTCGGACTACGACGCGGCGATCGACGCCTGGCGGCTGACGGAGCACGTCGGCGGCGTGACGCGGGCGCTGCCGGTCGAGCCGCGCGAGACGCCGTTCGACGTCGACCTCGGCCCCGACGACCGCGGCGGCACGCTCGCCGTCTACTCGCGCTGCTCCCGCGGGCTGGTCCGCGACATGCCGACGCCGCAGGAGTCCCGTCGCCGCGTCCGGAACGGGTGCGACCTCTACGCCTACTCGTTCACCACCGGCGCCGAGACTCCGATCGCCAGGGCCAACTCGACCGCCGACGAGTACTGGCCCGCGGTCTGGCGATCGCGGGTCGCGTTCGTCCGCGCCTATCCGAACCGTCGCCAGCGCTACGGGACGGCGCTGCCCTACCTCTACCTTCGCGCGCTCGCCGGCGACCGCCACTCGCGCCGCCTGCGCACGCCCGCGCCGGTGATCACGGTCCGCGAGAGCGGTCCCGAGGGGCGCCGCTACGTGCGCGAGCGCCTCGCCATGAGGATCGAGGCGCTCGACCTGCGCAGGTTCACGGTGGCCTACGCCTGGAGCCGCGTCGGCGACTCCACGACCGACACCTTCATCTACGGGTCGACTGCCGGCCACGGTTTCGGGCCCGCGGCCCGCGGCGCCACCAGCGGCGGCGGCGCGGCGGAGTACCAGCGCCGCCTCAGCTCGCCGTCGATCAACGCCGGGGGCTTCGACATGCTGTTCCAGCACAGCGGCGAGCCCGGGTACTTCGGCGCCTTCTCGCGCGCCAGGCAGGCCTCGCAAGCCTCGCAGACGTCGAAGGCCGTGGCCTTCGCCCACGACGACACGACCGCCTACTTCATCGACGGCGGACCTGGTGCCCGGTTCGACGCGACGTCACAGCCCGGCGGCACGTTCGCGCTGAAGGCCGACGACGCCGTCGCGTACCGGCGCATGCCGAGCGGATGGCTGCCGCTGCTCCCGCCGCGCTGACCCTCAGCGCGGCGGGCGCGGGCTCCCCCTAGCTGGTGACGGTGATCAGAGCCGCCGCGGGCTCGACCTGCGTGCGGCCCTTCGCGTCGGTGGCCGCGACGTCGACGCTCAGCGTCTCGCCGGCCAGCGACTTCGGCAGCCGCAGCGCGAGCTTGGCGGTGACCGCATGCGGGTGAGCTGCCGGGCTGGCCTCGAGCAACAGCGCCCCGCCCCGGCCGGCGCGGGCGCCGGCCAGCAGCGCCTCGACGGCCGCGAGCTCGTCCCCCGTTCGAGCAGCGGCTCCTCGGTCACCTGCGCAGCATTTCGAACCTTTATTCGGTCGACAAGCGCGCACGGCACGCTCCGCGCCATGTGGATCCTCATCGCGGTTCTCGTTCTCGCCGTCGTCGTGGCGGCGGTCGTCGTGCTCAGCAGCCGGACCGGCCGGCCGAAGCGCGAGCTCGACTGGCACGGCGCCCACGACGGCTCGGCCCGGGACCACCACTGGAGCGGCGGCTCGCACGGCAGCGGCGACTACGGCGGCGGCGCGGGCGAGGCCGGCCCGGGCGGTCGCACCGGTCCTTGACTAACGGGTATATATAGCGGTTAGATATGGGCGATGCGCAACGCGGTGCTCGCCCTCCTCGCCGACGAGCCGGCCCACGGCTACGAGATCAAGCGCGCGCTCGAGGAGCGCTTCGGCACCGTGATCGCGCCGCTCAACGCCGGCCAGGTCTACATGACGTTGCAGCGCCTCCAGCGCGACGAGCTGGTGGCCGACGACGCCGTGGCCCAGCGCGGCCGGCCCGACAAGCGCGTCTACCGGCTCACGGCGGCGGGCCGGCGGGCGCTCGAGGAGTGGCTGGGCGCGGCCAGCGCGCCGACCCGGCTGCGCGACGACTTCTTCATGAAGCTCGTGCTCGCCCACTCGATGGGGCTCGCCGACCCCGCCGAGCTGATCGCGCGCCAGCGCTCGGCCTACCTGCGCTCGCTCGGCGAGCTCGAGCGGGTGCTCGCGGGCGGCGGCGCCGACGGGACCAGCGCCCTGATCGTCGAGGGCGCGGCGCTGCATCTGGAGGCTGACCTGAAGTGGCTCGACCGCTGCGAGGAGGTGCTCGGGCGATGACCGGAGTGATCGAGGCGCGCGAACTGCGCAAGGTGCACGGCAGCGGCGACGCCGAGGTGGTGGCGCTGCGCGACGTCGACATGACGCTCGGCCACGGCGAGTTCCTGGCCGTCACCGGGCCGAGCGGCTGCGGCAAGTCGACGCTGCTGAACCTGCTCGGCGGCCTCGACCGTCCCTCGGCGGGCGAGATCTACCTGCACGGTGAGCGCGTGGACGGCGCGGGCGAGGCGCGCCGGGCGCGGCTGCGGCGCAGCGAGCTCGGCTTCGTCTTCCAGTTCTTCAACCTGATCGAGAACCTCACGGTCGCCGACAACGTCGAGCTGCCGGCACTGCTGGCCGGCGTCCCCGCGCGCGAGGCGCGGCGGCGCGCTGGTGACCTGCTCGAACGGCTCGGCCTGGCCGAGACGGCCGCGCGCGTGCCCGGGTCGCTTTCCGGCGGCCAGCAGCAGCGGGTGGCGATCGCCCGCGCGCTGGTCAACCGGCCGAGCGTGCTGCTGGCCGACGAGCCGACCGGCAACCTCGACAGCGCCGCCGCGCGCGAGGTCGTCAACGTGCTGCGCGAGCGCTCGGAGGAGGGGCAGGCGATCGTGCTCGTCACGCACGACCTGCGGGTGGCGAGCGCCGCCCGACGGGTGCTGCGAATGCGCGATGGGGCGATCGTCGGCGAGTCCGACCTCGAGGGCGAGGCGGACCCCGAGTCCGCGATCGGCCGCGTGCTGCCGCTGGAGGGCTGAGCCGTGGTGCGCGCTGCCGGCCGCCTGATCCGCGCCGACCTGCGGCAGCGGCCGTTCCAGGCCGCGCTGACCGGGCTGGTGGTCGCGATCGCGGCCGGAGCGCTGCTCGTCACCCTGCACCTACGCGCGGTGATGGAGGAGCCGTTCGACGACCTCATGAGCGCCACCAACGGCGCCCACTTGACCGTCAGAGGCCCGCCCGATCTGGTCGCCGAGGCGGCGGAGGAGCCGGAGGTCGCCGAGGCGGCGCCGCCGCGGCGGCTCGTCCGCGTGGCGGCTGCCGGCGGCGGCGACCGGCTCATCCTCTCGGCGCTGCCGGCGCGCGCGACGGTCGACCGCCCGCTGGTGATCGAGGGCCGGCTCCCGCGGCGGCCCGGCGAGCTGGCGCTCAACCGCCCGCTGGCGCTCGGCATGGGGCTCGCGCCGGGCGACCGGATGTCGCTCGGCGGCGAGCGGCTCGATGTCGTCGGCGTCGCCGTGCTGCCGCTCCCGAACGCCGACGGCTGGGTCACCCCCGACCAGGCGACCGCGCTCACGCCCGCCCCGCCGGAGGAGGGCGAGCCGGTCGCCGCCCGCGTCGTCGTCGCCGCCGGCCTGCGGCTGCGCGACCCGGACGCCGCCGAGGCCGTCGCCCGGCGGCTCGTCGCGCGGCGAGACCTGGGCGTCTACAACTGGCTCGACGCGCGCAGCGACTTCACCGACGAGTCCCGCCGCACGCTCGCCATCCTCGGCGCCTCGACGCTGCTCGCCCTGCTCGCGACCGGCTTCACGCTGGCGACCGCGATCGGCGGCCGGGTGCTGGCCGAGCGGCGCCGGATCGGCCTCCTGCGCTCGGTGGGCGTGACGCCCGGCGGGGTCACCGTCGTGCTCGTCGGCCACTACCTCACCGTCGCGCTGCTCGCGGCGCCCGTCGGCCTGGTCGGCGGTCGGCTGCTCGCGCCGCCGCTGCTGGGCGACACGCTCGTCCTGCTCGGCACGCCCCAGCCCGGGCCGCCGGGCCTCGCCTTCGCGGCGGTCGTCCTCCTGCTCGTGCTGGCCGCCGTGGCGCTGGCCTGCGCGCTGCCGGCCTGGCGGGCCGGCCGCCTGCCGCCGGTCGTCGCGCTCCAGCCGGTCCGCGCCGGCAGCCGACGGGCGTCACGCGCCGCGCGCCTCGCGCGCGCCGTCCGGCTGCCGGTGACCGCCGCGCTCGGCGCCAAGGACGCCTACGTCCAGCGGGGGCGCGCCGTGCTGACCGTGGCCAGCCTCGCGCTGGCCGGCGCGATGGTGGTGTGCGCGCTTGCGTTCGAGACCACCATGGACCGCCTGGCCGCCGACCCGGCGCTGCGCGCGCAGCCGTGGGACGTGGCCGTCTTCACCGACTCGATGCCGGCCGAGGAGGTCGAGCGCCTGCTGGCGTCGCTGCCCGGCGTCGAGGCCGTCGGCCGCCGCTACGGGGTGCTCTCGATGTCGCGCGGGCTCGAGCTCGATACGCGAGTGATCGACGGCTCGCCCGACGCCTTCGCGTTCGCCGTCCCGGACGGGCGCGGCGTGCGCCGCGCGGGCGAGATCACGCTCGGCCGGGGCGCGCTGGAGCAGCTCGGGGTCGAGATCGGCGACCGCGTCACGCTGACCGCCGACGGCGGCCCGTACAGCGCCCGCGTTGTCGGCCGGCACGTCGAGCCCAACAACGAGGGCCTCGGCGTCGTGGCGCTGGCCGGCACGGTGCCGGCCGCCTCGCTGCGCTACCCGAGCTGGATCGTGCGCGCGGGCGACCCGGCGCGTGTCCAGGCTGAGATCGAGCGGCGGGTGGGCGCGCGCCTGATCGTCGACCGGCCAGGCGAGTCGCTCGAGCGCGAGATCTCCGAGATGCGCCCGATCGTCTACGGCGTGACCGCGCTGCTGCTGGCCATCGCGGGCGTGAACCTGCTCACCACGCTGCTGCTGAGCGTGCGCGAGCGGCGCCGCGACGTCGCCATCCTCGGCGCCGTCGGCGCCACGCGCCGGCAGGTCACCGGCACGGTGGTCGCCGGCGGGCTGCTGCTGGCCGTTCCCTCGGTGCTGGTCGGCCTGCCGCTCGGCGCGTGGCTGTTCACGACGATCGTGGGCATCACCGATCCCTCGGACGGGCCCGACGTCGCCACGCTCCCGTCGTGGTGGAGCGTCAGCCTCGCGGTCCCCGTGGGGCTGGCGGCCGTGGCGCTGCTGTCGGCGCTGGCCGCCCGCGAGGCGGCGCGCGTGGCGATCGCCGCCGCGCTGCGGGCAGAGTAAGTTCACTGAGTTGATCGACAAGGTCGTGTATCCTGTTGGTCGCATGCCCGCGACCGACGTGCACCAGCACCTCTGGCCCGACGCCCTGCTGCGCCTGCTGGCGCGGCGGACGGCGCCGCCGCGGCTGCGTCGCGACGACGGCGGCTGGACGCTCGAGCTGGCCGGCGAGCCGCCTTCGCCGCTCGATCTCTTCGCCCACGACGCCGCGGCGCGCGCGGCGACCGCGCGGGCCGACGGGCTCGAGCGCGTGATCGTGGCGCCCTCGACGCCGCTCGGCATCGAGGCGCTGCCCGCGCGCGAGGCGCAGCCGCTGCTCGACGCTTTCCACACCGGCGTGCTCGAGCTGGGCGCGCCGTTCGGCGTGTGGGCGTCGGCCTCGCGAGCGGACGAGCTCGAGGCGCTGCTCGACGCCGGCGCTACCGGCCTCTGCCTGCCGGCCGACGCGCTCGCCGGCCCTGCGCCGCTCGAGCGCGTCGCGCCGCTGCTCGAGCGGCTGGCCGCACGCCGAGCGCCGCTGTTCGTGCACCCGGGCCCGGCGGCCGACCCGGCCGCGCCGGCCTGGTGGCCGGCGATGACCTCGTACGTGGCCGCCATGCAGGCGGCCTGGCTCGCCTGGGCCGAGTGGGGCCGGCGCGCCCACCCGGAGCTCAAGGTCGTGTGGGCGATGCTGGCCGGCGGCGCGCCGCTGCACGCCGAGCGGCTCGCCGCGCGCGGCGGCCCCGCCGGCGCCGTCCACGACGACCGCTCCTGGTTCGACGTCTCCTCGTACGGCCCGAAGGCGGTCGACGCGATGCTGCGCGTGGTCGGCGTCGACCGGCTCGTGCACGGCAGCGACCGCCCGGTCGTCGACCCGCCGTCGCTCGCCGCGCTCGGCCCCGCCTTCCGCCACGCCACCGCCCGGGCGAACCCGGCCGCAATTGTTGAGGGTCTGACCCCTTGAGTCGCCCCCACTCAAGGGGTCAGACCCCCAACATGCGGGATTTGGGCCAGGCTGAGCTGGAGCGGCTCGTCCGGGAGCTGGCTGAGCGGCCGGATGAGTGGGCGCACCTGATCGAGCACCGGCCCGACGCCCGCACGTACGCCGAGCTGCGCCGCGACGAGCACATCGGCGTCTGGCTCATCTGCTGGATGAACGACCACGACACCGGCTACCACGACCACGACCTGTCGGCGGGAGCCGTGGCGGTCACCGCCGGCGCGGTGCGCGAGGAGCGGCTGGTGCTCGGTGGCGCGCCCGCTGCGCGGACGGTGACCGCGGGTGGGTCCTTCACCTTCGGCCCGGCCGACATCCACCGCGTCAGCCACGCCGGCGCCGAGCCCGCGGTGACGTTGCACGCGTACTCGCCGCCGCTGTGGCGGATGGGGAGCTACGAGGTGCTGCCGACCGGCGAGCTGCGGCGCTGGTCGCTCTCCTACGCGGAAGAGCTGCGGCCGATCGGAGCTTGAGAAGAAAGAAAGGACCCGCTCGCCTGAAGCTTCCACCTGGGAGGGGGAGGAGGGCGAAAGCGCGAAGTGCGAGCGGGTCCTCAGTCCCCCTAATCGGCGGCGACCCCGCCCACCTTTAGGTCTTCATCCGAACACTGCCGCGATGCCCGCTTCGGCGCACTCGCGGTCCTCTTCGGGCTTGGCTCCGCTGACGCCCACGGCCCCCAGCACGGCGCCGCCGTGGCGGATGACGACCGACCCGTCGGCGGGGATCAGCGGCACCCGCGCGAGCTGGCTGACGGCCCCGAAGAAGGCGCCGCGCTGGTCCTGCACCGAGGCGAGCTGGTCGCCGTCGCGATGCCAGACGGCGGCGCCGACCGCCTTCGCCTCGGCGATCTGGGAGCTGAGCGGCGGCGCCCCGTCCATGCGGGCGAGCGCCTTCAGCAGCCCGCCCTCGTCGACGACGGCGACGGTGACATTGAGGCCGGCCTCGATGGCGTGCTCCTGGGCCCCGGCGATGAGCGTCTGGGTCTGATCGAGCGTGAGTGGCATGGCCGAAGCCTGCCACTGCACGACGAGGGCCCCGCCGTGGGCGGGGCCCTCGCTGACCCAGGACTCGAAGGAGTCCTGTTACTTGATGAAGAGGATCTCCGAGTACTTCGGCAGCGGCCAGAGGTCGTCGGGCACGATCCGCTCGAGCCGGTCGGCGACCTCGCGCGCGGCGGCCATCGCGGGCAGCACCTCGGTCTGCACGTACTTGGCCTCGTCGAGCGACGTCGCCGTCCTCCGGGTGATCCCGGTTGGCGGTCTCGAGCGCGAAGATCGCGTCGACGAACTCGTCGATCAGGCCTCCGAGCTCCTCCTTGAGGCGCTGCACGCCGGCGCCGGTGTCGGCCGGCTCCGAGCGTGGCGTACCACTGGACGGCGGCCGGCAGCAGCATCGTGCGGGCGATCGACGCCGCCGTCTCGCCCTCGATGTTCACCGTCGTCACGTACTGCTCGACGAGCACCTCGTAGCGCGACTCGAGCTCGCGCTCGGACAGCACCTCGTACTTGGAGAACACCTCGACGGTGCTCGGCTCGACCAGCCACGGCAGCGCGTCCGGCGACTGGCGCAGGTTCGCCAGCCCGCGCTGCTCGGCCTCGGCGTGCCACTCCTCGGCAGTAGTTGTCGCCGTCGAAGACGATCCGCTTGTGGCGCGGTCCAGGCCGTGCTGACCGACGCTCGAGCACGGCCGCCTCGAGCGACTCGCCGTCGCCTTCTCGGACGCCTCGATCGCGTCGGCCAGCTCGTCGATCGCCTCGGCGACGATCGTGTTGAGCACCGTGTTCGGGAGCGCCAGCGACATCGACGAGCCGAGCCGCGCGGAACTCGAACTTGTTGCCGGTGAAGGCGAACGGCGACGTGCGGTTGCGGTCGCCGCCGTGCATCGGCAGCGACGGCAGCACCGACGCGCCCAGCTCGAGGTAGCTCTGCGGCGTCGCCGCGTCGCCCGAGCCCGACTCGATCGCCCCGAAGACCTTCTCCAGCTCGGCGCCGAGGAAGATCGAGATGATCGCCGGCGGCGCCTCGTTGGCGCCCAGCCGGTGGTCCTGGCCGGCGTTGGCGACCGACGCGCGCAGCAGCTCCTGGTGCTTGTCGACCGCCTGGATGCACGGCCGCGCAGAAGAACAGGAACTGGAGGTTCTCGTGCGGGGTGTCGCCCGGCTCGAGCAGGTTGCTGGCCGGTGTCGGTGCCCATCGACCAGTTGTTGTGCTTGCCGGAGCCGTTGACGCCGGCGAACGGCTTCTCGTGCAGCAGGCAGACGAGCCCGTAGCGGCGGGCCACGTTCTGCATCACCTGCATCGTCAGCTGCTGGTGGTCGCAGCCGACGTTCGAGTTCTCGAACACCGGCGCCACCTCGTACTGCGCCGGGGCGACCTCGTTGTGGCGCGTCTTGATCGGCACGCCGAGCCGGGCGAGCTGCTGCTCGGTCTCGAGCATGCAGGCCAGCACGCGCTCGGGGATCGACCCGAAGTAGTGGTCGTCGAGCTCGTGGCCCTTGGGCGGCTTGGCGCCGAACAGCGTGCGGCCGGTGGTGATGAGGTCGGGGCGCTCGAAGTAGAAGCGCTCGTCGATCAGGAAGTACTCCTGCTCGGGCCCGACCGTCGTGAACACGCGCGTGGAGGCGTCGTCGCCGAACAGCTTGAGCGCGCGCAGCGCGCTGCTGGAGAGCGCGTCCATCGAGCGCAGCAGCGGGATCTTGTGGTCGAGCGCCTCACCCGTCCACGACGCGAACGCGGTCGGGATGCACAGGACCGCGCCGTTCGGGTTCTCGAGCATGAAGGCCGGCGACGTCGGATCCCAGGCGGTGTAGCCGCGCGCCTCGAAGGTGGCGCGGATGCCGCCGGTCGGGAACGACGAGGCGTCCGGCTCGCCCTGGA
The DNA here is from genome assembly GCA_963800905.1 of uncultured Solirubrobacteraceae bacterium. Taxonomy (GTDB): domain Bacteria; phylum Actinomycetota; class Thermoleophilia; order Solirubrobacterales; family Solirubrobacteraceae; genus DASSUW01. The sequence goes on from CAWDCT010000003.1 coordinate 67,343, forward strand.
TCAGCTCCTTGCCCGAGAACTCGGCGATGGCGTTGCCGTCGCCCGTGGGGGCGTAGAAGGAGTCGTGCTTCTCGGCGGTCATGCCGGTCAGCGGCTGGAACCAGTGCGTGAAGTGGGTGGCGCCGCGCTCCATCGCCCATTCCTTCATGGCGGTGGCGACGGCGTCGGCGAGCGCGGGCTCGAGCAGCGCGCCCGCCTCGAGCGTCTCCTGGAGCTGCTTGTAGACGGCCTTGGGCAGGCGCTGGCGCTGGACGGCGGTCGAGAACACGTTCTCGCCGAAGACGTTGGCGCCGGGCTGCGTCAGGTCGGCCTGGCCGAGCGAGCCTCCGTTGGGGCTCCACTGGGCGGCGTGGACGTTGGGCGTGCGTGTGCGCTGAGGCATGGGTGTCGAGGATCCTCCTCCGGGACAGGTCCTGGGTCGTCGGCCAGCCTAGACACGGCGCGCGGCGCGCTCCTTGTCCACGTGTCCAAAGATCGCGCCGCGGACTTCGCTCAGCCGTCGAAGTAGAGCGGGAACTCGTACGGGTGGGGCCGGATCTTCACGCGGTCGGACTGCTCGCGCCGGAACTCGACGTAGGTCTCGATCAGGTCCTCGGTGAACACGTCGCCCTTGGTCAGGAACGCGTGGTCGTCCTCGAGCGCGTCGAGCGCCTCGTCGAGCGAGGTGGGCACCGTCGGGATGTCGGCGAGCTGGTCGGGCGGCAGCTCGTAGAGGTTGCGGTCGATCGGCTCACCCGGGTCGAGCTCGCGCTCGATGCCGTCCAGGCCGGCCATCAGCATCGCCGAGAAGGCCAGGTACGGGTTGGCGAGCGGGTCCGGCGGGCGGAACTCGATCCGCTTGGCCTTCGGCGACGGCGAGTACATCGGGATCCGCACGGCGGCCGAGCGGTTGCGCTGCGAGTGCTTGAGCAGCACCGGCGCCTCGTAGCCGGGCACCAGCCGGCGGTACGAGTTGGTGGTCGGCGCGCAGAAGGCCAGCAGCGCCTTGGCGTGCGCGAGCAGGCCGGCCGCGTAGCGCAGCGCCAGCGGCGACAGCAGCGCGTAGCCGTCGGCGGCGTGCATCAGCGTCTCGCCGCCCTTCCACAGCGACTGGTGCACGTGCATGCCCGAGCCGTTCTCCTCGAAGATCGGCTTCGGCATGAACGTGGCGGTCTTGCCGGCCTGCTTGGCCGCGTTCTTGACCACGTACTTGTGGAGCTGGAGGGCGTCGGCCATCTCCAGCAGCGGCAGGAAGCGCAGGTCGATCTCGCCCTGCCCGGGGCCGCCGACCTCGTGGTGATGGCTCTCGGTCAGGATGCCGAGCGACTCCAGCACCCTGACCATCTCGGCCCGCAGGTCGCTCAGGGTGTCGTTGGGCGGCGCCGGGAAGTAGCCCTCCTGCGAGCGGTTCTTGTAGCCGAGCGAGGAAAGACCCTCGCCGCGGCGCTGGAAGCCCTGCCCGCTCGTCCAGTGCCCCTCCTCGGACTCGACCTCGTAGAACGCCGTGTGCGCCTGCTGGTCGAAGGCCACGTGGTCGAAGACGTAGAACTCGGCCTCGGGGCCGAAGTAGCAGGTGTCCGCGATCCCGCTCGCCTTCAGGTGAGCCTCGGCCTTGGTGGCCACGTAGCGCGGGTCGCGCGTGTATGGGTCGCGCGAGATCGGGTCGAGCACCGTGCAGATGAGCGAGATCGTCGGCGCCTCGTAGAACGGGTCGAGGATCGCGCTGGTCGGGTCCGGCATCAGCAGCATGTCCGACTCGTAGATCTCCTGGAAGCCGCGGATCGACGAGCCGTCGAAGCCGATGCCCTCGCTGAAGGCCTCCTCGTCGAGGCTCCGCAGCGCCATCCCCATGTGCTGCCAGGTCCCGGGCAGGTCGGTGAACTTGAGGTCCACCATCCGCGCGTCGTGTCGCTCGGCGAGCTCGAGCACGTCCTTGGGCTGCGCGTCGCCCTCGCCGATCAGCGCGCGCACGTGCACCGGTTCAGCCATGCCGGAATTGTGCCGTGCCTCGACCGGATGGAGAAACCCCGATCGCGAATCTTCGACATCGGGACAAAGAAGCCTCGCCGGTCTCGGCGCACCATTCGCAGCGGATGGAATCCGATCGAGGAGGACTGATGCTGAGAAGGACCGGCCCCGCGCTGCTGGGGGCAGCGCTGGCCCTGTGTCTGCCAGCCGTTGCGCACGCCGACACGCTCGAGGCCGCGAACAACGGAGTGCTCGCCGACAGTGTGGCCATCAACTCGATCTGGGTGATGGTCGCGGCGCTGCTCGTGATCTTCATGCAGGCGGGCTTCGCCTTCCTCGAGATCGGCTTCTCGCGTGCGAAGAACGCCGGCACCGTGGTGGCGAAGATCCTCACCAATTTCTCGATCGCCGGGCTCATGTACTGGGCCTGCGGCTTCGCCTTCGCCTTCGGCATCGGCGAGATCATCGGCCACGACGGCTTCTTCCTCCGTGGCTACGGCGATCCTCAGACGGCCTTCCCGGTGATGGGCCTCTCGGACGCCACGATCGAGACGAAGTGGATGTTCCAGTTCTCGTTCTGCGCCGTCTCGCTGGCGATCGTCTGGGGGACGACGCTCGAGCGGATCAAGTTCGGCGTCTACATCCTCTACGCGATCATCTTCGCCGGGTTCATCTACCCGATCGCGTCGCACTGGGTGTTCGGCGGCGGCTGGCTCCAGGCGAACCTGGGCATGCAGGACTTCGCCGGCTCGACGGCGGTCCACCTGATCGGCGCCACCGGCGCGCTGGCCGTGCTGCTGCAACTCGGCGCCCGGCGCGGCAAGTACGGGTCCGACGGGCGACCGCGGGCCATACCGGGCCACTCGATGCCGCTGTTCGGCCTCGGCGTGCTGATCCTGTGGCTCGGCTGGTTCGGGTTCAACCCGGGCTCGACGCTGGGCGCGATGGACGGCCGCTTCCCCGAAGTCGCGCTGGTGACCATGCTGGCCGCCGGCTCCGGCGTGCTGTTCGCGATCGGCACCGCGTACTGGAAGACGGGCACGATCGACATCGGCATGGCCGGCAACGGCGCGATCGGCGCCCTGGTGGCCATCACGGCGCCCTCGGGCTACGTCGAGCCCTGGACGGCGCCGATCATCGGCGCGATCGCCGGCATCATCGTTCCGCTCGGCGTCTACGCGATCGACAAGAAGATCGACGATCCGGTCGGCGCGCTGACGGCCCACGGCCTGTGCGGTATCTGGGGAACGCTCGCCTGCGGCATCTTCACGTCGCCGCGGCTGGCCGAGTACAACGCGTTCGGCGAGGGCGGCCTGATCTACACGGGCTCGTTCCACCAGCTGGGCACGCAGGCGCTCGGCGTGGTCACCGTGTTCGCCTTCGTCTTCACGCTCTCCTACATCACGTTCTGGGCGATCAAGAAGACCTACGGCCTGCGCGTGACGGCCGAGGAGGAGGACGCCGGACTGGACATCTCCGAGCATGGCATGTACGGGTATCCGGAGCAGTTCATCCCGGCGCCCGAGCTCATCGGCTACTCACCCGCGCCCGCTTCGCGGCCGCGTGAGACGCCGGCGGGCGCCACCGCCAAGGAGGTTCCCGTCTCATGAAGAAGATCGAGGCATACATCCGGCACGAGGCGTTCGAGCCGATCCGGATGGAGCTCCTGAGCCTCGGATTCCCGTCGCTGTCGATCTCGGAGGTCAAGGGCTCCGGGCGCCAGAAGGGCATCACCGAGCGCTATCGCGGCGCCGAGCTGACCAACTGGCTGCGGCCGAAGGTCAAGCTCGAGTGCGTGGTGGCGACCCAGGACGTGCAGACGGTCGTGGACGCGATCCTCAAGCACGCGCGAACCGGCCAGATCGGCGACGGCAAGGTGTTCGTCATGCCGGTCGAGGAGGCCTACCGCATCCGCACCGGCGAGTCCGGCGAGGAGACGCTGCAGGCCCATCCCGAGGTGGCGGCCCAGGCCACGGCCTGAGCCGGACGATATGACGGGGCGGCCGGACATTTCGCCGCCGGCCGCCACGTCGCTCGTCGAGCGGCTGCGTGCCGTGCATCTCCAGATGCTCGACGCGGTGCTGACCGGCGACGGCCTGGCGGCCGTCGCCGACCTCGCCGCCGAGGCGGCGGGCGGGCCGGTCGCGGTGGTCGTGCCGCGGCTCGGTGTGGCCGTCGCCTCGCGCCGGCGGCGAGGCGGCGCTCGGCCGCCGTGCGCCGCTACGTCGGCGAGCAGGGCCGGGGCCGCGTCGCCCCGGTCCCGCCCGACGTCGTGGCCGAGGTGCCGATCGCGTCCGGCGACGAGCGGATCGGCGGCGTCGTGCTGCTGGCTCCCGGCCGGCCGGAGCCCGAGGCGGTCGAGTTCCTGCACCTCGCCGCCGTCGCCGCGCTGACCGAGGTGGCCGTCGAGGAGGCGCGCGAGGAGGTCGAGGAGAACGTGCGCGGCTCGTTCCTGGAGGAGCTGCGCGAGCGGCCCGACGGGATCGATCCGGCGGACATCGTGCGCCGCGCCGGCCGGCTCGGCTGCGACCTCTCCAACGGCGCCGTCGTGCTGTGCGCGGAGTTGTCGTCCGAGCGGCCGCGGCACGTGGTGGCGTTGATCTCCTCCGAGTACCCGGGCGCCCTGGCCCAGCACGTCGAGGGCGGGCCGTCCGGCCGCGTCTACGCGCTGCTGCCGGGCTCCGACCAGGTCGCCACCGTGGCGGCCGCCCGCTCGCTGGCCGGCCGGCTCCAGCGCCACGGGGTCGTCGCGCTGTCCTCGTTCTACGGCGACCCGGCCGAGCTGGGCCGCGCGATCCAGGAGGCCGAGCTGGTGCTCGAGGTGCTCCAGCGCGGCGACGGCCTCGGCGGCCCGATCCAGGAGGACATCGGCAGCGGCACCTACCGGCTGCTGTTCCGCGTGCTCGCCTCCCACCCGGAGGAGGTGCGCTCGTTCTACGAGGACACGGTGGCGACGATCGTCCGCTACGACGACCAGTACCGCACCGACCTCGTGCAGACGCTCGAGGCCTACCTCGAGCACAACTGCAACATGAACGCCACGGCGGCGGCGATCTACGCCCACCGCCACACGGTCGCCTACCGGCTCGAGCGGGTGAAGGAGCTGAGCGGGCTGGACCCGATGCAGACCGAGGACCGCGAGCGGCTCGGGCTCGGCCTGAAGGCCTACCGCATCATCGCGCCGGGTTTGCCCCGCTGAGCAGTCAGGCGTAGCTTTGGTGGGTCCCTCCGCGCGAGCCTCGGGGGGTGCGGGGAACGCGCGGGAAGCGTCAACCGCATGGGAGGCCACCATGCGACGTCTTCTGGCTTTCGCCCTGCCGCTCCTGCTCACCTTGGGAGGCACGAGCAGCGCCTTGGCGGACTCGAGCTCGCTGGAGCGCATCAGCCGCGCCTCGCCGTTCAATGCGACATGCGGCGGGCCGGCCGCAGGCGGCACCGTCTTCATCAACGCCGAGGTCGAGCCGTGGGTCAGTGCCAATCCCGAGAACGACGGGAACCTCGTCGCCGTCTGGCAGCAGGACCGCTGGTCGAACGGCGGCGCGCAGGGCAACCTGACCGGCGTCTCCTTCGATCGCGGCCGCTCGTGGTCGCGGCCGACGCCGCCGCGGTTCAGCCGCTGCGCAGGCGGCGAGTACGACCGCGCGTCCGACCCGTGGGTGAGCTTCGGCGGCGACGGCTCCGCTCACCAGATCGCCCTCGCCATCAGCGCCGATCAGACCATCAGCGCCATCCTCGTCTCGAGCTCGCGTGACGGCGGCCGGACCTGGGGCTCGGTCACGACGCTCCAGCGCGACACCAGCGCGGCGCTGTTCAACGACAAGGAGTCGATCACGGCGGATCCAAGGAACGGCCGCTTCGTCTACGCGGTCTGGGACCGCCTGCAGATCGAGAATCCGGCCAACCCGCTCTCGCGGTTCTCGGGCGACACGCTGTTCGCGCGCTCGACCGACAGCGGCCGGACCTGGGAGCCGACGCGGACGATCCTCGACTTCCCGGACAACAGCAACATCCAGACGCTCGGCAACCAGATCGTCGTCCTCAGCGACGGGACGCTCGTCAACGTCTTCGACCTGATCGACCGCGGGCTGCCGCTGGTGGCCGTCCAGCGCTCGACCAACCGCGGCGTCACGTGGTCGGCACCGATCATCGTCGACGTGCTGTTCAGCAGCGCCACGCAGGGTCAGGGCGTCGTCGATCCGCGCGACGGAGCCCCGATCCGCACCGGCGACCTGCTCGTGGAGGCGGCTGCGGACCCGCGCCGCAAGTCGGACACGGTCCACATCGTCTGGCAGGACATCCGCTTCACGCTGGCCGCCCCGCTGCCGATCTTCAACGACCAGATCGTGATCGCCAGCTCGAGCGACGGCGGCGAGACGTGGAGCGATCCGAAGCGCATCAGCTCGAACAAGCTCACGCAGGCGTTCACCGGCTCGGTGGACGTCGACGAGGACGGGAACATCGGGGTGACCTACTACGACTTCACCGACGACGATCCCGCCGGCATCCCGCTCGAGACCGACTACTGGTTCACGTCGTCGCGCGACGGGGGAGCGACGTTCTCGGCGCGGCGGCAGCTGACCGACGGCTCCTTCGACATGCGGACGGCTCCGTTTGCCAACGGGTTCTTCGTCGGCGACTACGAGGGCCTGACGTCGGCGGGCGGGCGGTTCCTGCCGGTCTTCGTCACGGCCAACAGCGGCAACCTGGCCAACCGCACCGACGTGTTCTCGGCCTCCGTTCGCGCGAGCGCGTCGGCCAAGTCGAGCCGGCGCGTGGCGCGGGTGAGCGCGACGAGGCGGCTCGCGCGGCTCGTGAAGGCGGCCGGCGCGATCCGCGGACCTGTGCGGAGTCCGTGATCCATCGGCCGGGGGCCGCTGCCCGGCGGCCCCCGGCCGGTACAACATCGCGTGTGAGCGGTCTGGACCCCGTCCGGCGGCCGGGCGAGTTCGTGTTCGTCGAGGGCGGCGAGCCGCGAGGCGTGCGCGAGGACGAGGGCTGACGTCGTCTGCGCGCGAGCGGGCCGACGAGCTCGGCCTGTCCTACGACTACGTGGCGGCGTGGATCACGCTGCGCGTGGACTCGACGCTCGAGCAGGTCGGGCTGACGGCGCTGTTCAGCCGCGCGCTGGCCGACACCGGGATCAGCTGCAACGTCCTCGCCGGCCTTCGCCACGACCACCTGCTGGTGCCCGCCGACCGCGCCGACGAGGCGCTCGAGGTCCTGCGCGGGCTGCGATGGTGAGGTGGACCTACGCGGTTCCCGCCGCCGCGGCCCTGGTCGCGGTCGTCACGTTCGGCAGCCACCCCGGCACGATCGTGCTGGTCGTCGCCGGGCTGCTGCTCGCCGGAGCCGTGCTGGCCGCCGTGCACCACGCCGAGGTGGTGGCGCACCGTGTCGGCGAGCCGTTCGGGTCGCTGGTGCTCGCCGTCGCGGTGACGGTCATCGAGGTCGCGCTGATCGTCACGCTGATGGTCTCGGGCGGCGACGAGACCTCGACGCTGGCGCGCGACACCGTGTTCGCGGCCGTGATGATCACCTGCAACGGCGTCGTCGGCATCTCGCTGCTCGTGGGCGCGCTGCGCACGCGTCTGGCGGTCTTCAACGCAGAGGGCAGCGCGACCGCGCTGGCGACGGTGGCCACGCTCGCCACGCTCACGCTCGTGGTGCCGACCTTCACCACCAGCCGGCCGGGGCCCGAGTTCTCGCCCGCCCAGCTGACCTTCGCCGCCGTCGCCTCGCTCGCGCTCTACGGGCTGTTCGTGCTCGTCCAGACCGTTCGGCACCGCGACTACTTCCTGCCCGAGGCGAGCACGGAGGAGCACGCCGACCCGCCCTCCGACCGCGCGGCGATGATCAGCCTGGGACTGCTCGTCGTGGCGCTCGTGGCCGTGGTCGCGCTCGCCAAGCTCGAGTCGGACCCGATCGAGGACGCGGTCGACTCGATCGGGGCGCCGCAGTCGGCGGTCGGCGTGCTGATCGCGCTGCTCGTGCTGCTGCCCGAGACGCTCGCCGCCGTCCGCAATGCGCGGCGCAACCGGATCCAGACCAGCTTCAACCTCGCCTACGGCTCGGCGATCGCGAGCATCGGCCTGACGATCCCGACGATCGCGCTCGCCACGATCTGGCTCGACGGTCCGCTCGTGCTCGGCCTGGGCTCGATGCAGATCGTGCTGCTGGGGATCACCATGGTCGTCGGCGCGCTCACCGTGCTGCCCGGCCGCGCCACCGTGCAGGAGGGCGGCGTGCACCTGGTGCTGTTCCTCGCCTTCGTCTTCCTGGCGCTCAACCCGTGATCGACCTGCTCCACGCGGCCGCCCGCAGCGGGGTGGCCGTCATTGGCTAGGCGGTTGACTGCGGGACGAACGCTGAACTGCATGCTGGGTGGGGCGGCTGGGGTGCCGGCGGGTGCGCGGGGGAATTACGTGCGATTGAACGTCGGCGTACAGCGCCGATCGCACGAAAGTCCCCGTCTAGAGCACTTTCGTGAAATTCGCGGTGTACGCCCGCGTTCAATCGCACGAAATTCCCCATCCACGCGCAGAGGTCGGTGTCCCCGCCGCCTTACCCAGCCGAAGGTAGGGGTGCCCTAGTTGTAAGTACCGAGCAGGTTGTTCAGTCGGCGAACGTTTGCGGCTGGGTGGGGAAGCTGGGGAGCCGGCCGCGCGGCTGATTTCCGCGTCGAATCCTGGATAGGGGTCGCTATACGACCCCAGGGCAGGACTCGTCGAAGGAAAACCGCCCCGCCGGCGTCCCCGCTCCCCCACCCAGCCGCTGTTGACGTTCGCGCTCGCGCCCGCCGGTCGGCTAGTCCTTCTCGCGGACGACCTCGCCCTTGCTGTTCACGCGCGCGGGGACCGGCTCGTCCGAGATCCGCACGCGGAACGAGCCGGTGGTGTCCTGGCCGTTGGCGGGGACGGCCTTGCCGTGCAGGCCGGGTGACACGGAGTAGTTGACCGTGTAGTTGCCCGGCCGCACGGCGGTCAGGCGCCACTCGACCTCGCGCGTCTGGCCGGGGAAGACGGGCCCGACGGCCCAGGTGTTGCTCGCCGCGTTGTCGCCGCCCGAGGGGCCGCGGTCGACGATCCACACCGGCCGCTCGGGGTCGGCCAGCCGCGGATCGGTGGACGACATCGCGAAGGCGCCCGCGGGGTCGCCGCCGCCCGCCGCCTCGGTGTTGATGGTGACGGCGAGGTTGGGCAGGTTGCGGTCGTCGATGTTGCGGACCGCGATCCGCATCGTGGCGTGCTGCGCGGTCGTCTGGCGCGCCGGGAACGTCGCCTCGACGACCTCGAGCGCGAACTCGCCCTCGGGCTCGTCGGCGTCCTGGCGATCGCCGCCGCACCCGGCCAGCGCCAGGCACGCGACTGCAAAAGCCACCCAGACCCTCATTGGCGCGGGCGAGCGTACCACCGGGTTTCCGATCCAAGCGCAAGTTCCGCTCACGGTTCCCGTTTGTGCCTCGTGCAGGCCGTGGCATAACCTTCGACGCCGTCTACCAGGGGAGCAGAGTGGTCCGAACCGTCGCCGATCGTGCCTTCCTTCCGGCGAAGGGCATGCTGGAGGAAGTTGGCGACATGATGATCCTGACGGGCAAGACGATCATGTCTGCCCTTCGTCCGCCGTACCCGTACGGCGGCGAGTTCGTCAACCAGTTCCTGTTCGCGCTCAAGCTCTGCTGGTTCCCGCTCGTCGTCTCGACCGTGGCCTTCGGCTACGGCGCGCCGGGCCTGCAGGCCGCCAACTTCCTCAACCTGTTCGGCTCGATCGACCGCCTCGGCGGCTTCTTCGTGCTGGCGAGCATCCGCGAGTTCGCGCCGTTCGTGACCGCGATCGTGCTGGCCGGCGTGGCCGGCACGGCGATCACCGCCGACCTCGGCGCGCGCAAGATCCGCGAGGAGCTCGACGCGCTCCAGGTGCTCGGCGTCGACCCGGTCAAGAACCTCGTGGTGCCGCGCTTCCTGGCCCTGATGCTGGTCACCGGCCTGTTCGACATCTACGCGCTGCTGTTCGGCGTCTTCGGCGGCGTCCTCGCCACGCTCACCAACGGCGCCCCGCTCGGCCCGTTCTGGGCGACCTTCTTCACCAACGCGTCGGTCGTGGACCTCTGGGGCTCGGTCCTGAAGTGCACGATGTTCGGGGCGATCATCGCCATCGTCTGCTGTTACAAGGGGATGACCGCGTCCGGCGGCGCCGCGGGAGTCGGCCGCGCCGTCAACCAGGCCGTGGTGATCGCCACGCTCGGCGTGTTCGCGTTCAACTACGTGTTCACGCAGACGCTGCTGGCCACCCACCCGGAGATCATCAACATCCGGTAGCCATGGGTCGTCAGTGGCTAGCAATCCCGCGTGACTGGATCGCCTCCTTCGGCGAGATCGTCCGCTTCTGCTCGACGGTCGTCGCCGAGGTCTTCACGCTCAAGGTCATGCGCTTCTTCGGCGAGGCGCTGCGCCAGGCCGGCCTGCTGATCCTGTCCTCGACGCTGGTGATCTGGGGCCTGATCTTCATCACCGGCCTCCAGTGCGGGATCGAGGGCGCCTACTTCAACCGCGCCGTCGGCTCGCCCGCCTACGCCGGCGTGTTCGCCGCCTGGTGCGACCTGCGCGAGCTCGTCCCGTACGCCTTCGGCTACATGATGGCCGCCAAGGTGGGCACCGGGATCGTGGCCGAGCTCGGCGCGATGCGGATCTCCGACGAGATCGACGCGCTCGAGGTCATGGGCATCTCCTCGATGACCTTCCTGTGCGCCACGCGCCTGCTCGCGGCCTGGCTCGTGCTGCCGTTCCTGTACCTGGCGGGGATCGGCGCCGGCTTCTTCGCGTCCTACCTGGCGGTGGTGCAGCAGATCGGCGAGGTCTCCAGCGGCGGCTACTCGCTGATCTTCTGGATGTTCCAGAACCCACCCGACCTCGTGTACAGCGTGATCAAGGCGATGGCCATGGCCACCGTGATCGTGCTCGTCGGCTGCTACTACGGGTACACGGCGAGCGGAGGGCCGGTCGGCGTGGGCACCGCGACCGCGAAATCGATGGTCCTCAACATCGTGCTGGTACACCTGATCGGCATGCTGGGAACCCAGGTCTTCTGGGGCGCCAATCCGAGAGCCCCAATCGGAGGCTGACCGTGAGCACCGAGACACACGACGACGAATATCGCTGGCACACCGGCAAGCAGCGGCCCACCGGCACCACGGACGCGGTCGAGTTCGTCGACGTCCACAAGGCGTTCGGCCGCAACAAGATCCTGCGCGGCCTCAACATGTCGATCCCCGAGGACAAGATCTCGATGATCCTCGGGCCGTCGGGCACCGGGAAGTCGGTCTGCATCAAGCACATGGTCGGCCTGCTCTACCCCGACGAGGGCGACGTGCTGGTGCACGGCGAGTCGGTGCCCGGCATGCGCGACGACGACCTGTTCGACATGCGCAAGCGGTTCGGCGTCCTGTTCCAGGACGGCGCGCTGTTCGGGTCGATGAACCTCTACGACAACGTCGCGTTCCCGCTCCGTCAGCACACGGACAAGGGCGAGGACGAGATCGACGACATCGTCATGCGCCGCCTGCGCGAGGTGGGGCTCGAGGGCTCGACCGACAAGATGCCGAACGAGCTCTCGGGCGGCATGCGCAAGCGCGCCGGCTTCGCCCGCGCGCTCGTGCTCGATCCCGACATCGTGCTCTTCGACGAGCCCGACTCCGGCCTGGACCCGGTTCGCACCGCGCTGCTGTGCGAGCTGATCAAGGAGGTCCACGAGGAGAACGGCGGCGCCTACGTGGTGATCACGCACGACATCATGTCGGCCAAGCGGGTCGCCGAGTACATCGCCGTTCTGTGGCGCGGCCGGATCGTGGAGTCCGGCCCGGCCGAGGATCTCTTCAACTCCGACAACCAGTTCGTCCGGCAGTTCCTCAGCGGCGCCTCCCAGGGCCCGCTGGGCATGGAGTAGCGCCGCGTTCGCGCACTGACCGGACGACCGGCTCCGCCGTTAACAAGGCCACGATAGGGTTCCCCCCTGTTTCTGGGGGACTTGAGCGGATGACGGAGCATCATCGGTGAGCGTGGCACGGACGGCCGCGGCCGGCGCCCTGGCCCTGGCCGTGGCGCTCGCCGTATGGCTGCTCCTGTTCCGGGGTGACGGCGGCACCGAGTACACGCTGATCTTCCAGAACGCGGGCCAGCTCGTCACCGACGACGACGTCCAGGTGGGCGGCCGCCGCGTCGGCTCGGTGCGCGAGATCGAGCTGACCGAGGACAACCAGGCGGCGATCAAGGTCGTCGTCGAGGAGCCGTACGCGCCGCTCCGGGAGGGGACGCAGGCCGTCATCCGGCTCACGTCGCTCTCCGGCATCGCCAACCGCTACATCGCGCTGACGCCGGCGCCCGGCGACGCCGAGGAGCTGCCCGAGGAGGCGACCATCACCACGGAGTCGACCACCGACGTGGTCGACCTCGACCAGATCTTCAACACGCTCGACGAGGGCACGCGCGACGACCTGGCCGGCGTGATCGAGGGCTTCGCCACCCAGTACGAGGGCAAGGGCGAGCAGGCCGGGCTGTCGGCCAAGTACTTCAACCCGCTGCTCTCGAGCTCGCGCAGGCTCGTGCAGGAGGTGACCGAGGACGAGGCCGCGCTGACCGAGTTCCTCGTCAACTCCAGCCGCGCCGTGACCACCATCGCGGAGCGGCGCGACGATCTCTCGCAGCTGGTCGGCAACGCCAACGAGACCGCCGCCGCCATCGGGTCCGAGAATGTCGCGCTGGCGCGCGCGCTCGGGCTGCTGCCGACCACCCTGCGGCGCGCGAACACGACGTTCGTGAACCTGCGCGCCACGCTCGACGACCTCGAGGTGCTGGTCGACGTCTCCAAGCCCGCGACCAAGGACCTGGCGCCCTTCCTGCGCGAGCTGCGGCCACTGGTGCAGGCCGCGCGGCCGACGATCCGCGACCTGCGGCTCGCCGTGCGCCGCTCGGGTCCCGACAACGACCTCGTCGAGGCCACGCGCAAGATGCCGGCGCTCCAGCGCGCCGCCACGCCCGCCTTCCGTAGCGGCCGCCAGGCGCTGGTGAAGGCCCAGCCGGTGCTGGAGTTCGCGCGGCCGTACACGCCGGACTTCATCGGCTGGGTCCGCGACTTCGGCCAGGGCTCCGCGAACTACGACGCCAACGGCCACTACGCGCGCATCCAGCCGATGTTCAACGCGTTCCAGTTCGCCGACAACCCGGCCGGCGGGCTGCTGACCCCGGTGCCTCCCGCGAACCGCATGGACGGCGTGGAGACCGGCGTCATCCGCCGCTGCCCGGGCGCCGCCACGCAGCGGCCGGCGGACGGCTCGGCCCCGTTCACCGACGGCGGCAGCCTCGACTGCGACCCGAGCCTCGTGCTCCCCGGCCCATGAGGCGCGTCGCCGCCGTCATCCTGCTGATCGCCGCGGCCGCCGCGTTCGCCGTCGTCGCGCTGGGCGCCGGCGACGAGGGCGGCGGCGACTACAAGGTCCGCGCGATCTTCGAGAACGCCGGCTTCGTCATCCCCGGCGAGGACGTCAAGGTCGCCGGCGTGCGCGTCGGCTCGATCGACTCGATCGACGTGACCGACGACAACAAGGCCGCCGTCGTGCTCGACATCGAGGATCCCGGCTACCAGGACTTCCGCAGCGACGCGAGCTGCATCGTCAGGCCGCAGTCGCTGATCGGCGAGCGCTTCGTCGAGTGCACGCTGACCGAGCAGCGCGCGGCCGGCGAGGAGCCGCCGCCGGAGCTCGAGCAGATCGAGGAGGGCGACGGCGAGGGCCAGTACCTGCTGCCGGTCGACCGCAACGCCAAGGCGGTCGACATCGACCTGCTCAACAACATCATGCGCCAGCCGGTGCGCGAGCGCCTGTCGATCATCCTCTCCGACCTCGGCATCGGCGTCGCCGGCCGCGGCGAGGACCTGGGAGTGGTCATCCGGCGCGCCGACCCGGCGCTGAAGGAGATCGACGAGGTCCTGAAGATCCTCGCCCGGCAGAACGACGTCCTCGCCGACCTGGCGCGCGACTCCGACACGATCCTCGAGCCGCTGGCGCGCGAGCGCGAGCACGTCGCCGGCGCGATCGAGAACTCCGGTGAGGTCGCTCAGGCGACCGCCGAGGTCAGCGACGCGCTGCAGGCCGACATCGAGCGGCTGCCCGCGCTTCCTGCGCGAGCTGCAGCCGACGATGGTGCGCCTCGGCGCGCTGAGCAACGAGATGACGCCGGTGCTGACCGACCTCGGCGCCGTGGCCCCCGACATCAACCGCATGGTGATCCAGCTCGGGCCGTTCTCGGAGGCCGCCATCCCGGCCTTCGAGTCGCTCGGCGAGATGACCGAGACCGGCACCCCGGCCGTCCGCGCGGCGCTCCCGGTGGCCCGCGACACCCGCCAGCTCGCCGCTGCCGCCAAGCCGGTGGGCGCGAACGCGCGGAAGCTCCTCGAGTCGTTCCAGCGCACCGGCGGCATCAACCGCTTCATGGACTACGTCTTCTTCCAGGTCGCCGCGATCAACGGCTTCGACTCGTTCGGCCACTACCTGCGCGCCGGCCTGATCGTCAACCAGTGCGCCAACTACGCGGTCCAGGCGGCCTTCGGCTGCTCGGCCAACTACCCGCGCGCCGCGAGCTCGAGCTCCGCGCAGGCCGCCTCGGCGGCACCGCGCGACGCGGTGCTGCAGCGCACCGCGGTGGCGCTCGCGAAGGCGCTCGGGCTCGAGCTCCCGGAGGCGCCCGAGCCCGAGAGGCGAACGCGTGACCGCGACCGCGCGGCTGCCGATCAGGAGGTCGCGCCCGAGCCGACCGCGACCCCGACCCCGGCGCCCACGCCGGCCCCGCAGGCGCCCACCGAGCAGGAGCGGACCGAGACGCTGCTCGACTACCTCTTCGGAGGCGACGAATGAAGGGCCGCGCCGGGATCGCCGGCAACCCGGTCCTGATCGGCGCCGCGACGGTGCTCGTCGTGCTGGTCGCCGTCTTCCTGGCCTACAACGCCAACCGCGGCCTGCCGTTCGTGCCGACCTACCAGCTGCGCGCCGAGGTGCCGAGCGCGGCCAACCTCGTGGTCGGCAACGACGTGCGCATCGGCGGCGCGCGCGTCGGCTTCGTCGACGGCATCTCGGCGGAGCGGCAGGACGACGGCACGACGATCGCCGATGCTCGACCTCACGCTCGAGCGCGACGTCGCGCCGCTGCCGCGCGACTCGACGCTGATCATCCGCCCGCGCTCGGCGCTCGGCCTCAAGTACGTCGAGATCACCCGCGGCAGCGACGGCGAGGGCTTCGACGAGGGCGCGACGATCCCGATCGCCCAGGCCACGCCGACGCCGGTCGAGTTCGACGAGGTCCTCAGCATGTTCGACGAGGAGACGCGCGACGCGATCGCGCGCCAACACGACCGGCTTCGGCGACGCGTTCGCCGGCCGCGGCGAGTCGATCAACACCGCGATCGGCGCGTTCCGGCCGCTGCTGCGCGACATCGTGCCGGTCGCGCAGAACCTGGCCTCGCCGGAGACCAACCTGCGCCGCTTCTTCGGCGAGCTGGGCGACGCGGCGGCGATCGTGGCGCCCGCCGCCGAGACCCAGGCCGAGCTGTTCGTCAACCTCGACACCACCTTCCGCGCGCTGCGCGAGGTGTCGCGGCCGTACATCCAGGACTCGATCACCGGCGGCGTGCCCGCGCTCGACACCGCGATCCGGACGCTGCCGATCGCAGCGGCCGTTCCTGCGCAACACCGAGGGCCTGTTCCGCGAGCTCCAGCCGGGCGCCGCGGCGCTGCGCCAGTACGCGCCGACGATCGCCGACGCGCTCGTGGAGGGCACCCGCACGCTGCCGCGCACGCCGCCGTTCAACCGCCGCCTCGCCTCGCTGCTCGACGAGCTCCAGGTCTTCGCCGAGGACCCGCAGGTCCGTCAGGGACTGCAGGCCACGACCTCCACGCTCCAGTCGCTCAACCCGACGCTGGCGTTCATCACCCCGGCCCAGACCGTCTGCAACTACCTGACGCTGTGGTTCCGCAACGTCTCGTCGCTGCTGAGCGTCGGCGACCGCAACGGCACGTGGCAGCGCTTCATCATCGTCGCCACGCCGCAGGGCCCGAACAGCGAGGGCGGCCCGGCGTCCGCGCCCGCCAACGGGCCCACCGAGGACAACCACCTCCACACCAACCCGTATCCGAACACGGCCGCGCCCGGCCAGCCGCGCGAGTGCGAGGCGGGCAACGAGCCGTATGCACGGGGCCGCACCGTCCTCTCGAACCCGCCCGGCACGCAGCAGGCGCGCACGGAGGGCAACCGCTGATGGCCCGCCGCCGGCTCAGCCCCGTGACGATCGGCGTGATCGCGCTGGTCGTGGTCGTCGTGATCGCCTTCCTCGGCTTCACCAAGGACATCCCGTTCACCAAGCCGTACGAGGTCAACGCCGTCTTCCAGTCGGCGAACTCGATCCGACCCGGCTCGCCGGTGCGGATCGCCGGCGTCGACGTCGGCAAGGTCAAGGAGGTCAAGGCCGACGAGGACAACCAGAACGCGGCGGTCGTCGTGCTCCAGATCGACGACGAGGGGCGGCCGGTGCACGACGGACGCGACGGCCAAGATCCGGCCGCGCATCTTCCTCGAGGGCAACTTCTTCGTCGACCTCAAGCCTGGATCGCCGCGGGCGCCCGAGCTCGAGGACGGCGGCACGATCAAGGTCACGCAGACCGCCACGCCGGTGCAGCTCGACCAGGTGCTGACGTCGCTTCAGTCCGACACGCGGCAGGACCTCAAGGACGTCCTCAACAGCCTCAACGTGGCGCTCAACTCGAAGCCGACGGCGGCCGAGGACCGCGACGCCCACCCTTCGACGCGCGGGGAGACCGCCGCCGAGTCGTTCAACGACGCCTACGACGACATCCCGGACGCCGAGCGCTCGACCGCGCAGGTCTTCGAGGCCTTCCTCGGCACCGAGCCCAACCAGGACCTGTCGCGCCTGATCGACGGCACCGCGCGCACGACCGGCGCACTGATCCGCAACGAGAACGCGCTGCGCGGGCTGATCACCAACTTCAACGCGACGATGGCGGCCTTCGCCGCCGAGTCGGGCAACCTGCAGACCTCGGTACGCGAGCTGCCGCTCACGCTCACGACCGCCAACCGCGCGCTGGCCTCCCTGAACGAGGCGTTCCCCTCCACGCGCGCGTTCGCGCGCGAGATCATCCCGGGCGTCCGCGAGACGCCGGCCACGATCGAGGCGGCGTTGCCGTGGATCGACCAGGCGCGTCCGTGGATGGGCCCGAAGGAGCTGGGCGGGGTGGCGAAGGAGCTGGCCCCGGCCAGCCAGGACCTCGCGAGGCTGACCGACCGGCTGCTCGACCTGCTGCCGCAGACCGACCTCGCGTCCAAGTGCGCGCGCGACGTGCTGCTGCCGACCGGCGACGTCGTGATCGAGGACGAGTTCACGACCGGCGTGGAGAACTACAAGGAGTTCTTCTACACGCTGGTCGGGCTGTCCGGCGAGGGCCAGAACTTCGACGGCAACGGCATGTACGTGCGCTTCCAGACCGGCGGCGGCGCGGAGTCGCTGTCGCTCGGCTCGGCCTCGTCCGAACACCGGCGAGCTGTTCGGCAACGCGGTCGCCGTCCCGCTCGGCAACCGCCCGTTCTATCCGGGCACCAAGCCGCCGTACCGGCCGAACGAGCAGTGCTACCGGCAGACGCCGCCGAACCTCAACGGCCCGGCGGCCGCCAAGTCGGCGCCGACGGGCCAGGCCGCGCTGGCCGCCAAGAAGGCGCTGCCGCAGCTGCGCGCCAAGCTGCGCCCGTTCGGGCCCACGAAGGACGGCGCGAAGTGACCGCCATCCGCAAGCACTGGCGCGACTTCGCGGCGATCATCGCCCTGCTCGATCATCTCGCTCGTCGTGGCGGTGTTCATCCTGGACAACCAGCGGCTGTCGCTGCCGGCCGGCGTGCCGATCCTCGGGCGCGACTTCGTCACCGTCGAGGCCGAGCTCACGACGGCCCAGGCCGTCACCCCGGGGCAGGGCCAGACGGTCAACATCGCGGGCGTCGAGGTCGGCGAGATCTCAAGCGTGAAGCTCGAGAGCGGCAAGGCCGTGATCGGGCTGGACATCGAGCGCGAGCACGCGACGATCTACCGCGACGCCAGCATCCTCATGCGCCCCAAGACGGGGCTCAAGGACATGGTCGCCGAGCTCACGCCCGGCACCCCGGAGGCGGGCGAGTTGGCCGAGGGCGAGCGGATCCCGGCCTCGCAGACGCTGCCGGACGTGAACCTCGACGAGGTCCTCGCCTCGCTCGACGCCGACACGCGCGACTACCTCAAGCTGCTGCTGGGCGACGCCTCGATCGGCCTGAAGGACAACGGCCGCGCGCTCGCGCGGACCATCCGGCGCTTCGAGCCGACCGCCCGCTACGCCCGCCGGGTCAACGAGCAGCTCGCCCTGCGGCGGCACAACCTGCGGCGCGCGATCCACAACCTCTCGCTGCTGATGGGGGAGCTGGGGAGCCGCGACGCGCAGGTCGCCAACTTCGTCGACAGCTCGAACCAGGTGTTCGCGGCGCTCGCGAACCAGAGCGCCAACATCCAGGCGACGCTGCAGGAGCTGCCCTCGACGCTCGACGAGTCGCAGAAGGCGCTGGCCAGCGTGGACCGGATGGCCTCCGTGCTCGGACCGACGCTCGAGGACCTGCGGCCGGCGGCGCGCGCGCTCGGGCCGTCGCTGCGCGAGACGCGCCCGTTCCTGGTCGAGACGACGCCGATCATCCGCGACGAGCTGCGGCCGTTCACGCGCGCTGCGCTGCCGACGGTGCGCGAGCTGCGGCCCGCGATGCGCGACCTGGCGGCCGCCACGCCGGACCTCACGCGCAGCTTCCGCGTCGTCAACGCGCTGCTCAACACGCTCGCCTACAACCCGCCCGGAAGCGACAAGGAGGGCTACCTCTTCTGGCTCTCGTGGGCGAACCACGTCGGCTCGACGGTGTTCGCCACGCAGGACGCGCACGGCCCGATCCGCCACGGCATCGTGGTCTTCAACTGCGACACCGCGGAGCTGCTCGAGACCGTGGCCGGCACCAACCCGGCGCTCGGCACGCTCGTCGATCTCCTCAACGGCCCGACGGCGGCAGAGATCTGCCCGCAGCCGGGAGCGCCGACGCCATGAACAAGGCCGCCCCGTCCTTCGGCCGGATCGCCGCGATGGTCGTGTTCGCGCTGTCGTGCTTCGGCCTGCTGCTGTTCCTGTGGCTCGCCTTCGGCGGCGCGATCCCGCTCAAGCCGCAGGGCTACCGCTTCCAGACCTCGTTCGCCGAGGCGACCCAGCTCGCCACCGAGGCGGACGTGCGGATCTCCGGCGTGCCCGTCGGGCGCGTGAAGTCGATCGAGCCCGACACGGAGACGGGGCGCTCGATCGTGGTCATCGAGCTCCAGTCGCGCTACGCCCCGCTGCCCTCCGACGCGCGCGCGATCCTGCGCCAGAAGACGCTGCTGGGCGAGACCTACGTCGAGCTCACGCCGGGCAGCGCCGACGCCGAGCCGGTGCCCGAAGGCGGCTCGCTGCCGGAGTCGCAGATCGCGGACACGGTCCAGCTCGACGAGATCTACCGGACGTTCGACCCGGAGACGCGAGCGGCGTTCCAGACCTGGATGCAGGAGCAGGCGCGCGGCATCAGCGGCTACGGGCGCGACCTCAACGACGCGCTCGGCAACCTCGGGCCGTTCGCCGAGGACTCCGCCGAGCTGGTCGACATCCTCAACCGCCAGGAGGGCGCCGTCACGAGCCTGATCTCGAACACGGGCGTCGTGTTCGAGGCGCTGACCGAGCGGAACGGCCAGCTGCGCTCGCTGATCGAGAACTCCAACCGTGTCTTCCAGGCCACCGCGTCGCGCGACGAGCAGCTCAAGGAGACGTTCATCGCGCTGCCCACGTTCGAGCGCGAGTCCCAGCAGACGCTCGAGCGGCTGGCGGAGTTCTCCGTCGACACCGACCCGCTGATCACCCAGCTCCGGCCCGCGGCCCGGGAGCTGAGCCCGACGCTGCAGGACCTCGGCGCGCTGTCGCCCGACCTCGAGGCGCTGTTCCGCGAGCTGAACCCGCTGATCGACGCGTCGGTGAAGGGCTTCCCGGCCGCCGAGAGGGTGCTCGAGGACGCGCGGCCGCTGATCGCCCAGCTCGACCCGGCGATGCGGCAGCTCGGGCCGATCGTCGACTTCCTCGGCCTCTACAAGCCCGAGCTCACCGCCTTCCTCGCCAACACGCCGGCCGCCACCCAGGCGAAGGACACCAGCGGGATCCACTACCTGCGCACGGTCAACCCGCTGAACCCGGAGAACCTGGCCGTCTATCCGCGGCGGATCGGCAGCAACCGCCCGAACGCGTACACGAAGCCAGGGCTCTCCAAGCAGCTGAGCCGGGGCATGGACGTGTTCGACGACCGCGGCTGCCTCAACGGGCAGCCGAACATCACCAACGTGCCGCTCCCGCCGCTGCCGCCCGCGGTCGGGGACCTGGTCCCGCAGGAGCTGCTGGACCGGATCATCGAGTTCGGCTTCGGAGGCACGCCCGGGCAACGTGCCCGCCGGTCCGTGCCGCCTCCAGGGCCCCTACGACTTCGGCGGCCAGATCACGCAGTACCCGCACGTTCGGGCGCGCTGAGGGCGTTTACCCTCGATGGAGATGACGGGGTTCGAGCGGATCGTGCGCGCCTCGGCCCGGCGGCCGGCGCGGGTGCTGGCGGTCGTCGCCGTGCTGGCGGTGGCCGGCGGCGTGCTGGCGCTGCGGCTGGAGCCGAGCGCGGCGATGGACACGCTCGTCGGCCGCGGGGCGGACAGCTTCCAGGCGACCGAGACCTACCGCGAGCGCTTCGGCGACCACTCGGTGCTCGTGCTCGTCCGCGGCGACCTGCCGAGGCTCGTGCTCAACTCCAACCTCGGCCGGCTGGTCGGCCTCGAGGGCTGCCTGTCGGGCAACAAGCCGGAGGGCCAGGCGGCGCCCGGCGGCGCGCGGCTCGCCGTGCGACCGGCTCGCGCAGACCAAGCCGGTCCAGGTCGTCTACGGGCCCGGCACCTTCGTCAACGCGGCGGCCGGCGAGATCAACGACCAGATCCAGGTCCAGATGCGCACGAAGGCGGCCGAGGCCGCGCGGGCCGGCGCGCGCCGCGCGGCGGGTCGCGCGCGCCCAGGGCAAGCCGCCGGCCGAGCAGAAGCGGCTCGGCGAGTCGGCGCGCCAGCTCGTCTACGCGCAGTTCGTGCGCGACCTGCTGCAGGTCAACCTGCGCTACGGGCTCGGCCTCACCCAGCTGCCGAGCATCGACGACCCCGAGTTCGTCTCCGCGCTGGTGTTCGACCCCTCGCGCGGCGCCGAGACGCCGAAGGCGCGCTTCGCCTACCTGTTCCCGTCGCCGCGAGTCGGCGCTGATCCAGGTGCGCCTCAAGCCCGACCTGACGCGACGACGAGCGCGAGCAGGCGGTCGCGCTCGTGCGCGAGGCGGTGCGGATGCCGCGAGTGGCGGCTGACCGACGCGGCGGGCTACACGGTGACCGGCGCGCCGGTGGTGGCCGACGACGTCACCGACGCGCTGGCCGGCTCGACGCTGCGCCTGCTGGTGGCCGGCCTCGTGCTGATGGCGCTCGTGCTGGCGCTCGTGTTCCGCAGCCGGCTGCGGCTGCTGCCGCTGGCGATCGCGCTGGCCGCGGTGGCGATCACGTTCGGGGCGACCGCGCTGCTCGGCCTGCCGCTGACGATGGCCTCGATCGCCGTCCTGCCGGTGCTGCTCGGGCTCGGCGTCGACTACGCGATCCAGTACCAGGCGCGCGTGCAGGAGGAGGGCGACGCCGTGCGCGCGGCGCGCGTCGCGGTGCCGGTGATCGCCACCGCCGCGCTCGCCACCGGCGTCGGCTTCCTCGTGCTGCTGCTCGTCGCCGGTGCCGATGGTGCGCGGCTTCGGCGCGCTGCTGGTGGCGGGCATCGCGATCGCCTTCGCGCTGGCGCTGACGGCCGGGACCGCCGCGCTGTCGCTGCGCCCGCGCGACGGCGCGGCTCGCGCGCTCGCTGCGCGGCGCCGGCGAGCTCACCGAGGCCGCCGCGCGGCGCGGCTCGGCCGCCCGCTTCGCCGGGCCCGCGCGCCGCGCCGGCGACGCGGCCGTGCGCGGCGCGCTGCGGCGGCCGGGCCGCGTGCTGGCGGTGGGGCTCGCGGTCGCCGTCGGTCGGCTGGGGGCTCGACAGCCAGACCGAGGTCGTCTCCGACATCGACCGGCTCGTCCCGCAGGACCTGGCGGCCGTGCAGGACCTCAAGACGCTCCAGCAGGCGACCGGCGTGGCGGGCGAGATCGACGTCGTGATCGAAGGCGACGACCTCACCGACCCGGCGGTCGTGAAGTGGATGCGCGACTACCA
The DNA here is from genome assembly GCA_963800905.1 of uncultured Solirubrobacteraceae bacterium. Lineage (GTDB taxonomy): Bacteria > Actinomycetota > Thermoleophilia > Solirubrobacterales > Solirubrobacteraceae > DASSUW01. The sequence goes on from CAWDCT010000003.1 coordinate 89,680, forward strand.
GGCCGGCGTGCTCGAGCGCTACGGCTACTCGGCCGAGCGCGGCTGCGGCCGCGCCGACCTGTGCCCGGCGCTGTCGCTGCCCGACCTCTTCCGCTCCGTCGCAGTCGGCCGGCGACCGCGAGCGGATCCGCGCGCTGCTCGACGCGGTGCCGCCGTACTTCTCGCGCGCGGTGATCACCGCCGACCGCAAGACCGCCAACCTCGCCTTCGGCGTGCGGCTGACGTCGCTCGAGCGCCAGCAGGAGATCATCCGCGACCTGCGCGAGCGGCTCGACCCGCCGCCCGGCGTGACCGCCCGGCTGGCCGGCCTGCCGGTGCTCGGGCGCCGAGGCGAACGCGACGCTGTCGGACCCGCTGCGGCGCGGCCTGACGCTCGTGGTCGGCCTGCTGGCCGTGCTGCTCGTGCTGCTGCTCGTGCGGCGCCGGTCGAGCGGCTCGTGGCGCCGCGCGTGGGAGCGCGCGTGGGTGCCGGTCGTGCCGATCGCGCTCGCCACCGGCTGGTCGGCGCTCGTGCTGTGGCTGCTGCGCGTGCCGCTCAACCCGCTGTCGGCGATGCTCGGCGCGCTGGTGCTGGCGATCTCGACCGAGTTCGCCGTGCTGCTGTCGGCGCGCTTCGAGGCCGAGCGCGCGGCCGGCCACGCGCCCGCCGAGGCGATCCGCCGCACCTATCGCTCGACCGGCGCCGCGGTGCTCGCCTCCGGCGCGACGGCGATCGCCGGCTTCGCCGTGCTCGCGCTGTCGGACGTTCGGATGCTGCGCGACTTCGGCCTCGTCACGGTGGTCGACCTCACGGTGTCGCTGCTCGGCGTGCTGGTCGTGCTGCCGGCGGTGCTCGTGCTGGCCGAGCGCCGCGCCGCCGTGCGGCGTGCGCCGGAGCCGGCTGCGGCCGTCGGCGTGAAGCGGCCCGGGCGCGATCGTCGGCGTGCTGGCGCTCGCCGCTGATCGCCTACATCTCCTACAACTCGATGCGTCACCGAGGGCCCCGGCTCGCGCGGCGTGCGAGGCCGGGAGCGAGCTGCCCGCCTTCGCGGTCCCGCTCGCGCTCTCGGACCTCGAGGGCGATGCCGAACATGTCCGAGCGCGCTGCGACGTGCGCGGCGAGGACATCCTCAACGTGTGCGAGCTGTCCGAGCGAGGCCCGGTGGTGCTCGCCTTCTTCGCCGAGCCGATCGACGCGCTGCGTCGAGCAGATCGACGTCCTCGACCGCCTGCGCGCGCGATTCCCGGACGTCCAGTTCGCCGCCGTCGCCACGCGTCGGCGACCGCGACGAGCTGCGCGAGCGCGTGCGCGAGCGCGGCTGGGGCTGCCCGTCGGCTACGACCGAGACGGCGCGGTGGCCAACGCCTACGCGGTCGCCGTCTGCCCGCAGATCACCTTCGCCGAGCGCGGCGGCGAGGTCGACGCGCACGACGTTCGGCAGCCAGGACGAGGCCGAGCTGACCGCCGCGATCGAGGAGCTGTGAGCGACGAGCCGGAGATCCGGCGCGGGCTCGTGGCGCACGCCGTCGCCGCCGAGCATCCGGGGCTGTGGCTGGCGTGGACCGAGGTCGCGACCACGGCCGGCGCCGACGCCGCGCGAGCTGCGCGAGCGGCTGCGCCGGATGGCCGACCGCATGACCGGCGCCGAGGCGATCGCCATGCGCCAGCGCGAGGTGCCGCACGCCCACCGCGTGTTCTTCCGCCACATCGGCCTCGACCCCGACGTCGTCCGCACGCCGGTCGAGGCGCTCGTGCTGCGCCGGATGACGCGAGGGCGGCCTGCGCCCGCAGGGGCTGATCGCCGACGCGCTGACCGTGGCCGTGCTGGAGACCGGCGTCGGCGTCTGGGCGTTCGACGGGCTGGTGGGCGCGCCGCGGATCGAGGAGGCCGACGGCCGGCTCGTGCTGGCGGACGAGAACGGGCGGCTGGCCGTGCTGTTCGGCGAGCCCGAGCGGGGCGCTCCCGGCAAGGGCACGCGGCGGCTCGCGCTCGTGGCGGTCGGCGTGCCCGGCGTGGCCGATCTGTTCGTCCAGGAGGCGCTGTGGACGGCGTGGGACATCCTGCGCTGAGGTGGCGCCGGCGAACGTCAACTGCGGCTGGTTAGGGAGGCTGGGGACGCCGGCGGGGCCGGATTTCCGCGACCCGTCCTGCCCATGACGGTACCTACATAGCGGTCCTCGTAGTCAGGATCGGATCCACGAACTCCGCCGCCGCGGCCGATCCCCATCGCCTCCCTAACCAGCCGCAGTTGACCTTCGACGCGAATTCGTCCAATCGGCGGGCCGGCCACCGCGGCCCGACTAGGCTGTGCGCCCGATGCGCCGCGCCCTGCTCTCCCTCGTGCTCTTCCTGGCGCTGGCGCCGGCCGCGCAGGCGGAGACGCTGAAGTACCGCTACGGGCCGATCCACGTCAGCCCCGGGCAGAACACGATCGAGCTCGAGGCCAACGACCTCAAGCCGCCGGTCGACGGCTGGATCACCAGCTTCAAGCCCAACCTCACGTACGCGAACGGCGTCGTCCCGCGCGTCGACGTCGTGCACCTGCATCACGGCGTCTGGCTCTCGAACTTCGCGCCGCTGTTCGCGGCCGGCGAGGAGAAGACGATCCTGCGCGCGCCGTCCGGCTACGGCTGGCGCTACCGGACGAGCGACCAGTGGGTCATGAACCACATGATCCACAACCTCACGCCGACGCCGGCCGACGTCTACATCGACTACGAGCTCGAGTTCGTGCCCGACGGGACGCCCGAGGCGGCCGCTATGCAGGAGGTGCGCACGCTGTGGCTCGACGTCCGCAGCGGCTCGTTCTACCCGGTGTTCGACGTGCGACCGCGGCACGGGCGGGCGCGACGGCCGCTACACGTTCCCGGACGAGTCGCGCGAGCGCAACTACACCCGGCATCGCACGACCGTCCAGCAGGACGGCGTGCTGGTCGGCACCGGCGGCCACCTGCACCCGGGCGGCCTGTGGACCGACCTGTGGCTGGAGCGCGGCGGCAGGAAGGTGCGGCTGTTCCGCTCGCGCGCGAAGTACTTCGAGCCGGCCGGCGCGGTGTCGTGGGACGTGGCGATGGAGGTCACGCCGGCCGAGTGGCGCGTCGGCGTCAAGGCCGGCGACGTGCTGTCGGTGACCGCGACCTACGACTCCAGGCGCGCCTCCTGGTACGAGGCGATGGGGATCATGCAGGTCGCCTTCAACCCGGGCGGCAGCGGGCCGGACCCGTTCGCGACCGACGTCGACGTGCGCGGGCTGCTCACGCACGGCCACCTCGACGAGAACCGCAACCACGGCGGCGCCTTCGGCGGCCTCGCCGACCCGCGCAAGCTGCTGGCCGGGCCGGTGCCGCGCCGGCGCACCGTGGCGATCAACGACTTCGTCTACGGCGCCGGCGACCTGCTGCGGTCCGGCGTGCGGCGCCGCCCGCCGACGATCCGCCGCGGGACGCTCGCTGAGGTTCGTCAACCGCGACGCCGACGGGCATCCTGCACTCGATCACCTCCTGCCGCGCGCCCGTGCAACCGCACGACGGGCATCGCCTACCCGCTGGCCGACGGCCCGGTGCGGTTCGACTCCGGCAACCTCGGCTTCGGGCCGGCCGGGCAGGACCGCGGCGGCGCAGCGCGCGACTGGAGGACGCCGAAGAAGCCTGCGCGCCGGGACCTACACGTTCTTCTGCCGCGTGCACCCGTTCATGCGCGGTGCGTTCCGCGTCCGCGAGCGCTGACAGACTCCCGCCATGACGCATGCAACCCTGCCCGCGGAGCGGCCGGCCGGCTACGTCTACGCCGACAACCGCGCCGTCGTGATCTGCAACGGCCTGCGGGCGGTCGCCTTCAACCGCTCCCAGGGCCGCTGGCTGCGTGAGACGCTCGAGGTGATCGCCGACGAGCGGCGGGCGACGCGCATGCAGCAGCACCACGTCTTCGGCGGCTTCACGGACTCGCTCGGGCGAGATCGTGCTGTTCGCGGGCACGCAGGACGACCTGGTGTCGGTGCGCATCTCATCGACGGCGTTCGCCGAGCTGCGGTCCGAGTTCGAGAACGGCTAGCTCAGACAGCGCCGCCGACCAGGCGGTCGGTGGCGGCGCCGTCGCGCAGCGCGATCCGCACGTGCTGCTCGTCGCCCCAGCGCGCGCCGGGCGTCACGTAGATCCGCTGCGCGGCGAGGCCGGCGCGCGATCGAGGCGCCGTCCTCCTCGGTCGATGCGAGCCAGACGAGGTGGCCGTGTCCGGCCGGGAAGGAGAACGGGCTGCCGCGCAGGGCGGCGGCGAGCCGCTCGCGCTCGCGCGCGGCGGCGGCGCGGCGGCGGGCGACCACCGCCTCGCCGTCGCGGACCGCCCACAGCATCGCCGCCTGGGCCGGCGCCGAGACGCCGCCGGCCGGGCTCAGGCGCGTCGAGCAGTCGGCGTCGTTGGCGAGCGCGTAGCCGGCGCGCAGGCCGGCCATGGCGTGCGCCTTGGAGAACGAGCGGACGACGAGCATGCGCTCGCGCGCGGCGAGCAGAGCGGCGACGTCCTCGTCGGGCGCCAGCTCGGCGAGCGCGGCGTCGACCACCAGCCAGACGGGCTCGTGCGAGCCGCTCGGCCAGCGCCCGCAGGCCGGCCGTCACGGCGCCGGTGGGATCGTTGGGCGAGCAGAGCACGACCGCGCTCGTGTCCGGCTCGACCGCGGCGAGCGCCTCGGCGTCCGGTGCGCCATCGCCGGTCAGCGGCACCGGCACCGGCGCTGCGCCGGCCTCGTGCACGATCCCGGGCAGCGGGCTCCAGCCGGGCCAGGCGATCGCCACGCCGGCCGCCCGCGGCGATCGCGCGGAAGGCGGCGTGCAGCAGCTCGCCGGCGCCGTGGCCGGGCGCGACCTGGTCGGTCGGTCGATCCCGTGGCGGTCGGCGAGCGCCGTTGCGGAGCGCGCCGTCGTCCGGGTAGGCGTTGACGGCGCGGCGCAGCGCGTAGGTGGCGGCGTTGACCGCCTCGGCGTGGGGCGGCTCGTGCCAGGCCGGCGTGGCGAGGTCGAGCGGGTGGACCTCGGCCAGCGCGCTCGCGCGCTCGGCGTCGCGGCGCTCGCGCAGCTCCGCGCTGATCTCCTCCGGCGAGAGCTCCTCGAACTGGCGGTAGTAGTCGCGCAGGCGCCGGATCACTGCGGCGCGATGGTGGGAGCGGGTCCTTCGAGCAGGACGAACCAGACCAGGAACGCGAGCGCCGGCGACGACCGCGGTCACCGCGAAGATCCGCGCCAGCATGCCCTCGCGCTGCTCGTGTCCGGCGGCGCGGCGCAGGATCCGCCACGCGCGGTCGAGCCGCGCGCAGACGGCCAGCGTGAGCATCAGCGTCGCGATCATGCCGGCGAAGGCGACGGTGATGCCGAAGGTCACCGAGTCCGTGCGGTAGTCGACCTGCGAGCCGACCCACAGCCACGCGACGGGCTGCGGCCCCCACAGGCTCAGGCACAGCAGCACCTCGAGCCCGAGCACCGCGGCGGCCATCGCCGCGTCGGCGCGCCGGCGGCGCGGGCCGCCGCGCTCGGGCGCGCCGCGGTACTTCAGCGGCCCGGTGCCGGGGCGGCGGCCGATGAACAGGCCACCGGTGTCGGTCGGGTCGTTGCGCGGCATGGCTGGATAGCGAGGATACGGTGGTACGCTGGCCCGGAGTCGAGGCGATGGCTGCGATCGATCAGATCCGGGCGACGATCGAGCAGTGCGACGAGCACGCCGCGCGGCGCACGCTGCGCGACCAGATCGCCCGCCTCGAGCGCGAGCACGCCGCGATCGTCGCGCGCGCCTACCCGCGGCTCGATCCGGGGCCGCGGCTCTCTCTGGCCGGCCCGCGCCTGCTGTCGCTCGGCGACCTCGAGCGGGTGCGCGACGCCCTGGCCACACGCGTGGTCGCCCTGGGCGCCGACGCCGCCGCACAGGAGGCCCGCCAGGCGATCGCGTCGCGCGAGCTCGAGGCGATGCTCGCCGACCCGCCCGCCCACAAGTGGGAGCGGCTCCGGAACGCCGACCTCGGCCGCCCCGGCTGCACCAGCTACCACGTCCGCCCGCGGCTCGGGCTGCTGGGGATGCTGATGGGCTGGTGGGTGGTGAAGATCTCGGGAGGCTGTCCGTAACCGAGCCGGAGCGGCCGAAGGCGCCCTGGCACCCGTTCCCGCTCGTCGAGCTGTGCGTGCTCGCCGGGATCGTCCTGCTCGTCCTCGGCCTGATCAACTTCGACACCGAGCGCGGGCGGGCGATGCTGGTCGCCGGCATGCTGCTCGGGTCGCTGGGCGGCCTCGACACGGCGCTGCGCGAGCACTTCTCCGGCTACCGCTCGCACACCACGATCCTGGCCGGGCTCGTGGCGGTGGCGCTGGCCGCGACGTTGTACTTCGCGCAGGTGCCGTGGCCCGCGGTGGTGGCCGGCGCGGTCGTCGCCTTCGGGCTCGGCGTGTGGCTGTTCGCGCGGGCGTACACGCGGCGCGTCGGTTGACGACCTACTACGCTCCCCGTCCGTGTCCGAGCCCAAGCGCATGCAGCTCCGAGGGCTGCACCACCTGACGGCGATCTCGGCCGACCTCGATCGGACGATCGCGTTCTATCGCGACCTGCTCGGCCTGGCGATCATCCACGACGGGCCGTCCGACGACGACCCCAACACGCGCCACGTGTGGTTCGGCGCGCTCCACGGGGGCGCCGGCATGCTGCTCAGCTTCATGCAGTACCCCGAGCTGCCCAAGGGCACGGTGGGGACGGGGTCGACGCATCACTTCGCGCTGATCGTCGACACCGCCGACGAGCAGGAGGCGTGGCGCGACTACCTGCGCAACCACGGCGTCGAGTGCACCGAGATCTTCGACCGCGGAGCCTTCCGGTCGATCTACGTCCGCGATCCGGACGGGCACATCGTCGAGATCGCGACCCGTGGGCCGGGCTTCCCCGGCACCGGCGGCGCCGCCGCTTAGCGACCGCGCCGCCGGTGCCAAAAGTCCTCCGGTGCTAACGCCTCCAGGCCAGCTCGGCGATGGCGTACTCGCGATCCCCCGCCAGGAGCCCGGCCAGCTCGTGGCGCTGGCGCTCGGTCATCGTGCCGATGGTCTTGGTCTCCGACATGGGGATCGAGGCCAGGAACCGACGGCAGCGCGTCCGGCCCCAGCGGTGCTGACTCATCAGCAGGTCGCTGATGGTCATGCTCTCGGCCTCCCAAGGGCACTCGAGCACGACCTCGGCGACCGACGCGTCTCCGTCTGCCACCTGCTTCTTGAGCTCGGCCCGAGCCAGCCGAACCCGATTCGCCTGCGCAAGCGCCCGCATGTGTTGAGCGGCAGGTGCCGTCGCAGTTGCGTCCATGAAACCTCCCCGCATGGCGACGTCCACCTCCGTGGTGGGGGTCGCCCTCGACATTGACATCACTCCGACCGAGTCCACGCACGGACGAACGACGAGCCCGGCGTCCCGGCGGCTCACCGGGGCGCCCCTCCAGGCCACGTCACTGTTCGTTCCCTCTCCCGTCCGAAGGCGGGGACAACGGCCGAGGGCGCAGGCTAGACATCGGTCGGGGTGATGGTCAACCGGTAACCGACCCGAAAATTCGCAAGAAGCGCGTGATTTTTCGAGCATCGGGAAATCACGCGCCGAGCGGGGAATCTGTGCTATAGGCGCGGGTTGCCCGGAAGCGGCGCCGTGTTCGGCCTCGAAACGTTCCTTCACCATTGAGAACCGCTCCAACGCACGCGTCAAGGACGGACCGGTCATGGGTCGCCATCACGCTCGTCCGGAGCAGCGCGCCGGCGGGCGGCACGGCCGGGTGCAGGGCGACGTTGACGTAGACGCCGGCGTCGTACAGCGCCCGCCAGAGCAGGACGGCCTTCCAGTCGTCGCCGACCACCACGGGCACGATCGGCGTCGTGATCGGCGGGCCGACGTCGTGCACCTCGAACCCCAGCGAGCGCAGGCCCTCGCGCAGGTAGCGCGCGTTGTCGAGCACGCTTCGCGAACAGCGGCGGCCCCTCGTCGGAGCGGACGATCCGCAGCGCCGCCAGCGCCGCGCCCACGGCCGCGGGCACGGCCGCCGCGGTGAAGAGGAACGCGCGCGAGCTGATGCGCAGGAAGTCGATCACCTCGTGCGAGCCGGCGATGAAGCCGCCGCACGACGCGAGCGACTTGGAGAAGGTGCCCATCCGCAGGTCGACATCGCTCTCCAGGCCGAACTGCTCGCTGGCGCCGGCGCCGCGCGCGCCGAGCACGCCGGCCGCGTGCGCCTCGTCGACCATCAGCCGCGCGCCGTGGGCCTTGCACAGCTCGACGATCTGCGGCAGGTCGGCGACGTCGCCCTCCATCGAGAACACGCCGTCGACCACGACCAGCACGCCGCCGCCGTCGTCCTCGGCCCGCTCGAGCATCTTCTCGAGCTTGTCGAGCCGGCCGTGGCGGAACGGGCGCAGCTTGGCGCGCGACAGCAGGCAGCCGTCGAGGATCGAGGCGTGGTCGGCCGAGTCGGCGATCACCGTGTCGCCGGGCGCCAGCAGCGTGCCGAGCGTGCCGACGTTGGCCTGGTGGCCGGTGGTGAAGACGATCGCCTCCTCGGTGCCCATCCACTCCGCCAGCTCGCGCTCGAGCTCGAGGTGGAGGTCGATCGTGCCGTTGAGCAGCCGCGACCCGGTCAGGCCGGTGCCGTAGCGCTCCAGGGCGTCGCGCGCGCCGGCGATCACGCGCTCGTCGCCGGTCAGCCCGAGGTAGTTGTTGGAGCCGAGCATGATCCGCTCGGCGCCCTCCATCGTCGACCACCGGAGCGGCGGGCGATTCGAGCTTCCTGAAGTAGGGCAGCAGGTCGGCCTCGCGGGCGGCGCGCAGCTGCTCGGCACGCTCGTGTCCGCGGACCTTCGCGAAGACGTCGATTGCGGTCGGCATATAGGGTCCGTCTCGTGTCGCTTGTCGTGCGTCCCGTGCGGGGGCTACGGGACCTGCGGAAGTTCATCGACCTCCCGTACCGGCTGCACTCTACTTCGCCCGTATGGGTGCCTCCGCTGCGGATCGAGCGGTATCAGTTCCTCAGCCGCCGCCTCAACGTCTTCTTCAAGCACGGCGACGCGCAGCTCTTGCTGGCCGAGCGCGACGGCCGCGTGGTGGGCCGCATCAGCGCCCACTACGACGAGAACTTCAACGCCTACCACGACAACCGCTGGGGCATGTTCGGCTTCATCGAGCTCGAGGACGAGCCCGACGTGCTGCCGGCCCTGCTGGAGGCCGCCGAGAAGTGGCTGAAGGCCCACGGCCGCGACCGCATGGTCGGCCCGATGGACTTCACCGTCAACGACGAGTTCGGCGTCCAGATCGAGGGCTTCGAGCGCGAGCCGATGATCCGGCAGCCCTGGCACCCGCCGTACTACGCCGCCCGCTGCGAGGAGGCCGGGCTGCGGAAGGCGATCGACACGTACATGTGGGAGCTGCACATCTCCGACCGCTCGAAGATCCTGCCGGTCATCTTCAAGCTGGCCGAGGACGTCGAGCCGCGGCACGGGATCCGCCTGCGCAAGATGTCGCGCCGCGGCCTGCGGCGCGACCTCGACGACTTCGCCGACGTCTACAACCAGGCGTGGAGCGAGAACTGGGGCTTCGTGCCCTACGGCAAGGCCGACCTCGACCAGTACGCCACCGAGCTGCAGCTGGTCTTCGACCCCCACTGGTTCATGGTCGCCGAGACGGCGGAGGGGGAGACCGTGGCGATCGCGATCACGGTGCCCGACGTCAACCAGGTGCTCAAGCGCATGAAGGGACGGCTGCTGCCCTTCGGCTGGTGGCACTTCGTGCGCCGCAAGCGGATCATGGACCGCGTCCGCGTCGGCTTCCTCGGCGTCAAGCCCGAGTTCCAGCACACCGGGCGTCGCTGCCGCGATGTACGTCGAGCACTTCGACATGGCGAACGCGACGCCGCAGAAGTGGGGCGAGATGGGCTGGATCCTCGAGACCAACACGAACATGAACCGCGCGATGGAGGCCATGGGCGGGCGGATCGTCCGCCGCTTCCGCGTCTACGAGCGGACTTCGCTTCCAATTAGGTGGCCCTAAGAGGTACCGTTTGGGCATGCAGCGCTCGGATCTCTTGAAGTCCTCCCCGCCCATGTTCGAGTCGAGGTTCCTCGACCGCTTCACCCGCGTGCACCCCGTCGTGCCCGTCGCTCATCTACGGCCCCGTCATCGCCGTCCTGCTCTACATCGCCGTCGGCAACGACGGCTGGTGGGACGTCGCCGGACTCGTCCTCATCGGCTACTGCGTGTGGACGCTGTTCGAGTACTGGCTGCACCGCGCTCGTCTTCCACTTCGAGCCCGAGCAGGGTTCGGAGCCAAGCTCCACTGGATGATCCACGGCGTCCACCACGACCACCCGAACGATCCGCTGCGGCTCGTGATGCCGCCGGCGGCCAGCATCCCGCTGGCGATCATCGTGGTCGGCGCGATCTTCCTGATCGCCGGGTCGCTTCACGGTCCCGCCGTCGCGGCCGGCTTCCTCATCGGCTACCTGATCTACGACGAGATCCACTACGCGCTCCATCACCACGTGCCGAAGTCGCGGCTCGGGAAGCGCCTGCGCGAGCTGCACATGCGCCACCACTTCCAGGACGACGAGAGGGGCTTCGGCATCAGCGCGCCCTACTGGGACTTCGTTTTCCGCACGTACGCGCGGCGATGACGCACCCGTCCGGCGGATTGGTCATGCTGTCGGACCCGTGAGCGAGGACTTCGAGGACGAAGGCGAGATCGTCGACGGCCTGCCCGTGGTGGCCGAGCCGCGCGCCATCGAGGCGGCGCGGCCGCTGGTGCCGGCACGCCAGGCCGCGGCGCTGGCGGCGACCGGGTTCGTGGCCGGCGCGGCCACCGTCGTGGTCGTGCAGCGGCGGCGCTCGCGCGCCCCGCGCCGGCGCCGCAAGGCGCGCGGGCTGGGCGAGATCGTCGCCTCGAACTCCTTCCTGGTCGACGTCCACCTGATCCGGCGCGGGTGATCGAGCTCCGCGAGGAGGTGCGGCCGCCCTGGCCGTTCCGCCTCGGCGGCGCCTCGATGGACGGGCTGGTCCGCCGCCGCGGCGCCGCGCTCCAGCGGCTGATGCGGATCGACGGCGAGCCCGTGCTCGTCGGGCATCGTCCAGCCCGCGCCCGACCGCGTGCTGTTCGCTGCCCGCGCCGCCGACGACGTCGGCCGCACGGGCCGGCATCGCCCGGATGCGCTTCGCCACCTCGGTCGACGACGACCTGCGGCCGTTCTACGACCGCTTCCGCGACGACCCCGTGATCGGGCGCGCGCTGCGCTCCAACCCCGGCCTGCGCGTGCGCCGCCAGCCGCACCCGTGGGAGACGCTGCTCGGCGCGATCACCGAGCAGCTGATCGAGCTCCAGCGTGCGATGGAGATCCAGCGCCGCCTGATCCGCGCTTTCGGCTACCGCTGCCCGGCGACGGGCCTGCGCGACGCGCCGACGCCGGCCGCGATCGCGACCCAGGCGCCCGCCAGGCTCGTCTCGCTTCGACCTCGCGCCCAAGCGCGCGCTGGCCATGCGGCGCTGCGCCGAGGCGGTGGCGGCCGGGCGGCTCGACCTGCGCGACCACGACCTGCGGCGGCTGCGCTCGATGCGCGAGATCGGCCCGTGGACGTGCGAGATGGTCGCCCTGCACGGCCAGGGCCGCTACGACCACGTGCCCGCCGGCGACCTCGGCTTCCTGAAGATCGTCGGCCGCCTGATGACCGGCAACCCGAAGGCGCGCGCCGACGAGGCCGAGGTGCGCGGCTTCTTCGAGCCCTACGGCGAGTGGAAGGGGCTCGCCGGCGTGCACCTGATGCACGCCGCCGCCCGCGGGCTCATTCGAGCCCCGATGTCCCGGGGTCCAGCCCTTCGCCCGGCAGGAACTCGTTGGTCAGCGGCGCGCGATCGCCGACTGGCTGCTTGAGCAGGTCGCGGTCGCGCATCCAGCGCTCGTAGGCCGCCCACTCGTCGGGATCCTGGAAGCCGAACGGCCGCTCGTCGTCCTCGGGGAAGAACACGGGCAGCGTGGCCTCCACCGCCGCCTCCTGGAGGCCGCGGTCGAGCCCGCCGTCGGCCTCCAGCAGCGCGTCGACGCCCTGGCCGGGATCCTCCTTCAGCAGCTCGTGGCCGCGGGCGGTGGCCTGGAGGAAGCGGCGCAGCTTCGACGCCCCCTGCTCGCCGAGGTCGGAGCGGCGGGCGACGAAGACGAGCTCGTTGTAGGTCGGCACGCCGAGGTCCTCCATCCGCAGGATCTCGGGGTTCTTGTCGCGCCGCTCGAGGTCCACGCCCTCGTAGTTCCAGAACGCGCCGAGCGTGGCGTCGACCTGCTTGGACAGCATCGCCTGGGTGAGGTTGAAGCCGACGTTGGTCTCCTTCACGGAGCCGGGGTCGACGCCCGCCTTCTCGAGGATCGTGCGCAGGTAGGCGGACTGGTAGGCGAGGCCGGAGGTGCCGACGCGCTTGCCCTGCGAGCTGCTTCGGGTCGGTGATCGCCTTCTCGCCGAGCGACATCAGCGAGGTCAGCGGCTTCTGCACCAGCGCGCCGACCGCCACCAGGTCGGCGCCCTGGTCGCGCGCCAGCAGCAGCTCGGGCTCGTAGGAGATCGCGAGGTCGACGCGGCCGGCCTGCAGCAGCTTGAGCGGGGCGGCGGCGTCGGGCGGCGGCTGGAGCTTCACGTCGAGGCCGGCCCGCTCGTACTCGCCGCTCGCCTGCGCGGCGTAGATGCCGGCGTGGTCGGCGTTGGGGAAGTAGTCGAGCATCACCGTGAACGGCTCGCTGCGGGTCGAGCCGGCGCCGGACGGCTCCTCCTTCTCGCCGCAGCCGGCGAGCAGGACGAGCAGGAAGAGTCAACGGGAGCAGCAGGCGGGTCATGGTCCTCCGGTGCGGGATCGGGGCGTCCAGCCGGCGACGCGCCGCTCGAGCAGCGCGAAGGCCCCGTACAGGCATACGGCCAGCAGGAACAGCAATAGCGTGGCGGCGAAGGCGCGCGCGGTGGCGAGCTGGCCGTTGGCGGTCAGCAGCGCGTGGCCGAGACCCTCGCTCGAGCCCGACCACTCGGCGAACACGGCGCCGATCACGGCCACCGCGGCGGCGACCTTGATGCCGGTGAAGGTCGGCGGGCAGCGCGCTCGGCAGCTCGAGCATGCGCAGCGTCTGCCAGCGCGTGGCGTCGAGCGAGCGCAGCAGCTTGCGCGCGTCGGCGTCGGTGTCGCGCAGCCCGTCGTAGAGGTTGATGGCGACCGGGAAGAAGCACACGAGCGCGACCAGCAGGACCTTGGGGGCGAGGCCGAAGCCGAGCACGAGCACCACCAGCGGGGCGATCACGGGGACGGGCACGGCCTGCGAGCCGATCACCAGCGGCCGCAGCGCGCGCCGGGCGGCCGGGCGAGACGTGCATGGCGATGCCGAGCGCGGCGCCGGCGGCGATCGCGGCGGCGAGCCCGAGCACCACCTCCCACGTGGTGACCGCGAGGTCGGGCGCCAGCAGGGCGCGGTCGGTCCACAGCGCCTCGAGCACCTGGGTGGGGGCGGGGAGGATCAGCTCGTCGACGGCGCCGAGCCGGACGATCGCCTCCCACGCGCCGAGGCCGATGAGCACGATCAGCGCGGCGGTCACGCGCCGAGCACCTCCATGGCACGCTCCCGCAGCGCCACCACCTGCGCGTCTGAGCGGTGGCGGGGCCGCGGCAGCGGGACGTCGAGCGTGGCCACGACGCGGCCGGGGCGCGGCGACAGCAGCACGATCCGGTCGGCCAGCAGGACCGCCTCCTCGACGTCGTGCGTCACCAGCAGCACGGTGCGCGGCTCGCGCTGGAGCGCGTCGGCCAGCCACTGCTGCATCTGCGTCCGCGTGAGCGCGTCGAGCGCCCCGAACGGCTCGTCGAGGCACAGCAGCGGCCGCCCGGCGAGCAGCGTGCGCAGGAACGCGACGCGCTGGCGCATGCCGCCCGACAGCTCGCTCGGCCGCGCCCGCTCGAAGCCCTCGAGGCCGAACGCCGCGAAGTGCTCGTGGGCGGCGGCCCGTGCGGCGGCCTTGCCGATGCCGGCCACCCGCAGCGCCAGCGCCGCGTTGTCGAGCGCATTCAGCCACGGCAGCAGCCCGTCGCGCTGCGGCATCAGCGCGGCCGGGGCCGCCTCGATCGTGCCGGCGTCCGGCTGTGCGAGCCCGCACACGAGCTCGAGCAGGGTCGACTTGCCGCAGCCACTCGGCCCGGCGACGGCGACGACCTCGCGCGGGGCCGCGCGCAGCGACACGCCGTCGAGGGCCGTGCACCGCCCCGAAGGCCTTCTGAACTCCGGCGACCGTGACGCCGCCGGAAACGTCACGAGGCTCCACGCCGGGAGCCTCGATTTCGGTCCGCATCAACTCCCTCCGCGGGCATTACCCCACAGGTTCGAAGGGTCAGGTCCAGCGAGGACCTATCTCAGCCGGGCGTTCTCCCCAGCCCCCCTGATTTCCGATCGCGATTAGCTTACTGGAGGGTGGACGCCGCCGATCACGTGCAGCGCGGCCGCGAGGCCGTCGCTCGACGGGCGTGGAAGGACGCCCACGTGGCGCTGTCGGCGGCCGGCGAGCTCGGCGGCGACGATCTCGAGCGGCTGGCCCTGGCCGCCTACATGCTCGGCGACGAGGCCGAGTACCTGGCCGTGCTCGAGCGGGCGCACCGTGCCCATGTGGAGGCCGGCGCGGTCGAGCCGGCCGTCCGCTGCGCGTTCTGGCTCGGGCTGCTCCTGACGCTGCGCGGCGAGGCCGCCCAGGCGAGCGGCTGGCTCGCCCGCGCCCAGCGGTTGCTGGGCGACCGCGACTGCGTCGAGCGCGGCTACCTGTCGGCGCTGGCCTCGCTCCTGCGCGGCGACGAGGGCCGAGCTCGCCGCCTCCGCCGACGCCGGACAGCGCTTCGGCGACGCCGATCTGCTCGCGATCGCGGTGCACCAGCAGGGCGTCGTGCGGGTCGGCCGCGGAGACGTCGAGGCCGGCCTCTCGCTACTCGACGAGGCGATGGTCGCCGTGACGGCGGGCGAGCTGTCGCCGATCGCGACCGGCCTCATCTACTGCTCCGTCATCGAGGGGTGCCAGCAGGTCCACGAGCTGGGCCGCGCGCAGGAATGGACGGCCGCGCTGACGCGCTGGTGCGAGCAGCAGGAGGACCTCGTCGCGTTCACCGGCCGCTGCCTGCGTCCACCGCGCCGAGATCATGCAGGTGCGCGGCGCCTGGGCCGAGGCGCTCGAGGAGGCCGGCGCGAGGCGGCCCGCAGGCTGGGGGCGGCCGGTCCGGCGCACTACCGCGAGGGGGAGCTGCACCGCCTGCGGGGCGATTTCGCGCGCGGCCGAGCAGGCCTACCGCGAGGCGAGCCGGTGCGGCGTCGAGCCGCAGCCGGGACTGGCGCTGCTGCGGCTCGCGCAGGGCCGGCGCGATGCCGCCGTCGCGACGATCTCCCGGGTGGTTGCCGAGGCCTCGGACCCGCTCGCCCGCACGCGGCTGCTGCCCGCCCAGGTCGAGATCATGCTCGCGACCGGCGACGCCGAGGCGGCGGCAACGGCCAGCGACGAGCTCGACGCGCTCGCGGACCACATGCCGAGCCGGCTGCTGCGGGCGACGGCCGCCTACGCCGTGGGCGCCGTCCATCTCGCCGAGGACGACCCGCGCGCTGCCCTCGGCGCTCTGCGGGCCGCGGCGGACGCCTGGCAGGAGCTCGACGCGCCGTACGAGCTGCGCGCGCGCGCGAGCTCGTGGGACGTGCGTGCCGGGCGCTCGGCGACG
Source organism: uncultured Solirubrobacteraceae bacterium (assembly GCA_963800905.1). GTDB lineage: Bacteria > Actinomycetota > Thermoleophilia > Solirubrobacterales > Solirubrobacteraceae > DASSUW01. Next base: position 105,410 of record CAWDCT010000003.1, read on the forward strand.
AGGACTCCGCCGCGCTCGAGCTCGAGGCGGCGCGCGAGGCGTTCGCGCGGCTCGGCGCGGCCGTGGACCTCGCCCGGCTCGACCGCTCCGCACCGCCGGGCACGGCCTGTCGCCGCGCGAGCTGGAGGTGCTGCGGCTCGTGGCGTCCGGCGAGACCAACAAGGCGATCGCCGCCGAGCTGGTGCTCAGCGAGCGCACGGTCGAGCGCCACGTGAGCAACATCTTCGTCAAGCTCGGACTGTCCACGCGCGCCGCCGCGACCGCCTTCGCGTACGAGCACGGGCTGGTCTGATGGGTGGAACCACCCACGGCGCCGCGCGCACAGGTTGGGTGGTTGCCCGGAAGTCGCGGATGCTGCACGCTCGTAGCGTCGGCGCATGACCACGACCACGCTTCGCGAGCAGCTCCTGGACGGGCTTCCCGTCGCCGAGCGGCGGCTGACGATCGCCGGCGCGAGACCGCCGTGCTCGAGGGCGGCGACGGGCCGCCGATGGTGCTCCTGCACGGTCCGGGCGGCAACGGCGCGCACTGGGGGCGCGTGCTCGGCCCGCTCACCGCCACCCACCGCGTGATCGCCCCCGACCTGCCCGGCCAGGGCGCGTCGGAGCCGCTCGACGCCGGCGAAGCGCTGACCTGGCTCGGCGAGCTGATCGAGCGCACCTGCGCCGCGCCGCCGGCGCTGGTCGGCAACGCGCTCGGCGGCGCGATCGCTGCGAGCTTCGCCGCCCGCCACGGCGACCGGCTCGAGCGGCTCGTGCTGGTCGACGCGCTCGGCCTGCGGCCCTTCGACCCGGCGCCCGGGTTCGGCGGCGCGCTGCACGCGTTCACGGCCGACCCGAACGAGCGCACCCACGACGACCTGTGGCGCCACTGCGCGCTCGACCTCGACCGCCTGCGCGAGCGGATGGGCGACCGCTGGCACGCGTTCGCGGCCTACAACGTCGACCGCGCGCGCACGCCGAGCGTCATCGCCGCGCTCGGCGGCCTGATGGAGCGCTTCGGCCTGCCGGCCATCCCGGAGGACGAGCTGGAGCGGATCGCGATCCCGACGGCGCTCATCTGGGGCCGCCAGGACCTGGCCACGCCGCTCGAGGTCGCGCAGGCTGCGAGCGGCCGCTACGGCTGGCCGCTGCACGTGATCGAGGACTGCGCCGACGACCCGCCGGTCGAGCAGCCCGAGGCGTGCGTGACGGCGCTGCGGCGCGCGCTCGCCGAGCCGCCGGCGGGCTTCATGCGACCCCACGACGCGGGCTTCGCCGACGCGACACGGCTCTGGAACGGCATGATCGCGACCAGGCCGGCCTACGCCTTCCGGCCGGCCGGCACGGACGACGTGGTGCGCGCCCTGAGCTTCGCCCGCGGCCATGGGCTGCCGGTGGCCGTCCGCGGCGGCGGCCACAACATCGCGGGCACGGCGCACGCGCCCGGCGGGCTGACCCTCGACATGTCGGCCCTGCGCGGGGTCGACGTGGACCCCGTCGCGCGCACGGCGACCGTGCAGCCGGGCTGTCTGCTCGGCGACGTCGACCGTGCGACCCAGTCGCACGGCCTGGCCGTGCCGCTCGGCTTCTTCTCGGAGGTCGGCGTGGCCGGCCTGACACTCGGCGGCGGGCTCGGCTACCTCACGCGCCGCTTCGGCTGGGCGGTCGACAACCTGCTCGAGGCTGAGATCGTGACCGCCGACGGGCAGGTCCGGCGGGCGAGCCGCGACGGGCACGCCGACCTCTTCTGGGCCCTGCGCGGGGCCGGTGCCCGGCTCGGCGTCGTGACCGAGCTCACGTTCCGCCTGCACGAGGTCGGCCCGACCGTCTTCGGCGGCCTGATCGCATGGCCGTTCGAGCGCGCCGCCGAGATCCTCGACGCCTATCGCGCGCTCACGGAGCAGGCGCCGCGCGAGCTCGCGGTGTGGCTGAACATCATCCGCGCCCCCGAGGCGCCGTTCGTCCCGCCCGAGTGGCACGGCGAGCGGGTCTGCGCGATGGTCGTCTGCTACAGCGGCGACCGCACGGACGAGTCGATCGCGCCGCTCCGCGCCCTCGGCGAGCCGGTCTTCGACATCCTGCGCGAGCAGCCGTACACCGAAGTGCAGTCCTACCTCGACGCCACCGAGCCCAAGGGCATGCACTACTACTGGAAGACCGAGTACCTGGCCGATCTCGCCGACGGCTTCCTCGAGACGCTCCGCGACGCTGGCCGAGGAGTGCCCGATCCCGGAATCCCAGCACGGCCGTCCTGCACGTCGGCGGGGCGCTCAACGAGCGCGAGCCGGACGACGGAGCGGTCGGCAACCGCGACGCCCGCTACATCGTGCGGCCTGATCGGCGCGTGGGCACCCGGCGAGCCGCAGGCCGAGGCGTACCGCGACTGGCTGCGCGCTGCCTTCGAGCGCGTGCGTCCGTTCGGCACCGGCGGCAACTACGTCAACTTCCAGAGCGCGGACGAGGGCGAGGACCGCATCCGCGCCTCGTACGGGGACAACTTCGAGGGGGTGATGGCGGTCAAGCGCGCCTACGACCCGGACAACGTGTTCCGCTGGACGCGCGCCTCGTAGGCGGCGCGCTGCTCAGCCGTCGTGCCCGCCGTGGCCGCGTTCGGCGCCCGCCAGGCGCAGGACCGCCTCGCGGGCGCGCCGCGGCAGGATCTGGCCGACGCTCGCGATCGCGGCGTAGGCGCGTGGCACGTAGACGTCGAAGCGCGGGCGCTCGATCGTGGCGACGATCGCCTGCGCGACGTCCTCCGGGCTCATGATCAGCCCGCCCTTCAGCGTGCCGGACGAGAGCTCGGTCCGCACGAGGCCGGGCATGACCACCGACAGGTCGACGCCGCTGCCGCGCAGCTCGAGCCGGACCGACTGCGAGACGCCGAGCACGGCGTGCTTGCTGGCCGCGTAGACGGCCTCGCGCGGCACGCCGATCTTGGCGGCCGCCGACGCGACGTTGATCACGTGGCCGGAGCCGCGCGCCACCATCGCCGGCAGCGCGAGCTTCATGCCGAGGATGACGCCGTGCAGGTTGACGTCGACCTGCCGGCGGCTCCACTCGTCGCTCTCCTCGAGGAACGGCCCGACGTGCATGACGCCGGCGTTGTTGATCAGGACGTCGATCGGGCCGGTCGCCTCGAGCCACGCGGCGAACGAGTCGCGCGAGCTGACGTCGAGCTCCGGCAGGTCACCGGCGACGACGCGGGCGCCGCGCGCCTCCAGCGCACGGGCGGTGGCGAGCCCGATCCCGCGGCCGCCTCCGGTCACCGCGACGACCCGTCCGGCTATCGGTCGGCGCTCGGCCACGGCGCGGACTGTACCTTCCGGGCGGTCATGGACTGGGAAGCGGAAGGACTGCTCGAGAGCGTCGAAGGACGAGCTCGCGAGGCGCGCCGGGCGCTGCTCGACGAGCTGCACGCCGGCGGCGTCGAGCTCGAGGAGCTCCGCCAGGCGGTGGCCGAGGACCGGCTCGCGCTGCTGCCGGTCGAGCGGCTGATCAGCTCGGACACGCGCTACTCGGCGCGCGAGATCTGCGAGGAGACCGGCCTCGACCTCGACTTCTTCCAGGCGCAGCGCCGCGCGCTCGGCCTCGCGGTGCCCGACCCCGACGAGCGCATCTACGGCGAGCCCGACCTCGAGTCGGGCCGCCTGGGCCGCCAGTACCGCGAAGCCGGGCTCCCGGACGACGACGCGCTGGAGGCACAGCGCGTGCTCGGGCGCGGCATGGCCCGCTACGTCGAGGCGGTCACCACGCTGGTCGGGCAGACGGTGCTCGAGGGCGCCGCCGACGAGCACGAGCTGGCCCAGCGCCTGGAGGCGATGTCGCGCACCCTGCTGCCGCTCGCCGGCCCCTGGCTCGAGCGCGTGTTCGCGCTCCACCTGCGCGAGGCGCTGCGCCAGGAGGTGATCACGAGCGAGCAGCTCGCCACCGGCCGGCTCGACGCCGGCCGCGACACGGCCGTCGCCTTCGCCGACCTCGTCGGGTTCACCGAGCTCGGGGAGACGATCCCGGTCGAGGAGCTGGGCAGCGTCGCCGGCCGGCTCGCGCGGCTCGCCGAGGCGGTGATCGAGCCGCCGGTGAAGATCGTCAAGGAGATCGGCGACGCCGTGATGCTGGTCTCGCCCGATCCGGCGCCGCTGGTCGAGGCCGGCCTGCGGCTCGTCGAGGGCTCGGAGGGCGAGGACGGGCTGCCCGCCATCCGCGCCGGGATCGCCTTCGGCACGGCCGTCAACCGCTGGGGCGACTGGTACGGGTCGACGGTCAACGTCGCCAGCCGCCTGACCAACCGGGCGCGCCCGCTGTCGGTGCTGGCCACCGAGGCGGTCCGCGACCGCACCGACAGCGACTTCCAGTGGTCGTTCGCAGGAGAGAAGAAGCTCAAGGGCCTATCGCTGCCGGTGCGGACCTACCGCGCCCGCCGCTGACGACAGGGTTTCGGCAGGGTCGCGCGCAGACGATGCGCGGCCATGACCCTCACCCGCATCACCCTCACCATCGTCCTGGTGCTGGCGGGAGCGTCGCTGGCCTTCGCCGGCGGCGATCGGCACCAGCCACGGCCGCCCTCGCACGAGGTATGGACGGTCGACCAGTCCAACAGCGCGGGCAAGACGACCGGCGGGACGCTGTACGTCTTCGATCCGCGACGGCTCGACGAGCCGGAGAAGGTCGACCTCGGCGGCGCCGCCGAGGAGCTGTGCCTGCGCGAGACGACCACCGCGCCGGTGCGGCCGCACATGGTGCTCTTCAACCGGTCGCGCACGCACGCGATCCTCGCCAACGTGGCCAGCGGCCACGTGGTGTTCTTCGACGCCGAGCGGCGCAAGCCGGTCGGCTGCATCGACGTCGGCGTGCAGGCCCACGCGGCCGTGCCGTCGCCGGACGAGAAGTACGTGCTGGTCGCCAACCAGAACGGCAAGCTGCTCCAGCGCATCAAGACCGACTACAAGCGCAACGTCTTCACGCTCGAGACGGGCGCGACGCTCGACCTCGCCACGGGCACGACGCCGAGCGGGGCGCCGATGCAGGACGCGGCGCTGCGGCCCGACAACGCGCCGATCTGCCCGCTGATCGAATCGAGCAGCCGGTTCGGCTTCATCACGCTGCGCGGCGGCGGGCTGTTCGTGGTCGACGCCCGCGCGACGCCGATGCGGATCATGGCCGAGTACGACAAGGACACGATCCACGGCAACGGCTGCGGCGGCATCGAGACCGCCGGGAAGATGTACGTCAACTCGGGAGGCGGCACGGCGGCGAACATGGCCGAGTTCGACGTCTACTCGTTCTCGCTGTGGAAGTTCTGGAAGCTCCGCCGGCCGGCCCCGCCGAACACGCCGGCGCGCACGCTCGTGTTCAGCGACGACGACAACGAGCACACCGACTCGCACGGCGCCACGCTGACCCGCTTCGGCCGCTACCTGTGGGTCGCCGACCGCATGGGCAACCGGATCGTCGTGATCGACACGTGGAAGGACGAGCAGGCGAACGAGATCCCGCTCGTCGGCCCGCTGTCGACCGACCCGTCACCGGACCTGATGGACATCTCGCCGCGCGGCGACACGGTCTACGTCTCCCTGCGCGGCTCGATCCCGCTGTCGGGCGACCCGCACGCCTCGACCGGCAACACGCCCGGCCTGTGCGTGATCAAGGTCTCGAACAGCGGGCGCAGCGGGCGGATCGAGTCGATCCAGCGGATCGCCAACGTGGATCCGGCGGGGATCGACCGCGCCGACCCGCACGCGCTGCGCGTGAGGGATCTCAGTCCCAGGTGGGGCGGGTGAGCGCCTTCACGAAGTCCTCGAGCTGGCGCGTCGTCCAGCACTCGTGGGCCTCGCAGAAGCGCTCGTACGTGGCGATGACCGAGTCGCCGTAGTTCCAGTACAGGCGCGGCTCCGGGTTGAGCCAGAAGGTGCGGCCCGCGCGATCGGCGATCTTGGCGAAGACGTCGGCGCGCGGGTCGCGCCCGTTCGTGCGGGCGTCGCCGAGCACGATCACGGTGGCGCGCGGGTGCAGGTCGTCCTCGACCTGGGCCAGGAACTCGCGCCAGACGCGGCCGTAGTCGGTGTAGCCGGAGACGTCGGCCACGCCGGCGTCCTTGGAGATCGCCTCCGAGGCGGCGCGGAAGGAGCGCTCGCGCTCGAAGACGTCGGTGACCTCGGAGATCCGCTCGACGAACACGAACGAGCGCATCTTGCGGAACGCGTCGTGGAGCGCGTGCAGCACGGAGAGGAAGAACACCGAGGCGCTGGTGACGCTCGTGGAGACGTCGCAGAGGACGTACAGCTCGGGGCGGCGGGGGCGGCGCGGCCGGTACTTGAGCACCACCGGGACGCCGCCGGTCTGGAGGCTGGCGCGCATCGTGCGGCGCACGTCGACGTGGGCGTGCCGCTTGCGGCCGCGCTGCTCGTGGCCCTGCGTGGCGAGCCGGCGCTTGAGCTGCGCGACCACGCGGTGGACGGCGGCGAGGTCCTGGAGCGGGCCGGTCGGCAGCGCGCGGTCGAGCTCGGTCAGCGGCCGCGAGGGCGGGAGCGACTGCGTGCGCTCGATCTGCGCGCGCTCGAGCTCGCGCCGCAGGTGCTGCTCGAAGCGGCGGATCTGGTCGCGCGTGAGCTTCGGATCGTCATCGCTGGAGTCCTGCACGGGCCCGCCGGGCTCCGAGCGCAGGCCGAGCGCACGCCGGATCCGCTGCACGTCGACGCCGAGCACGCCGGAGCCCTCGCCGCGGCGCCCGAACGCGGCGATCGCCAGCCGGGCGAGGTCGCGCATGGCCGCCTCGTCGCCGTCGCGGATCGCCTGGAGCAGCTGCTCGCGCAGGTTGTCGAGCTCGATCCGCTCGCCGCCGGTGATGCCGTCCTCGGCGCTCTCGCGGACCTCGTGGCGGAGCGCCTGCTGCTCGGCGGCGCGGAAGAAGAAGCGCTCGAAGACGAGGTCGAAGATCCGCCGGTCCTCGGGCGACTTGGCGAGCGTGGAGGCGAGCGCGGCGCGGAAGTCGGCCGGCACCGTCCACGGCACCTCGGCCAGCGCCGCGAACGTGTCGTTGAGCTCGGAGGTGCCGATCGCCACCCCCTCCGCGCGCAGCGCCTCGCCGAACTGGAGGATCCGCGCGTCGAACGTCACGCGGCCAGCCGGACCCCGACCCGCTCGGCGACGGTGTCGAGATCGGTGCGGTGCTTGACGATGATCGACATCGTCTCGCGGAACACGTCGGCCGAGATGTCGTCGGCGCCGAGCAGCAGCAGCGCGCGCGCCCAGTCGATCGACTCGGCGATCGAGGGCGGCTTCTTGAGGTCGAGCTCGCGCACCTGGTGGATGAGGTCGACGAGCTTGCGCGCGACGGTGTCGGACAGCTCGGGCGCGTGGAGGCGGACGATCTCCAGCTCGTGCTCGGTGCTCGGGTAGTCGAGCCACAGGTACAGGCAGCGGCGCTTGAGCGCCTCGGTCAGCTCGCGCGTGTTGTTGGAGGTGAGCAGCACCACCGGGTGGGTGCGCGCCTCGATCCGGCCCAGCTCGGGGATCGTGATCTGGAAGTCGGACAGGAGCTCGAGCAGCATCGCCTCGAACTCCTGGTCGGTCTTGTCGATCTCGTCGATCAGCAGCACGACCGGCTCGTCGGCGGCGATCGCCTGCATCAGCGGGCGGCTGAGCAGGAACTCCTCGCCGAAGATGTCGTCCTGCACGGCGTCCCAGCCCGTGCCGTCGGCCTCGGCCTGGATCCGCAGGAGCTGCTTGCGGTAGTTCCACTCGTACAGCGCCTTGGCCTCGTCGAGTCCCTCGTAGCACTGGAGCCGCACCAGCCGGCGGTCCAGATAGCGGCTGAGCGCCTTGGCCAGCTCGGTCTTGCCGACTCCGGCCGGGCCCTCGACGAGCACGGGCTTGCCGAGCCGGGCGGCCAGGTAGCTGACCAGCGCCGTCGACTCGCCGGGCAGGTAGCCGGCGGCGCGCAGGCCGTTGTGGACGTCGTCGACCGAGTTGGGGAGGTCGCTCATACGCCTCCGGAGTCTAGGTGGCGGGCTCTATGACGGGGTTGCCAGCAAACCGCGCCCGTACGCGCGCCGCGGCCGCGCGGCAGCCTGGCCGAGTACGTGCAGTTGCGCTTCAGCGCGACCGTCCTCGTGGCGCGCCCGCGCCGCACCGTCACCTCGCCGCGGCAGCCGAGCGACCGCTCGACCGCCGCCGGCAGCACGAGGCGCCCCGTGACGCGGCGGCCGCGCACGCGCCGCGTCAGGTCGGCCTCGAACCGCGCGACCCTGACGCGCACGATCCCGAGCGTCGACCGGTTGTCCGAGTCGACCGCGCTGGCCAGCAGCGTCGCCCGCCCCACGTCGGCGCCGGTCGGCCGCCAGGTGCACGAGTACGGCGGGCCGGACAGCGAGCAGATCGTCCCGTCGTCGTCGAACAGCGTGACGGTCGGGTTGCCGGCGTCGTCGGCCACGTCGAGCTCGATCGTCTGCACGGCCTTGACGGCAGTCCCGCTCATCGGCGTGCGGAAGCGCACGACCGGCGGCGTGTTGACGCGCGGCGCCGCCGGAGGCGCGGGGCACCCGTTCGCCGTCGAAGCGGCCACGCCCGGGCACACGTCGGCCGCGTTGGGCATGCCGTCGCCGTCGCGATCGTCGTCGCAGGCGTCGCCCACGCAGGTCGCCGTCCAGGTCCTCCTGGCCGGCGTTCACGGCCGCGGGCAGTTGTCGGCGGCGTCGGCGTCCCCGTCGCCGTCGTCGTCCGCGTCGCACGGGTCGCCCTGGCCGTCGTCGTCGAGGTCCTGCTGACCGGGGTTCGCGATCGCGGGGCAGTTGTCGAATACGTCGTCGTGCCCGTCGCCGTCGTCGTCTTCGTCCTGGGTCTCGTCGCCGTCGCCGTCGCCGTCGAGGTCGCGCTCGAGGTCGGCGTTGACGAGCGTCTCGATGCCGGTGCCGGAGAAGACTGCGTGCTCGCGGGGTCGGGCACCGGCGGCGATCCAGCGGTCCGCCGCGGACGTCGGAGACGTTCGCGAAGTACTCGCCCTCCGGTCCCGCATTCGATGCCGATGTAGTCGCCGGCCAGGATCGGGATGTCGCGGCGTCGAACGGCGTGGTGTCGTTCAGGGCCGGCGTCACCTCGTCGGAGCGGAAGGCGAGCGTGGCCGGCGCGTTGCCCGGCCCGGCCGGCCGGCGCAGCACGACGAACCGAACGGGACTCGACGGTCGCGCCGGCCCGGATGCGCCAGCGAGTGATGACGCCGGAGAACGACGCCGTCGTCGCCCGGTTCTCGATCGCCGTCGAGGACTGCGTGCATCCGCTCGGGCATCCGATGCCGCCACCGCTGGGCGGGGGAAGCGCGCTGCCGATGGTCTCGGCGGCGTGTGCCGCGGGCGCGGCCGCGAGCACCGCCAGCGTCCATGCGACGACGACCACCCTCCTCATCGCTCGACCCTAGCCCATATCCTCGGCGCCGTCGTGTTCGATCCGGACCCGCTGCCGTTCATCGCCCTGATGGGGCTCGGCTTCGTGATCGGGGTGACCGGCCACATCTACAAGTCGCGCACCGCGGTGGCGACCGGGATCGGGATGATCTTCGTGGCCACGCTCCTGCTGCCGCTGGGGATCTATCTCAGTGATCGTTGACGGCCTCGAGGTCATGCGGCACGGGCCGGAGGACGGGCGCGTGCTCGTCTTCCACGTCGGCACGCCGAACGCGCCCGACGCGTTCCCGCTGCTGACCGACGCGCTCGACGAGCGCGGCTGGCAGCTCGTGGCGTACGCGCGGCCGGGCTACGCCGGCTCGGCGCGCCGCGAGGGCCGCAGCGTGGCCGACGCCGCGACCGACACGGCGGCGATCCTCGACCACCTCGGCCTCGATCGCTTCGTCACGATCGGCTGGTCGGGCGGCGGCCCGCATGCGCTGGCCTGCGCGGCGCTGCTGCCTGATCGCTGCCAGGCGGCGGCGAGCCTGGCCGGGGTGGCGCCGTTCGACGCCGACGGGCTCGACTTCATGGCCGGCATGGGGCCGGAGAACGTCGAGGAGTTCGGGCCGCCGCGACGTCGCGCGGCCGAGCTCGAGGCCTTCCTCGAGGCCGAGCTCGACGGGCATCGGGACGTGACGGGCGAGCAGCTCGCCGGCGTCGCTAGGCGGCCTGGTCAGCGACATCGACCGCGCCGCGCTGACCGGCGAGTTCGCCGATGCCATGGCGCGGCTCATGCGACGCGGAGCTGTCGGCGGGCATCGAGGGCTGGCTGGACGACGACCTGGCCTTCGCGAAGCCCTGGGGTTTCGACGTCGACGCGATCGCCGTGCCGGTGTCGATCTGGCAGGGCGCGCACGACCGGATGGTCCCGTTCGCCCACGGCGCGTGGCTGGCGGCGCACGTCCCGGGCGCCCGCGTGCACCTCTACGACGACGAGGGCCACATCTCGCTCGTCCAGCAGCTCCCGCGGATCCTCGACGACCTGGTCAGCCGCACAGGCGACTGACGAGATCCGCCCAGCCGGCGGCGATCCGCTCGTCCGACATCTGACGCACGGTCTGGAGGTAGCGGATGTGGTCGACGCGGATGGCGGCGAGGAGCGCGTCGGCGATGTACTCCCAGTCCTCGTCCGGCGCAGCGTCCTGCACGAGCGTCTGCACGTGCAGGCGGTAGAAGGCGAACGGCGCCGAGCGGTAGCGGACGGCGCCCCTCTCGGCGGCGGCGATCAGCTCGCCGTGCTGGGCCCAGTGGGAGAGCAGGCGCTCGCCGAACGCGATCAGCCGCTCGGCCGGCGGCGCCCCGGGGCCGAGCGGAGCCGGCCCGCGGATGACGTCCTCCTGAAGGCGGCGCTCCTGCTCGGTGAGCAGCGCGAGCACCAGCCCGGCGCGATCGCCGAAGCCGCGGAACAGCGTGCCCTTGCCGACGCCGGCCTCGGCGGCCACGGCGTCCATCGACACGCAGTCGGGCCCGTTCTCGCGGAACAGGCGCTCTGCGGCGGCCAGCACCTTGTCGCGGTTGCGGGCAGCGTCGGCGCGGAGGGGGACCTCCTCCTGGATCACCGGAAGCTCGTGCATCGAGGGGCTGACCGTAACCGACATGACCTCCAGTATAGAACCGGACCACGGTCCGGATCTTGTGCTACAGTACTCCCCGTCACGTAAACGGACCGCAGTCCGGTCTGTCTGAACCAAGGGGAACAACCGAATGTCCGCCATCGCCACGGCCCTTCCGGCCGGCACCTACACGTCTGATCTGGTCCACTCGACCACGGGCTTCGCCGTCAAGCACATGCTCGCGACGTTCCGCGGCAGCTTCGCCGCCTTCGACGCCCAGCTGACCGTCGACGAGGACGGCCGCGCCAAGCTCGTCGGCTCCGTGCCCGTCGACACCGTCGTCGTCAAGGACGAGAACCTCGTCGCGCACCTCCAGTCGCCCGAGTTCTTCGACGCCGAGCAGCACCCGCGGATCACCTTCGACTCGACCGACGTCGCGATCGAGGACGGCAACGTCACCATCACCGGCGACCTCACGCTCAAGGGCCACACCGAGCGCGTCACCGCCACCGGCACGATCGCCGGCCCGGTCGAGGACCCGTTCGGCAACACAAAGGTCAGCCTCCAGCTCGTGACCGTCGTCGACCGCACGAAGTTCGGGCTCAACTGGAACGCCCCGCTGCCCAAGGGCGGCTTCATGCTGGCCAACGACGTCACCCTGTCCGTCGACCTCGAGCTGGTCCAGGGCTAGTCCGATGCGAGTCCTCGGCATCTCCGGCTCCCTGCGCGCGGACTCCTATAACTCCGGGCTGCTCCGGGCGGCGGCCGACGTGCTGCCGCCCGGAGCCGAGCTCGAGATCTTCGACGGCCTGAAGGCGATCCCGCCCTATGACGCCGACGACGATCTCGGCCCGGGGCCGGAGCCGGTGCAGGAGCTGCGCGACGCGATCGAGGCGGCCGACGCCGTCCTGATCGCCACTCCCGAGTACAACGCGTCGCTCCCGGGCGTGCTCAAGAACGCTCTGGATTGGGCGTCCCGGCCGCACGCGACGAACCCGCTGCGCGGCAAGCCCGCCGCCGTGGTGGGCGCCTCGACCGGCATGTTCGGCGCGGTCTGGGCGCAGGCCGAGGGCCGCAAGGTCCTCGCCACGATCGGCGCCCGCGTGCTCGACGCCGAGCTCCCGGTCGCTGAGGCCGACGAGCGGTTCGACGGCGGCCGGCTCGTGGATCCCGAGGTCGAGGAGCGGCTGGGCGAGATCGTGGCCGAGCTGGTGGAGGCCGCTGAGGCGCGTGCCGCGGGCCTCGCCGCGCGGGCCGCTGCGTAGGGCGCGAACTTCGGGTGGGTAGGGGAAGCGGAGAGGCCGGCGGGGCCGGTTTCCTTCATCGAATCCTGCCCTGGGGTCGGATACCGACCCCTATCCAGGATCGTTCACGAGATTCGCCGCCGCGGCCGGCACCCTCACCTCCCCACCCAGCGCAGTTCGTCAGAACAGCCGGTCGTCTTCGATCTTGCGCGTGGGCTCCTCGTCGTCCCGCATCCGCCGCGTCGGCGCCTCGTCGCCCGACCGCCGCGCCCTCCGCGGCGCCTCCGGCGGCTCGCCCGACCAGTCCGGCCGCTCACCGAGCACCTCGGTGACCGCGCTGGGGTCGGCGCGTCGCCGCGGCGGCCGCGGCTCGCTCGGCGGCGGGCCCTCCTCGGCCGCCGGGTTCGGCGGCTCCGGCCGGTGCGCCGCGCGCACGCGCAGGCCCATGACGAGCAGCGCGCCCGCCGCGGCGAGCGCCGCGAAGATGCCCCACTGGAGCGAGTAGTCGGTGCTGTCGTTCGGCGCGTCGGGCTCGTCGAACAGCCGCCAGACGATCAGCAGCAGCGCCCAGCCGCCGGCCAGCGCGATCGCCGTGCCGTCGCCGCCGGGCAGGTGGAAGCCCTTCTCCTGGCTGCGCGCCCAGACGAGGAACAGCACGCCGGCCGCGACCAGCATCACCGCCGCCTCGACGAAGCTGAACGCCCCGAACGCGCTCACGTTGCGCTGGACGAACTCGCGCGATCCCTCGGGCACGTACGACTGCTGGTACCACGGCAGGAACAGCGTCACCACCATGGCGGCCGCGGCGAGCCCCGCATTGCGCAGCTCGGGCGGCAGATCCCGCAGGCGTGCGAGCGCGCTCACGCGTCCAAGTCTGTCATTCGACCGGGATGTCCTCCACGTCCGCCGGCGGCTCCGACGGCTCGAGTCGCGCGATGTACCAGTCGAGCACCGCGCGGATGGCGAGCAGCAGCTCGCGCAGGGCGTCGGCGAGCTGACGCGCGAGGTCCGGCGGGACGACTCCGCGCAGCGACTCCACCAGCGCCGTCAGCTGCGACAGGTCCAACGCGGGCGGGCGCGGATCGGAGCCCGGCACGCTCCAGCCGGCCGGCGGCACCTCGCGCGCGGCGGCCGCCTCGGCCGCCTGCTGCGCCTCGCGCACCAGCCGCTCGGCCTCCTCGTATTGCGCCCGCAGGCCGTCCGCCTCAGCCACCCTCGAACCCCACCACGAGCGAGCCCTCGGCGAGCTTGGCCGACGTCGGCTTGAAGCCGGCCAGCGCACTCGGCAGCAGGATCGTGCGCCGGTGGCCGTCGACCCGCACGACGAGCTCGAGTCCGATCTTCTTCAGCGTCACGTCGCCCTTGCTGACGAACGGCAGGTCGAGCCGCAGCTCGGCCCGTCCGTCCTCGAGCGCCAGCTCCTGCGCCAGCCGGTCGTGCAGCACGGCGCCGGCGTCGCGGCCGTCGAACAGCGCGCCGCCCAGCCGGTCGAGCATCTCGGCGCCCATGACCTCCTGCTCGAAGTACGGCGCGCGCAGCACCGGGACCGGGGCGAAGCCCGACTCCACCAGCGCGAGCTGCTCGGCCTGCACCTCGCGCCACGCCCCGAAGTACGCGCCGACCTCCGACGGGAACACGCGGTTGACCACCACCGCGTCGCACAGGTAGCCGTACAGGTTGAGGTAGGTGAACGTGCGCATCGACTCGGCGACGACCATGCGGTCCGGCGTGGTCACCAGCCGGATCGTCACGCGCGACGCGTCGCGCAGCAGCTCGTGCATGGCGATCAGGTTGCGCACCAGGCGCTGGACGTCCTCCATCACGCGCTCGTCGGGCAGCGAGAGGTCCAGGAACGCGCGCGCGATCGGGCGCGCCGCCGACAGCAGCGCGTTCTCGCGCCCCATCACGCGGTCCAGCCACCAGCGCGCCGCGTCCGGGAACGAGAGCAGCCGCAGCGTCTCGCCGGTCGGCGCGCAGTCGACCACGATCGTGTCCCACTCGCCCGACTCCGCGTGGCGCTTGAGCTGGAGCAGGCTGAACAGCTCGTCGGCGCCGGGCGGGACGGTGAGCTCCTCGGCGGCGATCCGCTCGACGCCGCGCTCGGCCAGCACGCCGCCGAGCCAGCTCTGCACGGCGGACCAGTTCTGCTCGAGCTCGTCCTGCGCCTGCACCTGCTGCGCCCACACGCCGCCGCCGACCTCGGTCGGCTCCGAGCCCACCGCGAGCTGGAGCGACTCGGCGAGCGAGTGGGCCGGGTCGGTCGAGAGCACCAGCGTGCGGCCGCCGATGCGGCGGGCCGTGGCGGCAGCCACCGAGGTCTTCCCGACCCCACCCTTGCCGGTGTAGAGGATGATCCGAGGGGGCAAGCCCCGGAATCCTACGGTCGCGTCTTGCGCTTGGGCTTCAGCACCGTCACGACGGCCTGCGCCGAGGCCGGGTTTCCGGCCAGATCGCGGACGTCGAGCTGCACCGTGTAGTCGCCGCGCCGGCGCGGGACGTCCCAGCCGAAGGTCCGCTTGCCGTAGCCCACGGTGCCGAACGGCCGCGACTCCACGACCTTCGTCCCGCGCGTGATCTTCAGTGTCACGTTCGAGATCTTCGAGAGCTCGAAGTTCACGCGGCCGGCCTTGCCGCCGCGCAGGCGCTTGGGCTTGACGAGGATGGCGGGCGGCTGGGACTTGTAGACGACGAAGTTCTCCGCCGTCGTGCAGTAGACCTCGGTGTCGGTCCGCTCGCACAGGTTCTCGAGGAAGCCCTGGAGCAGGTCGTGGTAGCTGAGGCTGGACTCGTGGGTCGAGGTGCCGCGCGAGTAGAGCGACCACGCGCCGGTGTCATAGAGCGGGACCTCGTGGCGCGCCTGCGGCTCGGCGGCCTCGAACAGCGCCGTCCCGCGCGGGTCGCCCGAGATCCGCGCGTAGTCGTAGAGCCCGATCAACGACTGGATGAACCCGTTCAGCACCCGCAGGTCGGGCGCGAACGAGTAGATGGCGTAGTGGTTGCCGTGCTCGGCGGGCACGCGCACGCCCTGCGGCGTCGGCGCGTCGAAGATCGTGAGCGCCCGCTGGGCGATCGGCAGCACGTCGGCCTGGCGGCGCAGCCGGCTGGCGCTGCGGGCCAGCGCCTGCACGGCGGTGCCCTGGGCGAGGCCGGAGACCCACGGCGCCCGGCCGCCGCCGAACGGGAAGTAGTACTCCCACGCCAGGCCGCCGGCGCGCTCGGCCGGGAGCGCCAGCAGCTCGTCGAGCATGACGGCCAGGCGGTCGTTCTCCCGCCCGCCCCAGAGGCCGTTGAGCTTGCCGAAGTTGCCCAGCATCTGGAGCTGGAGGCCGGAGCCCGGGTAGTACTGCCAGACCAGCTCCGAGCCCTCGAACTCGACCCGCCGGCCGGAGGCGAGCAGCGGCCCCTCGCTCCACCACTCGAGGTTGCGCTCCAGCGTCAGCCACAGCGCGTTGAGCCGCGAGGCGATCAGCTGGCGCCGGGCCGCGATGTCGTCGACCGTGGCCACGACCGAGCGCATGATCGTCTCGCGCACGCCCGACAGGCGGCGCGTGCGGCGCTTGACGTCCTCGTAGACGGCCCGCCGGAGCGCGTAGTCCTCCGGCGTGATGGCGCCGGCGTCGCGCAGCCGCTTGAGCTCGCCGATCACCGTGCGCTTCTTCTTTTTCACTGCCGCACCGGCCACCGCCCGCGTGCGCGGCGCCTTGAGCTCGTTGTCGCGCAGGAAGCGATCGTTCTTCGCCGTCACCTGTCCGTCCTTGCCCAGCACGAGCACGTCGTCGGCGGCCGCCGGGGCGGCGCAGACGAGGGCGGCGAGCAGGGCTAGGCAGATGGTGCGTGCAACCGGCATGAGCCCAATTGACCCGATGCTAGGCTCGAAGTTGCGGTCCAATGCAACTTCGCGCCCTCGTAATCCTGCTCCTTGCCCTTGTCGCCGTGGGTTGCGGCGGCGACGGCGACACGGCCGACTCGAGCACCGACGTCGACCAGCTGCTGGACGAGACGTTCAGCAGCGGGAAGTCGATCGAGTCGGGCCGGCTCGACATCGCGCTCGACCTCGAGGCCGACGCCGGCGATGGGCCGGTCACCGTCAAGATCTCCGGCCCGTTCCAGAGCCAGGGCGAGGGCCGCCTGCCGCAGGTCGACCTGACGGGATCGTTCGAGGGCGGCGGCGAGAGCATGTCCGGCGGCATCACCGCCACCGCGGACGCGGCCTTCGTGAGCGTCGGCGGCGAGACATACGAGGTCGCCGGCCCCGTCTTCGAGCAGTTCAAGGCCGGCTTCGAGCAGGCCGCCAAGGAGGGCTCCGACCAGCAGGACCAGTCGCTGGCCTCGCTGGGCATCGATCCGCGGCGCTGGCTCACGAACGCCCGCAACGAGGGCGAGTCGAAGGTCGGTGACACCGACACGATCAAGATCACCGGCGACGTCGACGTGCCCAAGCTGCTCGACGACGTCAACGCCGCGCTGGAGAAGATCCGCGGGCTCGGCGTCCAGGGCTCGGACCAGCTCCCCGACAAGCTGACCGACGCGGAGAAGCAGCAGACCGCCGAGGCGATCGACCAGCTCAGCGTCGAGATCCACACCGGCGCCGACGACCGCATCCTGCGCCGGATCGTGATCGACCTCGGCATCAAGCTGCCCGAGGGCGCGACAACGGCCGGCGGCGCGCAGTCGGCCGACGTGCGCTTCGACTTCCAGCTGCTCGACGTCAACGAGGACCAGGAGATCGAGGCGCCCGACGACGCGAAGCCGTTCGCGGAGCTGCTGAAGCAGTTCGAGGGCCTCGGGCTGGGCCAGCTCGGCCTCGGCGGCGCGGGTGGCGGCGGCGCAGTCGAACGCCGACGAGTACTCCAAGTGCGTGCAGGAGAACCTCGGCGACAACGACGCCGTCCGCAAGTGCGGCGACCTCCTCACGACCCCGTAGCGGCTCACCCCGCATAATCAGTTCGGTGAGTCAGGCGCGGGCTTCCTTCAACCTGCGGCGCTTCCTGCTGAGCGGCGAGGGCTGGCCGTATCTGCTGGTGCCGTTCATCGCGGTCGCGATCGTGCTCGAGCTGACGCACGCCAGCGCGACGATCATCTTCGTCACCTCGGCGCTCGGCGTGATCCCGACCGCTGCGCTGATGGGCCGCGCCACCGAGGAGCTGGCCGCGCGCTCGGGGCCCGGCATCGGCGGCTTCCTGAACGTCACCTTCGGCAACGCGCCGGAGCTGATCATCGCCTTCTTCGCGCTCAACGAGGGGCTCCAGGAGGTCGTCAAGGCCTCGCTGGTGGGCTCGATCCTCGGCAACATCCTGCTCGTCATGGGCGCCGCCATGTTCGTCGGCGGCCGCAAGCGCGAGCGGCAGTTCTTCGACCGCACGGCCGCCGGCACGCAGTCTCTGATGCTGCTGCTGGCCGTGGTGGCGCTGATCATGCCGGCCATCTACGAGCTCGTCATCGGAGGCTCGCTGCCGAGCCCGACCGACACGGCGGAGCAGTTCCCCGACGAGCTCGAGCAGATGTCGCTCGCCGTCGCGCTCGTGCTGCTGGCCTCCTACGCGGCCGGGCTGTTCTTCTCCCTGCGCACGCACAAGGACCTGTTCAACCCGGCCCATGGTGATGAGGACCACGTCGGCGAGCCGTGGTCGGTCCGCAAGGCCGTCACCGCGCTCGCGCTCGCCGGCGTCGCCGTCGGCGTGATGTCGGAGATCCTCGTCGGCTCGATCACCGAGGCGTCGGAGTCGATCGGCCTGTCGCCGTTCTTCGTCGGCATCATCGTGGTGGCGATCGTCGGCAACGCGGCCGAGCACTGGGTGGCGATCTACTTCGCGGCGCGCAACAAGATGGACCTGGCGGTCAACATCGCGATCGGGTCGAGCGCGCAGATCGCCCTGTTCGTCGCGCCGGTGCTGGTCCTGCTGTCCTTCTTCGTCGGGCCGTTCCCGATGGCGCTCGTGTTCAACGGGCTCGAGCTCGGCGCCATCGTCATGGCCATCCTGATCGCCAACCAGGTCACGCAGGAGGGTGAATCGACCTGGTTCGAAGGCCTCCAGCTGCTAGCTGTATATGTGGTGCTGGGCCTGGTCTTCTTCTTCGTCGAATGACGTTCGGCTTCATCAGCGGGCCCGGGCCGTGGCTGGCGCTCATCTTTGTGACCGTCGCGCTTCTGGCGGTCGACCTCAAGCTGTTCGCGCGCGGCCGCGAGCCGACGTTCCGCGAGGGCGCGATCTGGTCGGTCGGCTGGCTGGTGCTGGCGCTGCTCATCGCGCCCCTCGTGTGGGTGCTGTCCGACGCCGACGACGCGATCACCTACACGACCGTCTACTTCATCGAGCGCTCGCTGTCGCTCGACAACCTGTTCGTCTTCCTGCTGTTGTTCAGCTACTTCGGCGTGCCCGAGGAGCACCGGGCGAACCTGCTGTTCTGGGGCATCGTGGCGGCGCTGGCGCTGCGCGGCCTGGCGATCCTCGGCGGCGTCGCGCTGATCGAGCAGTTCCACTTCGTCATCTACATCCTCGGCGTGCTGCTGCTCGTGCTGGCGTGGCGGATCCTGCGCGGGGTCGAGGAGAACGTCGACCCCGACAAGAACCTGATCGTGCGCGGCGTGCGGAAGCTCTTCCCGGTCTCGAGCGACTTCCACGGCCACCACTGGTTCGCGGAGATCGACGGCAAGCGCTACGCGACGCCGATCTTCGTCTGCCTGGCCGCGATCGTCGCCGCCGACATCGCGTTCGCGATCGACTCGATCCCCGCCGCCTTCGCGATCACGCGCGACTCGGTGCTGATCTGGATGGCGAACATCTTCGCCCTGCTCGGCCTGCGCGCGCTGTTCGTGCTCGTCGAGGGCCTGATCCGCCGCTTCCGCTACCTCGACGAGACGATCGCGCTCGTGCTCGCGCTGGTGGCGGTCAAGCTGCTGATCGAGGACATCTATTACATCGGCCCGGTGGCCTCGCTCGGCATCGTCGCCGCCGCCTTCACGATCGGCATCATCGCCTCGCTCGTCGCCGACGCGCGCGACCCCGACATCGACGCCAAGCGCGCAGAGCGGGCGGAGCGGACGTCGATGGAGAGCGAGCCGGAACCCGAGCCCGCCGCGCGCGACTGACGCGCAGGTCCGCCGCGCCGGTACGCGAAAGCGCCTCTGATCCTGCCTTGGGGTCGAATAGCGACCCTAGGACAGGACTCGCCGCAGCTCAGCGAGCATCGGGCCCGATTCCTCGAACACGTCGCCGTACGTGTAGCGCCGGAAATCGTCGCCCCGGGCGTACGCCTCACGCTCTCGCCGTCGGTCGAGCTCCCACGCGTGGCGAGAGCTGTGGTAGCGGTAGCCATCCAGCTCGACGGTCAACCGCTTCCCCACCCAGCGGCAGTCGACGTACCGGCCGCCGGCCGGCCGGTTGGTCACCGGCAGCGGCAGTCCCTCGCGCCGCATCAGCGCGAGGAACCGGCTCTCGAGCGCGCTCAACGAGACGTGCTCGTCGCCGAGGAGCACACGGCGGAGCCTTTTCGCCCCGCGTCGAGCGCCGAGGATCGCCTCCACCTCACCCGGCGCAGTTCCATAGCGAATGCCCGCTTCGTGACAAGCGCGTGCGAGGTCCGAAACTGCGAGCACTGAGGAGAGGTCGACCAGCGTGCGCGCCGGGGTTGTCACGGGGATCCCGCGGCAGATCGTCGCCTCGATGGGCGTCCGGTTCCGGTGTGTCTTGACGCCCGAGACGCGGCGCTCGGTGGGTGCCGTCACCTCGGGCATTGAGGGAGGAATAGCGATGATCCCCAGCAGGTGTCCCGCTGCTCGGCCGCTCAGCAACGCACCGCTTCCACATGCCCAGACTGCCGCGAGGTACCGAGCCTCGACGCTCGGGGCACGGTGGCCGACGCGGTAGACCCCGCGGTACTCCTGGAGGAGCTCCCCGGACCGCAGCCGGCGTTTGATCTGCGCTTCGGTGAGACCAGCGGCGAGCAGCTGCGCACGGTTCACGACGCCGTGCGTGCTGCTCGCGAGTCGTTCGATCCTGTCCCGGGGTCGCATGACGACCCCTAGGCAGGATTCGATGAAGTTAGGCGGCTGCCAGCACCCGCGGCCGGCTGCGGATGCCGAGCACCGCGAGCAGCGCGGCGAACGACAGCATCACGAGGCCGCTGATGATCGCGCCCCAGCCGGCGCCGCTGAGGAAGCCGAGCTCGGCGCCGGCCTTGACGCCGACGTCGACGCCGCGTGACGCGTCGGCGTTCATGACCACGATCGACCAGTCGCCGTCCTCGGCGTCCCAGGTCATGGTCTGGCGGCCGGAGCCCTCGGCGGAGGCCTCCCAGAACCGGTGGTTGGCCGGTGCGTCGGGCTTCTTCTCGCCGTCGAGCCGGCGGTAGTCGGCGTTGAACGGCGAGTAGTCGAGATCGGTGACGAGCTCGTGGCTCGTTCCGGACAGGTAGCGCGAGGCGTCAGCGGTCCGTGCCACGCCGACGAACACGGGCTTGGAGGTGTTCGGGTCGACGGTCAGGCGGACCTTGCCGAAGCGGTCGCGGGTGACGAGCCAGTCGGCGCCGTCGAGGTCGATGTCGAGGTTGTCGGTGGTGAGTGCGTAGGTGTTGGTCGCGAAGCGCTCGGTCCGGGTCGAGAGATATCCCTGATCGTCCTTCTGGGAGTCGCCCCACAGCAGCAGGCCCCCGGCGGCGAGCAGGCCGAGTGAGAGCAGACCGGCGAGACCGGCCGCGACCATGGCTGCGATTCGAGTGGGCATGGGACGAGAGTGCCAGCGGCGAATCGCCG
Source organism: uncultured Solirubrobacteraceae bacterium (assembly GCA_963800905.1). Lineage (GTDB taxonomy): Bacteria > Actinomycetota > Thermoleophilia > Solirubrobacterales > Solirubrobacteraceae > DASSUW01. The sequence continues at coordinate 126,377 of CAWDCT010000003.1, forward strand.
CCGCAGCGGGGGAAACAGGCGTCCGCGGGTGAGGCCTACCGCACGAACGACCGGCGGATCACACCCATCCGCATGCGCTGCGGATGGTCGCCGACGGCGATGCGGGCGACCTCCTTGCCGGTGCGGTAGGAGATCACCGAGACACGGTCGTTGCCGCTGACCGAGACGAAGCAGCGCTTGCCGTCGCCGCTGTTGGTGGACCAGTACGGCTTCTCGCCGACCTGCACGAGCTGGTACGCGAACGACCGCCGATTCACGATCGCCGCGTAGTCGGACATCGTGCCCGCCACGCACAGCTTGGTGCCGGCCGGGTTCATCGCCAGCCCGTGGTGCGCGGAGTCGAGCAGGTACTCGTCGCGCCGCATCTGCTGGGCCTTCTCCGACAGCGGCAGCTGCGCGATCCGCAGCGGCCGGTCCTGCACCAGGTCGTACTCGACGAAGCCGTGCAGGAACGAGAGCTGGAAGTAGACGTGGCGCTCGTCGGGCGACAGCGCCATCGGCCGCACCGCGGCGCTCATGTTCGGGAAGCCGTGCTCGGCCAGCTTGTCGCCCATGTCGATCCGCTTGAGCACCTGGAACGTGTTCGCATCCACGACCTGGAACCAGCGGTCGCCCTTCGTGTCGTCGAACAGCGGGTCGTCGAGCGGCGTGAACACCGTTCCGATGCTGGCGTGGTAGATCAGCTTGCCGTCGCGCGAGTAGTTGTTCTCGTGCGGCTGGTCGCCGGACGGGAACTCGCCGACGATGCTCCCCGCCTGGGTGTCGATCACGTGCACCTTGCGGGCGGTGGAGGCGGAGACGAGCAGGCGCTTGCCGTCCGGCGAGATCGCCATGTGGTCGGCCCGGTAGCCCTCGATCTTCACGCGCCAGACGATGCGCCCGTCGTTGAGGCTGATGGCTACTACATCGGCGAGGCTAGGGCGGGAGACGAACACCAGCCGGCCGTTCCTGGAGGTGAACGCGTCGTCGACGTACTGGTCGTGGCCCTCGCCGACGAGCTGGCGGATCCCGAGGAAGTAGCCGTAGGCCGCGGGATCGGACTGGATCTCCGCCATCCGCTCGGCGATGTCCGGGATGATGTTGATCCGCTTCAGGCGCGTGTAGCGCTTGGGGTCGATCACGTCCGCCGTCCCGTCCCAGTTGTTCGCGACAACCAGGACGGGGCGGGTCTTCTTCTCCGCCGCGACGGCGGGGCCGGGCGCCGCGAGCAGTGCGACGAGGGCGAGGGTCCAGGCCAGGGTGCGCATCGCACCCTTTTATCGCACTATGCGACCTGCTCGCGCAGCCTCTCCGGCGACCCGGCCACAGGCGGTCGCTTCGCCGAGGCGGGCATCGCCGCCTAGCCCAGCTCGCGTAGGCGCCGGTCGACCTCGGCCTCGACGTCGAGCGGCTCCTCGCCGCGCGCCACCCGCCGTGCGTTGGTCGCCTGGACCAGCGTGCGGATCTCCTCGCGCAGCTCCGGATCCTCGTGCGAGGCCAGCGCCCGGTACTCGGCGTCGACGTCCAGCGGCGCCTCGCCGCGCGCCTCGCGCAGCGTGTTGCGGGCCGCGAGCATCTGGCGGATCTCCGCCTCGCGCTCGGCGGGCGTCGATTCCCGGCGGTCGAGCGCCATCGGGCCGCCGCCGATGTCGTCGTACGAGCCGCCGCTGGTCACGAGCGCCCAGATCGCCGCCACCACCGCCACGCCGACGACGACGAAGAGCACGATCGCGAACGCCTCCTGCATCCCGCCGGATTGTCGTCTATACGGCCAGGTTGTTGTTCCAGCGGTTCGGGGTAGGTACCCTTTCCATAGCTGTTGACTGACCAGTCAATCTGGAGAGCTGACACCGTGGTGGACTTCACCCTTACCGACGAGCAGATGGCGTTGCGCGAGATGGCGCACGACTTCGCTGAGAAGGAGATCCGACCCGTCGCCTGGGAGTACGACCGCGACGGCACCTGGCCCGAGGAGATCCTCCGCAAGGCCTGGGAGCTCGGGATCATGAACGGCCATACGGCCGAGGAGTACGGCGGGCCCGGCCTCAGCTACCTCGAGGGCGCGATCGTCGAGGAGGAGCTCTCGCTGGGGCTGCTCGGGCATCGCCACCTCGATCGGCGCCAACGGCCTGGCGACCGCGCCGCTCGGCGTGGCGGGCTCCGAGGAGCTCAAGAAGCAGTACCTCGGGATGCTGACCGAGGAGTACAAGCTCGCCTCGTTCTGCCTGACCGAGCCGGACGCCGGCTCCGACGTCTCCGGAATGCGCACGACCGCGGTCCGCAAGGGCGACAAGTACGTCATCAACGGCTCCAAGTGCTTCATCACCAACGGCGGCTACGCCGACTGGTTCACGGTCTACGCGAAGACCGACAAGGACGCCGGCCACCGCGGGATCTCCTGCTTCGTGGTCCCCCGTGACGACACCGTCACGGTGGACAAGAAGGAGGACAAGATGGGCCAGCGGGCGTCCAACACCGCGACCATCTCCTTCAACGAGACCGAGATCCCGGCCGACCACCTGATCGGCGAGGAGAACAAGGGCTTCAAGATCGCGATGATGACCCTGGACCGCACGCGCCCCGGCGTGGCGGCCATGGCCACCGGCATCGCGCGCGCCGCCTTCGAGTTCGCCACCAACTACTCGAAGGAGCGGATCCAGTTCGGCGTGCCGATCGCCATGCACCAGGCGATCCAGTTCATGATCGCCGACATGGCGACCAAGGTGCACCTCTCGCGCCTGGCCACCTGGAACTCCGCCGTGCTGCTCGACCAGGGGCGCCGCAACACGCTCGAGTCCTCGCACGCCAAGCGCTTCGCAGCCGACAGCGCGATGGAGGTCACGACCGACGCCGTGCAGGTCTACGGCGGGTACGGCTTCATCAAGGATTACCCGGTCGAGAAGCTGATGCGCGACGCCAAGATCATGCAGCTCTACGAGGGCACGTCGCAGATCCAGCGGCTCGTGATCGCGCGCGAGACGCTGCTGCCGCGGCGGATCGAGGAGCCGGCCACGGCCTGAGGCCTGGATTCAGCGCATGGATGCGAGCGACCTGCGCGCATGGTGCCTGCAACAGCCCGGGGCGATCGAGGACTTCCCGTTCGGGCCGACGCCCTCGGTGTTCAAGGTCGCCGGCAAGATGTTCGCGCTGAGCCGGCTGCATCGCACCCCGCTCGAGGTGAGCGTCAAGTGCGAGCCGGAGCTCGCGGTCGGCCTCCGCGAGGCCCATCCCGCGATCCGCCCGGGCTACCACCTCAACAAGCGCCACTGGAACACGATCACGCTCGACGGGAGCCTGCCCGACCAGTTCGTGCGCGACCTGATCGAGGACTCCTATGACCTCATCGTCAGCGCGCTCCCGAAGCGGACCCGCGAGCAGCTAGTGGGGCGGGGGTAGCGCGGGCTCCTCGTCGGGCTCGGGCGCCGGCCCGCCGCGCGTCTGGATCACGATCGCGACGATCACGATCGTGCCGCCGATCAGGGTGAGGTTGCTCGGGCGCTCGTCCAGCGCGAGCCACACCCAGAGCGGGCCGAGCACCACCTCGAGCAGGGTGATGAGGCCGACCTGCGCGGCCGGGATCAGCCGCGCGCCGACGGTGAGCAGCACGAGGCCGAGCGCGATCTGGCCGATGCCGAGCGCGGCCAGCCAGGCGACGTCGTCGCCGCTGATCTCGCCGGGGCTGGCGAACGGCACGAAGGCCACGAGAAGGATCGCCTGCGACAGACAGGTGGCCGGCGCCATCGAGACGTCGTGGCGCCAGCGGGTGATCACGACCACCAGCGCGAAGGCGAGCGCCGCGAGGAACGCGAGGCCGTCGCCCGCCAGGCTGCCCTCGCCCGGAGCCCCGAGCATCACCGTCACGCCCGCCAGCGCGAGCGCCATCGCCAGGAGGGTGCGCCGCGTGATCGGCTCGCCGAGCGTCACCCGGGCGAGCAGGGCGGCCAGCACGGGCGCGACGGCCAGGATGAACAGCACGCGCGCCACGCTCGTGTGGTTGAGCGCGGCGATGAAGCTGCCGGACGCGGTCGCGACGCACAGCGCCACGGCGACGCCCGCGGCCCCCACGGACCTGAACGCCTCCAGCACCCGGCCGCGCTCGACGACCGCGACGTAGGCCAGCAGCGCCGCGCCCGCGAACACGGCTCGGCCGAAGACCTGCGTCGACGTGTCGAGCGTGAGCTGGCGCTGGAGGACGCCGGCGGTCGACCACGCGACCGCGGCGAGCGCCACGTAGATCTGCCCGCGCCGCTGACGGCGCGCGTCGAGCGCCACCGTCGCAGTCGTCATCCCGCGGCGAGGTCCTCGAAGATCCTCGTGACGACGATCGCCTCCACGGGCTCGACGAGCGCGGCTCCGACCGACCGCTCGTCGGGCCAGCCGGCTGCGAGCATGCGCGCGCCCGCGCCGGCCGCGTCGTAGGCGGTGCGGCGCAGCTCGGGGTCGCCGTCGGCGACCCAGAGCCAGCGTGCGGCGCCGTCGCCCTCGTACGGCAGCCCGACGCTGCCGGCGTTGACGAAGCGCACGCCGCCGACGATCCGGTCGTCCTGCTGGTGCGTGTGGCCGGCGACGACGAGCGCGGCCTCGACCGTGCCAAGCGCGTCTGCCCACCGTGCCTCGGGCGACAGCCGGGTCAGCATCTCGTCGTCGCGGCGAGGGCTGGCGTGGCAGTAGAGCACGCCGTCGAGCTCCACCGTGATCGGCAGCGTCCCGAGCTCGCGCGCCCGGGCCTCGCCCAGCTCGGCCGCGGTGATCGCCGCCGTGCGAGCGGCAAGGTCGTCGTCCGCCGGCGCCGGCGCACCGACCGCCCCGGCGACCTCGCGCTCGCCGTTGCCGCGGATCCACCGTACGGGAAGCGCCTCCAGGCGCGCGAGCGTGGCGCGCGGGAACGGGCCCGGCACGGCGTCGCCGCCGACGAGCACGACGTCCGGATCCTTCGCTCGCGGATCGGCGAGCACTGCCTCCAGAGCGTCGACGTTGCCGTGGATGTCGTACAGGGCGAGGACGTTCACGGCAGGCGATGCTATTGCCGATGCTCGACCGCGACACGCTGATCCGGCGGTTCGCCCGCGGCGATGCGTGGTTCGACACCTCGCCGCTTTACCAGGTGCTGTCGAGAGCCGTGGCAGCGGACGAGGACCTGCTCGACCTCGCCGCCGAGGCCCGTCCCGGCCAGCAGCCGGCGAACATGCTGATGGCCGCCACTCATCTGCTCGTCCTCGAGGACCCCGGGCTGCCGTTCGCGCGCTTCTTCGCCTCGGTGCGCGGGGATGACGCCGAGCCCCCGGAGGGCGCCGGCCCCGAGTTCACCGCCTTCTGCGCCGAGCACCGCGACGAGCTCACCCGGATCCTCCGCGAGCGGCTGGTGCAGACCAACGCCCCCGGCCGCGGCGTCGCGGTGCGCCTGGCCATGCACGAGATCGGCCGGCGCGTCCACGGGCCCGTCACCTTCCTCGAGATCGGTCCCAGCGCCGGGATCCAGCTGCGCTTCGAGCGCTGGGCCGTCCACACCGGCGGCCGCCGGTTCGGACCGCCCGACGCGCCGCTGTCCCTGTCTCCGCAGTGGCGCTCCGACGCGCCGCCGCCGGACCTCGACGACATCCCGTCCACGTCCCCGCGGACCGCCGCGCCGCCTTCGATTCGGCGATCGCCGCGCTCGGGCGGCGGCGGCGCCTGCTGCACGTCTCGCTCGAGCTCGCCGGAAGCTGCCCACTGCTCGCCCTCAACGACTCAGAAGGCGCGGACCGCGACCTCGCCCGCGTCGAGGGGCATGGGCGCTGGATCCAGCCGCTGGGTTGACAGGCAAGTCGATGCTTGCATATCCTGAGGCCGTGGGCGACGTCTTCAAGGCCCTGGCGGATCCCACGCGACGAACGATCCTCGACGAGCTCGCAGAGCGGGAGGGGCAGACGCTGTTCGAGCTGTGCTCGCGGCTCGCGACCAAGCATCAGCTGGGCATGACGCGACAGGCCATCTCGCAGCATCTCGACGTCCTGGAGGCCGCCGGGCTCGTCAGGACCCGGCGTGAGGGCCGGTACAAGTTCCACGACCTGGAGACGGCGCCGCTCGCGACCTTGACGGACCGCTGGCTCCGAAGGGAGACCCGATGAAGATCAACCTCGCCAGCGTGCTCGTCGACGATCAGGAGAAGGCGCTGCGCTTCTACACCGAGGTCCTCGGCTTCACGAAGAAGACGGAGGTCCCCCTCGGCGAGCATCGCTGGCTCACCGTCGTCTCACCCGATGACCCCGACGGGGTCGAGCTCGTGCTGGAGCCAGACGAGCACCCCGCAGCCAAGCCGTTCAAGGACGCTCTGGTCCGGGACGGGATCCCCTTCACCTCCTTCTCCGTCGAGGACGTCCAGCGGGAGTACGAGCGTCTGTCCGCGCTCGGCGTGCGGTTCACGCAGCAGCCGCTGGACGCCGGCCCGGTGACCACCGCGGTGCTCGACGACACATGCGGCAATCTCATCCAGATCGCCGCCATGAACAGCTAGGACATCCGGATTCCGATAGGGCGACGGGGGTAAGCCCTTCGGATGGCGGATACATCGATCGATTGGGAGGCGATCGAGCGATCGCCCGACTTCCGTGCGCTGGTCGCGAGCCGGCGCCGCTTCACGATGCGGTGGGGAGGGGGGACGGCAGGGCTCTGCGCGGCCTTCGTCGTCCTCGCCTACCTCTCGCCCGACCTCTTCGGCGAGGCGATGGGCTGGGTCGTGGGGGTCGGCCTGATCGTGCTCACCTGGATCGTCTCGTTCGCGTACCTGCGCAAGAGCGACCGCGAGTGGTCGCCGATGGAGCAGCGGATCGCCGCGAGCCTGCGTGAGCCCACGGGCCGCTTCGCGCGCGATGAGGCCCCGGTCCGGGAGGTCCGATGAACGAGCTCGCTCTGGCGATCTTCGCGGTCGTCCTCGCCGTCACCCTCGGCATCACCTACTGGGCGTCGAAGCGCACCAGCACCGCCACCGAGTTCTGGGCCGCCGGCCGCGGCATCTCGGGCGGCCAGAACGGCTTCGCGATCGCCGGCGACTACATGTCGGCCTCGTCGTTCCTCGGCTTCGCCGGCCTGATCTTCTTCTTCGGCCTCGACGGCTTCATCGGCCTGGTCGCCGCGCTGGTGGCCTTCGTGCCGGTGCTGTTCCTGCTCGCCGAGCGCATGCGCAACGCGGGCAAGTTCACGATGGCCGACGTGCTGGCCTTCCGCATGAAGGAGCGGCCCCACTCGCATGGCCGCGGCGCTCGGCACGCTGTCGGTCGCGTTCTTCTACCTGCTGGCGCAGATGGTCGGCGCCGGCGTGGTCATCCAGGCGCTGGCGGGGATCGACTTCGCGTGGTCCGTGGTGCTCACCGGCACCTTCATGGTCGTCTACGTGATCTTCGGCGGCATGCTCGCCACGACGTGGGTGCAGATCATCAAGGCGGGCCTACTGATGGCCTGCGGCGTCGTAATCACCGTGCTGGTGCTGGCCAAGACGGGCTTCAACCTGTTCGACCGCGCGATCGCCCAGCACGAGGCGGGCGGCGCGTTCCTCAAGCCCGGCCTGATGCACGCGGACACGATCAACGGGATCTGGGCTGGCGTTCCTGCTCGGCACGGCGGGCCTGCCGCACATCCTGATCCGCTTCTTCACCGTGCCGGACGCCCGCGCCGCGCGGCGCTCGGTCGGCTGGGCGGTGCTGCTGATCGGCCTGTTCTACGTGATGATCATGATCATCGGCGTCGGCGCGCGGGCCATTCTCGGCAGCGGCGCCGAGGAGGCAAGCGCGGGCGGCAACCTCGCCATCCCGCTGCTCGTCGAGGAGCTCGGCGGCGGCGCCGGCACCATGGGCGGCGACATCTTCCTCGCCGTGGTCAGCGCGATCGCGTTCGCGACGATTCTCGCGGTGGTGGCCGGGCTCGTGATCTCGGCCTCGGGCGCGATGGCGCACGACCTGTGGTCGAACGTCGTACGGCGCGGCCAGGCCGACGAGCGCGAGGAGGTGCGGGTCGCGCGCGTCGCCGCGATCGCACTCGGCGTGCTGGCCATCGGCGTCGCGATCGCGGCCGGCGAGGGCTTCAACGTGTCGATCCTCGTCGGGCTGGCGTTCGCGGTGGCGGCGAGCGCCAACCTGCCCGCGCTGCTGTGCGCGCTGTTCTGGCCGCGCTTCAACACGACCGGCGCGGTCGTGGGCGTGCTCGGCGGGCTGGCGGCGTCGCTGATCCTGATCGCGCTCAGCCCGGCCGTGTGGCCCGGGCCGGACGGCGAGGGCTCACCCGTGCCGCTGTCCAACCCGGCGCTGTTCTCGTTCCCGATCGGCTTCCTGTGCTGCTGGCTGGGCACGGTGCTGAGCCGCGAGGAGAAGGCCGAGCGGTCCTACCACGAGCTCCACGTGCGGGCGGAGACCGGTATCGGCGCCTACTAGTGAACGATCAGCAGGCTGACCGGCGTGTTGTGCGAGAGCTTCGCCGACACGCTGCCGAGCGCGAAGCGGCGTAGCGCGCCGTGCCCGCGGGCGCCGACGGCGATCAGGTCGGCGCCCTGCTCCTCGGCGACGTCGATCAGCGTCTCCGCGGGGTCGCCCTCGCGCACGTGCTTCTCCACCTCGAAGCCGGCCTCCCGGAAGCGCCGCTCGCCGCGCGCGACGACGTCGGCGGCGACGCCGCGCATGTCCACCGGATCCTGTTTGGCCGTCAGCCCGATCCGCTCGAGCGTGGAGCGGCCGGGGTAGGTACACACCACGTGCACGGTTATGCCCTTACCGCCGGCGAGATCGATGACCTTCTGCACCGCCGCCTCGGCGCCCGCCGACCCGTCTGTGCCCACGACGATCGCGTTCATGTGCGGAGCCTACGCGCCGTGTAGCCTTTGCGCGAGGCCTATGAGAGCCGCCACGGAACAACCCACGCCGCGCCGCCCGGGCTGAGCCCGGGTCCTGTTCCGTTCTCTCATCGGAGGTCCGCTTGTCGCGCGTGAAGCGCAGCCGGCGCCGTCAGGCCACGTTCCGCTGCCGCCACTGCCGGCTGGACGTGCCGCTCGACGCGCCCGGCACCATGCATCGAAATCACTGTCCGAGCTGCCTGTGGAGCCGGCACCTGGACGAGCACGTTCCCGGCGACCGCGCGGCGGTGTGCGCCGGCTCGATGGAGCCGATCGCCGTCCGCGTCCGCGACGACGGGGAGTGGGCGATCGTCCACCGCTGTCGCGGCTGCGCCACCGTGCGCGTCAACCGCATCGCCGGCGACGACAACGCGCACGTCCTCATGCGGCTGCACAATCTCGCCGATGTCCGCTGACCTGATCGCCGCCGTCGGCTGGGGCGCGCTCGCCGCCTCGTCCCTGATCCTGGGCGCGATCTTCGGGCTCGCGCGCAAGTGGCCCGAGCGCCTGGTCGGGGCCGTGCTCGCGTTCGGCGCCGGCGCGCTGATCAGCGCCGTCAGCTTCGACCTCGCCGAGCAGGGCGCCCAGATCGGCGACCCCGGCTACGTCGCCATCGGACTGGCGGTCGGCGCCGTCGCGTTCTACGTGGCCGACCGCGCCCTCGACCGCGGAGGCACCAACGCGCTCGCCATCGGCGCCCTCCTGGACGGCATCCCCGAGCAGCTCGTGCTGGGGATCGGGCTGGCGGCGGGGGACGGCGTGAGCCTCGGTCTGCTGGCCGCGATCTTCGTCTCGAACCTTCCCGAGGCGATCGGCTCGGCCGACGCGATGCGCGCGGCCGGCACACGGCCCGCCGCGATCCGCCGGCTGTGGGGGTTGATCGCGATCGGCTGCGCGATCGCCACGCCGGTCGGCTTCGCGGTCGCCGACGTCACCGGCGGCAATCTCCAGGCCGCCATCAACGGCTTCGCGGCCGGAGCCCTGCTCGTGATGCTGGTCGACTCGATGATCCCCGAGGCCGCGTCCAAGGCGGGCCGTGCCGGCGGCCTCGTGACGGTGCTCGGCTTCGCGGTCGCCGCCGGCCTGTCGGGCATCGGCTAGATGACAGATTCCAGGGGTTCGGGCTACCCCCACCCTCGAGGGTGGGTGGCCGCGTGAGATTGAGGGGGTCGCCGCATGGTTCACGGACCTCCGAAGCACAGAGACTGCTGCCATGACGATCAAGCCCAACACCAGCCAGCGCGACCTCGTTCGCCTCGCCGTCCTGCTGAACGGCGAGCGCACGGGCGCCAAGTACCGCGCGCCGGTCAAGGCTCTCGGCAGCTAGCCCGCCCTGCGGAAGCCCGTCGGCGCCGGATCCGGCGCCAGCGGACTGCCCGGCAGGTCGGCCGCCGGCGGGTGCGCGTTGTAGCCGCTCGGCGCGACGTCGTTCGGACCCTCCGGGTGAAACAGCGAGGCCAGGAGCTGGATCTGGCCACGGCCGACGTCCAGCTCGCCCATCCCGCCGCCGTACGTGATCAGGCCGCGCTCCTCCACAGCGGCGTAGACGTCGAGCAGCGACCGCACGTTGCCGACGCGGCAGGGCTTGATGTTGACCGCCCGCGGCGCAGGGCGTGATGTCGAGGTCCTCGACGTCGTGGATCGGGGCGTCGTAGGAGATGCGCTCGGGATCGAGCAGCGCGGCGACCTCCGGCAGCTCGTGTGCGTCCTCGAGCAGCGCGTCCGGGAACGCGCCGATCGCGCGCTCGTACATGGCCAGCAGCTCCGGCAGCTCGGGCGTGTCGAGCCCGTAGCGGCCCTTGAAGTCGACGATCTCGACGGCGCCGGTGGCCGCCACCTCGTGCATCAGCTCCAGCGTCCAGTCGGGCGTGACGTCGAGCTTGAAGCGCAGGTCGGGATGGAGGGCGAGCCGCTCGGCGATCGGGTCGAAGGCCGGCGGGTCGCCGAGCCCGAGCGAGTTGACGAACCGCAGCGGGCGCGGCTCGCGGCCGACCAGCTCGTGCAGCGGGAGCCCGGCCTGATTGAGCGCGAGGTCGAGCGCGGCGGACTCGAAGGCCCAGTTGCGCCAGCGCCGGCCCACGTCGAAGCGCGGCGGCACCGGCCACTGGTCGAGCCCGGCGAGCTGGTCGCAGAACGACTCCAGCGTCCACTCCCCGGTCAGCGGCAGCTCCGGCGCGGTCACGTGCAGCGTGTCGTCCTCGCCCTCGTACGGCGAGACGTCCTCGCCCAGGCCGTCGGCGCCGCCGCCGCGCAGGCGGACCAGCGAAGTGACGCGCTCGAACGCATAGCCGACCGATTCTCGCCGCTCGAACTCGTACGAGTCGACGTGCAGCGGCAGGTCGCGGAGGCGGTCCCAGGCGGATTGCATCCGCGGAACCTTTCCAGGGAATGCGGTGTCGTGCCGCGGCGTCCTGGAGTGGGTGCGCGTTTCGGTCTACCAGCGGTTGATCCTGCTCGTCGTGGCGACGAACCTCGTCGTGCTCGCCCTGCACGGCGCGACGCTCTCGGGCGCCGCGACCTCGATGCTGGTCAATCTCACAGCGGCCGTCCTCATCCGCCAGCAGCACGTCCTCAATGCGCTGTTCGGGCTGGCGGGCCGGGTCTCGCCGACCTGGCCGCTGGGAATCCGCTGGACGGTGTCGAAGGTGCACCACATCGGTGGGATCCATGTCGGCGCCGCGCTCGCCGGCACCGCTTGGCTCGGCATCTTCACGTGGATCGCCACCGCCGACCGCGCGTCGCCGACGACGCTCGTGCTCGCCTACGCCCTCAGCGGGCTGGCGCTGATCGTCGTCGTGTGCGCGGCGCCTGGGGTGCGAAGCCGCGCTCACTACGTCTTCGAGCTCACGCACCGCTACGGCGGCTGGGCCGCGATCGCCCTGTTCTGGGCGCTGACCGTGCACCTCGCGCTGCTCGGTGACGGGCCGCTGACCTCGAGCTGGCAGGTGTGGGCGATGGCGCTGGTGACCGCGAGCATCGCCTTGCCGTGGCTGCGGTTGCGGCGGGTGCCGGTGACGGTCGAGCGCCCGTCGTCGCACGCCGCGCTGGTGCGGTTCGACTACGGGGTCACGCCCGCGATCGCGTCGGCGGTCGGGATCAGCCGCACCCCGCTCGGCGAGTGGCACTCGTTCGCGACGGTCAGCACGCCGGGAGAGCCGGGCTATCGGCTGCTGATCTCCCGGGCCGGCGACTGGACGGGTGAGTTCATCGACGATCCGCCGTCGCACGTCTGGGTCCGCGGCGTGCCGACCTCGGCGCCGATGGCCAAGGTCGAGGTCCTCTACGACCGAGTCGTCTACGTCGTGACCGGCAGCGGCATCGGCCCGTGCCTGGGTCAGATCCTCGCCGGCCGCGTCGAGTCACGGCTCGTCTGGTCGACCCGAACGCCGCGGGCGACGTACGGCGACCTCGTCGGCGAGGTGGAGGCGGCCCAGCCCGACGCCGTCATCTGGGACACGAGCGCGCGCGGCAAGCCCGACCTCGTGCAGCTCGCCTACGACGCCGTCCAGGACTTCGGCGCCGAGGCCGTCTTCGTGGTGAGCAACAAGCCGACCACGTGGAAGGTCGTTCACGGCCTCGAGCGCCTGGGCATCCCGGCCTTCGGGCCGATCTGGGACTCCTAAGGCGCGTCGAGGAACGGCGGGATCATCGACAGCAGCCAGTCGGAGCGGTCCAGCATCCCGGAGCCCGGCGGGATGAAGTGGCAGGTGGCCGGCAGGACGGCGAGCTGCGCTTCCGGCAGGCCGGCCAGGTCGCCCATCACGCCGCCACCGCGCAGCCGGAAGAGCTTTACGACGTGCTCGAGCGTGACGACGTCGGAGTCGCCGACGATGATCATCGTCGGCGCCGCAACCGCTCGAACGTCCTCCTCCGGCCACGAGAACGGGACCGTGTCGAGCTCCTTGAGCTTCCAGACGAGGTTGGGGAAGTCGTCCGGGTTCGGTGCGATCCGCTTGTACTCCGCCTCCATCGGCGACCCCGCGAACATCTCCGGCGTGATCGAGGGGAACATCTCGAGCGCCTCCGGGTGGGCGGAGTCGCTCGCGAATCCCGACGAGATCATGACGAGCTTGCGCACCAGCTCCGGATCCCGGATCGCGACCTGGAGCCCGATCGCGCCGCCCATGCTGTAGCCGATGACGTCGGGGCTCTCGAGCTCCAGGTGGCGGATCAGTCCCGCCGTGTCGTCCGCCATCTGCTCGTACGTGATCGGGCGGTCGATGTCGGCCGTCCGGCCGTGCCCCTGCATCTCGGGCACGATCACCTGGTAACGCTCCGCCAGCCCCGGCAGCAGCGGCCCCATCGTGTCGGCCGTCTGGTAGGCGCCGTGCAGGAGCACCAGCGGCCGGCCCTCCCCGAGCACGTCGTAGTACATGTTCAGATCGCCGAGCTGCGCGTACGCCATCTCGCCCTCCCGTTCGTCTGCCTAGTTGCCGCACCAGCGGCGCGCGACCTGGAAGAAGGCGTCGGCCGCGGCTTCGATCTTCTCAGCCGACGCCCACTCGTCGGTCTGGTGGGCCTGGCGGGCCTCGCCCGGGCCCCAGATCACCGTGGGCGGCGTCCCGTAGGCGGGCGAGAGGGCGGCCGCGTCGGTGAAGTACGCCATGCCGCCGCCCGGCGAGCCGGCGACCTCGGCCACCGCCGCCACGAACGGGTCAGCGGGATCGGTGGCCACCGGCGCCAGGTCGAGGATCGGCTCGATCGCCACCTCCGGACCCGCCGCCGTGCGCAGCTGGGCCAGGATTCCGTCGGTCGTCATGCCCGGGACGGTGCGGATGTCGATGCCGGCCTCGGCCCGGTCCGGCACGAGGTTGATGCCGGAGCCGCCCTTGATGACGCCGACGTTGAACGTCGGCTCGCCGAGGATCGGGTGCAGCTCGAAGTCGAGCCGCAGCTCTGCCAGCGCGGCGACGGCGGCGGCCAGCGGGTAGATGGCGTTGCGCCCGAGCTGGGGGGAGGACGCGTGGGCCGACCTGCCTTCGGTCGCGGCGCGCGCCCACAGCACCCCCTTGTGGGCCACGTGCGGGACGCCTCCCGTCGGCTCCGCGACGATCATCGCGCCCGCCTCGCCCAGCGCGCCCGAGGAGGCGAGATGCAGCGCGCCCTCGCAGCCGGTCTCCTCGGCTGCGCACAACACGAGCTCGAGCCCGCGGCCACCCTGCGCGGCAACGCGCTCGGCCGCCACCACGATCGCGGCCACGCCGCCCTTCATGTCGCTCGACCCGCGGCCGTACAGTCGCCCGTCGCGCAGCTCGCCGAACGCCTCGACGCTCCACGGCGCGCCGCCCAGCGGCACCGTGTCGAGATGGCCCGTCATGCACAAGGCGGGCCCGTCGCCGTCCAACCGCGCCACCACGCTCGGGCGGCCCGGCGCGTGCTCGTGGAAGGCGACGTCGAACCCGGCGGCCTTCAGCCGCTCGGCCAGCAGCGACGCGGCCGCCTCCTCGCGGCCGGGCGGGTTGACGGTGTCGAGGCGGACGAGCTCGAGCGCGAGGTCGACGGCGGTCATCGCGCGATAATCGCATCGTGCCCAGCGCGAAGGCGGTCAGCGCCGACCCGCTCGTCGGCGACCTCCGTCGCGCCGGCCTCCTGCCGCTGCTCGTCCTGCACTACTCCTCGCAGGAGCCGACCTACGGCAACTGGCTGATCGAGCGGATCGAGCAGCTCACCGACGGCGCCCTGGTGGTCAACCCGAACACCATGTACCCGCTGCTGCGCTCGCTCGAGGAGCGCGGCCTGCTGGCCGGCGAGTGGGAGCACGCCGAGCGCCGCACGCGGCGCTTCTACACGATCACCACCGCCGGCGAGGTCGAGCGAGCGCGGCTCGCGGCCGAGCTGGAGCCCCGGATGGCGCGCATCGCGCGCTCGATCCGCGCCATCCGCAGGGAGGTCCTGTGAGCGTGGCGCGCGCCACCGCTGTCGTCCCCGGCCGCATCGTCGAGGCCGAGGAGCTGTGGTACGACCCGCATCGCTGGCCGGCGTGGGTCGACGGCTTCGGGCACGTCGGCAAGCTCGAGGGCGACTGGCCGGACGTCGGCGCCCGCCTCGTCTGGGACTCGCCGCCGCGCGGTCGCGGCCGAGTGCAGGAGGTGGTGACCGACTACGAGCCCCGCACCGGGCAGACGCGCGACGTCGAGGACGAGCGGCTGCGCGGCACGCAGACCGTCCGGTTCGAGTCGGCCGGCGCCGACGAGGTCCAGGTCACGCTCACGTTGGAGTACGAGCTCAAGCAGCGCAACGCCTTCACGCCGCTCGTCGACCGCCTCTTCATCCGCCGCGAGCTGACCGACTCGCTGCGCCGGACGCTCACGCGCTTCGGGCACGAGCGCCGCGCCGAGGCCTAGATCCACCGATCCCCGAGGCATCTACCGTATCTTGACCCGAGCGGTGCCGCCCTCTGGTCGGGTGGCGGGCCATGCGAATCCCGATTCTCGCCGTCGTGGCCGTCCTGGCCCTCACCGCCACCGCGAGCGCGTCCGAGCCCGAGCTCGAGGCCCGCGCCATCCTGCCGGCCGACGCCACCTGGCCCGCCCCGTTCCCGGGCGTCCCGAACACCGACCCGGCGCCCGCGCCGGGCGCCACGCAGCCGGTCGGCGGCTTCTCCGCGCTGCTCGACGCCGGTCACGGCCGCTTCTTGGCGATGCCCGACAACGGCTTCGGCAACAAGGCGAACTCGCGCTCGTTCCTGCTGCGCGTCTACAAGGTCCGCCCGCAGTGGGAGACCAAGCGCGGCGGCTCCGGCCGCGTCGAGATCCTCGACCAGATCACGCTCCGCGACCCCGACCTCAAGGTCCCGTTCCCGATCGTCAACGAGACGACGCCCGATCGCCTGCTGACCGGCGGCGACTTCGACATCGAGTCGATGCGGATCGGCAAGGACGGCACGCTCTGGTTCGGCGAGGAGTTCGGGCCGTTCATCGTCCACACCGACGCCACCGGCAAGGTGCTCGACGCGCCGGTGCCGACGCCCGGCGTGATGTCGCCCGACAACCCGTTCCTCTTCGGCCGCGCCCCGAACCTCGCGAGCTCGAACGGCTTCGAGGCGATGGCGCTGTCGAAGGACGGCAGGACGCTGTACCCGATCCTCGAGGGCGCGCTGACCGGCGCCGACCCGCTCGACCGCGTCGTCTTCGAGTTCGACGTGCGTGAGCGCCGGTTCACCGGGCGGAAGTGGACCTACCGCATGAGCATCGGCGGCACGCTGGTCTCCGACGCCACGGCGCTCGGCGACGACAAGCTGATCGTGCTCGAGCGCGACAACAACCAAGGGCCGGCGGCCGCGTGGAAGCGCGCGTTCACGATCCCGGTGCCCGATCGCCACGCGGTGCTCGCGAAGCGGCAGGTCGTCGACCTGCTGAACCTCCGCGACCGGCACCTGATCTCGCTGCCCGCCCGTCCGGGCGACTTCGGGCTCGGCGACCCGTTCAGGTTCCCCTACGTCACGGTCGAGGCGGTGCTGCCGGTCGGCGGCGACGAGCTGGCGATCGTCAACGACACCAACTTCGGCTCGACCGGGCGCAACGCCGGCCTGCCCGACTACAGCGACTTCATCGTCGTGGACGTTCCGGGCCTGGGTCGCTAGGCCGCTGCACGGGGCCGCCCTCGGGCGGCCCCGGCTCGGCGGGCTTGCCGGGTGGTTCGGCGGGCCTGCCGGGTGGCTCGACCGGCCTGACGCCGCCTGGTGAGTCGGCGGGCTTGCCGGGTGGCTCCGCGGGCTTGCCGGCGCCGGGCGGCTCGGACGGGTTGTTCCGCTTCTCCTGGCCCGGTGGGGTCGCCGGCCGCGCCTGGCCCGGTGGTTCCGTCCGCTCTTCCTGAGGGGCGGGCGCGGGGTCGATCTTGGGGGCGGACGCGGTGTGCGGCGCGGGCGGAGCCGCGTGGGTCTCCGGCGCTATGCGGGTCGCCGGCTTGACCTCCCGCGGAGGCGCTGCGGGTCGCGGACGGCGTGTGTGCGTGTGCGCCTTCGGCCGGGCGCGGACCGGCGCGGGCTTCGCCGCGTGCAGCCGAGGCGCGGGCGCCGTCATCGCCGTCCGGGCCGGCTCGCCGCGCGCAGGCGCCGCCGTCGCCCCGTTGCTGCCCGCCATGGTCACCGTCACCAGCGCCGTCGCGGCGACTCCGCCGACGATCGCCGTCACGCCCGTCGCTCCGCCGCCGGAGCTCAGCGCGGTGCCGAGCACCGCGCGCTTCAGGGCGAGGCTCGGAACCACCGGCAGCAGGATGCGAAGGCGGCGCCGCTGGAGTCGCATGAGCTCGCCGAACTCGCGGCAGCCGTCGCAGTCCCGGACGTGCTGGCGCAGCGATGTGCGCCGGACCGCCAGCCCGCCGTTCGCGAGCGCCTCGCGGATCTCGGCGCACGGCGTGTCGCGCGCCACGCGGCCGGTCGTGAGCGACGAGCGGGCCTGGAAGACGAGCGCCTTCACCTTCTCCTGCCGGCAGCCGATGACCTGTGCGATCTCGGCGTGCGATGCGTCGCCCAGCTCGGCGAGGATGAGGGCGGCGCGCTGGTCGTCCGGCAGGTGCGCGATGTCGGCCAGTGCCGCGCGCAGCTCCTCGCGCGCGTCGACCGCCGCGGCCAGGTGGTCGACCTCGGGCTCGGGCAGCTCGGCGACGGGCCGCTCCCGCCGGGCACGCAGCATGCTCAGGCAGCGGTGGCGGGCGATCGAGTACAGCCACGGGCGCAGGGCGATCGGCTTGTCGGACCGCATCAGGTCCGCGTAGGCGGCCATGAACGTGTGCTGCACGGCGTCCTCGGCGTCGGCCGCCGAGCTGAGCATGTGGCGGCAGAAGGCGAGCAGGGGCCTGTGGTGGCGGTCGAAGAGCGCCTCGAACGCAGACGGCGACCCGGCGCGGACCCTGTCGACGAGGTGCTCGTCGGACGCGAAGCGGTGCAACCTCACGTACCTAGCATCCGCGACCGCGCCGGGCAGCGCCTGACCGAATGGCCAGTCTCCGCGGCGGCGGCCAACCGCAGCCGGCCGCCGGCGTTCCCATCTGCGTCAGACAAGCCCCATCACGGGGAACAACGTCGACTGACCCGACGCGGGCGCAGCGCGCACGGCCCCACTCACCCCCAGGGCCGTGCGCAGGCCCGCCTCAGCGTCGCGGACGTCGGTTGACCACGACGCGCACGGTCGCGCCGGGTCGGCGGCGAGCGTGAAGTCGTGAGGCCGGGGAGGCCCTTGTTGAGCGCGGTGAGCGTGAGGAAGCGCGAGCCCGTTCCGATCGTGATCGGCGCGAAGGCGAGCGCGCTCTGGCTGAGCGAAAGCGGCGTCGCCGGCACCTCGAAGGCGCCGACGTCACAGCGCACGCCCTAAGGCCGTCTCGTGCCGAGCGGGTCGCGAACGGTGAGCCTCTCGAGCCGCACGACCGCGAGCGGTGCGACAAGGTCCAGGGCCCGGTCGAGTCGCTCCGTCGAGATCCTCGTCGCGAGCCCGCGACCCGTGATGAAGATCGCTCCCGCCGTCACGCGAGGTCTCCGGTGTCGTTGCCGTTCTCGCCCGCGCCCGGGTGCGAGTGCAGGTAGGTGCCGGTCTCGAGCTGGACGCGGTCGGCTTCGATGGCGCTTCCCGCCGGGCAGTCGCCGAAGGCCGCGTTGAGGTTGGCCGCGCTCACGGCTTCGCGCAGCGAGCAGTCGCCGTCGGCCGCGACGACATCGGCGTGCGTGGTCACGGCGAGGTCGTTCGCGCGCGCGGGCGGCGCGCACGCGAGCACCGCGACCGCGACGGCGAGGGATCCCAGGAAGCGCTGCATGCGGTGCAGCCTCCCGGCGGCGACCGCCTGAGACATCCGCCAGACTGGCGGATCTTCGGCCGCGCTCGGCTAGTGTGGCCGCCATGTTCGTTTTCAAAGCAGGAGTCGTCGGCGCGGGGGTGATGGGCGGCGAGATCGCCCAGGTCATCGCCGCGGCGGGGATCCCGGTCGTGCTCAAGGACGTCGACCAGAAGTTCGTCGACGCGGGACTGAAGAAGGCGCGCGAGGTCACCGAAGGCCAGGCCGCCAAGCTGGTCAAGAAGGGCAAGCTCTCGGAGGAGGCCGCCGCCGCCCAGGCCGAGCAGACGCTCGGCCTGATCACCGGCACCACCTCCTATGGCGAGTTCGGCGACGTCGACTTCGTGATCGAGGCCGTGCCCGAGAAGATGGAGATCAAGCACGCGGTGTTCGCGGAGCTCGACGCGGCCACGCCCGGCCACGCGATCCTCGCCTCCAACACCTCGGGCCTTTCGATCACCGAGATCGGCGATGCCACCAACCGGCCCGACCAGGTGGTCGGCTTCCACTTCTTCTGGCCCGCGTCCTACATGCGGCTGATCGAGGTCATCGAAGGCGAGGACACCTCGCCGGAGACCGCCCAGGCGGCCGCCAACTTCGCGCAGGCGATCAAGAAGATGCCGGTCCGCTGCCACGAGTGCCCCGGCTTCGTGGTCAACCGGATCCTCGTCTCCACCGCCAGCGAGATCTGGCGCTACCAGGACGAGAGCGGGATCGACGTCGAGGAGCTCGACGCCTTCATCACCGAGAAGGCCCAGATGCCGATGGGCCCGTTCCGGGTCGCCGACATGTCCGGCCTCGACACCGTGGTCAAGGTCGCCAAGGACATGCGGCAGGCCTACGGCGACCGCTTCTACGTCCACAAGGGGATGGAGGAGATGGTCGAGCGGGGCGAGCTCGGCGCCAAGTCCGGGAAGGGCTTCTATGAGCACGCCTGAGACGCAGACCCAGATCGACGAGCGGATCGCCGACCGCTTCCAGCTCAAGGCGCTGGTCGAGGCCTGCCTGGTGGTCGAGGAGGGCATCGCGGGGGTCCGCGACATCGACCTCGGGATGATGATGGGCACCGGCATGATCCCGGGCCCGTTCGCTCGCGCCGACTTCCGCGGGCTCGACGACATCCTGGCCGCGCTCGAGCAGGCCGAGCAGGAGTGGGGCGAGGGCTTCGAGCCGCCGCTGATCCTGCGCCGCCTGGTCGCCCAGGGGCGCCTCGGCGCCAAGACCGGGCAGGGCTTCTACCCCTACCCGCAGCCCGACGCCGGCTGGGAGCAGAGCCCGGTCAAGCTCGACACGCGCGACGACGTCGCGATCCTGTGGCTCGACAACCCGCCCGCCAACTCGCTCGCCCCGCACGTGATCGAGGCGCTCGAGAAAGCGTGGAAGTCGGTCGAGGGCGGCGGCGTGAAGGCGATGATCGTCGCCTCGCCGAACCCGGCGCTGTTCTGCGCGGGCGCCGACATCAAGGCGTTCACGCAGATGGACGAGGCCGGCGGCAAGGACCTGCTCGACCGCGCGCACGCCCTGTTTCGCGACTGGGAGCGGTCGCGGATCATGACCATCGCGGCGGTCAACGGGCTCGCGCTCGGCGGGGGCTGCGAGATCGCGATGGCCTGCGACGTCCGCCTGGCCGCCTACAGCGCCTCCTTCGGCCAGCCCGAGATCAGCCTCGGGATCATCCCCGGCTTCGGCGGCACGCAGCGGCTGCCGCGCCTCGTGGGCCCGGCCAAGGCGCTCGAGATGAACACCGTCGGCGAGCCGGTCAGCGCCGAGGAGGCGTACGAGCACGGCCTCGTCAACCGGCTGGTGGCCGACCACGAGCTGTTCGACGAGGCGCTGGCGTGGGCACGCAAGTTCGCCGGCCAGGCGCCGGTCGCGCTCGAGCAGATCAAGCGGGTCTCGCACGCCGGCGACCTGGACGAGGGGATCGAGGCCGAGAAGGCCGCCTTCGGGGCCGTCTTCCAGTCGGAGGACGCGCGCGAGGGCATCGGCGCCTTCCTCCAGAAGCGCAAGCCGGAGTTCAAGGGCAAGTGAGCGGTGACCACGACCGCCTCGCCGAGCTGATCCGCTCGGCGGGGTCGGTCGTCGCCCTCACCGGGGCGGGCATCTCAGTCCCGTCCGGCATCCCGGACTTCCGCACGCCGGGCACCGGGCTGTGGGCCAACGTCGATCCGATGGAGGTCGCCCACATCTCGGCCTGGCGGCGCGACCCGCAGCAGTTCTGGTCCTTCTACGGCCAGCGGTTCGCCGCGCTGGAGGGGAAACAGCCGAACGGCGCCCACCGCGCGCTGGCCGAGCTCGGCATCCCCGTCATCACGCAGAACATCGACGGTCTGCACGCCGCCGCGGGGTCTAAGGATGTGATCGAGGTCCACGGTTCGATCGCCAGCGCCTCGTGCCTGAGCTGCGGCGCGAGCTACCCGCTGGGCGAGACTCGGCGCCGGCTCGAGGACAGCGGCGTGCCCCTCTGCGACTGCGGCCGCCCGCTCAAGCCCGACGTCGTGCTGTTCGGCGAGCTGCTCGACGAGGCGACGATGAGCCGCGCCTCGGCGCTCGCCGCCGGCGCCGACCTGATGCTCTGCATCGGCTCCTCGCTCGAGGTGTGGCCGGTTGCCGAGCTGCCTGAGATCACGCTGATGCGCGGTGGCGCCGTGGCGATCGTCACCCAGAGCGCGACGCCGTATGACGGACGTGCCGCGGTCCGGCTCGGTGGCGACGTGGTCGACGAGCTCGAGGCAGTTCAACGTCAACTGCTTGCTGGGTAGGGCGGCTGGGGTGCCGGCCGGTGGGGGGAGGGGAGTTTCGTGCGATTGAACGTCGTCGTTCACCGCGAATCGCACGACCGCCAACCTCTCCGCCACCCTACCCAGCCGCAGTTCGCCGAGCCCGCCCACCCGCGACGGAGCTAGCCACTCGCCACCTGCCGCTCGCGCAGCGCAGCCTCCAGCCGGCCGAGCGCAGACGTCACATCCTCCACGTGCGACTCGTCGAGCGCGCCGTCCAGCGCGGCCCGCGCGGCGCGCGCCACGGTCTCGCGGCGGCCGTCGAGCTCCTCGAGCCGGCGCTCCATCTCGCCCTGCTCGCGCCACGCCTCGAGCTCGGCCAGCGCGGTGTCGAGCGCGATCGCGAGCTGGAGCGCCGCCTCGCGCGGGCGGCCGTGGTCGAGGTCGCCGCGGGCGCGCAGGGCCAGCTCCTCGCAGGCGAGCGCGGCGTCGCGGCCGCTGAGCAGCGCGGCCAGGCGCTCCTGCGGCGAGAGGATCAGCGAGCGGCTGCTCGGCGGTCCGGGCAGCGGAAGCTCGACCGCCGACTCCCAGTCCCCCTCGGCCACCTGCTCGCCGCTGCCGTAGCCGACCCGGCAGACCAGGGCGTGGGTCAGGTCGGCGTCGGCCACCCACGGGTCGGCGCTCGCCACCCGGTGGCCGGCGACGGCGCGGTTGAGCAGCTCGAGCGCCTCGCCCGTGACCCGCCCGCGGTCGTCGCCGCCGGCGCGCTCGAGCCAGGCATCGGCCTCCTCCAGCTCGCCGAGCGGCGTCGCGTCGATCACCGTCGCGCGGGTGAGCTCGACGCTGGTGGGGCCCGGGTCGGCGCGCCGCGCCCGCCGCCGCAGCCGCCGCGGGGCGTCGAAGCCGCCGATCACCAGGACCTGGCGCACGTCGTCGCCCGCGTAGCGGCGCACGACGTAGCGGCCGGGATCGGGCCCCAGGCGCCCCGGGAACTCCCACTGGACGAAGCCGAAGCGAGGCAGGGTGGGCGGAGGCTACTCGCCCTTGTGGGCGTCAGAGGCCGGTACCGCGTACTTCGACGGCTTGCGCCGCACCGTCGGGTTTTCGATCTCGCCCAGGCGGTCGATCAGCTTGATCCACTGCTTGGGCTTCAACACCGCGTTGACCTGCTTGGCCAGCTTGGAGTTGGTGCCGTAGAGCGGGCGGAACCCGACGTGGATGTGGTCGTGATGGTCGCCCATCGCGAACGTGTTGTCGGTCCCCTCGAACTTCATCAGCGAGATGATCTGGTCCGGCCGCATCGTGCCCTGGAGCGTGAGCAATCGCTGGATCGTCAGCTCGGTGATCGAACCCGCCCCCTGGGTCGCCGGCGAGATCGTGATGCCGTTGACCGCCGCGATGTCGACCGCGTTGCCGGATGAGTGGTGCGACACGTTGCCCGAGGCCGTGTAGTAGCCGTGGCCGCAGCGCAGCGAGGTCACGGTCGGCCGCAGGCCGGAGGCGGCGAGGAACTCGAGCGTCGCCAGCACGCGCCGGTCGACCTGGCCGGTGCGGATGTCGTGCCGGCCGCAGTCGTAGACGCCGATCCGCGGGTTCGCCAGCACGTGCTGGATCAGCGTCTCCTTGCTCATCAGCAGGATCTGGCCGATCGACGGGTTCGCGGCGTCGCGGCCGAAGAACGGGTTCTTGCCGGCGGCGCGGTAGATCGCCGTCGACTCGAGCAGCTTCCAGCCGTCGAGGATCGGCTTCGGATCGATCCTCGGTGCGCCCTGGCCGGCCGGCCGGACCTCGAAGCGCAGGTACGGAGCGCGGCGGCCTTCGCGGTCGCCGAGGCGGCCGAGGATCGTGCCGGCCACGATGCGCGAGCCGACGCGCAGGCGCTTGAGCTGGATGTCCTTGCGGCCGAGGCCGAAGACGCGCCGGAAGTAGCCGGCGACCGTCTCCTCGCCCTCGATCTCGCCGGTGCGCTCGAACTCCTGCTGGGCGCCGCCGGCGGCCGACGCGTTCGGCCGGGCCGGGTTGGCGAACAGCCGCTGCTTGTCGGCGGGCGGCGCGGTCTCCTCGGTCTCGGGCGCGGCCTTCTCGGCGAGCTTGCGCTTCGGCGCGCGGCGCGCCGGGCGATCGGTGGCCGAGGCGGCGTCGGACGGCTGGGCGTCACGCGTCGGCAGCTCGAGCTGCTCGGTGACCTGCTCCGGGTCGAACTCCTGCGGCTTCGGCGCCGGGTAGCGGCGGTTGACCTTGCCGAGGTGCCCGTACGTGTACGTGTTGCCGTAGACGTCCTGGAGCATCAGGTAGTTGCCGAGCCGCCGGTTGTGGCCGATGCGGACGATCCGCCCGTCGTTGACGGCCACCACGGGTGCGCGCTCGCGCGAGAAGAGGCGGATCCCGCGCCGGCCGGTCGACTCGACGACCATCGCGGCGTTGCCCTCGCGCACGCGCTTGCCGCGCGTCTTGATCTCGCCGGCGTAGGTGGCCTTGGCCTGGATCGGGAAGCGGCCCTGCGTCAGCCCGGTGAGCGAGCCGACGAGGTTGGACGGCAGGCCGCCGATGACCTGGGCGCGCAGCAGCACGGAGTCGACGTACCAGTCGGCGTGGTTGTAGGCGAAGACCGCGCGCCGGATGTCCGTGTCGGCGCCCGCGGCGCGCAGGTAGCGCGCGGCGGCGAAGATCGCGTCGACCGGGTTGTAGGGGTCGTTGACCTTGTCGCCGTTGGCGTCGACGCCGTACACGCGCCAGGTCGACGGCAGGAACTGCATCCACCCGAGCGCGCCGGCCGAGCTCACGTTCAGGTTGCGCCCGTAGTCGGTCTCGATCTCGTTGATCGCCGCGAGGATCTCCCAGCGGACCCCGTACTGGATGCCGGCGGCCTGGTAGATCGGGAGCAGGAACGGCGGGATGCGGAACTTGTCGATGAAGAAGTTGGGGACACCGATCCGGGCCGGGCCGGGCGTCGACAGCGAGTAGGTCGGGTTGGCCGGGTTGGGCGAGCCGTCCGGGTTCTGGGCGCCGGCGGCGTCCTCGACCTTGTCGCGCGCGCGACCGACGGCGGAGCGGATGTTGCTGTCGGACCGGTTGACGGCGCTCTCGTCGCCGGGGTTGGCGACGCCCGGGACCTGCGTGTTGCCGCTGCCGCCGCCGGCGTTCCCGCCGCCGGCGTTGCCGCCGTCCTTGGTGCCGCCGTCCTGCTGGTTGCCGGGCGTCGGAACCGGGACCTCGACGTCGGGCAGGTCCACGTCCGGGACCTCGACGGGCGGGACGGTGGGCGCCGGGGTCGGCTCCTCGACCGGGCCGAGGTCGACGATCTCCTGGACCGGGGCCGGCAGACCAGGGATCTGGACCTGCTGGATCGGCGTGCCCGGCGGCACGTCGACCGTCAGCGTCAGGGTCTGGCCCGTCACCAGCGTCACCTGCACGCGATGGAGCGCGGCGGATGCGGACGCGACGAGAACTACCGCGTACAGGGCGGCAGCGGCGGTCGCGATCGTCAGCAGCTTACGGCTCGTCATCCCCGGGCTGGGTCCCCTCCCGCGGCGCCGGCGAAGACTCGGCATCCTGCGAGTGCCGGGCGCGGAACCCTCTGAAGTGGCTCTGAGGATATTGGTCGCATGGTCGGTGATGCAATCTCGAACGGTCTTCCGGGCCGTCTCTTGCGGTATTTCCTCGCAAGTCGATGAACGTGGGCTAAACCTAACCTTCAACTTCAGGGTTAGAGCCCTTGTCCCATGCCGGAATCGGGAGCCTGACTGCGCTAGCTTCCCCGCGGCCTTCCAACCTCGAACCTCGGATCCCCGTGGAGGACACCATGGCAGACGACACCCAGAGCGGGCTGCGCGACCGTATCGCCCGCCAGGGTGAGGACGCGCTGGGCAAGCTCGCCCAGGAGCTGCTCGAGAACCCGCTCGTGAACTCGGCGATCGCGCGGGCGTTCACGGCGCGCGAGAAGGCCGTCCAGGCGCAGGAGACCGCGATGGGCGCGCTCAACATCCCGTCGGCCGCCGACGTCGAGCGGCTCACGCGCCGGCTCCGCTCGGTGTCGCAGCGGATGGAGGGCATCGAGGAGGCCGTCGACCGGCTCGACCAGCGGGTGGCCGCGATGTCCCAGTCGACCCTCGACGATCGCCTGACGAGCATCGAAGGCCAGCTCGGCAAGCTCGTGATCGAGATCTCCCACCTGGCCGGCGCGCTCGACGCCGGCCCGCCGCCGCCCCCGCGCGAGCAGGAGCGGCTGAAGGTCGACGAGCCGGTCGCGGCGCCGAAGCCGAAGCGCAAGCCGGCTAAGCGCAAGCGCTAGCCGCGACGCGCCCGAGCTCGGCCTCGGCCTGCTCGTCCGGCTCGCCGACGGCGAGCACGCAGGCGGCGCGGACGCCGTGTCGCGCCGCGACCGCGAACAGGGCGGCGGTCGAGAGGTCGAGCGCGATCGCGCCAGGCCACTGTCCGCCCATGACGTCGGCCGACACGATCGGCCCGGCGAGCGCGCCGTTGCCGGCGGCCCGCAGCGCGGCGAGCAGGCCGGGGTCGGGGGCGAGGGCTCCGTCCGCGCCCAGCGCGCGGCTCGTGCCGTCGTGCGGCAGCACCGACTCGACGATGATCAGCGAGGCGTCGACGAACGCCGTGCAGGTGCCCGCGCGCACGAGGCGCCGGGCGCCGAGCCCGATCAGCTCCTCGACCACGAGCGCCGTGCTCGGTCCGCCCAGGCCGGTGCTCTGGATCGTCAACGGCAGCCCGTCGGCGGCGAGCCCGGTGTAGCCCCACAGGCCGCGGTGGTGGTTGAGCATCTTCGGCTTCTCGAGCAGCTGCTGCGCGAGTCGCAGCGCGCGCCCGGGGTCGCCGGGCACCACGACGCGCTCGGCCACTGCTTCATGGGGACGCAGGATCGGCACTGCGGGCTGAGAATAGAGTTGGCGCTATGGCCAAGAAGGACAAGAAGAAGAAGGACAAGCAGAAGGGCTCCGACGCCGCGGAAGCCGTAGAGGCTGTCCGCAGCGCCGTCGAGCGCACGTTCCAGGCCACCACCGAGGGGGCCGCCACCACGTCAAAGCGAACGCGCAACCTCGTCGACGAGGTCGCCGCCGCCGCGTCGCGCATCCGCGAGACGATCGAGGACCTCAAGGTGCTCGAGGACGTCCGCAAGCTGCGCGCCGACATCGAGGGGCTCGCCCGTCGCGTCGCCACGCTCGAGAACCGCGGCGCTCCATCGCGCCCGGCTCCCGCCAAACGCGCGACGGCCAAGCGCCGCACCACGGTGAAGCGGACGCCGGCCAAGCGCACGGCGAAGGCCAAGCCGGCCGCCGCCAGGACCCGCGCGAAGCCGCGGGCCAAGACCGCGCGCGCCAAGACCGCGCGCGCCAAGACCGCGCGCGCCAAGACCGCGCGCGCCAAGACCGCGCGCGCCAAGCCCTCGGGCACCTCCTGACCGTGGGCGTGGAGTTCTCCTCGCCCAAGGAGTTCCGCACCGTCATGGACCGGGTCTTCGCGATGATGAGCGAAGACCCGGACATGGGTCCGAAGCTGCGCGACGCGGATGTTCCTCAACGCTTCGAGTTCACCGACGTCGACCTCGTGGTCAACATCCGCGCCGCCCGGGAGGGCGAGGAGGGCAACCTCCACTGGGAATGGTCGGACGACGTGGACTGGGAGCCGCAGGTGAAGATGGCGATGTCCTCGGAGACGGCCAATCGCTATTTCCAGGGGAAAGAGAACGTGGCGATGGCGCTGGCCCGCCGGCGCATCAAGTCGGGCGGCGACGTGAAGGCGGCGCTGAGCCTGATCCCGATCACCAAGCCCATCTACGAGCGCTACCGGGAGTACCTCGAGACCGAGCACCCACACCTCGTGGTCTGACCTCGGTCAGGCCGGTTGACACGCCGGGGCTCCCGCGCTATTCCTTGCCGCACCCGAACCAGGCAATAGGCCGGGAAGTGGGCAGCCTCGCGGTTGTCCGCAAGGCGTCGCCGACAGACGAACGCCGCCGGCCGAGGCAGCGGGCCGCATTGCCCGCAAGCG
This sequence comes from uncultured Solirubrobacteraceae bacterium, assembly GCA_963800905.1. Classification (GTDB taxonomy): domain Bacteria; phylum Actinomycetota; class Thermoleophilia; order Solirubrobacterales; family Solirubrobacteraceae; genus DASSUW01. Next base: position 153,701 of record CAWDCT010000003.1, read on the forward strand.
GCGGGGCCACGACCGCGGTCCCGCCGCTTTCATGTCCGGGGTCATGTCTGATCTGACGCTCAGCGAGGTCGCGCAGCGAGTCGATGTCTCGCCCGCGACGCTGCGCCGCTGGGTCAAGGACGGGATCGTCCCGCTCGGCAACGGCCGCTGGACGCCGGCCGCCGTCGCCCACGCGCGGATCGTCGCCCGGATGCGCGAGCGCGGCTACTCGCTCGACACGCTGCGCGAGGCCGCCCGCTCCGGCCGGCTCGCCTACGGCTATCTCGAGGACCTGTTCCCGACCCCGGCGCGCACGCGCACGCTCGCCCAGGCGGCCGAGGAGACCGGGCTCGAGCCCGCGCTGATCGAGCGGATCTGGACCGCGGCCGGCTTCTCGTCGGACTCGCTGGAGCAGATCGGGGAGGAGGACATCCAGCTCCTGCGCTACATGTCCGCCGTGCTCGCGGCGGGCTTCCCGCTGGTCGCGTTCCTCCAGCTCGTGCGCGTCTACGGCCTCGCGCTGGCCCAGATCGCCGACGCCGAGGTCAAGCTCTTCCACCTCTACGTGCACGAGCCGCTGATGCACGACGGGGTCGACGGGCTCGAGATCGCCGAGACGATGGAGGGGATGGCCTCGGAGCTGCTGCCGCTGGCGTCGCCGATCATGGACCGCGTGCACCAGCGGATGCTCCAGCACTTCGTCGGCCAGGACATCGTCGGTCACCTCGAGCTCGAGGGCGGCGAGGGGCTCGGGCGCCTGCGCGTCGCGATCGCGTTCGCCGACCTGGCCGGCTACACGCGGCTGACCGAGGAGGCGGGCGAGGAGGAGGCGCTCGACGTCGTCGAGCGCTTCGTCGAGGCGGTCGAGGAGACGCTGCCGGAGGAGGCGCGCGTGGTGAAGACGATCGGCGACGCGGTGATGGTCGTCGGCGCGGACCCGGGCACGCTGGTCGACTGGGCGGTCGGCTTCCAGGAGCTCAACGCCGGCCGGCGGCCGCTGCCGCGGATCGGCGTGCACGCCGGCGACGCGCTCTACCGCGACGGCGACTACTACGGCCGCGCCGTCAACCTCGCCTCGCGCGTGGGCGCGCGCGCCGCGGGCGGGGAGGTGCTGGTGACGGAGGCGGTGGTCGGGGCCGCCGGCTCCCATCTCGAGTTCGAGCCGATCGGCGAGGTCAAGCTCAAGGGATTCAGCGAGGCCACCGAGCTCTACCTCGCGCGGGCGCGGCCATGATCGTGGTCCTGCTCTCCGGTGGGCGGGACTCCGTGTGCCTGCTCGACGTGCTGCGCCAACGCGAGACGGTGACCGCGCTGCACGTCAACTACGGCCTGCGGCCGGAGGCGGACGAGGACGAGGCGTTCTGCCGCGAGCTGTGTGAGCGGGTGGGTGTGCCGCTGGTCGTCCATCGCCCCGGGCCGCCAGTGGGCAACGTGCAGGCCTGGGCTCGCGAGGTGCGGTACGCCGAGGCGGCGAAGCTCGGCCCGGTCGTGGCCACCGGCCACACGGCCACCGACCAGGTCGAGACGGTGCTCTACCGCCTGGCCGCGTCGCCGGGCCGGCGCGCGCTGTTGGGGATCCGCGACAGGCCGGGCGTGATCCGCCCGCTGCTGGGCTGGACGCGCGAGGAGACGGCGGCGTACTGCCGCGAGCACGGGTTGGCGTGGCGCGAGGACGTCAGCAACGAGAGCGATGCGTTCGCGCGCAACCGGATCCGCAACGAGCTGCTGCCGGCGCTGCGGTCGATCCACCCGGCCGCCGAAGCCAACATCCTGCGCACGCTGGAGATCCTGCGCGACGAGGCCGAGGTGCTCGACGCGCTGATCGACACCGACCCGACCGTGGAGCGGATCGCCGCGCTGCCGCCGGCGCTGCGGCGGCTGACCGTGCAGGCGATCGCCGGGGAGGGGTCGGTGGGCGCCCGCGCTGACGAGATCCTCGCGCTGGGGTCGCGCGGCGGCACGGCCACGCTCGACCTCGGCGGCGGCCTGCGGGCGGTGGTCGAGTACGGGCGGCTCCGGTTCGACCATGGGCCTCCTGCGACGCCGCAGCCGGCGCGCCTGTCGGTGCCCGGCGCCGTCGCCTACGGCGCGGGCCGCGTGACGTGCGAGCTCGCGCCCGACGGCCCGCTCGACGCCGCCGCGCTGGCGCCGGAGCTCGAAGTGCGTCCCTGGCGCGCGGGCGACCGGCTCTGCCGCCGCACGCTCCAGGACCGCTTCACAGACCTCAAGATCCCGCGCGAGCGGCGCCATGAGCTACCGGTCGTGGTCTCCGACGGCGAGATCGCGTGGGCCATCGGCATCATCGGCGAGCGCTTCCGCGCCACGGAGTCGACCACTCGCCGCGTGCGACTGACCTGGGACGCTTAGACTGCGCGCCGCATGCTCCGCGACGAGCACATCGGCGAGATCATCGTCCAGGCCGACGAGCTCCAGCATCGGATCAAGGAGATGGCCGCCGAGGTCTCGCGCGACTACGCCGGGAAGGACCTGCTGCTGATCGGCGTGCTCAAGGGCGCCGTGTTCTTCCTCGCCGACCTCATGCGCCATCTCGACATGCACTGCGAGGTCGACTTCATGGCGGTCGCCTCGTACGGCTCCTCGACCGAGTCCTCCGGCGTCGTGCGGATCCTCAAGGACCTCGACGCCCCGCTCGAGGGCCGGCACGTGCTGATCGTCGAGGACATCGTCGACTCGGGGCTCACGCTGCAATACCTCATGCGCACGCTGGAGGCCCGCGGGCCCGCCTCGCTCGAGGTCTGCGCACTACTCACGAAGCCCGAACGGCGCCAGGTCGAGACTCCTGCGCGCTACGTTGGGTTCGAGATTCCTGACAAGTTCGCGATCGGATACGGGCTCGACTACGCCGAGCGCTACCGGAATCTGCCATATGTCGCGGCCTTGACGGGTGCGAATAGGAAAGCATCCTGCCGATTAGGAGATCCATAGGAAGCCGTCCCACACTGGCCTCCGGGTCCGTCCCTCCACCACTGGTAGCCTTGATCGACTTGTCCAGCAGTTTCTTCCTCGCTCCTGTCACGGGTGCGCACATGAGCCGCTTCTTCAAGAGCGCCGCCTTCCCGATCATCATCGTGATCGTCCTGGCGTTCTTCGCGTCCAGGCTGATCTCGGGGACCGACCGCGCCGAGCCGAAGACGTTCGGCCAGTTCCTGACGCAGATCGAGTCGAAGAACCAGATCAAGTCGGTCACGCTCGACACGAAGGACAACTCGGTCGAGGTCGTGCAGGCGGACGACAAGAAGTACGAGGTCGGCTTCCCGGACGCCTACGGCGACGTGCTGGTCAACCAGCTCAAGGCCAGCGAGGAGGCCGGCAACATCCGGTCGTTCGACGTCAAGCCGGCGCGGTCCAACGTGATCCTGTCGCTGCTGACGTACGTGCTGCCGTTCCTGATCTTCATCGGGTTCTGGATCTTCCTCATGAACCAGGTCCAGGGCGGCGGCTCGAAGGTGATGTCGTTCGGCAAGTCGCGCGCCAAGCGGATGTCGGTCGACTCGCCCAAGATCACGTTCCGCGACGTGGCGGGCGCCGACGAGGCGGTCGAGGAGCTGCACGAGATCAAGGAGTTCCTCGAGAACCCCAAGAAGTTCCAGGCGCTCGGGCGCGGATCCCGAAGGGCGTGCTGCTCTACGGGCCTCCGGGCACCGGCAAGACGCTGCTGGCCCGTGCCGTGGCCGGCGAGGCCGGCGTGCCGTTCTTCTCGATCTCCGGCTCGGACTTCGTCGAGATGTTCGTCGGCGTCGGCGCCTCACGCGTGCGCGACCTGTTCGAGCAGGCCAAGCAGAACTCGCCCTGCATCATCTTCATGGACGAGATCGACGCGGTCGGCCGCCATCGCGGCGCCGGCCTCGGCGGCGGTCACGACGAGCGCGAGCAGACGCTGACCGGCGTTTTGACGTCTCTGCGAGGGAGGTAGGTTCGGTGGCTCATTATATTAGCGTCCTGATGCCGCTGAGCGCGGGTGGCTCGGCGGGCGCTGTTTCCCGACATTCCGGATTGCGAGGTCGAGGGCGATAGCCTGGACGTGACCATGCTCCGCGCTGCCGGCGCCTTGAGCAAGTGCGTGCACAGCCGCTATGCCGAGCGGGCCGCCGTCGCCGCGCGAATTGATCGAAAATCAAGGCGGACGACCAGTGGGTTGCGACGCACGAGATCGACTGGGCCAAGGCGGTCGTCACCATGGTGCCGTTGCGCGGCGACCAGAACGCTCACGCCTGAAGCTTCCTTGTCCTCAAGCTTGGGAATGCCGTCCAAGGAAGGCTTCCAAGGATCATCAATGCCTGAAGTAATTTTCACCGGCCCCGCGGGCCGCCTCGAAGGCCGTTACCATCCGGCCAAGCAGAAGAACGCGCCGATCGCGATGATCCTGCATCCGCATCCGCAGTTTCACGGCACGATGAATCACCAGATCGTCTACCAGTGCTACTACGCGTTTGCGCATCGCGGCTTCTCGGTGCTGCGTTTCAATTTTCGCGGCGTCGGCCGCAGCCAGGGCTCGTTCGATCACGGCACCGGCGAACTCTCCGACGCCGCTTCCGCGCTGGACTGGGCGCAGACCATCAATCCCGAAGCGCGTGCCTGCTGGGTCGCCGGCTTCTCGTTCGGCGCCTGGATCGGCATGCAGTTGTTGATGCGCCGGCCCGAAGTCGAAGGCTTCATCTCGATCGCGCCGCCCGCCAACCTCTACGACTTCTCCTTCCTCGCGCCCTGCCCGTCGTCAGGGCTGATCGTGCACGGCGAGAAGGATGCGGTGGTGCCGCCGAAGGACGTCAACACGCTGGTCGAGAAACTGAAGACCCAAAAGGGTATCGTGATCGATCAGCAGATCATCCCGGGCGCCAACCACTTCTTCGACGGCAAGCTGGAGCCGCTGATGGAGACGGTGACCGGCTATCTCGACATGCGGCTCGCCAACGTCCGCTGAGCGGTCAGGCGGCTCAGCTTCAGCATATGCGCGTCATGGCGCACCAGGAACGCGTGCAGCAATTGCGGATAGCATCGGCGTCCACCGCCGTTACGGACACTGCCCCGCTAGGCGCCAGCGCCTTTCGCCATGCGCGCGCCTTCGGCGTATCGGTAAACACCGAGAGATCGATCAGTTCATCGAACACATCGAAGTATCGGAAGATCGGCGCGAACACCGCGTCCACCAGGCTGAAATCCTGGCCGGCAAAGAACGGTCCCGCGCCGAGCGTTTTTTCGACCTGCGCGAACTTCGCGGCGACCGCCTTCCGCCTGGTTTCAAAGACCGCAGGATCGCCCGTCGTCTCCAGGCCCCATAGTTCGCTCAGAATGGTGGAGCCGAACTCCATCCAGGCGCGATGCTGCGCCCGTTGGAGCGGATCCTGCGGATGAAGTTTTGCGCCGCCTTGCGCATCTTCGATGTACTCGCAGATGACATTGCTCTCGAACAGCGCCACTTCCTCGTCCCCGGTTTCGACAAGCAGCACCGGCACCTTGCCGAGCGGCGATATCTTCAGAAACCAGTCCGGCTTGTTGGCGAGATCGATATCGATCCGTTCGAACGGAACGCCCTTTTCGGTGAGCGCGATCACCGCGCGCTGCACATAGGGGCAAAGCTTGTGGCTGATCAGGTGAGTTTTGCGTGCATGACGACCTCCTCGGCGAGGGCGAGCAGGCCTCGCTCCATGCATCTGCATTTAATTAGATGCATTTGCATGTAGTCGTCAATGTCGATGCAGTTGCATCAACAGATCTTGAACCCGTTCAGGGTCGCGCGATGATCCCGCCCGTCATCGGGAACGGCACCCCCGTGGTGGCGGGATAGCTCAACGGCAGGCCTTTCAGGCCCCGCGCGGCCAGGAATCCGAAGGCCTGCGCCTCGATGGCGTCGGACGCCCAGCCCAGCGTGTCCGCTGCCCGGACGGTCGCCGGCGCCAGACACTCGCGCAGCATCCGCAGCATGGTCAGGTTGCGGGCGCCGCCGCCGGCCACGATCCAGTTCTGGGGTTCCTTCGGCAGCAGCGGCACCACGCGGGCGATCGCGGCTGCGGTAAAGGCGGTCAGCGTCGCCGCGCCATCCTCGGGCGGTACATCGCCGAGCCTCAGCCCCGCAAAATCGTTGCGATCGAGCGATTTCGGCGGGGGCAGCGAAAAGAATGGCATCTGCAGCGCGCGGGCGATCCAGGCCGCATCGACCTTGCCCAGCGCGGCGGTACGGCCTTCGTTATCGAAACGCTGGTTCAGCCAGCGGAACATGTAGTCGTCGAGCAGCGCGTTGCCCGGGCCGGTGTCGCACGCGATCAGCGTGTCGCCGTCGATATAGGTGATGTTGGCGACCCCGCCGATATTGACCACGACGGTCGGCCCCTCCCAATCCAGCGATTGGGCGAGCGCGCGATGATAGACCGGCACAAAGGGCGCGCCCTGCCCGCCGGCGTCGACGTCGGCAGCGCGGAAATCGTACATCACCGGAACGTGGATCGGCTTGGCGAGCGCGGGCGCGTCACCGATCTGGACCGTCAACTTTTTCTCGGGCCGGTGCAGCACGGTCTGGCCGTGAAAGCCGACGATGTCGATGTCGTCGAAGCGCAGCCGGTGTTGCGCGGTAAAGGCGGCCACCGCCTCGGCATGCGCAGATGTGACGACCCGCTCGGCCTCGCGCAGGCAGCCGGGCCGCGCCGCGCGATCCGGCAGGTCGGCGGCCTCGTACAGCGCCTGCCGCAGCAGGCTGCGCTCCATGTCGGTATAGGGGCGGTATCCGGACGGCCCCAGGGCGTTCACCCGGCGGCCGTCGGTCTCGATCATAGCGACATCGACCCCGTCGAGCGAGGTGCCGCTCATCAGACCAAGTGCGGTCAACATCATGTTAAATCGTGCCTTTGCAACGCCCTGCTCGATCCGTCCCGCCGACGACGATCAGCTTGTGCCAAACACAGACATCTTATAATGCCACAGCGCCCGGCCCTAGGCAGCCTGTTCCGCCATGGTTCCGCAATTCGTTAGAATTACAGTGAAAATAGAATGATCAGAGCAGCCTGCCATGACCGCATTTAAATCAGATTTCCTGAACATTTTACAGGAGCGCGGCTTCATCCACCAATGCTCCGATTTCGAGGGCCTCGACGCGCTTGCCGCCAAGGGCCAGGCGACCGCCTATGTCGGCTACGACTGCACGGCGCCGTCGCTGCATATCGGCAACTACCTCACCATGATGATGCTGCACTGGCTGCAGCAGAGCGGAAACAAGCCGATCACCCTGATGGGCGGCGGCACCACCATGGTCGGCGACCCCTCCGGCAAGGATGAATTGCGCGCCATCCGCTCGATCGAGGAAATCGAGGCCAACAAGGCCTCGATCCGCGGCGTGTTCGCAAAGGTACTGCGCTACGGCTCCGGCCCGAGCGATGCCATCATGCTCGACAATGCCGAGTGGCTGACGAAACTGAACTGGATCGAGATGCTGCGCGATATCGGCCGGCATTTCTCCGTCAACCGCATGCTGACGATGGACTCGGTGAGGCTCCGTCTCGAGCGCGAGCAGGAGATGAGCTTCATCGAGTTCAACTACATGGTCTGCCAGGCCTACGACTTCGTCGAACTGGCGCGGCGCACCGGTTGCCGCCTGCAGATGGGCGGCTCCGATCAATGGGGCAACATCGTCAACGGCGTCGATCTCGGCCGCCGCATGGGCACGGCGCAATTGTTCGCGCTGACGACGCCGCTGCTTGACGACCGCGTCAGGCGCCAAGATGGGCAAGACCGCGCAGGGCGCGGTGTGGCTGAATGCCGACCAGTTCTCGCCTTACGACTTCTGGCAATACTGGCGCAACGTCGAGGACGCCGACGTCGTCAAGTTTCTGAAGCTGTTCACGATCCTGCCGATGAGCGAGATCGCAAAGCTCGCGGCATTGCAGGGCGGCGAGATCAACGAAGCCAAGAAGGTGCTGGCGACGGAAGCGACCGCGCTGTTGCACGGCCGCGACGCCGCCAACACGCGCCGCCGAAACCGCCCGGCAGACTTTCGAGCAAGGCGCGATCGCGGAGAGCCTGCCCACCGTGGAAATTTCGTCCGGCGAACTCGAAGCCGGCGCCGGGGTGCTGGGACTGTTCGTGAAGGCGGGCCTCGTGGCCTCGAACGGCGAGGCACGGCGACAGATCAAGGGTGGCGGCTTGCGCGTCAACGATGCCGCCGTGACCGACGAGAAGATGGTTCTGACGCCGTCCAACCTCACGCCGGAAGGCGTCATCAAGCTTTCCATGGGAAAGAAAAAGCACGTCCTGATCAAGCCGGCATAGAGCATGATCCGGAAAAGTGGGAGCCGGTTTTCCGAAGAGATCATGCTCAAACAAAATCCAATGCCCGCCTGCATAGGCGCATTCATTTTTGAGGCTTGCAGGGATCAGCGGAAACGCGCTCCCTGCCTGCATGGATGAAAAGACGCCAGCGGGAGACGCGACAGAGAAGGCGTTGAAACCGGCGCGCACCGCACTCAGCGTGCTGGCGCTGTGCTACGTATTGCAGATGGTCGGTCGTGGCCTCGGCGACAGCTTTACGGTTTTCCTGAAGCCGATCGCAGAGAGCTTTTCCTGGGACCGCGCCGAGGTGGTCTCGGTCTATTCGCTGACCTGGCTCGCCGGTGGGCTGATGGCGCCGCTGGTCGGCCGGCTGTTCGACCGCTCCGGGCCGCGCCTCACCTATTCGCTCGGGCTGCTGCTGCTCGGAGGCTCCTTCCTGGTTGCCTCGCGCGCGCAGGCGCTGTGGCAGTTCCAGCTTTCGACAGGACTGTGTGTCGGGATCGGCATTGCACTGATCGGCAACGTGCCGAGCTCGATCCTGCTCGGCCGCTGGTTCGGCCCGCGATTGCCGACCGCGATGGCGATCCTCTACTCCGCCACCGGTGTGGGCACCCTTATGCTGTTGCCTGCTTCGCAGGTGCTGATCGACCGGATCGGCTGGCGCGACGCCTATCAATGGTTCGGCATCGTGGCGCTGTGCATGCTGGCGCCGCTGCTGTTGCTGCCGTGGCGGACGATCGCCACCGGTTCGCTGCATGTGGCAGCAGAAGGCGGACACCGGCTTCGTCGACAATGGCTGGACACTGAAGAGCGCGATGCGCCACCACACCTTCTGGGCGCTGTTCTCGACGTTCTTCTTCACGGCCGTCGCGATGTACGCCATCACGGCACAGATCGTCGCCTATCTGATCGATGCCGGATTCCCGCCGCTGCAGGCCGCCACCGCGTGGGGATTTTCCGGCGTGGTCCTGTTGTTCGGCATGCTCGGCATATCGACGCTGGATGGCATCATCGGCCGCCGGCCGTCCGTGCTGTTCAGCTACGGCGTCTCGATCGTCGGCATCATCCTGCTTTGGCTGCTGCAATATTATCCGAACTACTGGCTGCTGACGGGTTTTGTCGTCTGCTTCGGCAGCATGATCGGTTCGCGCGGGCCCCTGATCACCGCCACCGCGCTGAACATTTTTCGCGGTGAACGTGTCGGCACCATCTACGGCACGATCTCGATCGGCAGCGGCCTCGGATCGGGACTGGGTTCATGGGCCGGCGGCCTGATCCATGACTGGACCCACAGCTACAACGCGCTGTTCGTGTTCGCGCTGATCAATCTTGTGTTTGGGATTGATCCCGTTCCTGGTGGTGCCGGCGCTGCGGCGTTAGCCTCAATTATTCGGCGGGAATTCGATCGGGTTGTTTTGCTTGCCGGTGTTGAATTCCATGATCTTTCGCGTCACGCCCGGAAACATGGCCGAGATCGGATTGACGCGCAGCACGGGTTGGCTGGGGGTGCCGACCACTTCATAGGTCACGCCGAACAGGCCTTCCTTGTCGCCGTTGCCGAGGAACAGGCCAAGCACGGGAATTTGGCCGAACATGTTGTTCAAACCGTACATCGGAATGAAGGTGCCGCTCATCCGAACCTGATTGGCGGCGGTATCGATGCTGCCTTCGATGGTCGCACCGACCATCGGTCCTTTCACGACGCCATCGCGGATCGTGAGCTGTCCGCTCTGCCGGGTGAACTCGGCTCGCAATGCCGTAAAGGAAACGCCGCTCTGAGTGCCGGTAGATCCCCCTGCGGCCACACGGTCGAGCGAAGCCTCACCCTTGATGGAGAAGTCGCGGACGTTGATCAGGCCTTCCTTGGCGCTGGGTTCGACGGTCGGAGGCTCCAACGCGAGTGCGAGCTGGCCGCCAATAATCTTGGAGTACATGTCGGTGAAGCGGAAGAAGGCGCCCGCATCGTTGGTCTGCAGGATAATGATGTCCCGGCCCTGCCCCTGCGCGCGACCGCGCAAATCCGCCGTCACGGGCGTATCGCGCCCGACCTTGCCGGACAGCGTAAAGTTTCGGACGATACCGTTGCGGCGGGAGAACTTGCTGTCGACGCTGCGCAACGCCTCGCCGTTGAAGCCGGCGACCGCGCCGAGCTTGAGGTCGATGTCGAGGTCGATATTCCTGGACTTGCCCTTGGGATCGGTCTCCTTGCCTGTGATCGCCGACTTGAGGAAGCCGCGGCCGTCGAACACGTCGCCGCGCATCATGACTTTCACGACGCCGTCGGCGCCACGTTCGGCTTTCAGCGAGGTCTTGTCGCCGTCCGACGGCGCGTAGGTCGGGAAGTTCGCGTTCAACAGGTCGCCGTTCTGGTCGACTTCCAGCGATCCCTTGATCGAAGCGCCGCCGCCTTCGACCACGATGTCCTGGAACAGCGTCGATTGTTCCTTCTTCACCACGATGAACGTCGCCTTGCCCGCCTTGCCGGGTACCTTGACCCAGCCCGGCAGGATGTTGTCGAGCCGCAGCGAGGTCAGGTCGGCCTCGATGCCGACGCGGCTGTCGTTCTCGCCGATCTTGCCGATCACCTTGATCGGAATGGAGCCGCTGACGGCGGGTCCGAGATCGATCCCGAGGCGTTGGCGGCTGGCGTCATCGAGCGTTGCCTGCAGTCTGATGTCGGCGTCGCCCTCATTCTGCTTGCGATAGTCGAGCGAGGCTGGCTGACCGTTGATCTTGACGTCGCCCTTGACCTGGTAGCCGGCGTTGTTGGCGACCAGCTTCAGCGTATTGGATTCCAGTTTCTGATTGATCACGAGCTTGTCGGCGGAAAACCCTGCCAGATCAGCCGTGACGCTGTAGGTGGTGTCGGCCTTGGTCAGCGAGCCCTTGACCGGCATGCCGAGCGTGATGATAGCGGCGACATTTCCCTTGCTGGCGTTCGGATCGATCAGCGTGCCCGAGAGATCGCTGATGCGGTCGGAAGCCAGAATTTCAGCCGCCGCCGGCACCGAAGCGTCGACCCTGAACTTCGCCCGCGAAGGTGACGGCTTCGGCGCCATGTCCGGCACCTCGAAGATGAAATCCGAAATGTTGATCTTGCGCCCGGCCGGCGTGTCGGCGACGCCCTGCCCGATCGTCACCGTCGCGGAGCGGCCGGTGACCCGCGCTTTCATGTCGGCATCGCGAACCGAAGGCATTTCGTCCACCGGGCGAACCGTGACGCCCGACGCAACGATGGTGACGGCGAGACCATCATCCGGAATCGGCGGCCCCTTGCGCGACAAATTACGCACCGGCGAATTGACGCCGACCTCGATCCGCTGAAGCGTACCGCGTTCGATCCGCTCGATCACCCATTCGCGCACTTCGGGCACGATCAGGATCGGCCACATCCGCTTCAGTGCGGATGCCGACATCGGTGTGCCCGCGAAACCAAGCTGCAGGCGCGCCTCGTTCGCATAGTCGATGCTGCCGGTGCCGGCGATGCCGATCTCGCCGTTGCTGATATCGGCCTGGGTGAGCAGCACGCGCTTCCGGTCGGTGTCGAACTTCATCCCGATCGCGATGCGGTTGAAGATCAGCGGCGGTTCATTGTCGGTGCCAGCCAGCAGAATCGTGCCGCCACTGAAGCCCGCCTGCCATTCGGTGGTGGCGCCGTTCGGCGGTTCGAGATGGGCGAGCAATGTAATCCGGTTTGCGCCGGAAACGACCTTGAAGGGTGCGACCAGCACGCGGCGTCCGGAATCCCATTCGACGCTCATCTCCGCCGAATTGATCGGCATCGGATAATCGGGCGTATCGCTGTCGATGAGGTTCCCGGCGCCGGCCGTGACCTTGCCGCGCAAATAGGTCGGCACGCCATCGCGGCCGAGTTCGCCCTTCAGTTCGCCTGACAGCGGCAGGTCGGCGCTGTAGGTGAGATCCTTGACCCGCATCGCCAGCAGGATGTTGGCGGCCGGCACCTTGTCGGCGCGAAGATCGACGGACCGCACGCCGTTCTGCTGCGGCCCGACCACGACCTTGAGCGACCATGGGCGTTTGCCCTCCTCGCCAAGGCTCACCGCGACCCCGCCGCCGCTGGGCCGGCGCATGCTGAGGCTGATATTGTCGAACGTCCATTTGTTGCCGCGCTGCTGGTCGTCGACGACGAGATTGCCGTTCTTGAGGCCGATCTCGTTCAGATTTTGTCCGTCGAGGCCGGTCAGGCTGAGGCTGTCGAGCCAGTCGAGGCCGGCCAGCAATCCGTTCTGCGTCGTGTCGGGAGCCGTCGCAACAGCGCCTTGCGCGGGCGCGGTCACCTGGCGGGGGAATGTCGGCGCCATGCCGGCATCGCGCTTGGAGGCGACGCCCGTCGCCAGCGGCTTTGCGGTGTCGCCGGCGGACACCGTCACCTGGCCGTCCGGCGTGATTCGCACCGCGAGTTCGGCATCGACCAGATTGAGGCTTTCAGCACGCAGCCGCCCCATCAGAAGCGCCGTGCCGGATAGTTTCACCTCGGCCTTCGGCGCCGTGGCGACGATGACCTGGTCACGGTCGCGCACCACGATATCGCGGATGCGCACCGCGATTCGAATCCGCCCGGCCCGCTCGATCTGCGTACCGCCGACCGCAACCGTATTGCCGTGGCCGATATTTTCCTCGATCGCGGCTGCCAGCCAGGGCGTCGCGACGTCGAGATTGATGGGTCCGGCGCCGAGCCGCCACCACAGCCCGCCGAAGCAGCCGGTGAAAATCACCGCCAGTACGCCGATCACAATCGCCAGGCGCTTGACCCAGCGTTCGCCGGTCAGCCAGAGCTGCAGCGTCGCAAACTTGTCGCCCAGACGGTTAAATCTGGAATTGGAGCGGGCGAGCAGCCGCTTTGTCCGATGGCGCGCCGCCTCGTCGTCGGGCTCCTGATCCCAGCCGGCCGCATCGTCCCACTGAGAGATGTGGGCCTCGGCACGCGGATTCGACCCCTTGGGCGAAGTATTCCTTGCCATTGCCTCTCGGTGCCGGCGCTGAGGTTGATCGCCGCCAAGGGCGCGCTCTTCGATCGTTATCGAGCGCTCCTGTGCCGGCATCGCTGCCATTCCTCGACTAATACTGTTACTCGTGGTCGGACCCAAGGATTGATTGGGCGGTCCCATCGACGAGCGGACGGGGGTAGCGTCGAATTCCTTGTAACCATACTCCCGGGTCATCAAACTTGCCCAGCGGCCGGAGCGAATCCGACGGTCAAAGGCGAGACCCGCAATACCCTAATGGTTGATCTGCGGAAAGCGACGAAAGGAAGGCGTATGTCCAAGAAAACGCGCACGAAATCCTCCAAGCCAGCCCCCAAAAGCCGCAAGACGCCCGCCCGAAAACCAGCCGCGGCCAAGACCGCCAGTAAGACCGCCAGCCGCGGTGCTACCACACCGGCCAAAAAGCCTGCCGCCAAGGTAGCCAGCAAGGTAGCCAGCAAGGCTGCCAAACCCGCGCCCAAGACGGCCAAAACCCCGTCAGCCAAAGCGTCGCATAAGCCGACATCGAAACAGTTAATAAAATCCAATCTATCGGCTCCGCCCAAGACGCCGGCCGGAACCGCACCGGTCGAGGGGGCGATGGCCCCCGGCTTCAGCTTGCCGCGCGATGGCGGCGGCACCGTCTCGCTGGCCGACTATGCGGGCAAGAAACTGGTGCTGTTTTTCTATCCGAGGGCCGACACGCCGGGCTGCACCCGGGAGGCAATCGACTTCACGCGGCTCAACGACGCGTTTGCCGACGAGGGGGCCGCGGTGCTCGGCATCTCGGCCGACACCGTAAAGGCCCAGGAATCGTTCCGTACCAAGCATCAGCTTTCGGTTCCTCTGATCTCGGATGAGCAGCATGAGATGCTGGAGGCCTATGGCGCCTGGGGCGAAAAATCGATGTACGGCAGGAACTTCATGGGAATTATTCGGACGACGGTTCTAATCGGCGCCGATGGGCGAATTGTCAAAATCTGGCGCAATGTGCGGGTCGACGGCCATGCCGACGAGGTGCTGGCCGCCGTCCGCGCCATATGACCTGGCAGGCGATTTGGAGGCCCATTTCCCAAAAATTAACCATGAAAGGGTCAAATCGGCACGCAAATTGAGCCGTACGGAACTCCTCTCCGACCGGCGCGGGAGTGCCGATGTCGTACCGTTCCGGTCATCATTATTCCGATCACCACCATCCCCACGATCACGGCCGGACCCCGCCACGCCGCCCCGCCTCCCATGCGGCAAAGGCCGCGGCGATAGACGGCGACGGCTACACCATCGTACATGCCGGCAAGCAGGTCCGGCTCGGCCCTGTCGTGTTCTGGATCGTTGTCGGCACGATCGTGTTGCTCGGCATGTGGTCGGCGGCGACCGCCACCTATTTCGCGTTTCGCGACGATGTTCTGACCCGGCTGATCGCCCGTCAGGCCGAAATGCAATACGCCTATGAAGACCGCATCGCGGAGCTGCGCGCCAAAGTCGACCGCACCACCAGCCGCCAGTTGCTCGATCAGGAACAGTTCGACCAGAAGCTCGACCAGATCATGCGCCGCCAGACCGCGCTCGAATTGCGCGCCACTGCCCTCGGCGCGATCCCGGATAGCGCGGCCACCGGTTCGATTCGGCCGCGGGGCGCGGCGCGGCTGTAGAGACGCCCGCTTCCGGCACGCTAAAACCCTCCCCGATCAGCGACACCGTGATCTTCGTGGCGCCGCCGGATCGCGAAGCGCGGCTGGAATCGCGCGCGCCCGTCGTCGTCAAGCCGCAGCCAAATCAGTTTGCCAAGGTTCAAGGCGTCGACAACGTGCTGGTCCGCCTGCAGACCTCGCTCGATTCGGTCGAGCGGCGGCAGATAGCGGCCTTGAGCTCGGTCGAGGACGGCATGGAATTGCGCCTGCGCCGGATGCGCGGCGTGTTCACCGATCTCGGCCTCGACATGGCGCAGCTCGAAGCGGCGACGCCGCGCTCGGCGATCGGCGGCCCGTTCGTGCCGGTGAAGCTTTTCGGCCGATGCCGGCGCGTTCGAGCGCCAGCTCTACCGGATCAACCTCACCCGCGCCCAGATGCAGCGTCTCAACGCGACGCTGGCGCTGGTGCCCTACCGCAAGCCGGTCGTCGGCGAAGTCGAATTCACCTCGGGCTTCGGTGTCCGTAGCGATCCCTTCCTCGGCCGCCCCGCCATGCATACTGGCCTGGACTTCCGCGCTGCCACCGGCGATCCCGTCCGCGCCACCGCGAACGGCAAGGTGCTGTCATCGGGATGGATGGGCGGCTATGGCCGCATGGTGGAGATCGACCATGGCAACGGGTTGTCGACGCGCTACGGCCATCTCTCTGAAATTCACGTCAGGGTCGGTGACGTCGTCAGGATCGGACAGGTGATCGGCGCCGTCGGCTCCACCGGCCGTTCCACCGGCCCGCATTTGCACTACGAAACACGGATCGACGGCGATGCCGTCGACCCGCAGAAGTTTTTGCGCGCGGGCGTGAGGTTGAGCTCAGGCTAGAGCGGGATGGGTCGAGTCGAATTGATTAGTCGATAACGCGCGTCCCGGACGCGTGCAGATACTCATGGGCGGTACACCGCGGGGCCCAGACACAAAATCGAGAAAACAACCCCATGCAAAGTAGAACGGGGCACGGAACCGGCGCCCGCCCGCGTCGGTGAAATTTTTTCTTGGCCCTGTGTCGGCTCGAAGGGAGGCCAGGCGTCCTTGTGGCAGAGACTGAGCTAACCCAAGAAAATCCTGCGATATACTCCGCTCAGTAATGGAGAAAATAACGTCATGGCCCAAGGCAATACCGTTCGTTTGCATCGTGTCCTCGCCACCAAGCCGGAGAAGGTTTTTCGCGCCTTTCTGGACGCGGAAGCCATGGCCAAGTGGCTGCCGCCCTACGGCTTCACCTGCAAGGTCCACCATTTCGAGCCGAAGGTTGGCGGCACATTCAGGATGTCGTTTTCGAACTTCACCACGAACACGGGCCATTCGTTCGGCGGAGAATATCTGGAGATCGTGCCCAACGAGCGTATCCGCTACACCGATCGTTTCGACGATCCCAATTTGCCTGGC
>CAWDCT010000004.1:0-191444 GCA_963800905.1 uncultured Solirubrobacteraceae bacterium
CTCTGCTCAGCGCAGGACCTCCGTCGCTGGCGGCACCGGTTCGCCAATCCGTTGACGATGTGGCAACGTAACCATCGTGAGGCTCGACCTTGGCTGCCCGGTCCGCTGCACCGACGACGCATTCGGCGAGCTGGCCGATGTGGTGATCGACCCCACGACCCGGCGCGTGACGCATCTCGTCGTCCAGCCCCACCGCAACACCGACCCGGCCCGGCTCGTCCCCATCGAACGGGCGCGAGGCGGCGAAGAGGCAGACGGGACGATCGTGCTGGACGGCACCGTCGCGGAAATCGGCCAGTTGGAACGGGTGCACGAGGCCGCCTACCTGCGGCTCGGTGAATTCCCCGTCGAGGACCCAGACTGGGATGTGGGAATCGAGCAGATGCTCGGCGAGCCCTACTACCAGGGCCTCGACGCCGTCGGCGCAGCGCCGATCGCCTACGACGACCACGTGACGTGGCAATACGACCGCATCCCGAAGGGTGAGGTGGAGATCCGGCGCGCGAGCCCGGTCACGTCGTCGGACGGGCATCTCCTCGGACACGTCGACGGCTTCATGGTCGATGACCACGACCACATCGGGCACCTCGTGCTCGAGCACGGGCACCTGTGGGGCAAGCGCGAGGTCGTGATCCCGATCGGCGCCGTCGCTCGCGTGGAGACCGACGCGGTCGTCCTGACACTCTCCAAGGACGAGGTCGGCGCGCTCGAGTCGCATCGCGTCCATCGCTGGCGAAACTAGAGTCCGGCCAGCCGCCGACAATCGGCGCCGACCGCACCCGCAGAGCACACCTTTCGCACCCGGCGCCCGCACCGTCACCCATCCATTCCCCAGTGAATGTGGTCGCAATGATCGGCGCGCGCGAACCCGCGCGGGTCACCGGGACCGTCGGGATCCCAGCAATAGATCAGCTCGGTCGAGCGCAGCTCACCTTCGACCGCGGCGAGCTCATGCACGAGCTGAGCGCAAGCGCCGCGGCGGCCGCCGCGGCAGATCTCGCCGTCAACGGCGCCGATATCCATCGCGCGGCCGGCCTCGTGGTTGGTGCCCGGGTAATGATCAGACGCCAGCGCCGTGATCACGACCGAGTGGCGGCGGCCGATCGCCGCGAGCGTCGTCACCAGCCGCGGGTCGATGCGGCCGGCGAGCAGATCGGCCCGCTGCACCGGCGTCAGCACCACCCGCAGGTTGGCCAGCAGCTCGCGCACCGTCCCCGGATCGAGCAAGAGCCCGCCACCCGGCCGCGGCGCGCCACGGTACTCAGCGGCCTTGGCGAGCACCTGCGCGACGTACCAGTCCGCGTGGTTGTACGCGAACAGCGCCGCGCGGTAGTCGTGCGGGGCGCCCGAAGCGCGCAGGTAGCGGGCGGCGGCGGGGATCGCGTCCGCCGGATCGTACGGTGACCGGCGCCCGTCGCCGTTACCGTCGACGCCGAACCGCTCCCACGTGCTCACCGACGCCGACGACCGAGAACTGCATCGGCCCGGCACAGCAGCCGTACGCGTTCACGCCCGAGCGCACGCCGGGCGCGCGCGAGCGGCCGTGCTGGGTCTCGACCCAGCCGATCGCGGCCAGCACCCACGGGTCGACGTCATAGCGGCGGCCCGCCTCCGCGTAGAGCCGCAGGTAGGCGGGCGGGATCTCGGCGCGCGCGGTCGCCGACGGCCCATAGCCGGCCTGCAGCGGCTGCAGCCCGAACATCGCGCCGAACACGCCGATCACCAGCACCAGCAGCACTCCAAGCAGCGCCAGGGCCACCGGCACCAGCCTGGGGGCGAGGCGGCGGGCCGGGACCGCGGCGGCAGCCATGACCAGCGCAGGCGCCATCCCGTCACGTCCCGAGCTCGGTGACCACCCAGCCCGCCGCCGTGCGCTCGAGCTCGAGCGGCACCGTGTAGCGGCGGGCCCCGTCAGCGACCTGCGCGCGCATCCCCGCCTGTGACCGGCCGACCGAGTCGGCCTGAAGCAGCACAAGCCGCGGTCGACGCCGGCGTTCCGCGGCCGGGACGCGCGGCCGCTCGCTCGCCAGCCGGCGCCGCAGCTGCGGGCTCGCGTGCGCGATCCGCCGGGCGTCGCGCCGACCATAGGCGTACGGCAGGTAGCCGGCCAGGAAACCACGCGCCGCCTGCTTGGCCCGTGTCACGTGCGCGCTCGAGGCCTCCAGCGCCGCCGGCGGGTTGGCCTCCTCGCTCGGCGCCTGCTCCGACACCAACGGCTCAGAGCTCGCTGCCGGCGGACCCGCGGCCGTCGGCATCGCTGACGGCTCGGCCGGCTCGGCATCGGCCCGCGGCGAAGGCGGATCGTCGAGCATGGCCAGCAGCGCAGCCGCGGCGAGCACCAGCGCGACGGCGATCGCGAACAGCCGCGGCCGGTCCGAGTCGCGCAGCGGCCGGTTCAGAAAGGCGCGAAGCGCGTCAACCACCGCGCTCCTCCGGCCCGCCGGCGCGCTGATGCTCGCGCAGCTCGCGGGCGCGGCGCATCACATCCTCATGTGACGCCCGCGGGCTCGGCTCGGGCGCGTGCGAGTCCCGCTGCCCACGCACCGCCGCGGCAGGCGCCGCCGAGGGCGGACGCGCCGGCGCGACAGCGACCGCGGCACTACCCGCCGGTTGTGCCGGCGACGGGTTCGCGGGCAGCGGATCGCCGCTCGTCGGGAGCAGCGCGCGGCCGTTGCCGTTCGACCCAGCGTCGGCGGGTCGCGCATGGCCGTTGCCGTTCGACCCAGCTTGCGCGGCCGGCGAATGGCCGTTGCCGGTGACCGCGGGAGCCCCGACCGCGTCGCGAGAACCCTTTCCGGCACCGTCGCCAGTGCCGGATCCGTGCGTGTCCGTGCCGCCGGCGAGCGCGCTCTCCTGCCGCGTGTCCTCGCCGCGTGAGCGATTGACCCCGACGAGCGCGCTGAACGGCCGCGCGGCGATGTGCGCGCCGCGTTGCACGACCGTCGTGCGCGGCATCTGCGGCCCCTCGGCGGCGCCGGTGGTGGCCGACACCAGCCGGCCGGTGATCTGCTTGCGGTACAGGAAGATCGCCCAGAAGAACAGCGTCTGCAGCCCGAACGCGAACAGGAACCCGAGCGAGTCGGTGGACGCAGCCAGCGCCGCCGACACGGCCACCACGATCGCGATCACCAGCGAGTACAGCGCCTTGATGAACACCGCCGTGGCCAGCTTGGTCAGCCAGCTGCGGAAGAACGCGTGCCCGGCGCCCGGGAAGATCCCGATGATGAGCGCGACCGGGCGCGAACCCGAGCAGCACGAGCGCGACCACCTGGGCGAGGATCACCGCGAGCGCCAGGAAGCCGAGCAGCGCGATCGCGCCGAGCGCGCCGAGGAACACGATCACCGCGAACGTCAGCCGCTGGTAGGCGCCGCCGGCCTGCTGGATGTCGACCGCGGGCGAATCGGTCTTATCGACCCGGTAGCCGGCGAACTGCCGGTCAAACGGGGGCGCCTCGCCCTTGCGCAGCGCGTCGTACTCGGCCTTGCGCTCCTCAGACCCGGCCGGCTGGCGCAGGTACCGGTCGGCGTAGCCGCCATGCCCGGCGCGATCGGGCTGCAGGTGGTCGCGGCAGACGTCGCGGGACGGGTCGTGCGGGCCGACCGGCCGCGGGAAGCCGTCCTTGTCGAGCCGGTCGGTGTCGACGCAGTGACGCAGGCCGCCGAACTCGAGCACCACCCACGGCCGGTAGACCAGCGTCTCGAAGATGTGATCGGCGACCTGGCGCTTGGCCTGCTCGGGATCATCGAGCGAGCCGCGGTTGGCGCCCGACAGGAACGCCAGCGACAGCGTGTTCGTCCAGCGGCTCGCCTCGCCGATCGTGCGCTCCGGCTGATAGACGAAGAACAGCGCGATCAGCATGAACACGACCGACACGGCCAGGGCGCCGGCGGACTCGGTGTAGCGGCGCTGCACGAGCGCCTTCCAGATCCCCCACAGCCCGGCCACGAGGATCGCCGCGACCATCCAGGCCTCGCCGATCACGTTCTCATACAGGCTGGCGATCGCGTTCGCGATCGGTGCCAGCACGCCCTGCGAGCCGTTGAGCAGGTCGAGCGAGAACGCCCACGTGAACAGGTCCACGACCGTCTTGACGAGGAAGCTCGTCACGCTCCAGATCTGGGCCGCCGCCCACTGGGCGATCATCGGCGGCACCCCGCCCGGGTCGGTCACGCCGACGTCGACGTGATAGTCCAGCGAGTACGCCGACAGCGGGTAGCGGTCGGCCAGGCCGCCCGCCAGCTGCGACTCGGGCGCGATGTTGCTCACCAGATCGGTGCCGCGAAACTCGGCCGACGCTCCCGGCCACGCCAGCGCGAGCCACGCCAGCAGCGCGCCCACGCAAGAGCGCGAGCCGGCGTCTCACGCCGCGGCCTCCCGCAGCACCGGCCGGGCGCCCGGGGAGGTGTCCAGGATCGCCAGCACGTGCTCGTGCACCGGCTCGATCTGCAGCTCGGCGACACGGTCGTCGATGTCGCGGATCAGGCAGCGGCCGCGGCGGTAGCCGCGCACGCGCTCCACCAGCGTCCGATCCTCCGGGTCAAGGCCCAGCAGCTCGAGCGCGCGGCGGGCCTCGGCCGCGGTCTCCTGGCCGAAGATCAGCCGTGTGCCGATCAGGTTCTCGATCTCGCCGACGTCGGTCAGCTGCTGGGTGGCGAGGATCAGCGTCGCGTTCTCGGCCCTGCCGAGCCGGTTGAGCCGGTCGATCAGCCGGCGCCCGTCACGCGAGGCGAGCAGGAACCACGCCTCGTCGAACAGCACGACCTTGTGCACCGAACGGTCACCGGACACCAGCCGCATCGCGTACGCCGCGATCAGCTTCAGCGTCGCCACGCCGAGCCGCTCCGCCTGGTCGTAATCCACGCGCGCGATCCCCGGCGCGGGCAGGCTCAGGCCGCGCGCCTTGATCGTCGTCACCGGCCGCTCGGCGGCGATCCGCTCGCTCGCGCCGTCACCGAACCCGAGCCGCGCCACACCGGAGTCCGCCCACACCGCCAGCGCCTCGCCGGCGGCGCGCGCGTCGGAGTCCGCCGAGCGCGACAGGGCATCGAGCACGCGCAGGCAGCTCGGCCGGCGGTCCTCGAGCGCTTGGCGGACCGCCTTGCGCACCTGCGTCTCCCACGCCGGCGGCGCCTGCGGCAACAGCTCCATCAGATACGAGCTCGCCAGGTCCTCGCGCAAGCCCTCCGGCGCCACCGCCAACGGATCCAGCAGCCCGCGGTAGCGCTCGTCGCCGGAGAGCTCGATCACGTGCACGCGCCCCTCCAGCTCCGGCAGCCCCTCGAAGTTGTGATCGGGCTTGGGGTCGACGTCGACCACCAGGCTGCCGCGCCGCTCGGCCTGCAGCGCCAGCAGCTCGGCCGCGATCGTCTTGCCCGACCCCAGCGTGCCGGCCAACAGGATCGACGGCGGCCGCCCCGTGCGCGAGGCCTCCGTGATGTCAAACCGCACCGGCCGCCCGCCGCCCGTCACCGTGCGGCCGATGTACACGCCGCGCTCGGACCCGGCGTGATGGGTGCCGAGCGGCATCAGCGCGCCCAGCTGCTCGATCGTCAACACGTCGGCGTAGTCGCGCACCGTGCCGCCGTCCGCGCGCGGGAGATGGTCCGCGAACAACGCCGGCTGCAGCCCCAACGGCCGGTGCAGCGCCATCGGTTCCGAAGCGGTGACGGAGCGCCTCGACGCGGCGCTCGAGCTCCTCGCGCGAGTCGGCGCCGACCGCCAGCGAGATCGCCGTGCTGAACAAGGGAGGCCGTTCGTGCGACTGCAGGTAGGCGTCCAGCTCGCGCGCGAGCTGCCGGTTCTCCTCGGCCGCGTAGGAGAGCGGGCCGTGCGCCGAGGTCAGCTGCTCGCTGAACGCCACGTCGGCGTCCACGATCCGCCGCCGGACCCGGGTCACCGCGTCGCGGTTGCCCAGCCAGCGCGCGTGCAGCACCGCGTCGACCGGGAACGGCAGCGCCTCAAACGGCGCCGACAAGCAGCTCCGCCCCGCCGGGGAACTCGGACTCCTCCGGCAGCGCCCCCATCCCCAGCAGCGCCTGAAAGCTGCGGCCCTCCTGGCCGTCGATCACCAGCGTCCGGTCCTCCTCGAGGATCGGCGCGTTGGCGTGCCGCACCAGGTCCGTGCCCAGCGGCTCATAGGCCAGGCGGCCGTCCGGCGCCCTCGACGATCAGCGCGTTCGGCTCCCAGTGATCGTCCAGCGCCGGCTCCCCGACGCCCCGGCATGCGGCGCGGCGCAGCAGCCACTGCAGCTCGCGCGTCGTCGCCCGCCGCACCGGCAGACACCCCGCCGCGCGCCCGAACGCGCGCTCCTCGGCGACGATCAGCGCCTCGAGCTCCGAGGCGGCGATCGGCGGCGTGGCGGCAACCCCGAACAGCTCCTCGACCCGGCGGCGCACCCGGTCCATCCCGCGCAACGGACCGCCCGGCCGCTCGGCGGCGAGCGACACGGCCAGATAGACCTCGGGCACGAACGAGCGCAGCTCGCGCAGGTGCGCCTCATGCCCGCGCAGATACGACCGCCACGCCGCCGGCGACTGATGGCGCGCGTCCAGCAGCGCCTCCGCCTGCTCGGCGTAGCGCTCCGCCGGATAGGCGCGGCACACGCGCCAGAGCGAGAAGTCGGCCTCGACCGCGAACGCGAACCGCGCCAGCCGACGCAGCCACTCGCGCTTGTCCGCCGCCGCCAGGAACGGATACGACACCGTCTCCAGCCGGAACAGCGCCGCGCGCGCCTCACCGTGCCCGACCAGCACGTTCTGATGCGCGTAGCGCAGCGGGAAGCCCGTCACGGCTCGACCTCCAACACCGTCCCGGCGCACACCACGACCGCCTCGGGCGTGCGCCCCTCCCGGTCGGCGCGCGCGATCAGCCGGCCCCGCCGCGACGACAACCGCACCGGCACCGAGAACGTCACCCGCGCCGGGCCGCGCACCCGCCCGCGCAGCACCTGCGCCGCGTCGCCGTCCCAGCGCACCGCCAGCACGCCGTGCCAGGGCACCCGCTCCCCTTCCAGCGGCACCGCCCGGCCCGCCGACCGCCGCCGCGCGCGCAGCCTCAGCCGCAGCCAGTCCAGCGCGAACCGGTGCGCCGTGCGGCCGTCGGGCGCCGCCTGCGTGCCCAGCACCGCCACCGCCAGCGGCACGACCACGTAGCGCAGCGGCGGCGACAGCACGCCCACCAGCTCGCCGACGCCCGGCAGCGCACCGAGACCCACGACGAGCGCGACCGCCGCGGCGAAGTACCCCAAGCCGCGCAGCGGGACCCCTCCCGGCACCGGCAGCGCCCACCGGTCGACGCGATAGATCCGCCGATCGACCTCGAACACGCGCCGGTAGGAACGGATGGTCAGCGAGTCCGCCATCGCGCCCTCAGGCCGTGATCGTCTTCCAGATGTCCTGCACCGTCCCGGCGATGTCGTTCGGCGCCATCACGAACCCGCCGACGACCAGCGCGGCCACCATGAAGATCGCCATATCCGCGAAACGCCGGTTGAGCAGGAACAGCAGCGCCACGATGCCCGCGATCCCCACGTACAGGCTCTTCGCCCAGCCGCCGAGCAGATCGCCGATGTTCTCGCCGACACGCTCACCGTCGCCCGCCGCCATCGCCGGCCAGCACAACAAGAACGACCAGACCACCGTGGCCGGGCCGAAAAGGAACTTGCGCACGGTTCAACCCTCCTTGCGGGTTGCTTATTGATCGCCGCCACGTACCAGCGGTCCCCGCGCACCAACCGCACGCGGTACCGCAACGAAAAGACCACCCCCGACTGCACATCCCGAGCCCGCACCGCCGCCAGCACCTCACGCGTGCTGCCCGACGCCGGCCGGGCGAGCGCGACCGACACCGCCCCGACCAGCTCGTGCGGCTGCCCCAGCGCACCCATCCGCGTGCCGGCCGGGACCAGGTACTCGAGCTCGTCGGCCGAGCCCGACAGGAACGCCTCGAAGAACCGGTTCAGGACCCCCTCGATCTCGGCGCGCTCGGTGCCCGACATCGGCTCCAGCGACGCCGGCGGCAGCTCGCCGTGCGCGGGCGGCGCCACCAGCGACGGAAGGTCATAGACCAGCAGGCCGCCGCGGGCATCGCGCGCCACAGGCACCGCGAGATACCGCAGCACCGGCTCCTTCGCCGCGACCGTCGCGGCCACCGTGATCAGCGCCCGTCGCTCATCGACGCGTGCCGTTCGCGCGACCGTCACGAGCTGCACCGTCTGCACCGGCCCGCCCTCGCGCAGCTCCGGGACGACCGACGCCTGCAACTCGGGCGCGACGAACGGCGCCAAGGCGCGCGCGTAGCCGTCCGGGTCCCGCGGCGACCAGCTCAGATACACGCGCGCGAAGTCCTGCGCGAACGCCCGCGCCTCATCATCGGGCCACGCCGGCGAGGCCGCCCGGACCTCGCGCGCGACGGGCGCCGGCTCCTCGACCGCCATCAAATCCGCCGCGCCCCGCAGCAGCAGCACCAGCAGCACGCACCACAGCAGCGCACGACCGATCCGCTTCAAGCAGCTCCGCCCCCGTCCCCTGCGAGACCGACCCGTACCGAGGCTCGCGCCGCAGCCGCGTCACAGCTCCACCAGCCCGCCCGAGGTGAGCCACAGGCATCCGCTCCTACTAGGAGTCCGGTTCCGACTTACGCGAAGGTACGAGGACCCTCGGACCGAACAGCCAGTTCTGACAACACTCTGGTCACATGACCGGTCAGAAACAACAGAACGGTCACAATTGAGTTCGCCGCGCACGCCCAATGCCCTCCAGAGCGACGCGATACGCAGCTCGCTCGGGAGGCGGGCGCCGACGGGCGCGTCGAGAAACGCATTCACGATCATCCGCGCTCTACTCCCAAAGAGGAGCGAGCCACGACATTGGCCCCCCGCCCGGGCCGTGTTCAGCTCAACGCAAGCCCGGCCGCAGCGACAGGCTTGACAGCGATGCTCGCCGCGGGTGTAGGTTCGGCTGGGCGCCGGTCGAACCAGGAGGCCGCAATGGCGCTCGCACGTGTCGTGTCGTTCGAGAACGTAAGCAAGGACCGCATCGAGGAGCTCAAGCGCGAGATGGCGAGCGCGGAGGGGCCACCGGAAGGAATCCCGGCGACCGAGATCCTCGTCCTCCACGACGCCGACGCCGAGAAGTCGCTCGTGGTCGTCTTCTTCGACAGCGAAGACGACTACGCGCAAGGCGACGCGACGCTCAGCGCGATGCCGACCGGCGACACCCCGGGCCAGCGCACCTCCGTGAGCAAGTACGACGTCGCCGTCCGCATGACCGTCTAACCGCTCTGCGGCCGACCGCCCGCGAGACTGAGCGGCGCCACCGACACCAACCGGCGGGCACGCAGCGAGGCCCGCCACCGTGCCACACCAGAGACACACGGATCTGAAAACAGCCCCGGAGCTCGCCAGATCGGCTCGGCTAGAAAACCGCCGTCTGAGCAGGGAAATCCTACGAAAGCCTCGAGACCAGATCGAGACTTTGAGCCCATGGTAAGGAAGGGGTCGCCGGTTCGAGTCCGGCAGAGGGCTCTTAGGAAAGGTCTGGATTTGCCGCCTTTCCGGGGCCTGGGGTCGGCGGCTGCGTACGCTGTGGCTTCGTGGGCCGCTTTTGGGCCGCGTACGCGGAGTAAGCGGGTTTGCCGAAGGGGTCGCGGACGCTACGCGAGCTCTCGGCCTCCGCGCTCAGTGCGCGACCGCGGACCGCTCGCTCGCGATCACGTGGCTCGTCGGACGGCCGGTCAGCTGTTCGACGCGATGCGGCAGGTCGAGCCTGAGCCACCGCGACAGATGATGCGGCAGCGTGGCGACGATCACCTCGTCGAAGCGCTCCGCGTCCCAGATGTCCTGGGTGGCGGCGACCGGATCGGCGTCACCGACGATGCCCCTGGCCGTGATCCCCGCAGCGGCGAGACGCGTCAGAGCGGCGTTCAGGCGCCGCGACGCCGACTGCCTGCCGCCGTGCGGGTCGACCACCTCCCAGGCGGCCGGCGCCACCAGCGTGACGTCGATCGGCCCGTCCTGCGCGCGCCGTACCAGCGCGGCGTGTACCTCGTCGGAGTCAGCGGTGCGGTTCGCGACCACGAGTACCTTGGCCGGCGGCGACATGGGCGGTCTCCCTGGAGGCGGGGCGATGAGACGACCCTACTCCCAGCGCGGCGCGCAGATCGAATTTGAACTCTGCGGCGCCGGCGCGCCGCAGCGGCCCGTTGACCCGCAGGGCCGACAGGCGTAGCGCCGGTCCATGGCCGAGCCCGGGTTGCCGGCCGAGGTGCTGATCGTCGGGGTGGCGTCGCCGCCGTGGAGACAATGATGCTCGAGGTTCCGCTGGAGACCATCGACGCGAGACCGGTGGGGCGATGACGAGGCTGCAGGAGGTCGACGGCGCGCTGATCGAGTCGTTCTGCGCCCGTGTCCGGGAGCGGCTTGGCGAGGACGAGGCGCCGCAGGCCGAGGAGTTCGTTCGCCAGTACTACCGCCGGGTGCCGGTCGAGGACCTCGCCGAGCTCGACCCGCTCGACCTCTATGGCGCCGCGCTCGCCCACTGGAGCTTCGCCCGCCAGCGCGAGCCGGGCACGGCGAACGTGCGCGTCTACAACCCGGACTTCGAGCAGCACGGATGGCAGTCCGCGCACACGGTCGTCGAGCTCGTGAGCGACGACATGCCGTTCCTGGTCGACTCGACGACGATGGAACTCAGCTCGTCGGTGGCCAGGTGCAGCTGCACTGGCTGCGCGACCGGATCGCGACGCTGCCGCGCGAGAACCGCTGGCAGGCGATGGCGCGCGCGGCGCTGCGCGACGACCTGTTCAGCCTCCACGCGGAGATCACGGCCGACGTCCTGCGCGGCGCTGGCGGAGAACCGGCCGGCGCGGACGCACGCCTGGACGCCTGGATCGACGCGAACCGACCACTGGTCGAGCGCTGTGTCGGCATCCTGAGCGACATCCGGACCGGTGGGACGTACGACCTCACGACGCTGCCGGTCGCGCTGCGCGAGCTTCGCAACCTGATCCAGGCGGCCGCGGCCGCCGGCTGACAGGCTCCCTTGCGGCCGGCGCGTCGCGGCGGGATCATTGTGAGGCTCTGCACAACGCCGGCTTTAGGGGGCAGACATGGAGGCCGCTTCTCGCAGGATCCTCATCGTCGCCAACCGCACGGCGGCGACACCGCTGCTCATGGACGCGGTGCGAAAGCGTGCCGCGGAGGGCCCGTCCACCTTCGCGCTCCTGATTCCCAACGAGCCCCGAAAGGGCGGAGCGGACTGGACGCTCGAGACGGCCATCCCACTCCTCGAGCGCGCCGCCGGCGGACCCGTCGAGGGGATCGTCGGACAGGACGATCCCTTCGAGGCCGTCAGCTCTGCTCTGCAGGACCCCGGGTTCGACGAGGTGATCGTCTCGACCCTTCCCAAGCGCGTTTCCGAGTGGCTGCGTCGCGACCTGCCGCACCGGATCGAGAAGCTCGGCGTCCCGGTCACCACGGTCAGCCAGACCGAGGAGCGCGAGGAGGTGCCCGTCACGCCCGGGATTCGGTGATCTCAGAGGGACCCGGAGAGGAGCCGCGATGTCGTGATGCCCGCCAGGCAGGCCCTGGATCGAATGCACGCCCAAGCTCGAAACGAGAGGAGATGGGATGTACGCAAGCATCCGGCGCTGGCGGATGGGCGCGGGCTCGATGGATGACGCTATGCACCTGGCGGACACGGAGTTCGCCGACAGGCTCGCCGAAGAGCCGGGCTTCGTCGACTACCAGGTCATCGCCACGGGCGACGACACGGTCATGTCGATGACGATCTTCGAGGACGAGGAGCAGTGCCTCGCCTCCAACGACATGTCGGCCGAGTTCGTGCGCGAGCAGCTGGGACCGTTCCGGGTCGAGCGCACCGAGATCTTCGGGGGGGAGGTCATGGTCAGTCGCGCAGCCGAGAAGGTACTCGAGCCGGCGCATCACTGAACATCAGGTGGCTGAGCGGCGCGCGATGGCCACGCGCCGCTCCCTGCGCTCCAGGTTCGCTCGACCACCGTGTCGATGAGGCGTAGGGTTGCCGTCAGATCCGCTCGAAGGAGGTGGTACGCGATGTGCGACGAACGCGAGCCGGATCGGGACATTCGACGCGAAGACGAGCAGGCGCTGGAGGAAATCCGGCGACTGTTCGCGCGTTATCGCCAGATCGCTCGGCACGGGATGGTGTCCGAGCGCGACGAGACGGCCGACGAGCCCGAAGCGGATCGGGCTCTCGCTGGGCGCTGATCTCGGCGACCGCGGATCGGCGGGACCGCAATCAGGGCCCGCCGTCCCCGCGGCCGATCAACCCCGTGGGCTGGGGGCGACCTGCGGCAGCGTCACCGGCGTGCCCGGTGGGGTGGTGAGTTCAAGTGATTTCGCCTCCAGGCTCGCGTCCCTGGCCTGCTCGAGCAGCGCATTCACGCGCTCCCCCGCCTCGGCGAGGTCGTGGGCGTTGAACTCGAAGACGATCGTGGCGTGGAACTTCATCGCAGCGCCGGCTTCTCAGCGGTGAGCGAGACCTCGTAGCTGCGGACCGACTCGACAGCCGCGCCGGACTCGTGCGCGGCGTGCTCGCGCGCCTTGCTCGCCCATTCCGCGCTGGCCGCCATCGCGGCCGGCGAGTCCCACAGCGTGACCGTCATCGCCCGGTGTGCCGCGGAGTCGGTCAGGAAGTACGCGCGCTCGAACCCCTCGAGCTGCGTGAGCGGCTCGGTCGTTCGGTGGAAGCCATCGAGCAGCCGCTCGGTGTCGCCCTGATACGTGCTCACACGTGCGAACATCGCTCGCCTCCTCCTTCGCGAGGGTGCCGTCCGAGCATTGCGCCGCGCCGAGCGCTGGTCAAGCCCGGTTCCTGGCGTTGAGGCGGAACGCGTGAGAGCTTCGACCCGACGTGGCGGTGTCACCCGACCGCAATCGCTCGACGGAGCTAGACGCGAACGACGTCGACCGCGGCGAAGCTCGTGAAGTCGGCGTCCTGCGTCCAGAGCTCAGCGCCGTAGACCAGGGCGGTCGCCGCGATCCACGTGTCGTGCACGCGGGGCTTTCTGCCCGCCGCGAGCTCGCCGGCCGCGAGCCGTGCGTACGCGGAGGCGACGCGATCGTCGGCCGGTAGCCCCGCCGTCTGCTCGCGCACGCGCGTCAGTGTGGCGAGCCGCCTCGACCGGCTGTCCGAGTCTCGCGCCATCAGCACGCCGAGCTCGAGTTCGGCTAGCGTGACGACGGAAACACTGACCTCCTCGGGGAGCGGCCGTTCGAGCGGCCGGCCCTGCTCGCTTGCGACGAAGACCGACGTGTCGAGGATGGCTCCGGGCATCAGCGCGGCTCGACGACCTGGCCACGGATCGCCGCGAGGTCCTCGAGGAGCGCTGCGTCGGCCGACGCCTCCTGGATGACCCGCTCGATCGCGGCGCCGCTTGCCCACCGCGGTCGGTCAAGCGGTACGAGCTCGGCGACCGGGCGGCGGTTCACGCTGATTCGCAGCCGCTCGCCGGACTCCACGCGCCTGAGCACGTCAGCGGTGTGATTCCGCAGCTCACGTGACGACACATCGGCCATTGCGACGAGTGTAGCGCATGATCTACATCTGTGGATCGAGGTGCTCGACGCCACGCTCGGTCAGCTCAAACCGTGAGCCGCGTCTGCCCCTCCGCCGGCTCGTCCTCGACCACGCGCACGCCGCCACTGAAGACTTCGGGATCCAGGAACGCGCGCATCAGCCGCTCGTGGGCGCGGTGGCGCAGCGACTGAGTCTCGTGGCGCAGGGCGTGGGCGTACTCGACCGGGTCGTTGCGCAGCTCGCCGGCGAGGCGCCGGGCGACGATCTGCTCGGCGGCCCAGTGATAGACGGCGTTGGCGGCGGCCTCGACCTCGAGCATGCGGTAGGGCAGGTACTCGCGCACGCGTGCGGGCTTGAAGCCGGCGCGGCGGGCGGCGCGCTCGAGCGCCTTGAACTCGGGCCGACCCTCGTAGACGGTCACGATGCCGCTCTCGGGTTCGAAGTGCGCCTCGATCAGCGCGTCCTCGTCCTTGCGCGCGATCTCCGACACCCAGCCGCTGGTGCGGTGGCGGACGATCAGGACCTCGAGCTCGGCCATGTGGCCGGCGGCCTCGGCCATCACGGTCAAGCACGCGCCGGGATCAACCGTGACCCGGGCGCGCAGCGTGCCGGTCAGGCGCGACCAGCCGCTGCGGTTGGGCTCGGGCACCGTGTCCTGCCAGAACTTCAGCCGCAGGCCCGTGTCGGCGGTCACCTCCACGTGGCTGCCCGGCGGCACCTGCGCCGGATCGATCACGAGCGAGACCCCGCGGTCCTCGCCCGGGTGCAGGCGCACCGGCGACTGCTTGAAGCGCATAGCGCCCACCAGCGCCGCGTCGGCGACCGGGCCGCGCTCGCCCGTCGGCGCCGGCTCGGCGGCCTCGGGCTCCACGCGCGGGGCCTTCGCCGATGGCGTGCCGCCGCGCTCGAAGCCGGCGGTGCCGGGCGCGTCGAACGCGGTCCGGAGCGCGTCGTTGAGCGCGCGCAGGCCGACCTGGTCACGCGCCTGGACCGCGCGACCGGCGCGCACGAGATGTGCCCCCGCGCGCCGCTCCTCGGCGGCGACGATCGGGCGCAGGACATGCTCCACGGCGGCATAGAGGCGCTGCACGAATGGGTGGTGCTCGTTGAGCCCGGAGCGGTCGACCTTGACGACGACCTGAGGTCGCGGTGAGTCCAGCGCCGCGCGTTGGAGCTGCTCGATCTCCTCGCAGATCACCTCGCCGAAGAGGTGCCGCGTCCCCGGCTCGCCCTCGTGACCGGCCAGCGTGGTCTCGTGTGCGGCCCGCCCGGAGCGAATCACCAGCCCGCCGAGGCGCGTCGCCCGCGACGGGCTCAGCGGGATCGGCTCGGCCGCCCGCCGGACGATCACGCGGGCCCGCACGCCGCCGCTCACGTGGACATCGTCGTCGAACAGGAGCGGGCGCTCGCGGTCGAGCTCGGGCGCCGGCAGCGTGACGAGCTGCGGCGGCTCGCCCGGCAGCTCGAGCCACAGCTCGCGCATCGGGTCCTCCAGCACCGGCCGCAGCTGCACGAGTTGGCCGACCAGCCGCCGCAGCCGCGCGTTGGCCGGCAGGCGCCCCGACGCCAGCGGCACCGTGATCCGCGTTCCCGATCCGTCGAGCCCGAGCTCCCGCCGCGCCGCCGCGCTCGCCTCCTCGTCGCGGACGTGCACGTACGCGTACGGGTCGTCACCACCTGAAGGGAAGAACCACGACTCGACCAGGCGTCCGGCGTGCACACCTTCGATGCGCCCGCCGCCCTGCGCGAGCCAGACATCGCGCAGCCCGCGCCCGAACAGCCCGCGCTGGCCGCTCGTGTCGGGCGCCACGCCGAGCGCCCCGAGCCGCCGGTCGACCGCTGCGGCGTCCATCCCGATCCCGTCATCGCTGCAGCGGAGCTCGTGTCGCCAGTCGAGCAGCGCCGGCGCGCGGAACCGCCGCATCGCGCGCTTCCACTCTCGCACGAATTCCGGGTCGGGCGCCCCGAACCGCAGCGCGATCCGCCCCGACGCCCGGTCGGCGAGCGCGATCGCCGAGTCAGCGTTAGTCACCAGCTCGGGGACGATCTGCACCAGATCGATCCCGCCCTGGGCGAAGTTCTCCCGGAAGTAGCGGCCGTTGACGCGACCATGGCGAACGAGCGAAGGGTCGAGGGACACGGCCGCCGACTCTAGACCCGCCGCCGGTCGGCGTCAGAGTCGTCGCCAGCTCGCCGAGAGCCCGGTGCCCAACGGCTCGATCACGCCCTCGTCGCGGAGGTGGGCGAGCACTTTGCCAATGAGCGAATCGCCGGCTCCGAGCGCGGCCTCGCGAACTCGCGGGGCGGGCCGTTTCGGAATCTCGTACGCGCCGCTCATGCCCACAGCCCGCTGTACGGGACGGCCCACAGGCGACTCCCGAGCGGAATCGTCTGCTCGCCTGCGTAGACGACCATGCCCGCCCGGAAGCTCTCGCCTCGGGCGTCTGCGAGTGTCTTCAGCCACATAGTGGAACAGGCGTGGCTGCTGCTCGGACCAGGAGGCGTGGCGGAGCAGCTCGGCGACGACGAACGTCTCACACAGCCGGAGGTGTGGGCCACCGCCCAGCGACTGCGCAGGCTCGGCTACGGCCGCCACGAGATCCTGCACATGCTCGGCGCGGCCATGTCCACCCAGATCTGGGAGGCGCTGCACAATCATCGCGAGTACGACGCCGAGGACCACCGTGCGGCGCTCGCGGCGCTGCCCGAGTCGTGGGAGCGGCAGCGCCCGCGCGGGCCGGCGCCGCCGGCGGCACGCGCCTCCCATGCTGCGGAGGCCACGCGGCGGCGCAAGGCCGAGCGGGCGGCGCGCAAGCGCCAGCGCAGACGCTGAACGAGGGCGGCGCGGCATCGAGCCCGAAACGCATCTGCCGCGCGCTCGAAGTCGCGGTCGACTGCCAACGCTGACACCGCGTGGTGGCGACGACGACCGGGGCCTGAACACGGGACCGGCCCCACAGTCGATCCCGTTTGCCTCGAGGGTGCGTTGCCTCGCCGCGCGGAGCGCGTGTCGGCGTAGAACCGCTCTCGGGCCGGGAGTGTTGGCCGCAGGGCCAGCCTCAAACCCCACCCTACTCTCAATCGGGTCGGCGCGAGCGCCGGACGGGCCGTCGAGCGCGTGCGGGCTAGACTCGTGACGAGGAGGTAGGGGCGCGTGCCCAGTCGGGGCACATGGCGGCGAGATTCGCGCCCCGCTCCGCCCGGCCTGCGCCTCGCCATCTATGGCCCGATCGAACGACACCCCGAGAGGCGGCGCCGCGGAACGATCGCGGGAGCCTCAGACGAGCCTGCCCGACCCTGGGCTCGACGGGCTGCATGAGCTCGTCCTTCATGGGCACCGCGTCTTCTATCGCGCGGCGGGCAGCGGTCCGGTGGTCGTGCTGGTCCACGGGATCACGTCGACGTCGGCCACATGGGCCAACGTGCTCCCGTACCTGGCCGAGCGCTTCACCGTCATAGCTCCCGATCTGCTCGGCCACGGTGAGTCGGCCAAGCCCCGCGGGGACTACTCGCTGGGCGCCTACGCGAGCGGGATCCGCGATCTGCTGATGTCGCTGGGGCATGAGCGAGCGACGTTCGTCGGGCACTCCCTGGGCGGCGGCGTGGCCATGCAACTCGCCTATCAGTTCCCCGAGCACTGCGAGCGGCTGGTCCTCGTGAGCAGCGGCGGGCTGGGTCGCGATATCACCGCGCTGCTGCGGGCGGCCAGCCTCCCCGGCTCCGAGCTCGTGCTCCCGCTGCTCGTCAACGAGCGCGTGCTCGGCGCCGGCCGGCTGCTGGGACGCCTGCTCGGCCGCGTCGGGCTGCGCGTGCACACCGACCTCGAAGAAGTCCTGCGTGGCCACGCCTCCCTGTCGGACAGCGAGGCACGCGCGGCGTTCATCCACACGCTGAGGACCATCGTGGATCCGTGGGGGCAACGGGTCGATGCGAGCGATCGCCTCTACCTGGCCCAGGCGATCCCGTTCCTAATCGTCTGGGGAGAGCGCGACCCGATCATCCCGGTCGAGCACGCGCGCGCCGCCCATCGGCTCGTTCCGGGCAGCCGGCTCGAGCTCTTTCCGAACGTAGGGCACTTCCCGCATCTGGACGATCCGCTTCGCTTCGTGGCGCTGCTGCTCGACTTCATGGAGACGACTGAGCCGGCGGACGTTCATGCCGATCGCTTGGGTGAACTGTTGCGCGGCGGCGCCGACGAGCTCGCGTCGGCGCCGGGATCCTCCGCGGCCGTCGAATGACCGAACGCGGGGACGCCCGCGCGCTCTCGCTGGCCGAGGAGCTCGGCGGCCAGCTCGGACGGCTGAAGGGCGCCGGAGCGAAGCTCAGGCAGTTCCTCACGATGGTCCAGCTCGACCGGCCCGGCGAAGAGTCGCTGCCGGCGCTCGGGGCGCTCCCCGACGCCGCGAGCGCGGTCGCCGTTCGGCCGCGTCCGTCGTGTCATCGAGCAGGACCTCGGTGCGCGTGTTTCCGGAGCTGTTCGCCGAGGTGGAGGAGGAGCCGTTCGCCGTCGCCTCGCTCGGTCAGGTCCATCGCGCGCGCACGAGCGACGGAGACCAAGTCGCGGTCAAGGTGCAGCAGCCGGGCGTCGCGGAGGCCGTCGCTGCCGATCTGCGCAACGTCGGTCTCGTCGGCCCGATCATCAAGCGTCTTGCGCCGGGACTCGACGCGGGCGCGTTGCTGGCCGAGCTACGCGAGCGGATCTCCGACGAGCTCGACTACGAGCTCGAGGCCCAGAACCAGCGCCGCCTCGAGCGACGGTTCCGTGGCCACCCTCACGTGCGGCTGCCCCGCGTCTACACGGACCTCTCGACCCGCCGCGTCCTCGTGACCGAGTACGTCGAAGGACTGCGGGTCGACGAGATCAAGCGCCTCGGCGACGCAGAGCGCGACCGCATCGGCGAGATCGCCTTCCGCTTCTACTTCGGCCTCGTCTGGCGTGACGGCGTCGTTGCCGGCGACCCGCACCTGGACAACTGCATCGTCTGTCCGGATGGACGGCTGTGCCTGCTCGACTTCGGCCTGCTCCGCGACGTCGAAGCGGACTACCTAGAGGGCGAGCGCGACATCACGCGGGCGGTCGCCGACCACGACCCCCAGCGCGTCCACGACGGCCTGTCGAGTCTCGGCTATCTGCCCGAGCCTGCATCGTTCGATCCGGATGCGTTGCTCGAGTTCCTCGCGACCGCCGGCGAGTGGCGGCTCGCTCACGGCGTCCGCCGAATCGAACCCGAAGATGTCAGCCAGACCCTCGCGCAGGGATACCCACCGCGCTCACCGTATTTCGGGCTGATGCGCCGCCTGAGCATGCCGCCGGCGACGCTGCTCCTCCGCCGCATGGAACTCCAGGTGCTGATGCTGCTCGGCGACTTCCGCGCTGAAGCCGACTGGGGAGCGATCACCGCCGAACACCACTCAGGCAAGCCGGTCTCGACCGCGCTCGGTCGCGAGGAACACGCCTTCCTCGGTGGTCGATGACCCTGCAGCGTTCGTGCGATCGCTGACGCGGCCTCCGAAAGCCTTGCCGCGGCCTCGCGGCGGGAGTAGCGTCGCCCAGCGAGACATTGAGAGGAGCGCCATGCCGTGATGCTCACCAGGCAGTGCCTGGAGCGAACGCATGCCAGTCTCGAACGAGAGGAGTAAGGATGTACGCCAGCATCCGGCGCTATCGGATGGGCGCGGGCTCGATGGATGACGCGATGCACCTGGCGGACACCGAGTTCGCCGACCGGCTCGCGGAGGAGCCGGGCTTCGTCGACTACCAGGCCGTCGCCACGGGCGACGACATGATCGTGTCGATGACGATCTTCGAGGACGAGGAGCAGTGCCTCGCCTCCAACGATATGGCCGCCGAGTTCCTGCGAGAGCACATGGGGCCGTTCCAGGTCGAGCGCCTCGACGTCTCCGGGGGCGAGGTGATGGTCAGTCGCGCGGCCGAGAAGGTCCTCCAGCCGGCGCATCACTGAACATCGGTGACGGAGCGGCGCGCGATGCCACGCGCCGCTCCCTGGGCCGCGTAGCCTGACGGACGGGTCCGCGACGCGGGCTGCAAACCGAGGAGCCGTCGATGACATCCAAGGCCGACTTCACCGAAGAAGAATGGACGCGCCTCAAGCGAGCGCCGTTCATCGCGGGCATGGCAATCTCGCTCGCGGATCCCGGCGGCCCGATCGAGGCCTTCAAGGAGACGGCGGCGACGCTGAAGACCGTGACCGGCGCGGCCGAGAGCGGCAGCCGTGGCGAACTGGTCGACGCCGTCGCCCGTGAGGTCGCCGAGGAGCTGCGCCAGCGCCAGAGCCCCATCTCAGGGTTCCGCCCCAAGGGGGCGACGGTCGGCGTCGAGATCCTCGATGAGCTGCGCGAGGTCAACCGGATCGTGTCCGAAAAGGCCGTACCGGACGAGGCGGCGGCCTACCGCGACTGGCTTCACAGCGCCGCCAAGGAGGCCGCCGAGGCGGCGAAGGAAGGCGGCTTCATGGGCTTTCACGCCGAACGCGTGAGCGAGGGCGAGCAGCGCATGCTCGACGAGCTCGCGAAGGTGCTCTCGGCGAGCTGACCTGAACCCGACGGCGCCGCCGGCGTGAACCGTCGGCTGGACCCGTGATCGCAGCCCGGCCGGACGGTCGCGCTGCTGCCGATCCTCGGCCCGCGCTCGCTGCTGCTGCTCGAGGGACGGAGCACCTGGCCCGTACCTGCGTAAACGGCACAATAGGCACGCTCCATTGTGCCGTTTACGACGGACGTGTGCCGTTTACGCGGCTGCAGCCAGAAAGCGCGCGAAGCGCGATTCGAGTCGGATCCGGGCGCTCCGCGGGGCGGCGCGGCACGGCGATCGCGTCGGCGTGGAAGCCCTGCAGCCCGGTTCGCAGCATCAGTGGTCGGAGATCAGCCGGATCCGTCTCGTCGTACAGGCACCAGCGATCGTTGCTGTCCAAGCAATAGAGCGTCCAGAGCCCACTGTCGTAGCAGCCGCGCGACCCTGGTCGTCGACCAGTCAGGGCCGACGAGCTCGCTCCACGGCGGCCGGCGCTCGACGATCGTGATCGCGTCGCCGCGCACGCTGTACTCGATCCGGATCGCGAACGCGCCTCCGCCGGGACGCGCTGCTCGCAGCAGCGCTCGACCTGGCAGACGGCCGGCTAACGCACATCGAGCGGCAGCGACACCAGCGCAACGTACTTCCACGTGACTACGCTGGCGGCGTGCCACGGCGCTACGACGCTCGTCGCGTTCTCGAAGTTGCTCGCGCGGTCCGCACCGCCTTGCAGCTCAACCTGGCGACTTAGAGCGAGTGCTCGAGCCGGCCATGCGCATGGCGTGGCGGCCCACCTCGCGGCGGACATGTGCCACATGGGCACCGGCGTCCTCACGCTGCGGATCCGAAGGAGCCGTGAGCATGCGGATGTCACTCGATTATCGAGAACGCGATCCCTCTGGGGGAGTGAGGCACTGCGACCGCGTGCATTGAGACTTGTGTATTCCCTCGCGACCTTGCTCGATCGCACAGGTACTCATCAGTCCGCTCGACCTCGCGAACCCGCTGCGAACCGCCGGCTCCGTCGGCGTGGCTCGTGAATTCCTGGGCCGTATTTGGGCCACGTCATTCAGAACCTCGGGTCCCTCAAGCCCTAAAAGTCCTGCAAAACGCCACTATGCCCCAAATAGGCCTTTTCCGCAAATAGCGGAAGAGCCTGGATGGTAAGGAAGGGGTCGCCGGTTCGAGTCCGGCAGAGGGCTCTCGGGATTTCCAGGGATTTCTCCTCAGCGTCAGGTAGTTCGTGGACACACAGGGGAACATGAGGGGAACATCGGTTCTGAGCGTGCTGGCTCACTTCACCTAGTCGCCTCGCGGTTTGCGTCCCATTTCGCGGCTCGCGATGAGGCCTTCGACGGGCGGCCGTCGAGCCTCGCGGCACGCGAAGCCTGGGCCTGCGAAGCCGCGCAGCTCGGTCGCCGCCGGCACGCCGACACTGGATCCAGCGGCCCAGCCGGTCGGCGTGGCGACCTGTCGGCTCGCTACGACACGATCCTGCTGCCGGACGGCATCTCACGCGAGCGGATCGTCGAGGGGCTCGACCCGGGCACGGTCCCGGAGCGGTTCCACTGGGCGCGCGGGCTCGGCGAGGAGGGCTGGAGCGCGCTGGCGGCGTTCGTGGACGAGGGCGCCACGCTGGTGGCGCGCGGCAGCTCTTCCGAGACCGCGCGCCAGCTGCTGAACCTGCCGGTCCAGCGCGTGCAGCCGCCCGACCCGTTCGAGGTGCCCGGCTCGCTGATGCGGGTGGAGAGCGACCACTCGGTGCCGGAGCTGTGGGTGATGCCCGACGAGTGGGCCGTGTGGTCCGACGGCGACGCCGCGTTCCGGGTGCTCGACCCGTCGCGGGCGACCGCTGCGACGACGTACCCGGACGACGGCCCGGTGCTCTCGAGCGGCTACGCCGCCGGCGCGGACACCTTGCGCGGCCTCGCCGACGTCGTGACGTTTGACGTCGGCGAGGGGCACGCGGTGATCGCGGGTACCGACCTCAACTTCCGCACCTGGCCGCGCGTGGCCTGGACCGTGGTCGCGAACTCGCTCTACCACTGCCCGTCGGGGCCGGTCTCGGTCGAGTGACTACTGCCTGGGCGCGTGGATCCGGAACGGCACCGACTCCACGCGCCCGCCGGGCACCGAGACGCGGACGACATAGGGGCCGGGACGCAGCCGGCGGCCGTTGAGCAGCCGGCTCAGCCGCAGGCTGTGCCCGCCCGCGGCCAGCTGTCGGCGTACGCCGATCGTCCGGAAGCGCGCCGCGGCGGCGCGAGCCTGGAACCGCGGGCCCCGCAGACAGCGGATCCCCGCGCGCGGGCCGCCCACGCGACGCGCGATCCGCAGCCGCACGCTCGTGGCCGTGCTCAGCTGGAAGCGCAGCGCCATCCGCCGCGCGGACACGGCGCAGCGGGGCGTCACCGCGAGCGCGCTGACCACCGGTGCGTCGGCGGGCGAAGCGGGCGGGTCGGCGGGCGAAGCGGGCGGGTCGGGCGGCGCCGCGGCCACCTGCACGGCGATCGTCGTAGTCGTGGTGCCCGTGAGGTCGGTCATCGTCACGGTGTGCACGGTCGCCGCCGGCGTCTGCGGCGTGCCCCCGATCGCGCCGGTCGCCCGGTCGAGCGTGAGGCCCGCCGGCAGCGGCGGATCGATCGTGAACGCGGCCTGCCCGGTGCGCCGGATCGCCGGCGTCAGCGGCCCCACCGGTTGCCCGACGCCGCCCGCGACCGGTCCGGGATAGGCGAGCGACGCGGCGCCGAAGCCGTAGGCGATGTAGAGGCTGCCGATCTCGGCGACGGGGTCGATGTCGGTGTGCGGGCCCGCGGCGGCGATGTCGTCGCGGCCGTCGCCGTTGAAGTCACCGAGCCCGGCGACCTGGTCGCCGGTGAAGCTGTCCTGCAGCGCGCCGTCGATCCTGACGCCGCCGCTGCCGAGCGCGTTGAGCGCGGTCACCGGCGCCGTCACCGGGCCGTAGACCACGAACACGGAGCCCGCGTTCGGGCGGCCGTTGGGGTCGGTGTCGGTGGCGCCGATGAGCAGATCCTCGACGCCGTCGTCGTTGACGTCGCCGGCCGTCCCGACCGAGTTGCCCGCCCAGTTCCCGGCCTCGCCGTCGAACCGCAGCCCGCCGGTGCCGAGAGCGGCGAGATCGATCGTGCCGGACGCGGTGCGGCCGAAGACCACGTAGGCCGACCCTGACGCGGCGCCGCCATGGTCCGCGCCCACCGCGCCGAGCGCGAGATCGGCGAGACCGTCGCCGTTCATGTCGCGCGCGGCCGCGACACTGCAGCCCGCGAAGTCCCGCTCGGACGCGCCGTCGATCCGCAGGCCCCTGGTCCCGAGGGCGGCGAGGTCGAGCGTGCCCGCGGTGCCGGACCCGAACACGACGTACGCCGAGCCCGACCACTGACGGCCGTTGTTGCTGGCTCCGCATGCGCCCAGCACGATGTCGTCGCGGTCGTCGCCGTTGAAGTCGCCGACACCGGCCAGCTCGTCGCCGCTCGCGATCTCGTCGTCTGCCGCGGCACCGTCGACCCGCAGCAGCAGGGCCGCGCCCGGGGCCGCGAGGTCGATCACGGGCGCCGTCAGCGCCGCGCCCGAGAGGACGTAGGCGGAGCCGGACTCGTCGCGGCCGTTGTGGTCGGTGTTCCGCGCGCCGACGACGAGGTCATCGGTCCCGTCGCCGTCGAAGTCACCGGCGCGCGCCGCCGCGTTGAGGTCGTCTTCCGCTGCCGCCCCGTCGATCCGTACCGCCGCCGCGCCGGGCGCCGACAGGTCGACGGTCCCGCCGTTGCGCCGGCCGAGCACGACGTACACCGAGCCGGCGTCGGTGCGCCCGCCCGGATCGGCCCACGGCGCGCCGACGAGCACGTCGTCGAGGCCGTCCCCGTTCACGTCGCCCGCGGCCTCGACGTGGTTGCCCGCGTAGCTGCCGGGCGTCTCTCCGATGATCCTCATCCCGCCCGACCCGAGCTCCGCCAGGTCGATCGGCCCCGGCGTCGGTCGTCCGAAGATCACCCATGCGGTGCCGCGATCGGCGACGTCGTTGCCGTCGGCGCCGGCGATCAGGTCGCCCAGGCCGTCGCCGTTGACGTCACCGGCTGCCGCGAGCGACTCGCCGATCTCATCGTCCTCGACGATGCCGTCGACCTGGACGTTCGCCTGCGTGAGCAGGTCGACACTCCCGGACTGCTGGGGAAGCTGTGCGGACGCCGGCTGGGCGCACGCAAGCAAGATCATGGTGGCGGGAACCGCGGCGACGGCGCGGCGTGTGCGAAGGCGCGAGCTCATGGCGCCACCGTGCCGTCACGGGCTGACGTACGGCTG
This sequence comes from uncultured Solirubrobacteraceae bacterium, assembly GCA_963800905.1. Taxonomy (GTDB): domain Bacteria; phylum Actinomycetota; class Thermoleophilia; order Solirubrobacterales; family Solirubrobacteraceae; genus DASSUW01. The sequence goes on from CAWDCT010000004.1 coordinate 24,408, forward strand.
ACGGATCGCTGACGCGACGCGCTCTCCACGACTCGTTCGACGCGGGGGCGCGAGCCGGTTGGCGTTCCCACAGCGGGATGAGCTCGGGTACCGCTCGCGGGGTCTGTGCTGACCGTTGACGACGACGGCGACGGCATCCCGAAGCGCGATCGCGACCGCATCTTCGAGCCGTTCCGGCGGCTCGAGGCCGCCGCGGACCGGCCGGGCTCCGGCCTCGGGCTCGCCCATGTGGCACAGCAGGCGCGCGAGCACGCCGGGACGGTGCGCGTGGACGCGTCGCCCGCCGGCGGCGCCCGCATGGTCGTGAGCTTCGGCACGGCCTGACGGAATGTCCCAGTGGGCGGCGGCGTCGTTCTGACCGATGGTCCATTGCGCGAACTGCAGAACGTCCCGAAACTGCCGATTACCAGGTAAGGAACCCGATTCGAGGACGAAGCGCGTGAACTTGGGACGCACGGATTGCGTAGAAGCGCCATGACCAGAGCGGAGCTGATCGCGCTCGCCTCGCCGCCCTGCCACGAGTGCGGCTCGCCCGTGCAGCGCGTCGAGACGCGCTGGCATCTCGACGAGGACGACAGGTGGCGTCCTGGTCCGTACTTCATGGTCTGCGCCGACGAACATCGCGTGCTGGTCGAGCCGCTGGCATGAGCGTCCTGCTGCTCATCGCCGCCGGCGTCCTCGTCGTCTACGCCGGGTTCGTGGTGACGCTGATCGTCGCCGGGCACCGCCCGAGCATGCGGGATCTGGCGCGCTTCATCCCCGACTGCATCGTGCTCGTCACGCGTCTGCTCCGCGATCCGCGCGTCCCCCGGCGGCACAAGCTGATGCTGGGCGCGCTCGTCGGCTACCTCGCGCTCCCGTTCGACGTCGTCCCGGACTTCATCCCGGTGGCCGGTTACCTGGACGATGTGCTGCTCGTCGCGCTGACGTTGCGCGCCGTGGCGCGAGGCACGGGCGCTGAGCTGCTGCGCGAGCATTGGCCGGGGCCGGAGCGCTCGCTCGCGCTACTGGCCGGTCACGCGTAGCCCTCGAACGGCTCGGTCTCGAAGACGTGCACGATGCGCACGGTGGAGTCCGTGCGCTCGACGCGGGTCTCGACGAGCGTCAGCTCCTCGAGTCCGAGCTGATTGAGCCGTTCGGCCTCGGCCTGACAGACGTCGCCCGGCGTGGGCCGGCTCTCCGGGTAGGCGTCCTCGTGATGCTTGATCAGGGCCTGCCAGTGCTCGTCTCCCGCCGCTTCGACGGCTTCCCGGATCTGGGATCTGGTGAAGGCCATTGACGTTCCTCTCTATAGACTGACGCGAACCCTTAGTCAGATGGCTGTAACTGTCACGCAGCTGCGCAGCTTCCTCGCCGTCGTCCGCACCGGCTCGGTGACCGCCGCTGCGGAGGAGCTTGTCGTGTCCCAGCCGTCCGTGTCGGCCGCCGTCTCCGCGCTCGGCCGCGAGCTGAGGGTCGAGCTGACCGAACGTGTCGGCCGCAACATCAGGCCGAGCCCGGCCGGCAGGGTATTCGCGGCGTACGCGGCCGACGTCGTAGGCCTGCTCGATCAAGGTGCACGCGCCGCTCGTGAGGCGGCGCACCAAACAGCCAGCGAGCTGCGGATCGGCGCGGTGACGACGGCCGGCGAGCACATCGCCCCCCAGCTCATGCAGGCGTTCGCCGCGCGCCATCCGGAGGTCACGCTCACGGTCGACGTGGGCAACCGCGAGCGTGTCTTCGAGCGGCTGCGCACGCACCGGTCCGACGTCGCGATCGGGGGCCGGCCGCCCGACGACGACGTCCTCGGCGAGCGCTTCCTCGACAACCCGATCGTCGTCGTCACGGCGCCCGACGACCCGCTCGCGCAGCGCCGCCGGGTGCCGGTCGAGGAGCTCGGATCGCGCCCGTGGCTGCTGCGCGAGGAGGGCTCCGGCACGCGCTCGATGACCGAGGAGTTCCTCGCCGGCCACGATCTCCACCCGCCGACCCGCACCCTCGGCTCCAACGGCGCCATCAAGCAGGCCGCCCGCGCGGGTCTCGGCGTCTCGCTCCAGTCGCGCCTGGCGACGCATCTCGAGGTCGAGCTCGGTCTGCTCGGGACGATCGACGTCGACGTGCCGCTACCCCGCCGGCAGTGGTACGTGATCCGCCCGGCGCATGGCCCGCTCAGGCCGGCGGTGGAGCAGTTCCTCGCCTTCGCGCACAGCGACGAGGCGAGAGCCGCGGTTCACGACGCCATGCGCTGGAGCTCCTGACGGCCCAGCGCCACAGCGGCGCGGCCGGTGACGAGGTGGTAGAGGATCAGCAGCTGCACGAGCGCCAGCGACTCGGAGCGGTGGAGGTCCATCCCGATCGTGTACTCGCCGAGCCGCTGGCTGCGCAGGTGGGTGGCGAAGTGCAGCCGGTCCCAGATCGCCTCCTCGATCTCGGCCGCGCGCTCGGCCTCGATGTCGCCGGGGATGCGCACGCGGCCGTCGCTCTCGCTGATGCCGCGCACGCCGTTGCCGATGAACGGCGAGAGATCAGGATGCGGCAGCCGGTCGCGGAGCAGCAGCTCGGCGTCGAGGTGGTCGGGATCGGCGCCCGGCATGAACGACACGACCATGTCCGCGTAGCGCTCCTGCGGGCGGATGAAGGCAGCGGAGTCGGGCTCGCGGCGATCGAGCTCCGCCAGCACCTCGTCGGTCGTGTAGCCGCGCCGCGAGCAGTCGCGCTGCACCTTCCACCTGCGCCGTAGCTCCTCGGGGGGCGCGAGGAAGACGCGCACGTCGTAGCAGTCGCGCATCGCCGGCGTGTGGTAGCCGAGCAGGCCCTCGACGATCGCGAAGCCGCCGGGCGTGACGTAGACGGGCGGCGCGAAGGTGCCGTCCGAGTGCCGGTAGACGGGCTTCAGGATGGCCTCGCCGTCGCGCAGATGGCGCAGGTCCTGCGCCATGACGTCGAGGTAGTTGGCGTCGGGATGCAGCGGCGTGATGCCGAGCTCGGCGCGCTGCTTGCGGTCGTAGCGGTGGTAGTCGTCGGTGCAGGTGTGGGTCACCGCGTGCTCGCCCAGCGCGCGCACGAGGCCCCTGGTCATCGTGGTCTTGCCCGCCGCCGAGTCGCCGACGACGCCGAGGATGATCGGGCGCGGCATCGTCAGCTCCGGAAGATGCTGCTGGCGTAGATGTCGTCGGCCTCGATGGTCATCAGCTCGTCGCGACCCGGTGTCCCATCGCTGCCCCACACGCGGCTGGCATGGCGCAGCCGCGCGCGGTCGAGCGCGTTGCGGGTGCTGCGCCCGTGGGCGAAGCGCGGCTGCTCCATGCGCCGCTCGAGGTACTCGCGGAACGCCCGCTCGGCGGCCGGGGACAGGCGGTAGTCCTGATGATCGAGCATGCGCTGCGCGATCTCCATCAGCTCCGCGGGCGTGTAGTCGGGGAAGTCGATGTGGTGCACGACGCGCGAGGCCATGCCGGGATTGGACGCGAAGAACTCGTCCATGCGGTCCTTGTAGCCGGCGAGGATCACGACCAGGCGGTCGCGGTCGTTCTCCATGACCTGCAGGAGGATCTCGATCGCCTCCTGGCCGTAGTCGCGCTCGTTCTCGGGCCGGTGCAGGTAGTAGGCCTCGTCGATGAACAGCACGCCGCCGTACGCGCGTTTGAGCACGTCCTTGGTCTTGGGCGCCGTGTGGCCGACGTACTGCCCCACGAGCTCCTCGCGGGTGACCGACACCAGGTGCCCCTTCTCGACGTAGCCGAGCCGGTGCAGGATCTCCGCCATCCGCAGCGCGACGGTCGTCTTGCCCGTGCCCGGGTTGCCGGTGAAGCACATGTGCAGCGACGGCGGCTGCGACGTCAGATCCGCCTCGCGCCGCAGCCGGTCGACCGCGAGCAGCGCCGCGATCTCGCGGATGCGCGTCTTGACCGGCTGTAGCGCCACGAGCTCGGCGTCGAGCTCGCCGAGCACCGCGTCGATCTCGGGCCGCAGGGCGCTCATGCGGACCGCCTCAACCCGTAGCGCATCGTGCGATCGGGCCCGTCGGTCCGCTCGAGCCGGAAGCCCGGCTCCTCGGCCGGCCGGTCGACGATGAACGCCAGCGCGGTGGTCTGGCGCGTGTACCTGGCGTCGTAGGCGATGACCTTCACGTAGTGGTCCGGGAAGCGCTCGCGGCAGGCCTGCATCTCGCGCATCGCGACGTCAGCCTGGTCGGGCCGCAGGTCGAACAGCGGGAGGTTCCAGAGCTCCCAGTAGGCATTGCGCGGATGCGGGTCGTCCGTGTGCTCGACCGAGATCGCCCAGCCGTTGCGCAGCGCGTAGACGATCTGCGCCTCGATCTGCTCGTCGGTGAGCTCGGGCAGGAACGAGAATGTGCCTTGGGTGACGCGCATGTCAGGCGGCGGTCGGGGTGACGACGACGTCGGGCGTGTCGGTCGACTCGAAGTCGAACGTGACGTCCTTCCAGACCTGCAGCGCGGCGTCGAGCTCCGGGCAGCCGCGGGCGGCGCGCTCGAGGATGTCCGGCCCCTCGTGGAAGTAGTCGCGGCCCTCGTTGCGGGCCTGGATCATGGCCTCGACCGCGACCCGGTTGGCCGTCGCCCCGGCGCCGATCCCCATCGGGTGGCCGATCGTGCCGCCGCCGAACTGGAGGATCGAGTCCTCGCCGAGGTAGTGGAGGAGCTGATGCATCTGGCCGGCGTGGATGCCGCCAGAGGCGACGGGCATCACGCCGGGCAGCGACGCCCAGTCCTGGTCGAAGTAGATCCCCTTCGTCGGGTCGGCGTCGAGGTGGTTCTCGCGGCAGACGTCGTAGTAGCCCGCCACGCTGCCCGGGTCGCCCTCGAGCTTGCCGACGACCGTCCCGGCGTGGATGTGGTCGACGCCGATCAGCCGGCACCACTTGGCGAGCACGCGGAAGTTGACGCCGTGGCTCTTCTGGCGGGTGTAGGTCGAGTGACCGGCGCGGTGCAGGTGCAGGATGACCCCGTTGCGGCGCGCCCAGTGGGACATCGACTGCATCGCGGTGAAGCCGACCGTGAGGTCCATCATCACGATCACGCTGCCCAGCTCCTTGGCGAACTCGGCGCGCTCGTACATCTCCTCCATCGTGCCGGCCGTCACGTTGAGGTAGTGGCCCTTGATCTCCGCGGTCTCGGCGATCGCCCGGTTCACCGCCTCCATCGCGTAGAGGTAGCGGTCGCGCCAGCGCATGAACGGCTGCGAGTTGATGTTCTCGTCGTCCTTGGTGAAGTCCAGGCCGCCGCGGAGCGCCTCGAACACGACGCGCCCGTAGTTCCTGGCCGACAGGCCGAGCTTGGGCTTGACGGTGGCGCCGAGCAGCGGGCGCCCGAACTTGTCCAGGTACTCGCGCTCCATGACGATCCCGTGTGGCGGCCCCTGGAACGTCTTGACGTAGTGCGGCGGGATGCGCAGGTCCTCGAGCCGCAGCGCCCTGAGCGCCTTGAAGCCGAAGACGTTGCCGATGATCGAGGAGGCCATGTTCGCGATCGAGCCCTCCTCGAAGAGGTCGAGGTCGTAGGCGATCTTGGCGATGTACTCGTCCTCGCGGCCCGGCACCGGCTCCACGGCGTAGGCCTTGGCCTGGTAGTTCCGGTGGTCGGTCAGGCGGTCGGTCCAGACCACCGTCCACGTCGCCGTGGACGATTCGCCCGCGACCGCCGCCGCGGCCTCGACCGGGTCGACACCGGGCTGCGGCGTGATCCGGAACGCTGCGAGGATGTCGGAGTCCTCGGGCTCGTAGTCCGGCTCGTAGTAGCCCATCTCCGCGTACGGCGTCACGCCCGCCGCCCAACGATCCTTTCGGTCATGGCGGCGGAACCTAGGGAAGAACAGTTCGCCGAACAAGACAAGATCAGGGCAGTCTCATAGAGGAATGGCTATGCGTGTCGGCGTGACGGACGTCGAGAAGGTCGCCCGGATCGGCCGGCAGCTCTACTACGCCAAGCTCGACTGCTTCGCCGAGCTGCAGGACGTGTCGCGCTTCGACGCGGTCATCAACGACGTCATCGGCGAGGTGATGCTGGGCGAGGGCGGCTACAAGGTCGAGCAGCTCGCCCAGCGGATCGCGGGCGAGGCGCGCGAGCGCCTGGGCGCGCTGCGCGCGGAGGTGACGATCGCCGTCCGCTATCCGGAGCACAAGCCGGCGCCGGTGTCCGGGATCGCCACCCAGGAGATCTACACGCTGCTCGGCTCGGCGGTCGCCTCCGAGCGCGGCACGCGCCGGCTGATCGGCGTCGCCGCGCAGGGGATGACGGCGAGCCCCCGCGCGGACTCGCGCGAGCGGCTGGCCGCCGAGGGGTTCAGCGGACGACAGGATCACCGCGATCCTCGAGGCCGTGCCGCTTGCGACCCACAATCAGCGCGGCCTGGGCACGCTCCACCTCGGGCTGCCCGAGGACTGCGACGCCGACGTGGATGCGGCGGACCTGCTCGCGATCGTCGAGGACTCGATGTCGAGCGAGATCTACGAGCTGATGAAGCGCTCCGACGAGGCCGCGGTGGTCGAGAAGGCCGCGCGCCGTCCGAGGTTCGTGGAGGACTGCGTGCGCGAGGCGATCCGGGGAGCGATCGAGCGGTTCGGCGACCTGGGCGACGACATCTTCGTGTCGGCGCGCCAGGAGAACTTCGAGACGATCCACCAGCACAGCGTCGTCGCCGAGCAATCCGGGCTGATCGGCGAGCTGCGCCGCCAGGACGTCGCGCATCACACGACGCTGCGTGAGTGGCTCAGCGCAGCCTGATCCGGTCGGCGCCGTGGAGCCTGAGGTGGTCGAGCGCGGTGCCGCTCGCGTCGCGCACGCCGAGGCGCTCGACGAGCGCCGCGTAGCGCCCGCCCGCGAGGCCGTCGGCCAGCACGGCGGCGCCGTGGGCGGCGGCCTTGGCGACCAACCGCACCGGCGCGACGTGCGCGAGCCGCGTGCCGAGCTCCGGCCCGTGCGTTGCGCCCGGTGACGAGGATCTCGCGCGGCGCGGGCACGCTGACCGTCAGCGCCAGGGCGGCTTTCGCCGCGCCCTCCTCCAGGGCGAGCCAGTCGCCCAGACGCGCCGCCGCTGAACACCGTGCGCTTCGACAGCGCGCCGCCGAGCAGGTACGCCACCTCGGCGTCCAGAGCACCGCACGCCTGCGCCCCGATCGGCCCGGCCGAGCCGCCGATCCCGTCGACGATCCGCCCGCCGTCGACGGCCAGAGCGGCGCTGAACGCGCCCGCCGAGCTCGAGCATGATGAACGAGGTCTCGGCGAAGTCGATGCCGAGCCGGCTCGCCTGGTCGGCGATGCAGAGCGCGGCGCTCGCGACCTTGTCCGCGGTCCCCAGGTCGATGCGGTTCCACTTGCGGTAGGCCGGGATGGTCGGCAGGTGGATCGCTCCCGGCCCGAACACGAGCGGCAGCTCCGCCTCGATGCAGCGCGCGGATGATCGTGCGCATCCCGACGACGCCGGCACGGCCCTCCGGGCTCGTCGGCGCGCACCAGGACCATCAGCGCGAGCTCGCGCTCGCCGACCTCCGAGGCGGGAACGAGCGGCAGCCCGTAGCCGGCCGGGCCGAGCACGAGGTCGAACGGGCCGTGCTCCACCAGCGTCTCGACCAGCGGCGCCGGATCGGCGCCCACGTCCTCGGTCGAGAAGCTGCGCTCCAGCACCACCTCGCCGTCGTCGAGCACGCAGACGTCGAACGAGACCGTCCCGGGGTCGACGCCGGCGACGCGCGTCAAACGAGTTCCTTGGCGATCTCGTAGACGGCGTCGGTGTCGAGGATCGCCTCGTTGGACTCGAACAGCCGCCGGACGCAGGTCTTGTGCACCTTCATCTTCGGGCCGCCGATCGCCAGCGCGCCGAGCACGAGCTTGCCGTCGTAGTCCTTCATGTCGTCGGTCGCCTCGGTGTCCTCGATGCCCAGCGGCTCGGCCGCGTTGTAGTCGGCGAGCAGCTCGATCGACGCATGCGAGGACCAGAAGTCCTTCCGCAGCACCTCCACGCCGGCGGGCCCGGCTGACAGGACGATCTGCGCTCCGTCCAGCAGCCCTTCGAGCTCGGACCGGTCGCCCGGCTCGTGGACGTCGAGCCCGAGCTCCTTCGCGGTCGCGAGGCCGCGCGGGGTGCGGTGTTGGCGATCGCCTCCGAACAGGTCGGGCGAGAGCGTGGCGACCGAGACCTCGCAGCCCTCCCCGGCGAGCAGCGTCGCCGACCGCAGACCCACGGCTCCCACGCCGATCACCACCGCGCGGTCGCCGCTCAAATCGCGCGCCTTCGCGATCCGCGCGATCGTCGTGGCCGCGGTCGTGTTGCAGCCGTTCGAGTCGATCATCACGGAGACGCGGAAGGGGCCGAAGAACGCCTTCTGCACCTCGTCGAAGATCTCCTCGCCGGCGGCCACGTTCTTGCCGCCGACCCACACGGCCGTGTTCTTCAGATCGTCCGGTCCGCGGGTGAAGAAGGCATCCTGCGCCAAAGCGCGCGCGGACTCGGCCTTGACCGCACTGTGCGACAAAAGCACGTCCACGCCGGCGTCGTGGGCGACGATCGCGTCGAACGGGCTCGGGATGTTCGTCGGTGTCGAGCTGGAGCAGGACTTTCTTCACGGTTCCTCCTTGCGGGCCGTGAGGCGGACCCGCTCACGGCGCGGCTCGTCGAAGGTCAGGTAGCCCCAGTCCAGCGGGGACTCCTGCCGGTAGTTCTTCCCCAGCCCGCGCGCGATGGACGCCTTCATGAGCTCCTTGCCGAGGTAGAAGGCGTGCGTGTGCTCGTCGACGCCGAGCTCGTCGAAGATCTGGTTGATGTCGGTGCCCTTGACGAAGCGGTCGGCGTTGAACGCGTAGATCCAGTCGGCGTCCGTGAAGATGCGGACGTTGGGGTCGGTGATGCTCTCGTGCAGCTCGCGCAGCTCGGCCTCGGTGTAGGGCCGGAACTCCTCGTCCTTGATCGTCAGCAGCCGGCCGTCGACGTGCTTGGGCGGCGTGCCCTCCTGCTGGGCGAAGTGCATGAGCTGGGCGGCGAGAACCGTCTCGCGGACCGCGCCGCGCGCCCAGTTGATGACCTCGGTGGTGAGCACATTCCGTATCCCGAGCTCCTGGCAGAAGCCGAGCAGCATCGCGGTCACGCCGGTGGTGTCGGCCTCGGTGAGCTCGGTCAGGTTGCCGATGCCCATGAACATCTCGACGTCGGGATGGCGGCGGCGGACCTCCAGGTAGCGGCCGAGGCTGGCGGCGAAGCCAGAGCCGATCGGCTCGATGATCGGGTCCGCCATGAACGGCTTGCCGAGCTCCTGCATCCGCGCGATCGTCGCGTCGAGGCTGTCGAGGTCGTCGGGCGTGTCGGGGATCAGCACGGGCGTCGCGCGCAGCTCGTCCGCCACCTCCAGGTTCTGCCCGTTGAGGCTGAGGACGTAGTCGATGCCCGCCTCGTCGGCCATCAGGATCTCGTCCGGGTCGAGCGTGTCGATGCTCAAAGTGAACCCGCGGGCCTTCAGATCCGCGATGACCGATGGCCCCTCGTCGAGCCAGTTGCGGTCCAGCGACAGCCCGAGGTCGATGACGTCGGCGCCGCTGTCGCGGTAATACGAAGCCGCCTCGACGATCCGCTCGCGATCCAGGTGCGGGACGTTGTTGATCTCCGCGAAGACGCGGATGTCGCGCCCGCCGTAGCGCGAGCGCGCGTCGGCCTGGCCGAAGTGCGCGGGCAGGCGCTTCAAATCAGCAGGGCCCTTCTCGGCCGGGACGTCGAACTGCTCGGACTGAGCGCCGCGACGTCGCCCTGGCAGGAGCCCGGGATCATGATCCGCGTGACGCCGTCAGGGACCTCGAGCCGCTTGGCGATCCAGTCGGCGGTCATCAGCGCGGCGACCGTGATCTTCATGACCGCGACCTCGTACTCGAACGGCAGCTCGGCCCGGCGCAGCGTTGCGTGCAGCGCCGGCGCCGCGAGCTTGCCGGTCACGAAGAGGTAGCGATCGGCCACCGCCTAGCTCTTGCTGAAGACGAACTTGTTCGGCGTCCCCTCCAGCGGGCTGTCGTCGCCGGGGCGCCACAGCACCGTGTCCTCGATCTGGCGCGCCACGGCGAAGTCCTTGTCGGTGATGCCGCCGGCGGCGTGGTTCGCCAGCTTGACCCACAGCTTGCCCCACGTCACCGAGAGGTCGGCGTGGTGGTAGGCCGCCTCGCACACGTAGCCGACGGCGTTGACGGCCATCAGCGTCGACGGCCAGCCGTCGGTGTTGTACTTGCGGCGGATCCAGTCGCCCTCGAGGTACCAGTTGTCGAGCCCGTGCTCCTTGAGCTTGGCCTCGACCTCTTCGGGGCTGTAGGTCTTGGGCTTGGCGCTTGCCTCCATGGGATGCCTCCTTCGCTGTGTCTACAGCACTACATCACCACGCCGCCGTTGACGTTGATCGCCTGTCCGGTGACGAACTCGGCCTCGGGCGAGGCGAGGTAGACGGCGGCGCCGGCCACGTCCTCGGGGCGCCCCCAGCGCCCGAGCGGCGTGCCGGCCGCGACCGAGCGGCGGAACTCCGGGTCGGCCTGCTCGCCGAAGGCGGTCTCGATCCAGCCCGGGCAGAGGACGTTCACGCGCACCTCGGGCGCCAGGGCGCGCGCCAGGCTCTTGCTGAAGGCCAGCACGCCGCCCTTGACGGCGGAGAAGAGCTGCGGGTTCTCGCCGGCCATGCCGGTCGTCACCTGGTCCCAGCTCATATTGACGATCGCGCCGCCGCGCTCGCGCATGTGCTCGCCGATCGCGTACGAGCACGCGATCGTGCCCTTGAGGTCGACCGCGAGCAGGAGGTCGAGCTTGCGCTCCCACTCCCACGCCGCGGCCTCGCCGGTGAGCACGTCCGCGCCGGCGTTGTTGACCCACACGTCGACCTGGCCGAGCTCCTCGCGGGCCTCGGCGACCAGGCGCTCACAGGCGTCGCGCGTCGACAGGTCGGCCTGAAGAACGCGAGCCCCGATCGCGTCGGCGACCTCGCGGGCGCGCTCCTCCGAGTCGCGGTGCGTGAGCAGCACGTCGGCTCCCGCGGCCGCGTAGGCCTCGGCGATGGCGCGGCCGATCCCGCTGCTCGCGCCGGTCACGACGGCGTGCAGGCCGTCGAGCCGGCGCGACCGGGTCAGTTCGATCAGCCCTCCACGCCCCCCGCGAACGGGTGGCGGGCCGCCTCCGAGGAACCGAGGATGTCGCTCACGCTGGGCTCGTTGCCGAGGGCGCGCGCGATCGATTCCTTCGTGGCCTGGTAGTTGTAGTCGAAGATCTTCTTGTCGTCCTTGGCTTCCCAGTGGATGAAGACGCCGACGATGATGCAGATATCGTCGACGTCGCCCTCGGCGATGACGCCTTCGCGGACCGAGTCGACGACGGCGCGCGCCACGGCCGCCTGAGCGGGCCCGAACATCTGCACCGCCTGCGTGGCGCCCTTGATCGTGACCTTGTTGGACATGATCGTGTCGGGCTTGGCGGGGAGGTTCGGCGCGACCACCGCGAGGAGGTTCGTGTGCCCCTCCTTCTGGTTGACGAGGGAGTTCGCGAACGCTTCGCCGACCGGCCCGCTCTTCGAGCCGATCAGGAGGTCGACATGCGCGACCTCGTTGCCCTCGCCGACGAGCGACTCTCCGACCATCATTGCCGCAGCCATGACCCGTCCTTCCTATGGTTGAACACGTGTCCGACGGGTGGGCGACTCTAACCACTGGCGGCGAGAAGGGTCAAGCCGACCCCGCACGTGCGTCGGCCACGACCGTTCGTACCGTCGCCGATGCCGCCCAGCTTGCCTGCGTGCTCGAGGTCAGCGCGGAGAAGCCGGGCAACATCACGCCGAGCCACGACTTCGACGACACCACGTACGAGGACATGGTGCGCTGCGCGATCGCGATCGGTCCCGAGCTCGTGTCGGAGCGCAGCGTGGGCGAGACGGTCCTGGCGGTCGTCGAGGCTTCAAGGCGAGTCGCGCCCGCGAACACCAATCTGGGGATCGCGCTGCTGCTGGCGCCGTTGGCCAAGGCCGCGCTCGCGGGCGGTCCGCTGCGGGAGCGGCTCGGCGAGACCCTACGGGCGCTGGACGTCGCCGACGCCCGCGCCGCCTACGCGGCGATCCGGCTCGCCGGCGCGGGCGGCCTGGACGAGCGCGTCGAGCACGACGTGCGCTCGGAGCCGAACATCGGGCTGCGCGAGGCGATGGCCGCTGCCGCCGAGCGCGACTCGATCGCGGCGGAGTACGTGACCGACTTCGCGCTCACGTTCGAGGTCGGGCTTCCCGCGCTCGGCAACGGCACGCGCGACGCGATCGTCGAGCTGCACCTGCGGCTGCTCGCCCACACGCCCGACACGCTGATCGCGCGCAAGGCCGGCGCCGACGCCGCGGAGCAGGTGTCGGCGGGCGCGCGCGAGGTCCTGGCCGGGCGCCGGACGCTGGAGAGCTTCGACGCCTCGCTGCGCACGGAGGGCAACAAGCTGAACCCCGGGACGACCGCCGACCTCGTCACGGCGACGGTCTTCGTCGCGCTGGTCGAGGGTATCCTCGCGCCGTCGCACCACTCCTCCTGATTGCCCTGAGCGCGCGCATGCTCGCCGATCTGGCGAGGCGCGACGACGTGATCGCGTTCGATCTGTTCGGCGACCTCGACCTGCGCGCCGAACGCGTGGTGACGCGCCGCAGCCTGACCGCGCTCGTCGATGCTGCGATGGAGGAGGAGCCGGGCGAAGTCATCTACGGCGCGAGCTTCGAGAACCACCCCAAGCTGGTCGAGCGGCTGGCCGAGCGGCACACGCTGCTGGGCAACCCGCCGGAGGTGCTGCGCGCCGTGCGCGATCCCGCGCGGCTCGCCGCCGTGCTGGGGGACTCGTACGCCCGGTCGACCTTCACGCCGCCGTCTTCGGGCCGCTGGCTGCGCAAGCCGCTGCGCGGCGGTGGAGGCATCCGCGTGCGCGAGTGGCGCGGCGGCGCGCTGCCGGCCGGGACGTTCCTGCAGGAGCGCATCGACGGGGTCCCGTGCTCGGTGGCTGCGATCGGCGACGGGAAGGATGCCGTCGTGCTCGGGCTCAGCGAGCAGCTCGTGGGACGGCGCGCGTTCGGCGTGCGCGGATACCGCTGGTGCGGGAACCTCGTCCCGCCACGGGTGCCGGTGCCGCTGGACCAGCCGCAGGCGATCTGCTCCCGGCTGGCGGCCGCGTTCGGCCTGCGGGGACCGTTCGGCGTCGACTTCATCTGGGACGGCGAGCGCGCGTGGGCGGTCGAGGTCAACCCGCGCCCGACCGCCTCGCTCGAGGTGATCCAGCCGGCGCGAGCGGCGGGCAAGGCTGTCGTGTTCGCCACCGAGGACGTGGTCGTCGGCGAGTTCGCGCCTGGCGTGCGCGACGTCCCGCACCCCGGCGAGCGGATCGCCAAGGGCCGGCCGATCTGCACCGTCGTGAGCACCGCGGCGACGCCGGACGAGGTCCTCGCCGGGCTCGAGGAGCAGGCCGCGGCGCTGCTGGAGGTGGCGGTCCTTGGCTGAGGCGACGTGTGCGGGGTGCGGCTGCCTCTGCGACGACATCGAGCTGACGGCCGAGGGGCCGGTGCGGACGTGCCCGCTCGGCGACGCGTGGTTCGACCGCGGTGACCGGCCCCCGGTTGCCCGCGTCGATGGCGGCGAGGTGAGCGTCGAGGAGGCCGCGGACGCCGCGGCCACGATCCTGCGCGAGGCGCGCGCGCCGCTCGTCTACGGCCTCGCCGGGACGAGCTGCGAGGCGCAGCGCCGGGCGGTGGCGCTCGCCGAGGCGGCGGGGGCGGTGATCGACGTCGGCGCGGCCGCGTCCCCGGCGATCGGCTGGAGCACCGCGACGTTCGGCGAGATCCGCGACCGGGCCGAGCTCGTGGTCTTCTGGCGCGCCGACCCGCTCGTCACCCATCCACGCCTGCTGGAGCGGCTCCGCGTCGACCCCGGCGCGATGATCGTCGTCGACTCGGAGCGCACGGCGACCGCCGACGCGGCCGGCGCGTTCGTCGAGGTCGACGACGACTTCGAGGTGCTGTGGGCGCTGCGCGGCGGCGAGGGCTTCGGGGCGCGCCTGCGCGAGGCGCGGCATGTCGCCTTCATCTACGGGCGGCTCGACGAGCTGACCGCGCTGGCGCTGCACTCGCTCGTACGGGACCTCGCCCGCGACCGCCACGCCGTGACGCTCGGGCTACGCGCCGGCAATGCCCGCGGCGCCGAGGACGTGCTCGCCTGGCAGACGGGGTTCGCCGGGCCGGTTGACTTCGCGCGCGGCTTCCCGCGCGAAGCGGAGCGCGGCGAGTTCGACGCCGAGCTCGTGGTGGCCGCCGACGTGGCGACCGTGGCGGTGAACTCGCGTGCCACCGCGCGGGTGGCCTTCGCCACCGCGGCCGACGGCATCGAGGTGGCGGGCACCGCCCACCGGATGGACGGCGTGCCGGTCCCGCTGCGCGCCCCGCGCCAGAGCGACCGCCCGAGCATCGAGGACGTGCTGGCCGCGATCGCGGAGCGCCTCTGATGCTCCGGATCGCCGGCGGCCGCGTCTACGACCCCGCCAACGGCGTCGCCGGCGAGGTGCGCGACGTCTGCGTGCAGGACGGGAAGATCGTCGACGACGTGCCCGCCCACGCCCGCACGATCAACGCCAACGGGATGGTCGTCATGCCCGGCGGGGTCGACATCCACGCCCACATCGCCGGGCCGGCGGTCAACGCCGCGCGCAAGCTCTCGCCCGAGGAGCATCGCGCCGACGTCGTCGAGCGCACGGCGATCATGCGGTCCGGCACCGGCGGGACCGTGCCCTCGACGTTCACGACCGGCTACCGCTACGCGCTGCTCGGCTACACGACCGTCGTCGAGGCCGCCACGCCGCCGCTCGCGGCCCGCCACACGCTCTCGGAGATCCGCGACACGCCGGTCATCGACGCCGCCTTCCTCGTGCTGATGGGCAACAACCTGCCGCTGTTCGAGCTCATCCGCACCGAGCCCGCCCGCGTTCGCGAGGCGATCGCCTGGTACCTGCAGGCGACGGGCGGCTACGGCGTCAAGCTCGTCAATCCCGGCGGCGTCGAGATGTGGAAGCGCGGCAACGGCAACGTGACGTCGCTCGACGACGAGGGCCCCGGGGTCACGCCGCGGCAGGTGATCGAGACGATCGCCGGCGCGGTGCACGAGCTCGGGCTGCCGCACCCGGTGCACGTCCACTGCAACAACCTCGGCGTGGCCGGCAACTACCGCACGACGCTCGACACGCTGCGCACGCTCGAGGGCCGCCGCGCCCACCTCGCCCACATCCAGTTCCACGCCTACGGCGGGAAGCCCGGCGGGCGGCCGCGCTCGCGGGCGCCGGAGCTCGCCGAGTACCTGGGCGAGCACCCCGAGCTGAGCGCCGACGTCGGCCAGGTCATGTTCGGCCCGGCGATGACGATGACCGCCGACGCGCCGGTCTCCGCGGTCCTGCGCGAGATCACCCACGGCAAGTGGGTCAACGCCGACACGGAGGCCGAGACCGGCTGCGGGATCGTCCCGTTCACGTACCGGGAGCGCAACTACGTGCACGCGCTCCAGTGGGGGATCGGCCTGGAGCTGTTCCTGCTCAGCCGCGACCCGTGGCGGCTCGTGCTGTCCACCGACCACCCGAACGGCGGCTCGTTCCTCAGCTATCCGCGCCTCATCCGCCTGCTGATGGACCGCGAGTTCCGCAACGAGCAGATCCGCAAGGTGAACAAGCAGGCGATGAAGCGCACGGTCCTGCTCGACGACCTCGACCGCGAGTACACGCTGGAGGAGATCGCGATCATCACGCGCGCCGGCCCGGCGCGCCTGCTCGGCCTCGACCACAAGGGCCACCTCGGCGTCGGCGCCGACGCCGACATCACGGTCTACGTCGACGACGCCGACCGCGAGGCGATGTTCGCCGCGCCGCGCCACGTCATCAAGGACGGCCACCACGTCGTCGAGGACGGCGAGCTGCGCGAGGCCGGTCCGGGCCGCCTGCTGCGGGTCGGCGCCGAGTACGACACGAGCATCGAGCCCACGCTGGAGAAGCTCTTCGAGGACCGCTACAGCGTGCAGTTCTCGAGCTATCCGGTGAGCGAGCCGTGGCTGCTCGAGCCCGCGAGGACGGTGGCCGCGGGATGAAGCTGCACGGCGCCGAGATCGTCGACACGTTCGCCGAGGCGTTCCCGATGTGGGGCTCGCGCGTCGTCATCACCGCGGCGACGCCCGAGTGGGCGCTGGAGGCGGGCCGCTCGATGACCGGCTTCGCCACGTCGGTGATCGGCTGCAAGTGCGAGGCGGCCATCGAGCGCGTGCTCGACGACACGCCGGACGGGCGCCCCGGGGTGAGCGTGCTGCTGTTCGCCATGGACCTGGAGGGCGTGGGCAAGCGGCTGGTCGAGCGCGTCGGGCAGTGCGTGCTGACATCTCCGACCGCGGCCTGCTTCAACGGCCTGGACGCCGAGGACACGGTCGACGTCGGCGGGCAGCTGCGCTACTTCGGCGACGGCTATCAGGCCAGCAAGGTTCTCGACGGCAAGCGGTACTGGCGCGTGCCGGTGATGGAGGGCGAGTTCCTGGTGCAGGAGCGCTTCGGCGCCGTCGAGGGCGTGGCCGGCGGCAACATCATCATGCTGGGACGCGACGTGGAGTCGGCGCTGCGGGCGGCGGAGGCGGCGGCGAGCGCGATGCGCTCCGTCGAGGGCGTGATCATGCCGTTCCCGGGCGGGATCGCGCGCAGCGGCAGCAAGGTCGGCTCGCGCTACAGCGCGCTGCCGGCGTCGACGAACCACGTGCTGTGCCCGACGCTGCGCGGCCAGGTCGACGACTCCGACGTGCCGCCCGACGTCGAGGCCGTGTTCGAGATCGTCATCGACGGGCTGGCGCTCGAGCCGGTCCGCGAGGCGATGCGCGTCGGCCTCGTCGCCGCGGCCGAGGCGGGCGCAAGCCACGTCACGGCGGGCAACTACGGCGGCAACCTCGGCCCGCACCACATCCACCTCCGCGAGCTCGTGCCGTGACGCTCACGCTCACCTTGCGCGAGCAGCCCGACGTGCCGCTGGAGGCCGAGGTCCTCACGCCCGACCGGCTCGTCGGCGACATCGCGGCGCTGCCGCTCTGGCACGGGAAGGAGCGCACGCGGGTGGGCGAGTTCTTCGCGGTGTCGGGCAGCGGCGACGACGTCCGCGTGGAGGGCGACCTGAGCCGCGTGAGGTACGTCGGCGCGGGCATGACCGCGGGGCGGCTGACGGTGGCCGGCGACGTCGGGGCGCACGCGGGGGCCGGCATGCGCGGCGGCGAGCTGCACGTCGAGGGCGACGCCGGCGACCACGCCGGAGCGGGGATGCACGGCGGCACGCTCGTGGTCCGCGGCTCGGCGGGACGCAAGCTCGGCAGCGAGCGCATGCGCGGCGGCGAGATCGTCGTCCATGGCGACGCCGGCGCGCAGGCCGGCGCCGGCCTGCGGCGCGGCCTGATCGCCGTGGGCGGGCGCGCCGGCGAAGCCGCGGGCCTGCGCATGCTGGCGGGGACGATCGTCGCGCTCGGCGGGGTCGGGCCGCACGCGGGAGCGGGCATGCGCCGCGGCTCGATCGTCACGACCGAGGCCGCGCCGCTCTCGACCTTCACGTTCTCCTGCACCTACCGCCCGCCGTACCTGCGCCTGTACCTGCGCCGCCTGCGCGCGCTCGGGCTGCCCGTCTCCGACGAGCAGCTCGACGGCCGCTACGCGCGCTGGTGCGGCGACGGCCTCGAGCTGCGCCGCGGCGAGATCCTGATCCTGGAGGACGCATGAACCTCAACGACCGTGCACGGGAGCTCGCCGACCGGCTGGAGGCCGACGCAGAGGCGGCCCGCGTGGAGGTGACGACGCTCGCGAACGGTGCGCGGCTGATCGACTGCCGCAACGGCGGCTTCGCGGCGGGGCGCGCCTTCGCCGAGGTCTGCATGGGCGGCCTCGGGGAGGTGGCGTACGCGCCGCTGGTCCTCGACGGCCGCTGGCTCCCCGGGCTCACCGTGACCACCGACCGCCCGGCGGTCGCGTGCCTGGCCGCGCAGTACGCCGGCTGGAAGGTCGATCGCGACGGCTACTTCGCGATGGGCAGCGGGCCCGGGCGCGCGCTGATCCGCGCCGAGGAGCTCTACGACGACCTCGACTGGGACGAGCAGGCGAGCGCCGCCGTCCTGTGCCTGGAGACGCGCGAGCCGCCGCCGGCCGAGGTCGCCGCGTTCGTGGCCGAGCGCGCCGGCGTGGAGCCCTCGGACCTGACTCTGCTGATGGCGCCGACGGCGAGCGTGACCGGGAGCGTGCAGATCGCGGCGCGGGTGGTCGAGACCGCGCTGCACAAGCTCCACGAGCTCGACTTCGACGTGCGGCGGGTCGTCGAGCGGCTTCGGCAGCTGCCCGCTGCCGCCGGTGGCGGACGACGACATGGCCGCGCTCGGGCGCACGAACGACGCGGTGCTCTACGGCGGCCAGGTCCATCTCACGGTGGAGGCCGACGACGACGACGCGCTGCGCGAGCTCGTCGAGCGCCTTCCCGCCTCGGCGTCGAAGGACTACGGCGAGCCGTTCGGCAAGGTGTTCAAGGACGCGGAGTACGACTTCTACAAGATCGACCCGCTGCTCTTCAGCCCGGCGCAGATCCGGCTCACGAGCCTCGGGAGCGGCCGCAGCTTCGAGGCGGGCGAGGTCAACCTCGAGGTGCTGGAGCGCTCGTTCTGGGGCTGACCGTCGCGATCCTCGGATCGAGCGGCGGCTGGCACGCGCGGCAGCTCACCGACGCGCTCGAGGCGCGGGGGCACGAGCACCGGCTCGTGCCCGTGACGCGCATGGTCGGGCGCATCGACGGCGACGTCACGGTGCCCAGCCTCGAAGGCTGCGACGCCGTGATCGTCCGCGGCATCCCGCGCGGCTCGCTCGAGCAGGTGATCTTCCGCGTCGACGCGCTGCACACGCTCGCCGTGCCGTGCGTCAACAGCCCGCGGGCGATCGAGCGGACGATCGACAAGTTCCTCGCCTCGGCTTTGCTGGCACGGGCCGGCGTGCCGACGCCGCGCACGATCGCCTGCGAGCGCCGCGACGACGCGCTCGAGGCGTTCGACGAGCTCGGCGGCGACGTGATCGTCAAGCCGCTGTTCGGCGCGATGGGCGCCGGGATGACGCGCGTCGACGACCGCGACGTCGCCTACCGCGTCTTCCACGCGCTGGAGATCGAGCGCGCCGTCTACTACCTGCAGGAGACGCTCCCGCCCGACCGCGACGTGCGGGCGTTCGTCGTCGGCGGGCGGGTGCTGGCGGCGATCGAGCGGGTCGGCGCGGGCTGGCGGGCGAACCTCGCGCGCGGCGCACAGGCGCGGGCGACCGAGCTGAGCGCCGAGCAGGCGCGCCTGTGCCTGGCGGCCGCTCGAGGCGCTGGGCGCCGACTACGCGGGCGTCGACCTGCTGGGCGACCACGTGCTGGAGCTGAACGGGATTCCCGGCTGGCACGGGCTGCAGGACGCGACCGGCGCCGACGTGGCGGCGGCGCTCGTCGCGCACGTGGAGTCTGTGACCGGGTGAACGTCAACTGCGGCTGGGTGGGGAGGTGGGGGAGCCGACCGTGTCCGCGGTCCCTGGCGCTTTGACCGGAATATGTCCGGTGAAAGCGCCATCGGCCTGGCGGATCGGCGCTTTGACGTCGTGGATATCGACGTCAAGGCGCCAGGGACGTTCGGTCGTCAGATAGCGCCGCTGAGGAGCGCGGTCGCGACGAGCGCGCCCGCCGCGCCCGCGTCCTCGAGCGCGCGCAGGTCGTCGGCGTCGCGCACGCCGCCGCCTGCGAGCAGCTCGAGCTCGGGGAAGGCGGCGTGGATCTCGGCGATGAGCGCGACGTCCGGCCCCGCGCCGGTGCCGACCCGCGCTAGATCGAGCACGATGACCTCGCGCGGCGCCGGTGCAGGAGCGCGAGGGCGTCGAGCGCCGGCAGGCCGGCGAGCCGCGGGTCGCGCGAGAGCGTGCGGCCGTCGCGCAGGTCCACGCTGAGGACCGCATCGGGTAAGAGTGCATCGGCATCGGTCAGCGTCTCGGTCCCGACGACGACGCGGTCCACGCCGAGGTCGAGCAGCCGCTGCGGATCGCTGACCCCGGCATCGACCATGACCCGCGCCTCGCTCGCCAGCGCGGCGATGATCTCGGTCTGCACGCGTCCGCCGGTGATCGCGTCGAGGTCGGCGACGTACAGCTCTTCGCGCCCGAACCTCCGCGCCAGCGCAAGCGGGTCGCCGAGCGGGCGATAGCGTTCGCGCTCGCCGCGCACGGCATGAACCGCCTCGCCGGCCTTCAGATCGATGACTCCGACGACGCGCATGCCGGCCACGCTAGCGGTGGACATCGGCGGCGCGAACACGAAGGCGGCGTGGATCGACGGGGGGTCCCTCCGGACGGTGTCGCGCCCGTTCGAGGTCTGGCGCGACCCGGAAGGACTCGCCGCTGTGCTGCGCGAGTTGGGGACGGCGGACGCGGTGGCGATCACCATGACCGCCGAGCTGTCGGACGCGTTCCGCACGAAGCGCGAGGGCGTGGCGTTCGTGCTCGACGCCGTCGAGGCGGTGTTCGGCGATGCGCGCGTCTTGACGACCGCCGGCGATCTCGTTTCCGTGGAGGCGGCGCGTGCACGGCCGTGGGACGTCGCCGCCGCCAACTGGATCGCGACTGCGCTGGCGGTGGCCGATGAGCACCCGGACGCGCTGCTGATCGACGTCGGCAGCACGACCGCCGACGTGATCCCGATCGTCGCCGGCCGGGTGGCTGCTAGCGGGAAGAACGACCTCGAGCGGCTGCTCGCCGGGCGAGCTCGTCTACACCGGCGTGCTGCGCACCAACCTCGCGGCGATCGCGCCGCGCGTGCCGGTGCGCGGCGGCTGGTGCCCGGTGGCGTCGGAGCTGTTCGCGATCAGCGGCGACGTCCATCTCGTCCTCGGGCACATCCCGTCGGAGGCGTACGACTGCCCTACGCCCGACGGCCGTCCGGCCACCGTCGAGTTCGCCCGCGAGCGGATCGCCCGGCTCGTGTGCTCCGACGTCGACCAGCTCGACGAGGCGGAGATCGACGCGATCGCGGCGTTCCTGCACGGCGAGCAGGTGCGCCAGATCGAGGAGGCTGCGCGCCGGCAGCCCGACGCTCCTGTCGTCGCCGCGGGCTCCGGCGCGTTCATGGCACGCGAGGTCGGCGCCCGCCTGGGGCGGGCGGTCGCCGACACGACCTGGGGCCCGGCGGCGGCGCTTGCCGCACGCGTGCTGTGCTGACCGTCGTCAAGGTCGGCGGCGGCATCGGCGACGACGCGCTGCCCGGCGTCTGTGCGCCGCGCTCGGCGAGCTCGGCCGGCGCCATCCGCTGCTCGTCGTGCCCGGCGGCGGGCGCTTCGCCGACGCCGTCCGCGACGCCGATCGCCGCTTCGGCCTGAACGCGGAGACCGCGCACCGGATGGCCATCCTCGGCATGGAGCAGTTCGGCTGGCTGCTGAGCGATCTGATCCCGGGCGCCGAGCGCTGCACGGACCTCGAGCGGATCGCCACCGACCGGACGAGCGTGCTGCTCCCTGCCGGGCTCCCCCTCGACGAGCTGCCCGCGTCGTGGGACGTGACGTCCGACTCGATCGCGGCGTGGGTCGCCCGCAGGACCGGCGCCGAGCGCCTCGTGCTCGTGAAGGCGGTCGCTGTCGTCGACGACTACTTCCCGACGGCGCTCCAGGGCGCTCGCTTCGAGACACGGATGATCACGCCCGACCGCCTCGAGGAGCTTCTCGACCCCTTGCTACCGTGGCGCCATGGCTGAGCGGCAGCTGTGGGAGCGCGTCGTGGCGGGCATTTCGTCCTCCCGAAGCGCAGCTACTGGCCCAACTTCTTCTCCCGGCGAGTGGCCCGCCTGCAGTGGAATCCGGCGGCCATCGACCTCGAGCCGGACGCCCGCGCGTGGCCGGAGCTACCGGCCGAGCGGCGCGATCGCCTGACCACGCTCCTCGCCGGCTTCTGCGTCGCCGAGGACGCCGTCGCCGAGACGCTCGACGCCGTTCGCCGACGCCGCCCGTGAGGCGGAGCTGGCGTCCCAGGAGAGCCTGATCGCCTGGGTCTTCTTCCTCCAGCGCCGCGACGAGCAGCGCCACGCCAAGTTCTTCGATCGCGTCGGCGCCGAGGTGGTCGGGCTGCCGGGAGGGACGCCGGACGAGCGGCGCGCCGCCGCCCGTGAGCACGTCCCGGCCGCCTTCCTCGAGCTCTTCGAGGAGCGGCTGCCGGCGATGGCCGAGGAGCTGGCCGCGGCCGGACCGGGCTCGACCGCGGCGTCAGCCTCTACCACATGCTGCTCGAGGGAGTCGTCTTCGACGCGGGGCAGCAGGCGCTGCTCGACGATCTGGACGACGACGCTCTCCCCGGCGTGCGCGAGGGCATCGAGCGCGTCGCGCGCGACGAGCGCTGGCACGTCGGCTTCGGCCTGCGCTGCCTGATCGAGACGCGGCCCTCCGCGGAGGTCGTCGACGAACTCCTGCAGCACGCCGAGGAGGTCGCCGACGCCTGGGGCGACGCCGTCCCCGTCGCCATGCGCGAGCGCAGCGCGCGCAAGGTCCTCCACCGGCTGCACGTCGCCGGCATCATCCGGGCAGCCGCTCCCGCATAGCCGCGCACGAGGGCGCCCCGTCGAGCGGCGCCGAGCGCCGGCCGTCGGCGCACACCGCCGAGCGGACGCCGGCGATGTCGGCTCCGGTGTCGCGGATGACCGGCAGGTCCTCCGCGCGCAGGGCGCCGGCCAGCGCCACCTCCAGGCCCGCGTCGTGAGCCTCGGCGACCAGCGACGCGAGCGCGTCGGGCGACAGCCACTCGAGCAGGCCGCGGCCGTCCTTGACCGCGGTGTCGAGCAGGCACACGTCGACGCCCGCCGCCCGCGCCACGCGCGGCAGCAGCTCCGGGGCGAGCGGCGCGTGCTCCACGCGCCGGGCGTCCGCGTAGGCCGCCGCGACGACCATCGTCGCCCGGCACGGCGTCGACGGACCGCGCGCAGCAGGGCGACCGCGTCGTCCTCGGTCGAGACGCCCCACAGGCCGACCTTCACGAACGTCGCGCCGCTGCTCGCCGCGCCGAGGGCGGCGAGCGCGGCCGTGCCGGGCAGGTTGGGCATGTCGCCGATCGCGGCGCTGACCGGCAGCTCGGCGGGCACGGCCGCGCGCACGCTCGCGATCACCGCCGGCGACGGCGCGCCGAGCGAGCCCTCGGCGGGGTTCTTGACGTCCACGATGTCGGCGCCCGCCGCGGCGGCCGTGCGCGCCTCGCCGGCGTCCACCACGCTCACGAGCAGCTTCATGTGACGCGGGCGCCGCGGTTGTCGAACGCCACGACGTCCACGGCCCCGAGATCCTCCACGCGGCGCGCGAGATCGCGTCCGGCCGCCTCGCTGCCGACGACCCCGTAGACCGCCGGTCCCCACGAGCTCTGACCGGCGCCCGCCGCGCCGCCGCTCAGCAGCGCCTCGACGAGCGCGCCCGCTCGCGGATGGAAGCGGCCACCCTGCATCGAGGCGAACTCGTCGCCCACGAGCTGCTGCACGCGCGTCAGCGCGCCGCCGAACTCCTCGAGCTCGCGCTCGACGAGCGCCGGCAGCAGCGACGTGAGCACGAGCTGCGCGATGGCCGCCGATCGCTCGGCCGACGGCACGAGCTGCTCGAACGCCTGGGCCTCGGCGGGTCCGGAGAGCCCCGGCTCCGCGTCCGGCACGACGATGACGATCCGCCACTCGTCCGGCATCGCGTGACGCATGAGCAGCGGCGCCGAGCCCTCGCCTCGCACGCCGCCCTCGACCACGAGGCCGCCGAGGGCGAACGTCCACATCCCCACCGCGGATCGCGCCGCGCGCCCGGCGGCCTGGGCCAGTGCCGGCGCATCGAGCGTGCGCTCGTGGACCGCGGCGAGCGCCTGCGCCACCGCGAGGGCCAGCTTCGTCCCCGACCCGAGCCCGACATGCGCGGGGATCGCCTCGAGCACGCGCAGATGCGCGCCGCCTTCAAGCCCGAGCGCGTCGCGGCAGCGCCGCGCGAACGCCAGCGCGCGCTCCGCGTCGGCGCCCTCGACCGTCAGCTCGTCCGCCGGCTCTGCCTCGAGCACCACCGCCGGACGCTCGACCGCCACGCCGAGCCCGCCGAAGCGGCGCGTGCCGGCGTCGCCGACCGCGAGCATGCCGAGGTGCAGGCGCGCGGGCGCCTCGACCCGGATCACAGGTCGCCGACCGCCGCGCGCACGTACGCCATCGCCTCGCGCTCGCGCGGGCCGGCCGTCTTGTCCACGAGCACCTGGAGCCGCTCCAGCTCGGCCCGGATCTCCGCCGGGTCGAGCAGGCGCGCGCGGGAGGCGAGGATCGAGGCCTCGAGGACGGCGTGGCACGCCCGGTTGAAGCCGAGGAACTCGCGTCCCGTGCCACTGCCGACCACCACCGTGCTGACGCGGGCGCGCTCGCCGTCGTCGATCGCCTCGACCCGCACCTCGCGCCACGAGCACGCGTCCTCCAGGATCGCGCCCTCGACGTGTTCCGCCTGGCGGGTCGGCGGATGCGGATCGCCGAGCGCCGCCTGGCTGAACAGGAGGATGTCGTCGGTCAGGTGGACGACCGCGGCCGGGGTGGCGCGCAGGTTCCGCAGCGTCCGCGTCCCGCGAAAGGGCTTGATGACGATCCGCTGCTCGCCCCACTCGACGCCCATCGCGGCGCAGTTGATGCTGCCGTCGGGATTGATCGTCGTCACGACCGTCTCGAGGACCACCTACAGCGACTCCAGGTAGCGCGCGGTCTCCCAGTCTGTGACGGCCGCCGCCTGAGCGGCCAGCTCGGCCCGGCGCATGGCCACGCAGTGCTCGACGACGTCGTCGCCGAGCCAGTCGCGGGCGAGCGCGCTGCGCTCGAGCAGGTCGGTGGCCTCGGCGAGCGTCGTGGGAAGACGCCGCGCGGCGCCGTCGGCATACACGTCACCGTCGACGGGCGGCGGCGGCTCGCACTCTCGCTCGAGGCCGTCCAGCCCGGCCGCGAGCGCCGCCGCCACGGCCATGTACGGGTTGGCGTCCGCGCCCGCCTGCCGGTGCTCCACCCGCGTGGCGCCGATCGCGCGCAGACCGGTGGAGCGGTTGTCGACGCCCCAGGTGGCCGTCGTGCCCGCCCACGAATGCGGGACGAAGCGCCGGTAGGAGTTCGGCGTGGGGGCGAACAGCGCGGTCAGCTCGGCCATCCCTTCCAGCAGCCCCCCGATGAAGTGGCGCATGTTGCCTTCGCGCAGGCTGAGGTGGAGATGGCACGAGCTGCCGGGCCAGTCCGAGCGCGGCTTGGCCATGAACGTCGCCAGCAGCTCCTGGCGCGCGGCGACCTCCTTGACCGCGCTCTTGAGCAGGAACGCCTCGTCGGCGGCCTGCAGCGCGGGCGCCGCGCGCAGGTTGATCTCGAACTGCCCGGGCCCGACTCGGGGTTGCACGCCTCGACGGCCAGCCCGTAGTCGAGCAGCATCTCGCGCACCGCGCCGGTGAACGGCTCGTGGCGCGAGGCCGCCACGATGCCGTACACGCTCGGGCGCTCGTCGACCGCGATCGAGCTGCGACGGACGCTTGCCGAGCACCGACTGCGGCGTCTCGCGCAGCAGATAGAACTCGAGCTCGACCCCGACGATCGGCTCGACGCCCATGGCCCGGGCGCGCTCGACGACCGAGCGCAGGACGGCCCGCGGCGACAGCGGGATCGCGGCGCCGTCGTGATCGACGAAATCGCACAGCAGGAGCGCGGTGCGGTCGTGCCACGGGACGATGCGGGCGGTCTCGAGGTCGGGCACGGCACGCATGTCGGCGTAGCCCGGCCGCGGGAAGTAGCCGGCGTGGTCCGGCGGCGGCTCGACGGGCTCGAGCTCGTCGACCGGCAGCGCCCAGACGACGTCGCACAGCGCGACGCCGCGCTCCAGCTCGGCGATCGGCACGCGCTTGCCGCGCATGATCCCGTGCGCATCGGCGCCTGCGAGGATCACCGTCTCGACGCCGCGTTGACGCAACAATCGGAGACGCTCCTGTGCCAACGTCGGCAGAGTGTAGATGCGGCCATGCGCACGCTCCTGATCGACAACTACGACTCCTTCACCTTCAACCTCTTCCACCTGCTGGGCGAGGTCAACGGCGACGAGCCGATCGTCGTGCGCAACGACGAGCTGACATGGGAGGAGCTCGAAGCGCTGCGCTTCGACAACATCGTGATCTCGCCGGGCCCCGGCCGGCCCGAGCACGAGCGCGACGTCGGCGTCTCGCTGGACGCGCTCCAGCGCGCCG
This sequence comes from uncultured Solirubrobacteraceae bacterium, assembly GCA_963800905.1. Lineage (GTDB taxonomy): Bacteria > Actinomycetota > Thermoleophilia > Solirubrobacterales > Solirubrobacteraceae > DASSUW01. Next base: position 50,658 of record CAWDCT010000004.1, read on the forward strand.
AGGTCCCGGTGCTCGGCGTGTGCCTCGGCCACCAGGCGCTCGCCCACGTCACGGGCGGGGCGGTCGAGTACGCGCCGGAGGTGATGCACGGCCGGCTGAGCCCCATCCACCACGACGGGCGCGGCCTGTTCGACGGCGTTCCGCAGGGCTTCGCGGCCGTGCGCTACCACTCGCTCGCCGTCGGCGCGGTGCCCGAGGACCTGCGCGTGACGGCGTGGACGCCCGACGACGTCGTCATGGGGCTCGAGCACCGCACGCGCCCGCTGTGGGGCGTGCAGTTCCACCCCGAGTCGATCTCCACCGAGCACGGGCGCACGATCCTGCGCAACTTCCGCGACCTGACGCGGGCGCCGCGAGCGGCCCGCCGGCCGGCCGCCGGCGTCAGCGTGCGCCACAGAGCCGTCGACACGTGGTGCGACCCCGAGGCCGCGTTCGTCGCGCTGTACGGGGACCGCGACCACGCCGTCTGGCTCGACAGCTCACGGGTGGAGCACGGCCTCGCCCGGTTCTCGTTCATGGGCGCTCCCGACGGGCCGCTCGGCCAGGTGGTGCGCTACGACGTCGCCACGCACACGCTGACGGTCGACGGCGAGCAGCGGCACGAAGGCGTCCTCGAGTACTGCGAGCGCGAGCTGGCGCGACTGCGCGCGGATGCCCCGGACCTGCCGTTCGACTTCACCTGCGGCTTCGCCGGCTACCTCGGCTACGAGCTCAAGGCCGACTGCGGCGGCGACCTCGTGCACCGCTCGAGGCTGCCCGATGCCGCGCTCGTCTTCTGCGACCGGCTGATCGCCTTCGACCACGACCAGCGCCGCGTCCACCTGGTCGCGCTCGCCGACGAGAGCGGCGTCGCCGCCGCCGACGAATGGCTGGAGGAAGCCGAACGCGAGCTCGAAGGGCTCCGCGCGCCGGCGCCCGTCACGCCGCCGGCGCCCGGCGCGCTGCGGTTCGCCGCTCGCGACGGCCGCGACGCGTACCTGGCCAACATCGCCGCCTGCCTGCACGAGATCGGCGAGGGCGAGACCTACGAGGTCTGCCTCACCACCGAGCTGCACAGCGACGGCGCCATCGACCCGCTCGCGGCCTACCGCGCGCTGCGGGCGCGCAACCCGGCGCCGCACGCGGCGCTGCTGCGCCTCGGCGACGTCTCGGTGCTCAGCTCGTCGCCCGAGCGCTTCCTGCGCGTCGGCCGCGACCGGGTCGTCGAGTCGAAGCCGATCAAGGGCACCGCGCCGCGCGCCGCCCACCCCGCCGAGGACGCGTACCGCGCCGAGGCGCTGCGCGCCGACGAGAAGTCGCGCGCCGAGAACCTGATGATCGTCGACCTCGTGCGCAACGACCTCGGCCGCGTCTGCGCGCTCGGCAGCGTCGAGGTGCCGGCGCTCATGGTCATCGAGTCCTACGCGACCGTGCACCAGCTCGTCACGACGGTCCGCGGCCGCCTGCGCGACGACGCGTCCGCGATCGATGCCGTCCGCGCGGCGTTCCCCGGCGGCTCGATGACCGGCGCGCCGAAGCTGCGCACGATGGAGATCCTCGACCGGCTCGAGTCCGGCCCGCGCGGCGTGTACTCGGGCGCGCTGGGGTTCCTGTCGGTCAACGGCACGGCCGATCTCAGCATCGTCATCCGCACGCTCGTCGCGTCGCCCCACGGCCTCCAGATCGGGTCGGGCGGGGCGATCGTCGCCGCCTCGGATCCGGCCGCCGAGCACGACGAGATGCTGCTGAAGGCGCGCGCCGTGCTCGAGGCGGTCGGGGGCACGCTCGCCGCCCGGCCCGAGCTCGCGCGCAGATGACGGAGCTGCTGGCGGCCGATTCGTGGCTCGTCGTCGACGGCCGCGTGAGGGCGCTCGACCGCCACTGGGCGCGCTTCTCCGCCGCCTGCGGGGTCGACACGCAGGCGTTCCGCGCCGAGGTCGAGCGCGCGGTGCCCGCCCAGGGCCGCTGGTTCCCGCGCGTCGAGCTGCGCGCGGACGGCGAGCTCGCCTTCCGCGTGCGCCCGGCGCCGCCGCGCGAGCCGACCGTGGTGGCCTGGATCGCCGACGTCCCCGATCCGCGCCGCGCGCCGCGCCGCAAGGGCCCCGACCTCGAGCGGCTCGCCGCCCTGCGCGAGCGCGCCGCAGCTTCACGGCGCCGGCGAGGCGGTGATCGCCGACGCCGACGGGCGCCTGCTCGAGGGCGCCTACACGAGCCTGCTGTGGTGGGAGGGGGAGACCCTGTGCGCGGTGCCCTGACGACGCGCCGATCCTGCCCGGGATCACGCGGGCGCTGCTGATCGAGCTGGCGGGCACCGTGGAGCTGCGCCGCCCCGCGCCGGGCGACCTCGCCGGCCGCGAGACCTGGCTGGTCAGCGCGCTCCACGGCATCCGCGCCGTGACGCGCTGGGTGGGCGGCCCCGAGCCCGGCGAGGCGCCGCGCGCGGCCACATGGCAGCGCCGGCTCGAAAGTCTCTGCGCAACCAGCGGTGGCTGATCGCCGGACGAGCGGCACCGCTCCGGAAGCGAACGGCAACTGCGCCCAAATCGGCTGCGTACGCCCATTCGCGGGCATACGATCACGCTCGGGTCGGAAGGTAGGGAGCCTCCGGAACCCCTGTGAGGAGCCCTCGGGGCTCGCGATGCGGGTCCCGACATCGGACACGAGGAGCGTCTTGATGACTGCCGTCGACGTACCGGGCCTGGACAAGCAGAACGGGGTGACGCTGGGCCGGATCCTCGGCCGCGGAACCGTCGGGCAAGCCGAGGAGGGGTCCGACGGCGTCATGCGCGCCACGATCCGGATCCCGGAGGACGAGCTGGTCTACGAGCCCGGAGTCCTGGTCATGCCCCACGCGGGCACGCTCGAGCTCACGCTGATCAACGACGACAAGAACACGCACTGCGCGGTCCTGCCGAGCAACGGCGACTACATGTTCATCTGGCTGGTGAACCATTCGAAGGGAACGGCGACGCTCGAGCTCGACGGCCCGGGCTACTACTGGTACGGCTCCCGTTCCGGCAACGACGAGGGCCGCGGCCTGACCGCCGCGATCGTCGTAGGCGGCGACGCCCCACCGGAGGCTCGCATCGACCGCCCGCCGCAGCCGCGCCCGTAGTTCGACCGCCCGGCTCAATCACGACGTCGATAGGAGCACCAGATGGCAACTGAGTACGTAGACGCAGGGCAGTGCGGTCGGCAACTCGACCCTGAGCAAGATCGTCGGCAGCGCGCCGCCGGTGACCGACGGCGTCACCTACGAGCGCATCCTCAACGCCCGCTCGGAGCCGCAGAACTGGCTCACCTACTACGGCGCCTACGACGGGCAGCGCTACAGCCCGCTGGACCAGATCAACAAGGAGAACGTCAAGAAGCTCACTCCCGCGTGGGTCTTCCAGTGCGGCTCGGTGGGCCTGCACTCGGGCAAGTCGACGTACTCGTTCGAGGCCTCCCCGATCGTCGTCGACGGCATCATGTACGTCTCGGGCTGGGACGGCTGGGTCTGGGCCCTCGACGCCCGGACCGGCAAGATCCTGTGGCAGTACAGGACACGCGTCGGCGTTCGACGTGTCGCTGTGCTGCGGCAACGTCAACCGCGGCGTCGCGGTCGCCGAGGGCAAGGTCTTCGTCACCACCCTGGCCGCCCACCTGATCGCGCTCGACGCCGAGACCGGCAAGAAGATCTGGGACACGACCTACGGCGACGTGCGGGCCGGCGAGAGCGCCACGGTGGCTCCGCTGATCGTGAAGGACATGGTCATCGCCGGCAGCTCCGGCGGGGAGTTCGGGAACCGCGGCCACCTCGAGGCGTTCAATCGCGAGACCGGCGAGCGCGTGTGGCGGACCTACATGGTCCCCAAGCCCGGCGAGCCCGGGTCCGAGACCTGGCCCGACGACGGCGAGGCCTGGCAGCGAGGCGGCGGCAACTGCTGGGTCACCAGCACCTTCGACCCGGAGCTGAACCTCCTGTACGTGGGGACCGGCAACCCGTGCCCCGACTTCGACGGAGCCGTCCGCGAGGGCGACAACCTCCACACCGACTCCGGCGTCGCCGTGGACGCCGACACCGGCGAGATCAAGGCGCACTTCCAGTACACGCCCGCACGACCTGTGGGACTACGACTCCACGATGGAGCACATCCTGTTCGACCTCGACGGGCAGAAGCTGGCCGCCCACTTCGACAAGAACGGGTTCCTCTACATCCTCGACCGCACGACCATGGACCCGGTCCGGGTGGCGCCGTTCGTCGACCGCATCGACTGGGGCGAGGTCGACGAGAAGGGCAACGTGACGCCGAAGGTCTTCCCCGACAAGGAGGGCGACCCGGTGCACTTCTGGCCCGGCCCGGCCGGCGCCAAGGAGTGGACGCACGCGTGCTACAGCCCGAAGACCGAGCTCCTCTACTGCCCGGTGCAGGACGTCGGCGCGACGGCCACCCGGCGCCGCAGGGAGTTCAAGGAGAGCATCCCGTACTGGGGCGCCGGCGTCGCCGTCGACCTCGAGGACATGGCCGGGTCGATCAGCGCCTTCGACCCGCGCACCGGCGAGGAGCGCTGGCGCTGGACGCAACGACATCCCGATGTGCGCGTCGCTGCTGACCACGGGCGGCGGCCTCGTCTTCGGCGGCGAGCCGACCGGCGAGTTCAACGCGCTCGACGCCGAGAGCGGCGACCTGCTGTGGCAGTTCCAGTGCGGCAGCGGCCACCACAGCAGCCCGTGCTCGTACAGCATCGACGGACGGCAGTACATCGCCGTGCCGACCGGCTGGGGCGCGTGGACGGAGGGCTTCCTGCCCGGCATGCTCGGCGCCGGCCAGGGCAGCGCCTTGTTTGCGTTCGCACTTCCGGAGTAAGGGGTTGAGATGAATTTCCTGCTGCTAGGCATTGACAGCCTGATCGCCTGCCTCGCGATCGGAGCGCTCGTCGACAGACGGTCGTGGGTGTGGCTCGCCGCGCTCTTCGCCACCGCCGACGCGGTCGCGTTCCTGATCGGGGCCGGCCTCGGATGGGGGCTCATGTCGGCGGCCGCGTCCGAGGTCATCGAGATGGGGACGCTCGTCCTCCTCGGGGTCTACCTGCTGGTCGTCGCCGCCGGCACGGCGCAGGTGACGGCTCGGAGGGCCGTCTGGGTGCTGCCGTTCGCCCTCACGGTGGACAACCTCACGTTCGGTCTGGCCGGCGAGCCGACGAGCTCGGTGCTCGCGCAGGCGCTGTCCAGCGGCATGCTGGCCTACCTCGGCCTGTTCGCCGCCGTCTGGCTCCCGCGCGTGCTTCCGGCCAAGGTCGAGGCGACCCGGGTCGCCGGAGCCGCGTTGCTGATCGGAGCGGGTGCGCTCTTCCTTGTCGGATAGAGGGTCACGCCGTCGGGCTCGCCGCGCCGCTCATGCGCGCGGCGAGCTCGACGAGCATGCGGACGCCGTAGCCGGTCGCCCCGCGGCCGAACGCGTCGCCGCGATCCTCGTCGAGCAACGCAGTACCGAGCATGTCGACATGTGCCCAAGACCCCTCACCCGCGAACTGCGCCAGGAACGTGGCAGCCACGATCGAGAAGCCGAAGCCCTTGCCTGCCGTGTTGCGCAGGTCGGCCACGGTCGAGTCGATCAGCGGCCGGTAGCGCCGGTGGAGCGGCCACGGCCACGCGAGATCGCCGGTCGCGTTCCCGGCGTCGACGACGGCGTCGCGCCACGGATCCTCGTTGGCGAAGACGCCGGCGTACATGTCGCCCATGCCGGCGCGCATGGCGCCGGTCAGGGTCGCCAGGTCGACGACGTGCGTCGCACCGTCGCGGCGCGCCCACCACAGCGCGTCGGCGAGGATCAGCCGCCCCTCGGCGTCGGGGTTGGTGACCTCGACGGTCAGGCCGGCGGCGGTGGTGATGACGTCCGTCGGCCGGATCGCGCGGCCGCTCAGCATGTTCTCGCAGGCCGGCACGACACCCGTGACCGACAGCGGGAGGCCGAGCTCGGCGATGGCGCCGAGCGCGCCGATGACGGCCGCGCCGCCCGCCATGTCGGCCTTCTGCCGGATGATGTCCGACTGCGGCTTGAGGAAGTAGCCGCCGGTGTCGAACGTCACGGCCTTCCCGACGAGCGCGAGCCGCGGCGCGTCCGGCGCGTCTGCCGGCTCGTGCCGGAGCACGATCAGCCGCGGATCGATCGGGCCGCTCCCGCCGACGGCGGCCAGCGCGCCGAGTCCGGCCTCGCCGGGGTCGATGGTCTCGGTGCGGAGCCCCGGAACGGCCGCCGCGCGTTCCTCGAGGCCGGCCGGGGAGACGATGTTCGGCGGCGCGTCGACGAGCTCGCGGGCGGTGTTCGTCCAGCGGGCGACGAGCGCGGCGCGGTCGGCCACCGGCCCGAGCGTGTCGTCGCCGCAGATCACGAAGCGCTCGACGCCGCGCGACGGCTCGCCGCTTCGCCAGCGGCGGCCGTCGTAGCCGCCGATGACGGCGCCTTCGGCCAGCGCGCGCACCTGGTCCTCGACGGGGACGGGCAGCGAGGGATCGAGCGCCCAGACGACCGTCCCTCCGCCGCGGCATGCGCGGACCGCCCGCGCGGCGGCGGTCCGCAGGCCTTCGGCGTCGGGCTCGAGCGCGACGACGGCCAGCGGAGCGGCGTCCGTGTACACGATCGCGACCGGATCGGCATCCGCCAGCGCGCGGTCCGGCGCACCCAGCTGCGATGCCCGCGCTCCGGCGGCGGCCACGAGATCGGCCGCGGCCGCGTACGGGTCCCCTGCTGTTACCTCAACGACCATGAAGGAGGCACTATGACGTGGGTCAAGCCGAAGTTTGAGATCGTCGAGCTGTGCTCGGAGGTCACTTCCTACCTGTTCCAGCGGTAGGAGGCTGAACCCGCGGCGTGCGCGTTCGCGTCCTCGGCTCCGCCGCCGGCGGAGGGTACCCGCAATGGAACTGCCACTGCCGGGTATGTGACGCGGCGCGCGCAGGCGTACGAGCGCGGCCCCGTACCCAGTCCTCGCTCGCGATCCGCGGGGACGACGGGCCGTGGTTCCTCGTCAACGCCTCGCCGGACCTGCGTCAGCAGCTCGAGACGCTCGGCTCTGACAGCGCGGACGGCGTCCGCGCGCCGCCGGTCGCGGGCGTGCTGCTGACCGATGCGGAGATCGACCACACGGCCGGTCTGCTCCTCATGCGCGAGTCGGCGACGCCGATCCGCATCTTCGGCAGCGCGGGCGTCGAGCGTGCATTGCGGGACGGGTATCCCGTGCTCACGATGCTGGAGCGCTACTGCGGCGCCGAATGGCGGACGCTCGAACCAGGGCCGCTCGACGGCTCGAGCCTCGAGGTCGAGCCGTTCTCGGCCGGCGGTGATGCGCCGCGCTATCTCGACGGCGAGCTCGAGGCGAGCGGACTCGTGTTCAGCGACGGTGGGAGCACCGTCACGTACGTTCCCGGGCTCGCCCGGCTCGACGACGGCGTGGTCGCCCGGCTCGCCGCGAGCGACGTCGTGCTCGTCGACGGCACGTTCTGGCACGACGACGACCTCGCGCGCCTGGGTATCTCGGACCGCACCGCGCGCGACATGGGGCACGTGCCGCTCGCAGGCCCCGGCGGGAGCCTGGACGTGCTCGCCGGGCTCGAGCGACCGCGCAAGATCCTCGTCCACATCAACAACACGAACCCGATCCTGCTCGAGGACTCTCCCGAGCGCGAGGAGGTCGTCCGGGCGGGCGTCGAGGTCGCCTACGATGGCCTCGAGGTCGAGCTGTGACGGACTTCGTCGCCCGCCTGCGCGCGCAGGGCGCGCGCTACCACAACCTGCACCCGTTCCACGTGCGCATGGACGCGGGCGAGCTCACGCGCGAGGAGCTCCAGCGCTGGGTCGCGAACCGCTTCTACTACCAGAAGTGCATCCCGCTGAAGGACGCGGCGATCCTGGCGAACTGCCCCGAGGTCGAGGTCCGGCGCGCGTGGATCCAGCGCATCATCGACCACGACGGCACCGCCGAGGGCACCGGCGGCACCGAGTCCTGGTTGCGGCTCGGCGAGTCGCTGGACGTCACGCGCGACGAGCTGCTGTCGGAGCAGGGCGTCCTGCCCGGCGTCCGCTATGCGGTCGACGCCTACGTGAACTTCGCCCGCCGGCGGCCCTGGGTCGAGGCGGTCGCGTCATCGCTCACCGAGCTCTTCGGGCCGGGCGCGATGCGCGTGCGGCTGGAGGCGCTCGAGCGTCACTACCCGTGGATCGACCCGGCGGGGCTCGAGTACTTCCGCACGCGGCTCGTCCAGGCGCCGCGCGACGCGCAGTACGCGCTCGACCTCACCGTCGAGCGCTGCACGACGCCGGAGCAGCAGGACGCCGCCGTCGCGGCGCTGCGCTTCAAGACCGAGGTGCTGTGGGCGCAGCTCGACGCCATCGAGCACGGGGACACGCAGCCGTGACGCGTCCCCGCCTGGCCACCGGCGCGCGACTGAGCTACGACGACGTGCGGGAGGAGCACGTGCTGCTGATCCCGGAAGGGGCCGTGCGGCTCAACCCGACCGCCGCGGCGGTGCTGGAGCTGTGCGACGGCGAGCGCTCGCTCGACGAGATCGCCGGCGCGCTGTCGGCGCGTTACGAGGGCGCCGACGTCCGCGACGACGTCGCCGAGCTGGTCGACGCGATGACGCAGAAGGGGCTCCTCGTCAATGGTGACTAGGCCCTCGACACTGATCGCCGAGCTCTCCTACCAGTGCCCGCTGCACTGCCCGTACTGCTCGAACCCGCTCGACATCGGGCACGAGCGCTACCGCGACGAGCTCGAGACGGAGCACTGGATCCGCGCCTTCGGGGAGGCGCGCCGGCTCGGCGTCCTCCAGCTCGCGCTCACCGGCGGGGAGCCGATGCTGCGCCGCGATCTCGACGAGCTCTGCGCCGGCGCGCGCGACGCCGGCCTGTACTCGTCGCTGATCACCGCCGGCACCCTGTTCACACGCGCGCGCGCGGAGGCGCTCAAGTCGGCCGGCCTCGACCACGTGCAGATCTCGATCCAGAGCCCGGACCCCGAGGACAACGACCGCATCGCCGGCAACCGGTCGTTCGAGAAGAAGATCGCGGCCGCGCGCCATGCCTCCGAGCTCGACTTCCCGCTCACGATCAACTGCGTCCTGCACCGGCAGAACCTCGATCGCATCGAGGAGCTGCTCGATCTCACGCTCGATCTCGGCGCTCAGCGGCTCGAGCTCGCCAACACGCAGTACTACGGGTGGGCGGTCCCGAACCAGGAGGCGCTGATGCCGTCGCGGGAGCAGCTCCTGCGCGCGGAGGACGCCGTCGTGCGGTTCCGGGAGCGGGTCGGACCCAAGGTGCAGGTCCTCTGGGTACTCCCCGACTTCTACGAGGAGCTGCCGAAGCCGTGCATGGGCGGCTGGGGCCGGACGGCGATGGTGGTCGCACCGAACGGCGACGTGATGCCCTGCCAGGCGGCGTCGACGATCCCCGGGCTCGAGTTCGCCAACGTCCGCGACCACCCGCTGGAGTGGATCTGGAGCGAGTCCGACGCGTTCGCGCGCTTCCGCGGCACGGACTGGATGCAGGAGCCGTGCCGCACGTGCCCGCTCGGGCGCCAGGAGGAGGACTTCGGCGGCTGCCGCTGCCAGGCGCTCAGGCTGACGGGCGACGCCGCGGCCACGGATCCCGTGTGCCGGTTCTCGCCCCACCACGACCGCGTCGTCGCGGCGCGGGAGATCGTGGAGACGGACGAGTTCGTCTACCGCGCGATCAAGCCGCGAGTCCGGTCAGAGGCCTAGCGCCCGCCGCACGGCCGGCAGGTTGCGGCGGGACACCGGCACCGGCTCGCCCGTCGCGCCCCCCATGATCAGCGACACCTCGCCCTTCGACCCGCGGTCGACGGCGCGGACGCAGGCCAGGTTGACGAGGAATCGCCGATGGACGCGCAGGAAGTCGCCTCCGGCGAGCTCCTCCTCGAGCTTGTCGATGCCGCGCACCGCGGCTTGCAGGCGTCCCTCGTCGGTGACGAGCCAGACGTCGTTGCCGTCCGCCTCCGCGTACCGGACCTCGGGCCGGTGCAGCAGGACCATCCGATCGCCGCTCACGCCCACGATGCGCCGCGCGGGGGCGAGCCCGGGCTCGGGGCGCTCGTGCTCGATCGAGTCGCCGGTCTCGGATCCGAAGAGGGCGAGCGTCCCGACGGGCTGGTCGGCGAGGAAGACCGGCTGGAGGGTGATCCTGCACGGCTCGTTGCTGAGCTCGTTGACGATCTGCGTCGAGCCGACCCAGCCGTGGTCGAGGCGAGCCTGCTTGATCGCGTAGCGGGCGAGGCGGTCGAGGTTCAGGCTCGGCTGCCAGCGGACCGCGGGGTCCAGTGCCGGGACGCGCGCGGGGACGCCGAGGAAGAGGCTCGCCTCGTCGTCGGCGATCACGACCTTGCCGCTGGCGTCCAGGGCGGCGAGCGACTGTCCGGACCGCGCGTGCGTCTTGGCGAACGCCGCGGCCAGCTCGGCGCCGCTGTCGTGGGCGCGCTGGCGCAGGATCCCGCGCGCGCCGCCCACGGCCTTGGACAGCCACCCGGCGGCTTGAGGCGGGAGACTGGCGCGCCAGGCCGATACGTCGAGGACCGCGACGGGATCGTGGGTCACGGGGTCGCGAACGGCGACGCCGGCGCAGACCCACTCGTGGAAGCCCGTGCACCAGTGCTCGGGCCCGCTGATCAGCACCGGTCCGGGCGCCTCGAGCGCCGTGCCCATCCCGTTCGTGCCCGTCGCCCATTCCGACCAGCACGACCAGGGCGCCATGTTGCTGTCCCGCGCGCGGTACAGCGTCTCCTTGTCGCCCTGCACGGTCAGGACCCGAGCCGCGCCGTCGGTGACGGTGACGACGCCGCCGACGCTCTCGACCTCCGTCGCGATCGACGCCGCGGCGCCGCCGAGCTGGGCGAACACGATCTCCTGCTCGAGCGTGTGCTCGGCGGAGGACTCGTCCTGCGCGGACGCCGGCGGCGCCGTGCTCAGCCCCGGGTCGACGTGGTACTGCTCGCGGCAGCGGTACCAGGACGTGGCGACCTCGGGCCGGACGCCACGAACGCGATCGTCACCGGCGAGGAACCGTTCACGCGCAGCGGTTACGGCTTGGTGCCGCTCCGCATCTCCGATGCGATTCCGCCGCGCGATCTGGCTCATCTGCCGGACCGCCGCGCCATCCGGCCGTGCCCGTCATCCGCCACGTACTGATCGTACCCGCCCGGCGAGCCTGAGACTCGCCGGGCGGTGCAGGGATTTCACGAGACGGGTTGCGGCTCGGGCTCGCGCTCGATCGCGTCGCCCGACGGCGGCTCGTCGTCCGCCTTTTCGGGCGGTTCGATGTTCAGATGCGGCAGCCGCTTCTCCAGCCACGCCGGCATCCACCACATCGCCGGTCCGGCGATGTGCATGACCGCCGGCAGCAGCAGCAGCCGGATGATGAACGCGTCGATGAAGATCGCCGCGGCGAACGCGGTGCCCATCATCGCGAGCGCCCGCTCGTTGCCGATCGCGAAGGCGCCGAAGACCGCGATCATGATGATCGCCGCCGCGGTGATCACGCGCCCGGTCATCGCGAGCCCGTGGCGCACGGCGTACTTGGCGTCCTTGGTGTGCGTCCATTCCTCGTGCATGCGCGAGACGAGGAAGACCTCGTAGTCCATCGACAACCCGAACACGACGGCGAAGACCATGATCGGAAGGAACGAGTCGATCGGTCCGGTGGCGTTCCCGAACAGGCCGCCGAGGTTGCCCTCCTGGAAGATGAACGTGACCACGCCGAAGGCGCCGGCGATCGACAGCAGGTTGAAGATGCCGGCCTTGACCGGGATCAGCAGCGAGCGGAAGACGACCGCGAGCAGCAGCAGTGAGAGCCCGACCACGACGCCGATGAACAGCGGGAGCTTGTCCCGGATCGTCTGCGAGAAGTCGAGGTTGGTCGCCGTCGCGCCGCCGATCGACACGCGCACACCGGTCTCGGACTCGACCGGCGGGAGGGTCACGTCGCGTGCCGCCCTGACCGTCTCGTCGGTGCGCTCGTCCTGCGGCGTGGTCGTCGGGTAGGCGATGATCGTCGCCGTGTCGCCGGCCTCGTTGAGCTGAGGCGGCAGGACCTGCGCGATGCCGTCCTGAGCGGCGATCGCGTCGCCGATCTGCGTCAGCGCCGCCTCGTCGCCGGACTCGACGGCGAGCAGCAGCGGGGCGTTGAAGCCGGGTCCGAAGCCCTCCTTGAGCTTGTCGTAGGCGATGCGGGTGGTGTCGTCCTCCTTGTAGGTGCTGGCATCGCTCGTCGCCAGGCGCATGTTCAGCGCGGGCGCGGCCAGCACGAGCAGGATCACCACTGCGCCGACGGCCACCGGCCACGGCCGGCGCGACACGAAGGCGCTCCAGCGCGCGGCGAAGCCCGACTCGCGATCGGCGAAGTCGGCGTCGCCGTGGCTGTCCGGCACCTTGATACGCCGGCCGATCCGCGTACCCAGGATCGCCGGCATCAGCGTCAGCGACGCGAACATCGTGAACGCCACCGCCAGCGCGGCGCCGATGGCCGGGCCGTAGAGGAACGAGATGCCGAGCAGCAGCATGCCGAGCATCGCGATCACGACCACGATGCCTGCGAACAGCACGGCGCGGCCTGAGGTGTCCATCGCCTTGAGCGTCGCGTCGCGTACGTCGCGGCCGCCGCCGCGTTCGAGCCGGAAGCGGTTGAGGAGCAGGAGGGCGTAGTCGATGCCGACGCCGATCCCGATCATGGCCGCGAGCTGGGGCGTCCAGTCGACGACGTCGAGCACACGCGTGCCGACGATCGCCGTCAGCCCGAGGCTCACGACCATCGCGAACAGTGCGTTGAGCAGCGGCAGGCCCATCGCCACCACGCCGAGCGTCAGGAACAGGACGAGCGCGGCCACGAGGAGGCCGAAGATCTCACCGGCGCCGCCCGTCTCGGCCGTCGACCAGTGGATGATGTCGCCTCCGAGCGCCACCTGGACCCCGCCCTTGCCATCGAGCTTGAGCGTCTCCTCGGCCATCGTCTTGATCCCTGCTGGGTCGGCCTCACCGGCGCCCTTGGCGAGCTGGATCTGGGCGAAGGTGATCCTGCCGTCCTCGGAGACCGGCGCGCCCTCGGCGAGCGGATCGCCGACCGCGAGCACCTCGGGCGACTTCTCGATCTCGGCTCGAACCGCCTCGATCTCGGTGCGTTTGTCGAGGACGCTGCCGTCTTCGACAGCCCAGACCACGGTGGCGGTGTCGCCCGACTGCTCCGGGAACTTGTCCTTGAGCAGGTCGTAGGCCCGCTGGGACTCCGTGCCCGGGAGGTTGAAGTTGTTGACGTAATCGCCCGCGGCGGTGGCCCACAGCGCGGCGAAGATGAAGAACGCGGCGACCCAGAGGCCGATCACGGTACGGCGCCGATCGTGGCACCAGGCGGCAAGTCTGCGCATATTGCTCGACGCTAGACGGGCTGTCCCGCTCGGTCGCACCGGGTAGCCGTACCTCTGTATGCGTGGTGGCCTCAGTGCCCGGCCTGATACACCGTCAACATGACCGCCCTCCCCGGCCCGGGCGAGCCGCCGATCCTCCAGACGACGCGCTGGCTGCTGCGCCCGATCTCGTTCCTCGAAGACTGCCGGCGCCGCTACGGCGACGTGTTCGCCGTCCGGTTCCTCGGCTTCAAGACGCCGCTGGTGATGCTGTCCGATCCCGAGGCGATCCGGGCGCTCTACACCGAGCGTTCGCACGGGCTGCCGCCGGGGCGCTCGCTGGCGCTGCTGCCGATCGTGGGACCGCGGTCGGTGCTGCTGCTCGAGGGTCGCGACCACCTCGCGCGGCGCAAGCTGATGCTGCCGCCGTTCCACGGCGAGCGCATGCGGGCGTACGAGTCGATCGTGCGCGAGGTGGTGGCGCGGGACGTGGAGCGGTGGCCGGTGGGCGAGCCGTTCGCGCTGCATCCGCGGATGCAGCGGATCACGCTCGAGGTGATCCTGCGGGCGGTGTTCGGCGTCACCGACGAGACGCGCCGGGAGCGGCTGGCGGAGCGGCTCGCCTCCCTGCTGGCGGACACCGCGTCGGTCGGCCTCCAGTTCGCGGTGCTGATCGGCGTCGGCGATCCGCTCGCGAAGGTGGCGGCGGTGCGGCGCGAGATCGACGCGATGCTCGCGATCGAGATCGCCGAGCGGCGCAAGGATCCGCGTGAGGACATCCTCTCGATGCTCGTCGCCGCTCGCTTCGAGGACGGCGAGCCGATGGACGACGCCGAGATCAGCGATCAGCTCATGACGCTGCTGCTCGCCGGCCACGAGACGACGGCGACCGGTCTCGCCTGGGCCTTCGACCTGCTGGTACGCCACCCCGCGGCGCTCGAGCGAGCCGCCGGCGACGAGGCGTACCTGCGCGCCGTCGTGACCGAGTCGCTGCGCCTGCGGCCGGTGGTGCCGCTGGCCGGGCGCCGGCTGGCCGAGGAGCTGCGCGTCGACGGCCACGTCCTGCCGCCCGGCACCGACGTGACGCCGGCGATCTGGCTCGCGCACACGCGCGCGGATCGCTATCCCGAGCCGTTCGCCTTCCGGCCCGAGCGCTTCCTCGACGGCGCGCCTTCGACCTACGCCTGGATCCCGTTCGGCGGCGGCGTCAGGCGCTGCCTCGGGGCGGCGTTCGCGGAGATGGAGATGCGCGTCGTGCTCGACGAGGTGCTGCGGCGGAGGACGCTGCGGGCGGCCTCCACGTCGGCCGAGCGCGTGGCCCGCCGCAACGTCACCTTCTCGCCCGCGGGCGGGACGCGCATCATCGCCGCAGTCGGCTAGTCATACAACCAGGTTGTCAGACAGTGTTACAATCTGTCGATCATGGAGGAGGTCGAGGTCGTCGCGTTCGCCTGCCGCGGCACCCTCGTCGACTGGGCGGGCGCGATCGACGCGGTGGCGTACGAACTGGCTCGCCGCAACGGCGAGAGCCCGCTCGATCGCGGCGCCGCCCTGGGCCGGCGCGTGGAGGCGCTCGCCGACGGTGACGGGCTCGCCCGCGGCTTCGAACGGCTCGCCCACGAGCGCGGCTATCTCGGTGAGGAGAGCGGCGACGAGTCGCTCGCCCGCGTGGTCGCCATGGCCCGACCGCTGCACGGCGCCCGCGAGGCTGTGCAACTCGCTGTCCGGTCCGGGAGGCGGGTGGTCGCCGTCTCCCGCACCGAGGGCGCCAGCGCGCTGCAGCCGTTCGGCGGCGCGTTCGAGGCCGTGGTCTCCGATCCACGCGAGATCGCCGCGCCCGAGGCGATCATCTACGTGAGCGCGGCCGAGTGGCGGCGCGTGGAGGCGCGCCGCCGCGGCATGCGCGCCGCCGCGCCGCACGAGCTGGGACCGGCGCTCGCCGCGGCGCCGACCATAATGGCGGTCTGATGAGCGGCCTCGCGGTACAGCCGATCTCGACGACGGAGGCCGTCGTCGCCTCGCTGCGCTCGCGCATCCTCGACGGCGAGATCGAGCCCGGCGTCCGACTCCCCGAGCAGGACCTGGCCATGGAGTTCGGCGTCGCCCGCCCGACCGTGAGGGCGGCGATCCAGACGCTCTGCCACGAGGGCCTGCTCGTCCGCGAGCGCAACCGCAGCGCGGAGATCCCGGTGCTGACCCGCGACGAGATCCTCGACCTGTTCTCGGTGCGCATCCCGCTCGAGTGCCTCATCGTGCGCGCGGTGCTCGAGCGCGGCGCCCCGCTCACGCCGGCGCGCGAGGCGATGGCGGTGATGGAGGCGCTGCCCGACGACGCCGGCTGGAGCCAGGTCGTCGCCGCCGACGCCGCGTTCCACCACTCGCTCGTCCGCGCGGTCGGCTCGCCGCGCCTCGAGCGCCTGTACGGCTCGCTGAGCGGCGAGATCCGGCTCTGCGTCGCCCAGCTGCGGCCGAGCTGGGCGTCGCCGTCCGCGATCGGGCACGAGCATCACGAGGTGCTCGACGTCCTGGAGACGGGCGACGTGAAGGCCGCCGAGGCGCGCATGACTGCGCATCTCGAGCGCGCCGTGCGCGACCTCACGGGCTGACGACTGCGCCGGCGGCGCGCAGGCGGTCGCGGCTCGCCGTGCCAGGCCGCGTCCAGGATCGCCTCCAGGGCGTCGACGTCGAGCGGCTGCGGGTTGTTGTCGACAAGCCGCTTGATCCCCACGGCCGCCTCCGCCATCCCGCGCAGGTCGCCCCGCGCCACCCCGATCTCGGCCAGCGACGCCGGCAGCCCGATCGCCAGCCCCAGCGCGTGGACGGCTGACACCGCGTCGCCGCCCATCAGCGAGGACAGCTCGGCCATCTCGTCCGGGCGCGCCGGCCGGTTGAACTCCATGACGTAGGGCAGCAGCAGGCCCGTTCCCAGCCCGTGCGACGTGTGCGTGGCCGCGCCGAGGGCGAACTGCAGCGCGTGCGCGGCGCTCGACGCCCGAGTTGCCGAACGCGATCCCGGCGAGCAGCGAGCCGTACAGCATGCCGGTCCGGGCCTCGAGGTCGGACCCGTCCTCGACCGCGCGCGCGAGGTTGCGGAAGATGTGGCCCGCGGCGGTCAGCGCCAGCGCGTCCGAGAGCAGGTTCTTGCCGACCTGCGGGCGGCCGAGCACGAGCTCGGGCGAGGGCTGCTCGCGCGCCGCCATGTAGGACTCGACCGCGTGCGCGAGCGCGTCGATGCCGGCGTGCGCGGTCACGACGGGCGGGGCGCCGACCGTCAGCAGCGGGTCGCAGATCGCGTGGCGGGGGATCAGGTGCGGGCTCGCGACGCCGATCTTCATCTCCGTCGCGGGGTCGGTGACGACGGCGACGGGCGTCGCCTCGGAGCCCGTCCCGGCCGTCGTCGGGAGCGCGATCAGCGGCACGATCGGGCCGGGCACGGACTGGACGGCGTAGTAGTCCGCCAGCGGCCCGCCGTGGGCGAGCAGCAGGGCGGTGACCTTCGCGAGGTCGATGACGCTGCCGCCGCCGACGGCGACGATCGCGTCGGGCTCCTCCTCCGCTCCCAGCGACACGGCGGCGTCGACCGCCGAGCTCGGGACGTCGACCGCGGCCTCGGGGAAGACCGTGACGTCGAGGCCGGCGAGCGACTCGACGACGGTGGCGAAGCCCGGCGTGCCGGCGATGACCGGGTCCGTGATCACGAGCACGCGGCGGCCGTGGTCCGCGGCGACGCGGCCGGTGGCGGCGGCCATCCCGGCGCCGAACAGCACCTGCGAGGGCGCGCGCAGGACGGCGAAGTCGGTCATCGGTCGGCCTCCAGGAACGTGGTCAGCAGTCGGTTGAACTCCGTCGGTGCGCTCCAGCGGGGAGGCGTGGCCGCAGCGGCCGAAGACGTGTCCGCGGACGTCAGGCAGCAGCTCGAGCAGCGGCAGGAAGCCGTCGCGCAGCGGCACGACGCGGTCCTCCGCGCCGTGCACGAGCAGCACGGGCGCCGAGATGCCCGCCAGCTCGTCGCGCGTCAGCGACAGGTCGTCGACCCAGCGCTGGCGCGGCGCCGGGAACAGCTCGGCGTACCAGGGCTGGGCCAGCGTCGCCCGATGGCGCGCCTCGACGGCCTGCGGCGTCGCCGCCGCGGGGTCGAAGTTGATCAGCTCCAGCAGCCGGCGCGCCGCCTCACGGCTCGGCGTCGCGTAGCCCCACAGCTCGTCGAGCCCGGCCGGCAGCGCCATCGGATGCCCCAGCGATCCCACCGCGACCACCCGGGTCACCGCTCGCGGGCGCGCGCGCGCGAGGGCCAGCGCGATCGCCCCGCCGGCCGAGTTGCCGACGACGGCGAACGACGAGATCCCGAGCGAGTCGACCAGCGCGAGCGCCTGCTCGGTCCACGCCGCCCGGAACGAGCCGGCGGGCCGGGGCTGGGTCCCGAAGCCGAGCAGGTCGGGCGCGATGACCCGGTGGCGCGGCGCGAGCGCGGCGATCAGCGGCGCCCACGCCGCGGCCGTCGTCCCCGGGCCGGAGCCGTGCAGCAGCAGCACGGGCGGCCCGGAGCCTTCGGCGAGCATCGGACGGCGCTCAGGCCGGGACGGCGGCCCGCTCGAGCACGTTCATGAACGCCCGCGACCACTCGGGCATGTCCGGCCAGCCGCGGCACGAGACCATGTTGCCGTCGACGCAGTCGGGCTCGTCGACGACCGTCGCGCCGGCGTTCTCCATGTCGCCCTTCAGCGGCGGGAAGGCCGCGGTCGTGCGCCCGCGCAGCAGCCCGTAGACCGCCGGGACCTGCGGGCCGTGGCAGATCGTCCCGACCGGGAGGTTCTGCTCGAAGAAGTACTCCGTGATCCGTCGCACGTCGGCGTCGGTGCGGATGTACTCGGGCGCGCGGCCACCGGGGATGACGAGGGCGACGTACTCGGCCGGGTCGACCTCGGCGAACGTGATGTCGACCGGCAGCTTGCGGCCGTACTTCTCGGTGTAGGCGTCCGACTCGGGGTCGAAGTCGTGGATCACGAGCTGGACGTCGCGGCGCGTGAGCGCGGCCACGTCGGCGATGTAGCCCGCCTCCCGCAGCCGGTAGATCGGGTACATCGCGTCGAGCTCCTCGGCGGCGTCGCCGACGAGCACGAGCACCTTCTGCTGCTGCGACACGGGAACCTCCCTCCTGTTGGGTCAGTCGAATGCGAAGTACTTGGGCTCGAGGAACTCGAGCAGGCCGTGGTGGCCGCCCTCGCGCCCGATGCCGCTCTGCTTGGCGCCGCCGAACGGCGCTGCCGGGTCCGAGACCACGCCGCGGTTGAGGCCGACCATGCCGGTCTCGATCCGCTCGCCGACGGCCATCGCGCGCCGCAGGTCGCGGCTGAACACGAACGCCACCAACCCGTGCTCGGTGTCGTTGGCGAGCGCGAGCGCCTCGTCGTCGTCCGCGAAGGTCATGACCGGCGCGACCGGGCCGAAGACCTCCTCGGCGAGCATCGCGCTCCCCGGCTGGACGTTGTCGAGCACCGTCGGCGGATAGAAGTAGCCGGGCCCGGGCAGGCGCTCGCCGCCCGTGCGCACGCGCGCGCCGCGGTCGACCGCGTCGGCCACCAGGCGCTCGACCTTCTCGCGCGCGGCCTCGTTGATCAGCGGCCCGAGCTGCGCGCCCTCGGAGAAGCCGCTCGCCGACGCGCACGGCGGCCATCGCCTCGGTCAGGCGCGACGTGAAGGCCTCGGCGACCGACTCGTGCACGAGGAAGCGGTTGGCGGCCGTGCAGGCCTCGCCGCCGTTGCGCATCTTGGCCGCCATCGCGCCGGCGATCGCGACGTCGAGGTCCGCGTCGTCGAGGACCAGGAACGGCGAGTTGCCGCCGAGCTCCATCGACGCGTTGATCACCTGCGGCGCGCACAGCTCGAGCAGCCGGCGGCCGACCGCGGTGGAGCCCGTGAACGACAGCTTGCGCACGCGCGGGTCGGCGAGGACGGCCTCGGCGAGCGGCGCCGGCTCGGCCGTGCAGACCACGTTGACGACGCCCTGCGGCACGCCCGCCTCCTCCAGCAGCCGCGCGATCGCCAGCGCCGTCAGGGGCGTCTCCTGCGCGGGCTTGAGCACGACGGTGCAGCCCGCGGCGAGCGCCGGCCCGAGCTTGCGCGTGGCCATGGCGGCCGGGAAGTTCCAGGGCGTGATCAGCAGCGAGATCCCGACCGGCGCGTGCGCGACGAGCATCCGGTTGGCTCCGCCCGGGGCGATCGCGAACTCGCCGGTCGCTCGCACCGCCTCCTCCGAGAACCAGCGCAGGAACTCGGCGGCGTAGGCGGTCTCGCCGCGCGCCTCGGCGAGCGGCTTGCCCATCTCACGCACGATCAGGTGCGCGACCTCCTCAGTGCGCGCGGTCATCAGGTCGAACGCGCGGCGGAGGATCTCGGCGCGCTCGCGCGGGGCGCGGGCGGCCCACTCCGCGGCCGCGGCCTCCGCGGCGTCGACAGCGGCGATCCCGTCCTCCGGCATAGCGGATTCCAGCGTCTCGATGACCGAGCCGTCCGCGGGGTCGGCGACGGCGAACTGCCGCCGCTCGGTGGCGATGGCCATGGCCGGACAGTAGCGCGCCGGTGATGGGTAATGCAAGAACTGAAGCTAGAGATTGACAAGGATTGCAAGAAGCGCGTAAGTTCCTTGCAGCGGGATGCAAGATCGTCTGGCAACAAGGCCAACCCGTTGGAGGAGGAGTGCATGAAGGGGAGACTTCAGGTCGCGGCAGCGCTCGCAGCGACCGCCGCAGCGCTCACGCTCGTCGCCTGTGGCGGCGGTGACGACGAAGGCGGCGCCTCGACGGCGGCCACCGACGCGACCAGCAAGCTGTCCAGCGAGCCGATGACGCTCACGTTCCTCTGGTTCGAGTGGCCGCCCGCGCAGGCCCTCGAGGAGCTGGGCAAGGAGTACACGAAGGAGCGTCCGAACGTGACCGTCAAGGTCAACACCGTGCCGAACGCGCAGTGGCACGACGCGATCTTCACCCAGTTCGCGGCGCGCAAGACGAACTTCGACATGCCGATCCTCGACTCGCAGAACATCGGTGAGGCCGTCGAGAACGGCTCGATCGTCGACATGACGGACTTCGTCAAGGAGAACATCGACACGTCCGTGTACGACCCGTACTTCCTCGCGGCGTACGGCCAGTACCCGCAGGCCCAGACCGGCGAGGCCAACCCCGACGCGAAGACCTACGGGCTGCCGCTGCTCGGCGACACGTGGTCGATGATCTGGCGCAAGGACCTGATGGGCGACGAGGTTCCCGCCACGTGGGAGGACATGATCGCCGCCGCCAAGAAGTGCCAGGAAGAGAACCCCGGCATGAGCGGCCTCGCGTTCCACCAGGCCGGCACGAGCGACGCCGCGGCGGTCACGTACAACGTCATGAACGCGCTCTACGGCGGCGAGCTGTGGGATGCGGACAACCGCAAGATCGAAGGCGTCATCAACGACGACGCCGGCAAGAAGGCGATGGACGTGCTCGTCAACGACATGGTCCCGCTCGCGCCGAAGGGCTCGAGCAACTGGTTCATCGACGAGGTCAACGCCGCGATCAGCCAGGGCAAGGTGTGCGTCGGCTTCCAGTGGATCGCCGCGATGGGCGGCCTGCTCGATCCGAAGAGCTCGGAGCTGGGCAAGACGAGGGAGGCGATCCTCGAGAAGCTGGCGTTCGCCCCGCTTCCGCCGCAGGAGACCGACAAGGTGCCGCTCGGCGGCATGGGCCTGCACATCTCGCGCTACATCCCGGAGGAGAAGCAGGCCGAGGCGCTGAACTTCATCAAGTGGTTCCAGACGCCCGAAGCCCAGAAGAAGTGGGCGCAGCTCGGCGGCGTCCCGGCGCGCAACGACGTCCTGCAATCGCCGGAGTTCCTCGAGACGCAGCCGTACAACCAGGTCTTCACGGACTCGGTTCCGCGGCTGAAGGACTTCTGGAACCTGCCCGAGTACGCGAAGCTCCTGAACGTCCACTCGACCCAGGTCAACGCGGCGATCTCCGGCACCGAGGAGCCGGACGCGGCGCTCGACAAGCTGGCGACGGAGGAGCAGGCGATCCTCGACGAGAGCGGCGAATAGGGGACCCTCCACGGGAGGCCGGGCCGGGGACGCCCGGCCTCCCGCCCCGCCGTGAGACCGAATGGCCGACACGCTCGAATCACCACCAACCGTGACCGCGCCGGCGCCGACGCTCGAGGCGCCGGCCGCGGCCAGGCGCTTCGGCTGGCTCACCGACCGCTGGCTCGCCACCCTCTTCGTCTCACCGGCGCTCGCGCTGCTGGTGTTCCTGTCGATCTGGCCGC
Source organism: uncultured Solirubrobacteraceae bacterium (assembly GCA_963800905.1). Lineage (GTDB taxonomy): Bacteria > Actinomycetota > Thermoleophilia > Solirubrobacterales > Solirubrobacteraceae > DASSUW01. The sequence goes on from CAWDCT010000004.1 coordinate 72,327, forward strand.
TGATCCGGCTCATCTGGCTGTCGTTCACCGACTTCTCGGTGACCCGCGACGTGCCCGCGAGCTTCATCGGGTTCGAGAACTACGTCGACGTCCTCACGTCGCCGGTCGTGCGGGCGCGCGCGCTGACGACCCTGATCTTCGTCGTCGGCGCGGTCGCGCTGCAGACCCTCCTCGGCTTCGCGATCGCGTTCCTGATCTCGCGCCGCACCACGGGCCGCGGCGTGCTCACGACGCTCTTCCTGATTCCCATGATGCTGTCGCCGGTCGTCGTCGGCCTGTTCTGGAAGTTCATGCTCGACGTCCAGTTCGGCGTCGTGAACTCGTTCCTGGACAGCCTCGGGCTCGGCCGCGTCGAGTGGCTGACCCAGCAGCGGCTGGCGCTGCTGTCGCTGGTCATCGTCGACTCCTGGCAGTGGACGCCGTTCATCATGCTGATCGCGCTCGCGGGCCTGACGGCGGTGCCCAAGTACCTCTACGAGGCGGCGGAGATCGACCGCGCCTCGGAGTGGTTCAAGTTCCGCCGGATCACGTTCCCGCTCGTCTGGCCGCTGCTGCTGATCGCGGTCATGTTCCGCGCGATCGAGGCCTTCCGGCTGTTCGACCTGGTCTACATCCTCACGGGCGGCGGCCCGGGCGGCACGACCGAGACGCTGTCGTACAACGTCTACAAGGTCGCGTTCTTCGGCTTCGACACCGGCCGCGCGGCGGCGTACGGGATCCTGATGGTGATCGTCGTCATCCTCGCCGCGCAGCTCTACCTCAGATACCTCGACCGTCTCCAGGGGCGCTAGCCATGGCAGCTCACATCCAGCCCTCCGGGATGGCCGGCGAGGGAATCGCGGGCGAGACCGCCCCGCCTCCCGTCCGCCGCCGCCGCCGGCTCGGCTCCGCGTTCGAGATCGCGCTGCTCGCACTGCTCGCCGTCGTGATGCTGTTCCCGGTCGTGTGGATGCTCGAGACCGCGCTCAAGAACACGCGGGACATCTACGCGGTGCCGGCCAAGGTGCTCAACTTCGCCCCCACGCTCGAGCACCTCAAGGACGTCTTCAGCCCGGACTCGCCGGTGTTCTCGGGGTTCCAGAACTCGATCATCGTCGCCACGGCCTCGACGATCATCGCCACCGTGCTCGGCGTGCCCGCCGCATGGGCCTACTCGCGGTTCCCGATCCCGGCCAAGAAGGACCAGCTGTTCTTCATCCTCTCAACGCGGTTCATGCCGCCCGTGGTCGTCGTGATCCCGGTCTTCCTGATGTTCCGCGACCTCTCGCTGCTCGACACGCTGCAGGGCCTGACCCTGGTGTACGCGGCCTTCAACCTGCCGTTCACGATCTGGATGATGAAGGGCTTCATCGACGAGCTGCCGGCCGAGTACGAGGAGGCGGCGATGCTCGACGGCTACTCGCGGTTCGAGGCGTTCTGGCGCGTGACGATGCCGCTGCTGATCCCCGGCATCGCCGCCACGGCGGTGTTCGCGCTGATCTTCTCCTGGAACGAGTTCGTGTTCTCGATCTTCCTGATCACCGATCCGGACTCGCGCACGGCGCCGGCCGCGATCGCGGGCCTGATCGGCGGCACGACGATCAACTGGGGCCTGGTGGCCGCCTCGGCGATGGTCTTCGCCCTGCCGGTGCTGGTGTTCGCCTTCCTCGTGCGCAAGCACCTGGTCGCCGGCGTGACGCTCGGGGCGGTCCGCCGCTGATGGCCGAGGTCCTCGTCAAGCGCCTGCGCAAGGAGTTCCCCGACGGCACCGTCGCCGTCGAGGAGCTCGACCTCGAGATCGCCGACGGCGAGCTGTTCGTCCTGCTCGGGCCGTCGGGCTGCGGCAAGACCACGACGCTGCGCTGCGTCGCCGGCCTCGAGCACGAGACCTCCGGGCAGATCGTCATCGGCGACGAGGTCGTGAGCGGGCTGCGCCCGTCGCAGCGGGACATCGCGATGGTGTTCCAGTTCTACGCGCTCTACCCGCACATGAGCGTGCGCGACAACCTCGCGTTCCCGCTGCGCGCGGCCAAGCGGCCGGCGTCCGAGGTGGAAGAGCGGGTCAACGAGGCGGCGCGGATGCTGCGGCTCGAGCCGTTCCTCGCCCGCCGGCCGGGCAAGCTGTCCGGCGGCGAGCAGCAGCGCGTCGCGCTCGGCCGGGCGATGGTCCGCCACCCGAAGGCGTTCCTGATGGACGAGCCGCTGACGAACCTCGACGCCGAGCTGCGAGCCGACATGCGCGCGGAGCTCAAGCACGTCCAGCAGCGGCTCAACTCGACGATGATCTACGTGACCCACGACCAGACCGAGGCGATGGCGCTGGGGCACCGGATCGCGATCATGAACAACGGGCGGCTCGAGCAGCTCGGCGCGCCGATGGAGGTCTACGACCGGCCGGCCACCCTGTTCGCCGCGCGCTTCATCGGCTCGCCGCCGATGAACCTGATCGAGGCCGAGGTCACCAACGGGCACCTGACCGCCGCCGGCGGGCTGAAGATCGCCGCGCCCGAGGGACTCCAGCGCGGTGACCGGGTGATCGCGGGCGTGCGGCCCGAGAGCTTCACGGTGTCGGAGTCGGATCCCGACGGCGCGCGCGGACGCGTGGTGTCGCGCGAGTCGCTCGGCGACGAGACGATCTACGTCGTCGAGACCGAGGCCGGCCTGCTCAACGTGCGGATGCCCCCGACCGCCCGCTTCGGGGACGAGCAGGTCGTGTCCGTCCGCCACGAGGGCTCGGCGCCGCCGGTGTACGACCCGCAGACCGAGCGGCTGGCCGGCCGATGACCTCCGCCATCGTCGCCAGCGGCATCTCGAAGGCGTTCGGCGACGTCCAGGCGCTCGACGACCTGAACCTCGACGTTCCCGACGGGGCATTCTTCGTGCTGCTCGGCCCGTCGGGCGCGGGCAAGACCACGACGCTGCGGGTGATCGCGGGGCTCGAGAAGCCGGACGCCGGCACGGTGCACCTGACGGGTCTCGACGCGACGGGCGCCACGCCCGCCGAGCGGGATCTGGCGATGGTCTTCCAGTCGTACGCGCTGTACCCGAAGCAGACGGCGGCGGCCAACATCGCCTCGCCGCTGCGGGCGCGCAAGCTGCCCAAGGCCGAGATCGACGCGCAGGTCGCCCGTGTGGCCGAGCTGCTGCACATCGAGAAGCTGATGGAGCGCAAGCCCTCCCAGCTGTCGGGCGGCGAGATGCAGCGCGTCGCCCTCGGGCGGGCGCTCGTGCGCAACCCGCGCGCGTTCCTGATGGACGAGCCGCTGACGAACCTGGACCTCAAGCTGCGCGTGGAGATGCGCACCGAGCTCACCCGCATCCACCGGTCGCTGGGGCGGACGTTCCTCTACGTGACCAACGACCAGGTCGAGGCGATGTCGATGGCCGACCGGCTCGCCGTGCTGCGGGAAGGGACCGTCCAGCAGGTCGGCTCGCCCACCGAGATCTACGACCGCCCGGCGAACCGCTGGGTGGCCACGTTCGTCGGCTCGCCGCGCATGAACCTGCTGCCGTGCACGGCCAACGGGCGGCTCGAGGGGACGGGATGGTCGCTGCCCAACCCCGGGTTCGATTTCCAAGGCGATCGCCCGGCGCTGCTCGGCGTGCGCTCCGAGGACCTGTCGCTGGAGGCGCGCGAAGAGTCGGCGGCGCTCGACGGCAGGGTCTACGCGGTCGAGCCGCTCGGGGACCGCACGCTCGTCGACGTCGAGATCGGCGACCGGCGGATCGTCATCAAGGCGCCGCCGACGGCGTCGCTGCAGATCGGCGATCAGGTCCGCGCGGCCGTCGACCTCGACCGCATCCATCTGTTCGACGCCGGGACGGAGTCGGCCGTCGCCCGCGGATGATCGACGTTCCGCTCACGCCGGTGCTCAGGCGGGCGCGGATCCTCGAGCGGGTCCAGCGCGACGGCGGCGCGTCGCTCGCGGACCTCGCCTCGGAGCACGCCGTCTCGCCGGTGACCGTGCACCGCGACCTGGAGCTGCTGTCGGACGCGGGCCTGCTCGAACGCGTGCGCGGGGGCGCCCGCTCGCTGCCGGACACCCGGCCGCCGATCGAGGCCGGGTGGAACACGCGCGTGCGCGGGGCCGCGCGCGAGAAGGACGCGATCGCGCTCAAGGCGCGCGCGCTGGTCGAGGACGGGTCGACGATCTTCATCGACGCGTCGACGACCGGGATGGCGCTGGCGCGCGCGCTCGAGCTGCGTCCCCCGACGGCGCTGACCCTGGTCACGAACTCCCCGGCGATCGCGCTCGGGCTCACGGCGGACTCGATCTACGTGATCATGACGCCCGGCGAGCTCGACCAGCACATGCGCGTGCTCACGGGCCGCTGGACCGCCGACTTCCTGGCCGACCTGAACCTGGCCATCGCATTCATCTCGGCCGCCGGGATCACGCTCGAGCACGGGCTGACGACCTCGCGGGCCCCCCTCGCCGACACCCTGAATGCGGCCGCCGAGTGCGCGCGGAAGGCGGTCGGGCTGCTGGACTCGACGAAGTTCAAGCGCGACTCGCTGATGACCGTGCGCAGCGCGCAGTCGCTGGACCTGATCATCACCGACGACGGGATCGACCCGGCCACCGTCGATGAGTTTCGAGAGGCGGGGGTGAACCTGGTCGTGGCGGAGCGTGGGCCGGCGCCCAGCGAGGATCCGCAAGCGGACTGAGCTGTCAGCGCCTGAGGCGCACGGCATCGCGTGCATGAGGTCGACGTTCGTGCCGAGGTTGCGGACGCTGTAGGTCTTGTCGGGCCGGTCGCCGAGGATGGCGAACGGGTGGATCGAGTCCGTCGGCCAGACGAAGGACAGGATCAGGCCGTTGGCGCGCGGCTCGAGGTAGTAGCGCTGGGCGTCGCCCACGCAGACCGACGTGCCGCGCTCGCCCACGCGCGGCGACTCGTCGCCGGAGAACACCATGCGGATGTATGCGAGCTTTCCGTCCGGCGTCCAGGTCGGCGAGTGGTCGAAGGAGGCGTGGGAGTTGTCGCACTGGTTGCTGCACGTGTCCGGCTCGAGCGCGAACGGATGCGTGACCTGCCGTGCCCCGGTGCCGTCGGCCTTCATCACGAAGATCGCGCTGTGCTCGAGCCCGAAGCTGTCGGGGACCGGCGCGCTGTATGCGAGCTGCGTGCCGTCGGGTGACCAGGCGGGCGGGCTGGGCATCGCCAGCGCCGTGCTCTGCATGTCCTTGGTGGCGACGGTGGCCAGCGGGCCCTGCAGCGCCACGAGGGCGGCGAGGACGCGGGCGGGCATGACGGGCATCCTTCTGGCGCGATGGCACCCGCCGCACCGGGGAATCCCCTAGTCCGCCTGATGAACAGGCTGCTGTTCTTCCCGTCGCGGGAGATCCTCGAGACGCCGGCGGTGCCGTACGAGGACGTCGCGATCGGCGATCTGCACGGCTGGTGGGTTCCGGCCACGGCGCCCACGATCGGCCAGGTGCTGCTGTTCCACGGCAACGCGGGCAACATCGGCGATCGCGTCCCGCACATCACGCTGCTCTCCGCCGCCGGCTTCGACGTGCTCGCCTTCGACTACCGCGGCTACGGGCGCAGCGCCGGACGCCCGAGCGAGCAGGGCACCTACGAGGACGCCCGTGCGGCGCGGGACGCGCTCGGGCCCGGGCGGACGGTCTACCTCGGCGAGTCACTGGGTGGCGCGATCGCGCTCGAGCTCGCGATCCACCATCCGCCCGCGGGGCTGATCCTCCAGTCGACGTTCACGAGCATCCGGGACATGGCCCGGCTGCACTACCCGTTCATCCCGCGGGCGTTCGTGCCCGACGCATACCCGAGCCTGCGGCTCATCCGCCGGCTGCGCGCTCCGCTTCTCGTGCTGCACGGCTCCGGCGACGAGATCGTGCCGCTCATGGACGGCGAGGCGCTGTTCGAGGCGGCGCCCGGGCCGAAGCGGATCGAGGTCCTCGACGCCGGCCACAACGACATGGTCGGGCCGCGCTGGATCGGGGCGATCGCGGACTGGATCAGGTGAGCGCCGCGACGAGCTTGTGGTGGCGCAGCTCGGCGGGTGGGTCGCCATGCAGCACCCAGTTGCCGTCGTCGCGCCGGCTGACCGATCCGTCTCGGGTGAGCCCGCCCATCGCCGTCGTCACAGATTGACGCTGGGCGCCGACCAGGTCCGCCAGCCGCTGGTGACCGAGCGGCAGCGGGACGACGATGCCGTCGGGGTGGACGCGCCCCCACCGCTCGGCGAGGTGCCAGAGCGTCAGCAGCAGGCGGTCGTCGACGCGCTGGTGGTGCGCGATGGCGAGCGCGACGGCCAGATGATGCGCCCGCCGGGTGCCGCGGTTGAAGAGCTCCAAGCCGAGCTGGGGCCACGGGACCATGCGCAGGACGAGCTCGTGGTCGAGCACGGCCAGGCGCGTCGGCTCGAGCGCCGTCCAGCCGATCTCCGCCCGGACGTGCGATCCCTCGTCGTCCCAGCGCCAGGGCCGCATGACGTCCCCGTGGCCGACGAGCTCGACGCAGCGGCGGCCGAGCACGTCGACCGTGCGGCTGAGCAGGCCGTCGATGATCAGGAAGCCGCGGTGGTGCTCGGCCGGCTCATGCGCCGCGGTCGCGTCCCACTCCCCCGGAGACAGGCGCTGCACCCGCGTTATCGCCTCGCGGCGCGCCCGCCCGAGACTGCGCTCGTCGAGCAGGTCGGCGAGGTCCGGGTCGGCGTCGACGATGCTGATCGAGCCCATGCCGGACCCCTACCCGTTGTGCCCATGTCTGCACTCGGACGTCGGAGCGACGACGTGCGATCCGGGTCCCGCTCGCCGGCCCTCCTACGGTCCCGCGATCAACGCCGAAAGGAGCACCTCATGCTGTGGCTGATCATCGGGATCGTGCTGCTGGTCGTCGCGATCGCGGGCGGCGCGATCGTCCATCCGCTGCTCTTCGCGCTGGCGATCCTGGCGCTGCTGGTCTTCTTCATGGGCGGGCGCGGCCGCACCGCTCCGTGAGGTTCCAGGTGGGTGACGCGGGACTGCGCGACGCGCCTGGCGTCGCCGTTCACGGCGAGGTCGACATCAGCGTCGCCGAGGCACTCGAGGAGGCGCTCGAGGCGGCGATCCGGGAGAGCGTGGGCGCGTTCATCGTCGACCTCTCGGACCTCGACTTCATCGAGTCGACCGGCCTCCAGGTGCTGCTGCGCGCCCGCGGGCTGCTCGGCCGGGAGGATCGCGCGCTCGCCGTCGTCTGCCCGCACGGTCCCGTGCGGCGGGTGTTCGAGCTGTCTGGGCTCTCGGAGCTGTTCGCGCTCTATTCCTCGCGCGAGGAGGCTGCCGCGGCGCTCGTCCCGGTTCAGGACTCCTAGTCGTCCTCCGGCTCGTCGGCGGCAACCGGCTGACCGAATTCGGGGCATGCCTCGTTGCGGCACTCCCAGTCGTGATCCGGCCCGCCGAGCGCCTCGCTGGCGGGCTGGCCGCACGTCGGACACAGCGGCGGTGAGCTCACGAGAGCGTTGTACCACCGCGTAGGCTGGTCTTGCGGTGAGTCGGCTCTATCTCCTGCGGCACGCGAAGTCGAGCTGGAAGGACGCCTCGCTGGACGACCACGACCGCCCGCTCGCGCCGAGGGGCCGAAAGGCCTCCAAGGCGATCGGCCGTTACCTGCGCGACAACGACATCGTGCCCGAGCTCGTGCTCTGCTCCAGCGCCAAGCGCGCGCGGCAGACGCTGGACCGCCTCGGGCCGGCGGGACTGGATGCCCGCATCGAGGCCGAGCTGTACGGCGCCGGCGCCGACTCGCTGCTGGCCCGGTTGCGCGAGGTCCCCGACGGTGTCGCATCCGTACTGCTGGTCGGCCACAACCCCGGCATGCAGCAGCTGGCGTTCCGGCTCGCCGGCCTCGACGACAAGTTCCCGACCGCCGCGCTGGCGACGCTCGAGCTCGAGAGCTGGGCGAGGCTCGAGACCGCGGAGCTGATCGACTACGTCCGGCCGCGCGAGCTCGATGCTCCTGCGTCCTGACGGCGACGACGTGATCGCGATCGGCCAGCCCGCGCACGCGTGGCTGTCCGGGCAGCTCGCGCGGGCGTGGCGGGCGCCCGTCGAGCCGTGGGAGGAGGTGTGCCTGGCCGCCGAGCAGCACGACGTCGGCATGGCAGCGTGGGAGACGCGGCCGACGCTCAACCCCGAGACCGGCCTGCCGCGGTCGTTCATGGAGCTCTCGCTCGATGAGCACCTCGAGATCTGGTGGAGCGCGGCGCCGCTCGTGATGCCGCAGAGCCGCTACGCCGCGCTGCTGGTCTCGATGCACGGGACTGCGCTGTACGAGCGGCGCGACCTGTCGCGGCTACCGCCGCGGGACGTCGAGCGCGTGCGGGCGTTCCTGGCGGGCCAGGCCGAGCTCCAGGCTCGCCTGCTCGCCGATCTGCGCGCCGATCCGAGGACGGCCGCGGCCGCGGACGACGACGTCGTGCGCCGCAACCAGCAGCTCGTCTGGACCTGGGACTCGCTGTCGCTCGGGCTGCTGCTGGACTGGACGCCGCTCGAGCTCGACCCGTGGCCGTTCCGCGAGGACCGCATCGCCCTGCGCTGTGAGGGACGCCGGCTCACGGGTCGCTTCGACGACGAGGCGGCGATGCAGGCGGCGCTGGCGGCCGCGCCATGGGTGACGCTCGACATCGACCTGGCGCGGTAAGCGATCCACACCGTCGCCGGTAGTGTCGCCGCGATGGACGCCATCGCCCTCGAGCCCGTCGACGCGCTGACCGTCACCACGCTCGTCGACAACGTCGCCGATCTCCTGCTGGCCGACCAGGGGCCGGCGAAACGGATCCCGTTCGCACGCGGCGTCGCGCAGAGCCTGCCCACGCCGATCCTCGCCGGCGGCCTGGCCACCGACGCCCTGCGCGCCGAGCACGGGTTCTCGTGCCTCGTGACGGTCGAGAAGGGCGGCCGCACGACCCGCGTCCTGTTCGACGCCGGGCTCACGCCCGACGGCCTGGTCGAGAACATGCGCCGGCTCGAGCTCTCCCCGGGCGACATCGACATCATCGTGCTCAGCCACGGGCACTGGGACCACACCACCGGCATGGACGGGCTCGTCAAGCGGCTCGGCCGCCCGAACGTCCCGGTCCTGATCCACCCGGACTTCTGGAGCCGGCGCCGGGTCGCGCTCCCCTCCGGCGCGGTCGAGCTGCCGTCGACCAGCAAGGCCGCGCTCGAGGGCGCGGGCTTCGACATCGTCGAGCAGCAGCAGCCCTCGTTCCTGCTCGACGGGTCGCTGCTGGTCACCGGCGAGGTCGACCGCACGACCGACTTCGAGCAGGGCCACCCGCTGTTCGAGGCCTACCGCGACGGCCACTGGCAGCCCGACCCGCTGATCCTCGACGACCAGGCGCTGGTGGCCAACGTCCGCGGCAAGGGCCTCGTGGTCCTCACGGGCTGCGGCCACTCGGGCATCGTGAACATCCTCCGCTACGTCCGGAAGCTGACCGGCGAGGACCGCATCCACGCCGTCATCGGCGGCTTCCACCTGTCCGGGCCGCTGTTCGAGAAGATCATCGCGCCGACGTGCGACGCCCTGACCGAGCTCGCGCCCGACTACCTCGTGCCCTGCCACTGCACGGGCTGGCGGGCGATCCACGCGATCGCCCGCGTCTTCCCCGACGCGTTCATCCAGAACAGCGTCGGCACCCGTTTCGAGTTCAGCTAGCCAGAGCTAGGCACGTCGCCGTGTCGGACTTGCCCGTGTCGCTCTCGGACGTCGCGGTCAGCGTGATCCGGCCGATCCGGCTGCCGGAATCGCGCCGCGCATACGCCGTCACCCACTCGGTCCGCCCGAACTCGGCGGCTGCCAGTTGGTTCGGCAGCCAGACCGACCAGCCCGAGCTCTTGGACGCCGCCGACAGCCGGTAGACGTCGGACCGCAGGTACTCGCTGACGTCCTCCGGGTGCGTGCCCGCCACCGCGGCGCGACCCGAGTTGTGCAGCAGGAAGCGGCAGCGTGCCCAGCCGTCGCCCGTCGGGAGCCCCGCCGCCGGCAGCAGCCGCACGCCGCGCCGCTGCGGGCCGAACCCGTCGAGCGAGCGGATCGCGACCGTGTAGGACAGCTCGCCTCGCGAGACATGCCGCGTCGAGCACGTAGAAGTGCAGCCGGTTGGCCTGATCCTCGAACTCGAACTCGCTGCCCGAGTCGGCCCCAGCGTGGAACAGCGCGTCCGAGAGCTGGCGATAGTCGCCGATCGTGATCGGGATCTCGGTGCCGTCCGGCAGCACGTAGTCGGTCATCCCGATGTGCTGCGGGTTGGCGTCGATCACCCACTCGAACGGCGCCTGGTTGTCGCTGTTCTTGGTCTTCGCGAGCAGCACGCCCGAGTCGGGGGTGAACGAGTCCGTGCCCATGCGGTCGATGACCTCGATCGTGTAGTTGTCGTACCGGCCGCCGTCGCAGAACGGGTCCGTGTTCACATCGCATGCCGGGCTCTTGTCGCCCGTGCCGAAGGCGACGTTGATCCCGGACAGCTCGTCGGAGTCCGGCTGCACGACCCGCGCCTTCACCCGCGCGACGACCAGGCCGGACTCGTCCAGCACCTCGCGCGAGAGCCGGAGCACGTTCGCCTCGTCGACCATCTCGAGGTCGATCTTGTTGCGCAGCATGTGCTGCGCGCCCATCGACGCGCCGCCTGTCGGCGGGATCACCCAGCGGCTGTGCGGGCCGCCCGGCCCGTTGAAGCTGCCGCGGCTGAGCATCTCCCAGATGCCGGTGTAGGCGCGCCGCGGCGGGACGCCGAACGGGTTGTTGTAGTTGTCCGCGATGCCGAGGATGTGGCTGAACTCGTGCGCGAACACGGCCATCCCGGAGCTCTCGGCCTGCGTCGATGAGCCGCCGCCTGCGTTGGGCCAGATCGAGGAGCCCGACGCCCACGAGGTCCACTCGACGTAGCGCGTCGGCGACCAGTTCGGCAGCGCCGGATCCGGCGGCCCGAAGTCCTCGGTCACGTCCTCCTTGGTCGGGAACTTGATCGGCCCGAACTCCTGCCACGTCGACGACTCGTCCTGCCCTGCACTCAAGAAGAAGATGAAGTCGAACTGCGCGGGCACCTCGGCCCCGACGTCGGCGACCCAGGCGGCGCGGCCGTCGGTGCGGATGTTGCGGTTGCACGTGTCGCCGGCCGGGCAGGCGGCGCCGCGCTGGAACTCCATCGCGTACTCGTGGTCCTTGCCGGGCATGGTGTACGGGCCGAACCCGGTCAGCTCGACGCCGTAGCGGCCGCCCGAGTCCTCCATCCAGTACTCGTGCAGCGTGTGGCCGCGGTTGAGCTGCCCCGGCGTGTTGAGGAAGTCCTCGTAGAACTGCGCGACCTGCTCGCGCGGCACTCCGTTGGCCTCGGCGCTCGGGTTGGCGAACACCGTCGAGCCCTGAGGCTGCGTGACGACGAACGGCTGGTTCGGATAGTCGAGCAGCACCAGCGCGCCCCGGAACGTGCGCACCGATCCGCTCGCGTTCGGGTCGGCCCAGTTGGTCCTCGGCGGCTTGCGGTAGTCGAGCCAGGTCATGTTGTCCGGGTTGACCCAGTCCTGCGCGTCGATCGGCTGCGGCGCCTCGCCGCCGCCGAACCGCAGGGCGGACGCCGACGCGTCCTCCTGCCAGGGCTGCTGCTGAGGCCAGTGGTCGTAGCGCCACGACCACTCGGGTTCGGCGGCCGCCGCGCTTGCGCCGCCGGCGAGCAGTACGACTACCGCGAACAGGAACGTCGCGAGCTTGTGCATGGCACCCTCCCGTAGCGCCGAATGACACACCCCTGCCGCGGATCGTACTCCGAGCGACAGGAAGGGGATCGTGTCCATTTGCGCGCGCCGGATAGGGTCAGCCGATGTTCGAAGGTGTGGCGGCGCAGGCCGAGCTCGTCCGGCGCGGCGAAGTCTCGGCGCGCGAGCTGGTCGAGACGTCGCTGGACCGGATCGAGCGGCTCGACCCGGAGCTGAACGCGTTCGGGGCCGTCTACGCCGAGCGGGCGCTGGCCGAGGCCGGCCGCGCCGACGATCGTCGTGCCGGTGGCGAGACCGCGCCGCTGCTCGGCGTGCCGATCGCAGTCAAGGACGAGATCGACATCGAGGGCGAGGTCACCAGCCGCGGCACCGGCGCGAACGCGACGAGGGCGCCGGCCGACGCCGAGGTCGTCAGGCGGCTGCGCGCCGCCGGGGCGATCGTGATCGGCAAGACCACGATGCCCGAGGTCGGGCTGTGGCCGTTCACGGAGTCGATCACCTGGGGCGTCACGCGGAACCCGTGGGATCCCGAGCGCACGCCCGGCGGATCCAGTGGCGGCTCGGCGGCCGCCGTCGCCGCCGGGCTCGTCCCTGCGGCGCTCGCGGCCGACGGCGCCGGCTCGATCCGCATCCCCGCCGCCTGCTGCGGCCTGTTCGGCCTCAAGCCGCAAGCCGGTCGGGTCCCGCGCACGCCGCACGATCGCGACGACAGCCACTGGATCTGCTTCGGCGCGCTGACCCGCTCGGTCGGCGACACCGCGCTGATGCTCGACGTCATCGCCGACGGCAGCTTCGACGTGGCGCCGCCGCGGCGCCTGCGCATCGCGTTCTCGGACGCCTTCCCGGCCGGGACGCGCGGCAAGCTCACGGACGAGGTCCGCGGCGCGCTGCACGGCACCGCCGACCTGCTGCGCTCGCTCGGGCACGACGTCGTCGAGGCCGACCCCGGCGTCGGCGTCCGCGACGGGGCGGTGATCGTCGGCCTGCTGTTCCGCGGCATCCACGAGCTCGTCAGCGAGGTCGAGCGCCCGCACCGGCTCGAGCGCCGCACCCGCACGCTCGCACGTCCCGGCGCGCTGATCCCCGACCGCCTCGTCGAGCGGCTGGTGCGCGCCGAGCGGCGGCTGGCCGAGCGCGTCGGCCGGCTGTTCGACGACCACGACGTGCTCCTCACCCCGGTCATGTCGGAGCCCGCGGTGCCCGCCGGGATCATGGAGGGCCGGGGCGCGACCGCGACCTACCTGTGGGAGACCGGCTGGGTGCCGTTCAACGTGCTCTGGAACTCCACCGGCCAGCCGGCGGCTTCGGTCCCGGCCGGGTTCTCCGCGAGCGGTCTGCCGCTCGCCGTCCAGCTCGTCGGCCGGCCGAACGACGAGGCGACGCTCCTCTCGCTCTCCGCGCAGCTGGAGCAGGCGCGGCCCTGGAACGGCCGTCGCCCGCCGGTGAGTTGAGCGCTACGGTCGCAGCCGGAACGGCGGATACTCGTCGGTGACGAGGATGGCGGTGTAGCCGACGACGCGGTTGTGCCAGCGGCCGACGCCGACGAGGAAGTCGAAGATGCCACGCGGGTAGCGGCCCGTGAACAGGATCGCGAACCAGGCCCCGATCACCGCGAAGAACGCGCCCAAGTAGAGGAACGCGAGCACGAAGTAGTGCGGGATGGCGAGGAACCACTTCACGAGCGGCAGCCAGCGGTTGAGGCCGGTCGGGTGCTCGAACTCGAGGTGGACCGCCTGCTCCTCGTCGGTCGACGGATAGCGGTCGTCCATCAGCGCGAGGTAGACGCCGACGCGGTTCATGAAGCGCAGCAGCTCGCGGTTCCAGTCGAACCACCAGCGCGGGTACTTCTCGCGGAACAGGATCATCAAGAGCGTCGGCACGAACAGGAGCCCGGTGCCCCCGCTCACGACGATGACGGTGGTCGAGGTGCCGTTCTCCCACGTGGTCCACTGGCTCTGGTAGCCCGTGATGGCGCAGACGACGATCACGATCGGGATCGCCGCGAAGATGCGGAAGGCGGTACTGACGCGGTTGAGGTCGCGCTCCGGATAGTCGACCGTGTACCGGACGGGATAGTCGTCGTTCATGAGAAGTACTCCTGGGCTCGTCGTTCCATCTCCTCGGGCGAGACGTCCTCGATCACCTGGCTGAGCATCCAGTGGTGGCCGAAGGGGTCGCGCAGCCGTCCGCCGCGCTCGCCGTAGAACTGGTCGGCGAGCGGGAAGATCACCTCGGCGCCGGCCGCCAGCGCCCGCTCCCAGGCAGCGTCGACGTCCTCCCAGTAGGTCGCCATGATCGCGGTGACCGGCCCGCTGCCCGGAATGCGGGCCTCGTCGGACTCGCCGGTGAGCATCACGACGGAGTCGCCGATGCGGATCTCCGCGTGGATCAGCTCGCCCTCCGGGCCGCTGACCACCTCGCCGAGCTGATCGGCGCCGAACGCGCGCGCGTAGAAGTCGATCGCGCCGTCGCCCGACGGCGAGCCGGGGCGTGACGGTGTGGAGATGGTCGGGTATGGGCTGGACCATGGCTGGCATTCTCTCTCGATGACCGGCGACACGCTCGAGCTCGCCGACGGCGCGGCCTGGCGCGCCTGGCTCGCGGAACATCACGACCGCAACGACGGCGTGTGGCTGGTGACCGCCAAGAAGGGCGCAACCGGGGTCAGCCGCGACGAGGCGCTCGAGGAAGCGCTGTGCCACGGCTGGATCGACGGCCAGGCGCGCAGCCGGGACGACGCCACCTACCTCCAGCGCTACACGCCCCGCCGCTCGCGCAGCGCCTGGTCGCAGCGCAACGTGAAGATCGTCGAGCGGCTCACCGAGGAGGGCCGGATGCACCCGGCCGGGCTCGCGGAGGTCGAGCGGGCCAAGGCGGACGGGCGCTGGGACGCTGCGTATGCCGGGCCGGCGACGATCGAGGTTCCTGACGATCTCGCGGAGGCGCTGAAGGCGGAGCCCAGGGCGCAGGCGATGTTCGAGACGCTCAACAGCCGGAACCGGTATGCCGTGCTCTACCGCATCGCGACGGCCAAGCGCGCCGAGACGCGGCAGCGGCGGATCGAGAAGTTCGTCGCGATGCTCGCCCGTGGCGAGACGATCTATTGATCACCACGGATCGCGGGCCGCGGCGAGGGTGGCCCAGCGGGGCGCCAGCCACAGCACCGGGGCGGCGACGATCACGGTCGCGCCCAGCGCCAGCGCTGCGACGCCGATCGAGTCGAGCGCGTAGCCGCCGAGCAGGGCGAGCCCGGCGCCGAGCAGCGCCGACATGAAGTCGTTGAACCCGAGGATGCGTCCGCGCTCGGACGGCGCGGTGGCGTCGACGAGCTGGGCGGTCGCGGCGACGAAGGAGAGGTTCCAGCCGACCCCGAGCCCGAACAGCAGCAAGCGCGGTGCCGGCGACGCTGTCGATCCACAGCAGGCCGATGGTGGAGAGCGCCATGGTCAGAAGGCCGCCCGTGATGGCGGGCCCGCGGCCGATGCGGTCGATCAGCGTCCCGACGACGAGGACCAGCGCGTACATGCCGAGCACGTGGGCGCCGATGATCGGGAACACGTCCTGCTGCGTCGTGGTGGTGGTGCTCGACGACGACGTAGCCGCTGAGGTTCATCACCGAGACCATCACGCCGAAGCTCGCCAGCGCGGCGAGCATCGCCGGCCGCACTCCCGGCCGCACGATGATCTCCCGCAGCGGCGCCGCGGACGAGCCGCCGTTCGCCGTGCCCCCGATCAGCTCGGCGATCCGCTTCGGGTCCGGCCGCACCAGCAGAACAAGGGCCAGCGCACCGAGGCTGATCCCGCCGGCTGTCAGCCATGGCACGGTCAGCGCGGCAGCGTCCAGCTCGCGCCCTGCGAACAGCGGCCCGAACACGGCGGGACCCAGGATGGCGCCGAACACCGAGCCGAACAGGACGTACGAGATCCCGCGCGCGCGACGCTCGGGCGGGTACATGTCGCCGGCCGCCGTGCGGATCAGCAGCGCGATGCCGCTGGCCCCGCCGGTGAGCAGGAAGCCGAGGATGAGGATCACCGACGAGTCCACGTTGGTCGCCAGCGCGGTGAGGCCGCAGCCGACGGTCGCCAGCAGGTAGCCGCCCGCGATCACCGGCCGCCGGCCGATCCGGTCCATCAGCCGGCCCGCCGGGATCGCCGCCGAGGCCGACGCGACGAGGAAGATCGCCGGGCCGAGCCCGAGCAGCCCCTCGATCCCGGTCACGAGCACGAACGTGATCGACGACACCGCCGCGACGAGCTGGAGCACCGCCGAGTAGATGGCCATCGTCGCGGCGAGCAGCAGCGTGTTGCGCCGGACGTTCAGGCGGACGGCAGGATGATCCACAGCGCGATGTAGATCAGGAACTGCGGACCCGGCAGGATGCACGAGAGCACGAACAGCACCCGGACCTGCCACGGCTTCATCCCGAACCGCCGCGCGAGCGCCACGCAGACCCCCGCGATCACCCGGCCTTGCCGTGGCCGCTCGAGTGCCGTCGAGCGGGCCAACTCAGACGCGCCGGACGTGCGGCGGGCGGTGCCAGCTCGCGTGCCGCCGGTGGCTGCGGCAGCCGTGGCTCCCGGAGCGGATCACGAGGAACACGATCAGCCCGAGCATCCACCACGCGAAGGTCGCCACGGCGGCGACCAGTACGGCGCTGAGGATCACGAGCGCGACCACCGTCTTGAGCACCATGACCAGCGCGAAGCCCGCCACCGGTCCCACCCCGCGGCGCGGACGCTCCCACTTCACCGGCTTGGCGGGAAGATCGGTCAGCAGCCGGTCAGGTCCCCGTACGTCTTCGCGCGCAGCGCGGTGTGCAGGCGTTGCTCGAGCTCGTCGGGCTCGAGCCGGCCCTCGATGGCGGCCTGGCGCAGTCGCTCGGCCACCGCGTCGCGGTCGGCGTCCGATGCCCTGAGTGACGTGTGGCGCGCCATCTGCTGTTCTCAAAGCTACCGAACGGGAGGCCCAATGCCGAATCGCCTGCAAATCGCACAGGACATGTACAGCGCTTACGCGTCCGGCGACCGCGCGGTCGTCGACAAGCTGCTCGCCGACGACTTCACGTTCTTCAGCCCGCCGGACCCGGGCATCGACCGCGCGACCTACTTCGAACGCTGCTGGCCGAATGCCGGCAACCTCGAGCGCTTCGACTTCGTCCGCCTGATCGAGCACGGCGACGAGGTGATCGTCACGTACGAGGCCACGCGCAGCGACGGGAGCCGGTTCCGCAACACCGAGATCCTCGCGTTCGACGGAGACCGGCTCCGCGCGCGGAGGTCTACTTCGGCTGGGACCTGGACTAGCCGGGGACGACGGCCTCGTTGACCTGGGTCAGGCCGGAACGCGTTGCCCGACGGGTCGCGGAAGCCGGCGTCGATCCCGTACGGGCGCTCCTCGGGCGCCTCGGTGAACTCGACGCCGCGGCCCTTGAGCTCCTCGTACGACGCCTGGGCGTCGTCGGTGGTGAGGAAGACGGTGCCGGCGAAGCCCTTGCCCATCAGGTCGGCGACCTGCTCGCGCGTGCCGCTCGTCCATCACCGGCTCGCCGGGGATGGCCATCAGGACGACCGAGAAGTCGGGCTGGCCGGCCGGGCCGACGGTGAGCCAGCGGAAGTCGCCCATCTCCGGGAGCGTGACGTCGGCGCGGACCTCCCAGCCCAGCTTCTCGGTGTAGAAGGCGAGCGCCGCGTCCTGGTCGTGCACCCACAGCTGCGCGTTGGCGATCCTGATCATCGGGGTCCTCCTGGGGAGATCGAACTGAACGGTCGCCGCAGGCTACGTCCGCGCGGGCGCCTTGTCTTCTCGAAACGTGCTGCGTTGCGGGCGGCCGTAGAAGCGCATGACGCACATCGGCACGCGGGCCTGCAACGAGGCCGGCGGGAACTCGGCGCGGTAGGCGGTCGGGAGACCTGCCGAACGTGCGCGTGAAGCTGGTCGTGAAGGAGCCCACGCTCGACAGCCCGACCGAGAAGCAGATGTCCGCAACCGAACGATCGGTGTTCCTGAGCAGGGCGGCGGCGCGCTCGAGCCGGCGGGTCAAGAGGTACCCGTGCGGCGACTCGCCGAAGGCGCGCTTGAACTCGCGGCTAGAAGTGCGCGCGCGACAGCCCGGCGGCGCGCGCCAGGTCGTCGACGTCGAGCGGCTCGAAGTAGCGGGCGTCCGCGAGGTCCTTGGCGCGGAGCAGGTGACGGGCGGGCGGAACGAACGCCATCGACCTAGTATCGACCACATGGGAGAACGTACGAGCTACCCGCCGGGAACCTTCTCGTGGGCGGAGCTGGTGACGAGCGACGCCGACGCCGCGAAGAGCTTCTACTCGCAGCTCTTCGGCTGGGAGTACGAGGACAACCCGACCGGGCCCGACGGGCCCGTCTACTCGATGGCGCAGCGCGACGGCCACAGCGTCGCGGCGCTGTTCGGCGACGACAGCCAGCCGCCGCACTGGAACTGCTACGTCACCGTCGAGTCGGCCGACGAGCACCGCGGAGAAGGCCAAGGACCGCAGGCGGCACCGTGATGGCCGAGGCCGTTCGACGTGATGGAGGTCGGCCGCATGGCCGTCTTCGCCGACCCGACCGGCGCTGCGCTCTGCGCTGTGGGAGCCGCGCGCGCACATCGGCGCCACGCTGGTGAACACGCCCGGGTCGATGGCGTGGAACGACCTCGTGACCTCCGGACCCCGAGCGCCGCGGTCGAGTTCTACGGCAAGCTCGTTCGGCTGGACCTTCGAGGAGATGCCGGAGTCCGGCGGCTACCGCGTGATCCGCAACGGCGAGCGCAGCAACGGCGGCATCTTCCCGCAGGAGCAGGGCCCGGCCGCCTGGATTCCCTACTTCGGCCACGACGACACCGAGCGCCTGGCCGGCGAGATCGGCGACCTCGGCGGGCGGCTGTACAACGGGCCCGTGCACGTGCCGGCCGGAACCTTCGCGGTGCTCGGCGACCCGCAGGGCGCGGTTTTCGCCGTCCTGACGGGCGAGTACGACGACTGAGTTGCTCCACGTCCACCGAGCCGAGCGGGCCGACGGGCTGGTCGATGCGCTTCAGGCGCTGCTCGCCGCCCCGCTCGACGACCCCTTCGCGCGTGAGCTCGTCGCCGTCCCCACGCGCGGGATGGAGCGCTGGCTCACGCAGCGCATGTCGTCCGGGCTCGGGGCGCAGGCGGGCCGCGCCGACGGCATCTGCGCCAACGTCGACTTCCCGTCGCCGCGCCGGCTGATCGACGAGGCGGTCGCGGCGGCGGTCGGCCTCGAGGACGACCCGTGGCTGCCGGAGCGCTCGGTCTGGCCGCTGCTCGAGGTCGTCGAGGAGTCGCTCGCCGAGCTGTGGCTCCAGGCCCTGGCCGCCCACCTCGGCGGCAACCCCGCCCGCCGCTTCGCGACCGTCCGCCACATCGCCGACCTGTTCGACCGCTACGCGCTGCACCGGCCGGACATGGTCCGCGCCTGGGCCGCCGGCGACGACGCCGGCATCCCGGACGACGCCGCCTGGCAGGCCGAGCTGTTCCGGCGTCTGCGCGCCCGCATCGGCGAGCCCGATCCTGCCGAGCGCCTCGCGCGCGCGTGCGCGCGACTACGCGAGCAGCCCGAGCTCGCCGACCTGCCGCCGCGGCTCAGCCTGTTCGGCCTGACCCGGCTGCCGCGCGGCCACGTCGACGTCCTGAAGGCGCTCGCCGCCGGCCGCGACGTCCACCTGTTCGCGCTCCACCCCTCGCCGGCGCTGTGGGAGAAGGTCGCCGAGGCCCCGAAGGCCACACGGCGCAAGCGAGGACGAGACGGCGACGCTCCCGCAGAACCAGCTGCTCGCCTCGTGGGGCCACGACAGCCGCGAGCTCCAGCTCGTGCTCGACGACTTCGCCGACCACCACCACCCGACCGAGACCACGGGCCGACTCGCTGCTCCAGCGACTCCAGGCGGGCGTCCGCAACGACGAGGCGCCGCAGACCGCGCCGGTCGACCGCAGCGTCCAGATCCACTCCTGCCACGGCCGCGCGCGCCAGGTCGAGGTGCTGCGCGCCGCGATCCTCCACGAGCTGGCCGAGGACCCGACGCTCGAGCCGCGCGACGTGATCGTGATGTGCCCGGACATCGAGACGTTCGCGCCGCTGATCCAGGCCACGTTCGGGACCGGCGACGAGTCGGACCTGCGCGTCCGCCTCGCCGACCGCTCGCTGCGCCAGACCAACCCCGTGCTCGGCGTCGTCGCCCTCCTGCTCGAGCTCGCCGACGAGCGCCTCACCGCCTCGCAGGTGCTCGACCTCGCCGACCGCGAGCCGGTCCGCCGCCGCTTCGGCCTCGACGACGACGAGCTCGGCCGGATGGAGGACTGGGTCCGCGCGAGCGGCATCCGCTGGGGGCTCGACGCCGCCCACCGGGCGCCGTTCAAGCTCGAGCAGATGCCGAACGGCACCTGGCGGACAGGGCTCGACCGCCTGCTGCTCGGCGTGGCCATGACCGAGGACGAGCGGCGGCTGTTCGGGAAGGTGCTGCCGCTCGACGACGTGGAGAGCAACGCGATCGACCTCGCCGGCCGCTTCGCCGAGCTGATCGACCGCCTGCACGCCACCGTCGACGACCTCAACGCGCCGAAGCCGATCGGCGACTGGGCGCACGGCGCTCGGCGACGCCGCCGACGCCCTCACCGCCACGTCGCCGCGCGACGCCTGGCAGCGCGCCGAGCTCCAGCGCCTGCTCGACGACGTGGTCACCGAGGCCGCCGGCCACACCACCGAGCTGGCGCTCGAGGAGATCCGCGCCGCGCTCGCCGACCGCGTCAAGGGCCGCCCCACGCGCGCGAACTTCCGCACCGGCCACCTGACCGTCTGCACGCTCGTGCCGATGCGCTCGGTGCCGCACCGCGTCGTCTGCCTGCTCGGCCTCGACGACGGCGTCTTCCCGCGCAAGGGCCCGCGCGACGGCGACGACCTGATGCTCGCCGACCCGCACGTCGGCGAGCGCGACGCCCGCACCGAGGACCGCCAGCTCCTGCTCGACGCGCTGATGGCGGCGACCGACAAGCTGATCGTCACCTACACCGGCAACGACGAGCGCACCAACCTCGAGCGCCCGCCCGCCGTGCCGGTCGGCGAGCTGCTGGACGTGATCGGCACGCGCGAGGAGGTCATGGTGCGGCACCCGCTCCAGCCGTTCGACCCGCGCAACTTCATGGCCGGCGAGCTCGTGCCCGAGCGGGTGTGGAGCTTCGAGGACGTCACGCTCGAGGGCGCGCGGGCGCTCAACGAGGAGCGCTCGCTCCAGGCGCCGTTCCTCACCGGCCCGCTGCCGCCGCTCGACGACGACGTCATCGAGCTCGCCGACCTCGTGCGCTTCGTCGAGCGGCCCGTGCGCACGTTCCTGCGCCGGCGGCTCGGCATCAGCGTCGGCGACTACTCCGACGAGCTCGAGGACGCGCTGCCGGTCGCGCTCGACGCGCTCGAGGTGTGGGGCGTCGGCCAGCGGCTGCTCGACGCGCGGCTGGCCGGCGTCGAGCCCCGCACCGCGGTGCTGGCCGAGATCGCCCGCGGCACGCTGCCGCCCGGCGTGCTCGGCAAGCCGGTGATCGACCGCGTCCAGCCGACCGTCGAGGACATCGTCGCCCACGTGCCCGAGGGCGGCGCGGGGTCGGTCGACGTCAAGGTCGCGCTGCCCGGCGGCCGCACGCTCGGCGGCACCGTGCCCGGCGTGGCCGGCGACACCGTGCGCACCGTCACCTACTCGCGCGTGAGCGCGCGCCACCGGCTCGCGGCCTGGGTGCGGCTGCTCGCCCTGACCGCCGCGCATCCCGGACCGCAGCTTCGAGGCGATGACGATCGGCCGCGCCCCGTCCGGCAGCGGACGCGAGCGTGACGATCGCCCGCATCCCGCCGCTCGACGCCGCGCTGGCGCGCGACCACCTCGCCGTCCTGATCGACCTGTTCGACCGCGGGATGCGCGAGCCGGCGCCGCTCGCCTGCCTGACCTCGGCCGCCTACGCCGAGGCGGGAGCGGTCGCCGCCCGCAAGGCGTGGGAGTCGACCTACGACTTCGCGCGCGAGGACCAGGAGCCCGAGCACGTGCTCGTCCTCGGGGGCGTGCTGCACGTACGAGGACCTGTTGGCCGCGCCGGCGCGCACCGACGAGCCGTGGGACATGGACGAGACGCGCCGCTTCGGCCGCTGGGCGCGCCGCCTGTGGGACGGCCTGCTGCAGCACGAGCGCCTGGAGCACCGGTGAGGTTCGACGTCTGCGGCCCGCTGCCGACCGGCGTCACCGTGCTCGAGGCGAGCGCGGGCACCGGCAAGACGTACGCGATCGCCGCGCTGGCCGCCCGCTACATCGCCGACGGCATCCCGCTCGACGAGCTGCTGCTCGTCACCTTCACGCGGATGGCCACCGGCGAGCTGCGCGAGCGCGTGCGCCAGCGCCTCGTCGCGACCGAGCGCGGGCTGCGCACCGGCGAGGGCGACGAGGTCGTCGCGGCTGCTCGCCGACGGCCCGCCCGAGGTGGTGGCGAAGCGGCGCGCCAACCTCTCGCGCGCGCTCGCCGACTTCGACGCCGCCACGATCGCCACCACGCACGGCTTCTGCCAGGAGGTGCTGGCCGGCCTCGGCGTGGCGGGCGACGTCGAGCGCGACAGCGCAGTTCGTCGAGGACGTGACCGACCTCGTCGAGCGAGGTGGTCGACGACCTCTACGTGCGCCGCTTCCACAACGAGGAGAACCCGCCGATCACCCGCGACGAGGCCGGCCGGATCGCGCGGATCGCGATCGAGAACCCGGTCGCGCCGATCGAGCCGTCGGGCGCGGATGGAGTGCCCGCCATGCGCGCGCGGCTGGCCGAGGCGGTGCGCCGGGAGCTCGACGCGCCGCAAGGAGCGCGCCGGGCTGATCACCTACGACGACCTGCTCACGCGGCTGAACGACACGCTGCACGGGCCGGCCGGCGAGGTCGGCGTGCGGCGGCTGCGCGAGCGCTACCGCGTCGTGCTGGTCGACGAGTTCCAGGACACCGACCCGGTCCAGTGGAGCATCCTGCGCCGCGCGTTCGCCGGCGGCGACAGCACGCTCGTGCTCATCGGCGACCCGAAGCAGGCGATCTACGCCTTCCGCGGCGCCGACGTCTACGCCTACCTCGACGCCGCGAAGACGGCCGGCGCGCGGCACGACCTGACCGTCAACTGGCGCAGCGACCAGGGGCTGATCGACGCCTACGACGCCCTGTTCGGCGGCGCCAAGCTCGGTCACGAGGGGATCGTCTACCTGCCGGTCCGCGCCACCGAGGCCAACCAGAAGCCGCGGATGAGCGGGACGCCGCTGCGCATCCGTGTCGTCCATCGCGACGAGCCGTCGGTACGCACGACGCCGCGCGGCTACGCCAGTGTCGGCTCTGCGCGCGACCACATCGCCACCGACCTCGCCGCCGACATCGTCGCTCTCCTCAGCTCGGGCGCGGTCCGGCCCGGGCACGTCGCCGTGCTCGTGCAGACCAACCGCACCGCCGCCCTGATCCGCGACGCGCTCGACGCCGTCGACGTCCCCGCCGTCATCAACGGCGCCGGCAGCGTGTTCGGCACCGACCCGGCGCGCGACTGGCTGCGCCTGCTCGAGGCGCTCGAGCGGCCGACCTCGCTGCCACGCGCGCACGCCGCCGCGCTGACGCCGTTCCTGGGCTGGAGCGCCGAGCGCGTGGCGACCGCCACCGACGAGGACTGGGAGGCCGTCCACCAGCGGCTGCACGACTGGGCGAGCGTGCTGCGGCTGCGCGGCGTCGCCTCGCTGGCCGAGACGATCGCGCTCGGCGAGGGGCTGCCGGAGCGGATCCTCGCGCGCACCGACGGCGAGCGGGACCTGACCGACCTGCGTCACGTCGCCGAGCTGCTGCACGCCGAGCAGCTCGGCACCACGGCGCTGGTCGGCTGGCTGCGGCGCCGGATCGCCGAGGCCGGCCAGGACACCGGCGACGAGGACCGCAGCCGCCGCCTGGAGTCCGACGAGGAGGCGGTCCAGGTGTTGACCGTCCACCGCAGCAAGGGGCTCGAGTTCCCCGTCGTCTACTACCCCTACCTGTGGGAGCCGAGCTTCATCCCGACCGGGGTGCCGGTCGCGTTCCACGACCCCGAGGCGGGCGACCGCCGGACGATCGACGTCGGCCTCGAGGGCCCTGACTTCGACCGCCACAAGCGCCAGGAGCTGGTCGAGCAGCGCGGCGAGGACCTGCGGCTGGCCTACGTGGCGCTGACCCGCGCCCAGCACCAGGCGGTCGTGTGGTGGGCGGCGGCCTGGAACAGCCGCGACTCGGCGCTCGGGCGGCTGCTGTTCGCGCGCGAGGCGGACGGCACCGTGCCGCCGACGGCGCGCGACACCCCGAGCGACGAGGCGGCCTGGGCGCGCTTCGAGGCGCTGCGCGACGAGGCGCCCGGCTGCATCGCGGTCGAGCGCTCGACCCTGGGCCTGCCGGTGGCGTGGAGCGGCCAGCTGCGCGAGCCCGCCGACCTGTCGGCTGCGCGCTTCGACCGCTCGCTCGACCAGCGCTGGCGGCGCACCTCGTTCAGCGACATCTCGGCCGGCGCGCACGAGGCGCGGGTGGGCAGCGAGCCGGAGGAGACGTCGGTGACCGACGAGCCGGAGGGCCCGGCGAGCGCGCCGGCCGCCGGTGGGTTGCCGCTCGCCGCGATGCCGGCCGGCGTCGAGGTCGGCACCTTCGTGCACCGCGTGCTCGAGGCGATCGACTTCGCGGCGCCCGACCTCGACGCCGAGCTGACCGAGGCGATCGCCGCCGTGCAGGCGCGCCGCCCGGTCGACCTCGGCGACCCGGCCGCGGTCGTGGCGGGGCTGCGCGCGGCGATCGAGACGCCGTTCGCCGACGGCGTGCGCCTGCGCGACCTCGCGCGCGCCGACCGGCTCGACGAGCTCGACTTCGAGCTGCCGCTCGTCGGCGGCGACCGGCCGACCGGCCGGCTCGAGCTCGACGCCATCGCCGACGTGCTGCGCGCGCACGGCGACCCGCTCGGCTACGCCGACCGGCTCGCCGACCCGGCGCTGCGCAGCAGCGTGCGCGGCTACGTGACCGGCAGCATCGACCTCGTGGCGCGCGTCGGCGACCGCTTCGCCGTCGTCGACTACAAGACGAACTGGCTCGGCGGGCCGGGCGAGGAGCTGACGGCCTGGCACTACCGGCCGGAGGCGCTCGCCGCCGAGATGGTGCGCGGGCACTACGGGCTCCAGGCGCTGCTCTACACGGTCGCCCTGCACCGCTACCTGCGCTGGCGGCTGGCCGGCTACGACCCCGACCGGCACCTCGCCGGCGTCTTCTACCTGTTCCTGCGCGGTGCGCCCGGCGGCGTGTTCGCCTGGCGGCCGTCCGGCGCGCTCGTCACCGCGCTCAGCGACGTGCTGGAGACCGGATGAGCGACCCGCGCCTCGTCCTCAGCGCCGCCGGCGCCCTGCGCGAGTTCAACGAGGCCGGCGTGCTCGCGGCGGCCGACCTGCACGTCGCGCGCCGGCTGGCCGAGCTGGCCGGCGAGCAGGACGAGGCGGTCACGCTGGCCGCCGCGCTCGCGGTCCGCGGGCCGCGGCTCGGCCACGTCTACGTCGACGTCACCAGGATCCGCGACACCGTCACCGTCGACACCGAGGAGCCGGTCGACCTCGGCGCGCTGCCGTGGCCGGACGCCGGCGACTGGCTCGAGCGGCTCGCCGCCAGCCCGCTGGTGGCGGTCGGCGAGGAGCCCGGCGACCCGCGGCCGCTGCGGCTCGTCGGCAGCTCGCTCTACCTCGACCGCTACTGGCGCGAGGAGCGCCAGGTGGCCGCCGACCTGCGCGCCCTCATGGGGGACGAGCTGCCGCCCGTCGACGCCGCGCGGCTGTTCGAGCCCGGGCGCCAGCGCGAGGCGGCCGAGACCGTGCTCCGGCGCCGCTTCGCCGTCATCGCCGGCGGCCCGGGCACCGGCAAGACCACCACCGTGGCCCGCACCCTCGCCCTGCTGCTCGAGCAGGGCGACCCGCTGGTCGCGCTCGCGGCGCCGACCGGCAAGGCCGCCGCGCGGCTGATCGAGGCCGTCCACGAGGAGGCCGCCAAGCTCGACATCTCCGAGCAGGTCCGCGAGCGGCTCCTCCGCCTCGAGGCCTCGACCCTGCACCGCCTGCTCGGCTGGCGGCCCGGCACCCGCAGCCGCTTCCGCCACGACCGCGGCAACCGGCTGCCGCACGACGTCGTGATCGTCGACGAGACCTCGATGGTCTCGCTGTCGCTGATGGCGCGGCTCGTCGAGGCCGTGCGCGCCGACGCGCGGCTGGTCCTGGTCGGCGACCCCGGCCAGCTCACCTCGATCGAGGCGGGCGCCGTGCTGGGCGACATCGTCGACCCGGCGGGGGAGGGGATCGTCGTGCTCGAGCGCGTCCACCGCTACGGCGCCGGGATCGCCGAGCTGGCGGAGGCGATCCGGCGCGGCGACGGGGACGCGGCCGTCGAGGCGCTGCACGGCGTGACGTGGATCGCCGACGACCAGCTCGACCCCGTTCGCGAGGCAGCCGTGCGCGCGGCCCGGCGCGTGACCGGGGCGGCGCGGGCGGGCGACGCCATGGGCGCGATCGAGGCGCTCGGCTCGTTCCGGCTGCTGTGCGCGCACCGCCGCGGCCCGTACGGCGTGAGCGGCTGGACGGAGCTGATCGAGGCGTGGCTCGGCCACGATGCGACCGGCTGGTACGTCGGCCGGCCGCTGCTGGTGACCGAGAACGACTACGGGCTGCGGCTCTACAACGGCGACACCGGCGTGGTGATCGAGGCCGGCGACGGCCAGGTCAGCGCCGCCTTCGAGCGAGGAGGCCGGATCGTCGAGTTCAGCCCCACGCGGCTGGCCGCCGTCGACACCGTCTACGCGATGACGGTCCACAAGAGCCAGGGCTCGCAGTTCGACACCGCCGCCGTCCTGCTGCCCGAGCCGAGCTCGCCGATCCTCACCCGCGAGCTGCTCTACACGGCGGTCACCCGCGCGCGCGAGGAGCTGATCCTGGTCGGCAGCGAGGAGGCGGTCCGCGCCGCCGTGGCGCGGCCGGTCGCGCGGGCGTCGGGGCTGCGGGCCCGGCTCTGGGGCTAGCGAACGTCAACTGCGGCTGGGTGGGGAGGTGAGGGAGCCGGCCGCCGGCGGTCCCTGGCGCCTTTACGTCGATATCGACGACGTCAAGGCGCCATGCGCTCCCTTACCCCGCTGCGTCAAGCTCGCGCTCGGCCGTCGTCCACCAGCTCGAGGTGCAGGTCGAGCAACTTGTGCAGGTGCGCGGTCGCCATCAGCAGGTACTTGCGGCGGTGCGGGAACTCGTCCGCTGCCTGCTCGGTCTCGCGCAGGCGCGCCCGGAGATCCTCGATGTCCACGCGCAGGGCGCTCAGGCTCGCGCGCGTCGGCCCTTCGCCGACCAGGTCGGCGATCAGCAGGCGCAGTAGCGGATCGCTCTTGACCGGCGTGAAGCGGGCCGGCGTGCGGGCGAACTCGGCGAGCGCCTCGAGGCCCTTGTCGGTGAGCGTGTAGACGGTCCGCTCACGGGTCTTGCCCGGCTCCTTGCGCGCCTCGAGGTAGCCGAGGCGGGCCAGCCGCTTGGGCTCGACGTAGTACTGGCTCTCGCCGGCCCAGTCGAGGATGCGGCCGCGCTTGGCCATGCGCAGCAGGTCGTGCGCGCCGGCGCCCGTGTGGCCGACGAGGCCGAGGATCTCGTACGAGAACAGGGTCAGCTCATCTCTTGACATAGCTACGGTCCATAGGTTATAAGACTACGAGTCATAGTTTACGACGAGGAGCAGACAGTTGACTTCCACCACCACGATGAGCAGCGCGCAGTTCTGGGGCAACCTGTGGGGCGCGCTGCCGCGCGACTGGGCGCTGGTCGAGGACGCGCAGATGCCGACCTACGCGGCGGCGATCGAGAAGCTCGGCATCGGCGAGGGCCAGCGGGTGCTCGACCTCGGCTGCGGAACCGGCGTGTTCCTGCGGGCCGCGGCCGACCGCGGCGCGAAGGTCGTCGGCCTCGACGCCGCCGAGGGCCTGCTCGCGATCGCCCGCGAGCGCGTGCCGGAGGCCGACCTCCATGCCGGCGACATGCAGGACCTGCCGTTCGGCGACGACGGGTTCGACGTCGTGACCGGCTTCAGCTCGTTCTTCTTCGCCGACGACATGACGCGCGCGCTGAGCGAGGCGTGCCGCGTGACGAAGCCGGGCGGAACCGTGCTCGCGCAGGTGTTCGGGCGGCCGGAGCACTGCTCGCTCGAGCGTCATGAAGCGCGCGATCGTCCCGCTGCTGGGCCTCGACGGCGACGAGCCGCCGTACTGGCGCTTCGACATGCTCGAGCAGGTGGCGCGCGACGCGGGGCTGACGCCGATCGAGACCTTCTCCACGTCGTGGGCGTACGAGTTCGCCGACGACTACGCGCTGCTGCGCGCGATGCTCTCGGCCGGCAGCGCCGTCGCCGCCGTCGAGCACGCCGGCCGCGCGCTCGTCGTCGAGGCGATCCGCAGGGCGCTCGCCCCGTACCGCGAGCGCGACGGCAGCTACCGGCTCCCGAACGAGTGGCACTTCCTCGGTGCGCTAGATGCGATAGACGGTGAACAGGCGCTTCTCGTGCTCGGCCTGGATCTCGGCCACCACCTCGATGTGGGTCTCGAGGCCCGAGCCGCGCAGCTTGCGGGCCAGCAGCTCGTCGACCTGGAACACCCCGGCCGAGTTGTTCATCTCGATCTCGACGCGGATCGCGCGCTCCTCGCCCGGCAGGATGCGGACCTCGTCGATCGCCGCCGCCGACAGCGCGTGGATGTTCGGCAGGTGCGTCTCGACCGCGACGCGCGAGCGGCCGTGCTCCATGTCGAGCGCGTCGGCCACGCGCACGATGCCGGCCTCGAGCGTGAGCGGGCGGCCGTCGCTGCGGTGGCCGATGATGGCGTGCAGCGTCTCGGACGCCACGATCGTCCGCTCCGGCTCCTCATAGATGTCCGCCAGCAGCCGGTCGAGGTGGTCGGCGGCGAGGAACAGGCTGTAGGCCTCGTGGTCGACGCGGTGGATCGACATGCCGAGGTCGTGCAGCAGGCAGCCGCCGGCGATCACCACCTCGGCGTCGCGCGGCTCCAGGCCGTAGTCGGTCTCGATCGCCGACTGGACGTTGCGCCCGCGCAGGAGCCGGTACACGCGCAGCGCGCGGTTGAGCACGATCTGGAGGTGCACCCACGAGTGGTCGCTCATCCCGAGCCGCTCGGCGGTGACCTGGGCGGCATACCAGCGGGCCTTGAGCTGCGTGTCGGAGTTCGCCGCGGCGAGGAAGCCCGCGAGCTTCGGGTTGCGCTCGCTCGGGGCGTGGATGTTCATGGCCGCGACGGACTCGCGGAGCGGGACCTCAGGCATCGGCGGCCAAGTCCAGCAGTTCGTCGAACGCGGCGTCGAGATGGCCGGCGAGCTCGTCTGCGTCGGGCACCGTGGCCGGGTCGGAGGAGATGCCGAAGCAGGCGTTGCCGGCGACGGTCACGACGCCGATCGAGAGCCCGTGGTGGGCGCTCAGCGGCACCGCCGAGTGGACGGTGCGCAGGCGGCAGCCGCGCAGGTAGCGGGTCACGGCCGGGCCGGGGACGCTCGAGATCGTCAGGTTGAACAGGCGCGGGTGGGCGAACGCGTGCGCGAGCCCGCGCTGGAGGGGCTTCGGCGTGAGGGAGAGGATGCGGAAGGCGTCGTCGAGCCGCTCGGCCTCCTCGTCGCGCCGGCGCTGCGCGGTCGAGCGGTTGATCGCGTGCAGACGCGCCAGCGGGTCCGGCTCGCCGGACGGCAGCTCCATGAACACGAACGAGATGCGGTTGCCGCTCGCGGACGAGTCGTCGACCGAGCGCACGTCGGCGGGGACCATCACCTTGAGCGGCCTCGGCTCGTCGAGGAAGCGGTGCAGCGCGCCGGCGCAGGCCGCGAGCACGACGTCGTTCGGGGTGACGCCGAACGCGCGCCGCATCGTGCGCACCTCGTCGAGCGTGCGGGTGACGCGGGTGTGGTGGCGGCGGCCGGAGCCGTGCAGGTTGAGCGGCGAGGGCGGCGCCGGGGGCAGCAGCGGTGTGGGCGGCCATGCGCGCCGTGCCCGGCAGGGCGCCCGCGTGCCTCGCCAGCCGCAGCGGCGTGGCGAGCAGGCCGGCGGTCTCGCCGATCCGATCGGCGATCGCGCGGCCCAGGCGCTGGCCCGGATTGGGCTCGGGCGACGGCTCCCACTCGCCGGCGGCGTGGTCGGGCGCGTCCGGATCGGCGTCGAGCAGCAGGTTGCCGAGCTCGACCACGGCGAGGCCGTCGACCATGCAGTGGTGGGCCTTGCCGATGATGGTCGGCGGGTCGCCCGAGACCCACATCTCCCACAGCGGGCGATCCCGCGGGAGCGGGGTCGAGAGCACCTCGTCCACGACGTCGCCGTCGGCCACGTGGAGATGGCGGGCGGGATCGAAGTCCGGGTCGTCGACCCACACCGGGTCGTGGACGCCGAGCGGGACGTCGGCCAGCTTCTGGCGGTAGCGGTGGGCGCCTTCCATGCGCGCCGCGATGTGCGCGATCAGCTCCTCGGCGGTGGCCGGCCCGTCCGTCGGGCGGGTCGAAGCTCGCCACCCAGCCGACGTGCATCGGCGCCAGCGGGCTCTCGATGCCAGGAACGAGGCATCGAGCGGTGAGAGGCGCTCAGGAATGGAATTCGGCAAGGCGGTCCGCCTCCTCCTTCAGTGCCCGGCGGTCGGCGGCGTCGAGCCTGCCGAAGGGCGTCAGCGTCGATCCTGCCCTTCTCGTACCTCCACGTACCCGCCACCTGGCCGTCGACGAGGAAGGTCGGGAACGAGTGCGGCGTCTTGATGCCGAAGATCTTCGGCCGGTGCTCCTCCGGGAGGATGCCCGTGCGGCGGGCGTGGACGAGCAGCGTCGCGTCCCAGGTCGGCAGGAAGCGCGGCGGCGCCGGCGTCTCGGGGTCGGGGAGCGGCGCGCGGGGGAGATCCACCAGTCCGCCGTCGAAGCGGCGCAGCTCGAGCCGCTCGAGGACCGCGCGGACCTCGGTGAGCGGCAGTCCGGTGAAGCTGACGACGTCCTTCTCCGAGGCCGGGCCGAACCCGGCCAGGTAGCGGCGGACGAGGTGCTCGGCTGCGCCTCGCACCTCGTCCGGCGGCGGGCCGACCCAGTCCTCGGCCGCGGCGTAGAGGTCCGCGCGGCGGCGCTCCCAGGTGCCCGACGGCGGCACGCGCACGAGGTCGATCCACAGCCCGACGCCGCCCGCCCGCGGCTTGCCGAGCAGCGCCTCGATCTCCTTGCGGCTGATCGATCCGTTCATCGCGCTCCGCAGCCTGCGCGCGGCGCCGGCCATCGCCTGCGCGCTCGGCGGCTCGCGCGTCGGCGCGCAGCCAGTGGGCGCGACGGGCCTCGCGGACGGCGAGCGCCAGCGGCCAGTAGTCGGCGCGCGAGACGAGGTGGATCGTGTGGCGCATCAGCGTCGCCTGGACGACCGAGCGGCGCTCGAGCGCGCGCGTGAGCGCGTCGCGCGCGAAGCCGTCGAGCCGCGACCACAGCCCGATGTACATCGACGGCGCGTACTGCGCCTGGATCCCGGCGATGCGCTCGAGCGCCTTCGGCAGCGGCGTCCGGCCGCGCTCGAGCAGCAGCTGGCGCGCCAGCAGCGCCCGGTTGAGCTCCCGCTGCGTGAGGGTGCGCATCGCGGCCCGCATCGTGTCAGCACGGGCATGCCGTCGCAACTTCTGGCACCGCCATGGTCGCGGTGGTCGTTGCCGTGCGCGCGGACTGCATGGCGACTTTTGCGTCGCATAGCGACGTCAAGGCGCCAAGGACCGCCGACGCGGCGCGAAACTCCGGCTTCCCTACCCAGCGCAGTTGACGTTCGCTAGTCCGCCGCGCGCGATCAGATCGACACAGCGGTCGAGCGCGAGCGCCGGTGGTGTCGATCGCCAGGTGGTAGTGCCGGAGGTCGTTCGGGTCGGCGCCGTAGAAGTGGTGGACGTAGGCCTCGCGCGCGCGGTCGTTGTCGTCGAGCCGGCGCTCGGCCTCCTCGCGCGCGATCCCCTCGAGCTCCATCGCCCGCTCCACCCGCCGCTCGCGCGGGCCGTACAGCCGCACGTGCAGCGCGCCCGGCGTGTCGCGCAGCACCATCGCGGCGGCGCGGCCGAGGAACACGCCGCCCTCGCGCGCCGCCTGCTCGCGGATCACCTGCTCGGTGGTGTCGCGGTAGGCGTTCTCGTCGACGATCTCGTGCTCGAGGAACGGGCGCGCGCCGAACGCCATGCCGGCCGGCGCCAGCACGCGGATGAAGCGCTCGAACACGCTGCCGGCCGACTCGTCGTGGTGGATCGCCTCGGTGAGCGGGACGGCGAGCCGCTGTGCGACCTCGCTCGGGATCGCGCGGTCCAAGAACGGCACGCCCAGCCGCTCCGCCAGCCGCGGTCCGACATAGGCGCCGCCGGCCCCGTAGGGCGCCGAGATCGTGACGACCACGGCGGCGATGTTACGCCGTGAACTCCCGGATCAGATCCGCCAGCCGCTTCGGCTGGTCCAGGCTGACGAAGGCGTACGCGTCCGGCACCTCGGCGAGCCGGGCGTCCGGGAAGATCGCGGCCAGCCGGCGCGCGTGGTCGATCGGGAAGAAGCGATCCTCCGGCGCCCACGCGAGCAGGACCGGGCGCTCGAACTCGTGCAGGCGGGCCGTGTTGTCGAGCAGCTCCGAGCGCCGGATCGCGGCCAGCAGCCGCCGCGTGTCGCGCCGCACGCCGGCGTCGCCCAGGAACGGCTCGACCCACGCAAGCCAGCAGCTCGTCGGGCAGCTCGCGCTTCGCCAGCCAGCCGAAGGCGAGCGGCGTCTTGCGCAGCGGGCGCACACGCATCGATTGGAGCAGCGCCGTCAGCAGCCGCAGGCGAGCCGCCACCACCAGACCGCGGAACGCTGCCGGCGGGAAGTTGTCGAACGCGTCGCAGTTCGTGAGCACGAGCCGGCCGATCCGCTCCGGACGGCGCGTGATCAGCAGCTGGCAGAGCGCGCCGCCGGTGTCGTTGCCGACCAGCGTCACGTCGCGCAGGTCGAGCTGCTCGAGCAGGTCGGCGATCAGCTCGCGCGAGCCCGACGGGGTCGAGGTCGGCGCGCATCGGGATCCGGTGCGCGCCGAGCGGCAGGTCCGGCACCACGCAGCGAGCCGTGCTGCGCAGCCGCTCGACCACCGGCTCCCACAGCCGGCCGTCGACCAGCGCGCCGTGCACGAACACGATCGGCGGCCCGCCGCCCTCGTCGCGGTAGCGGATGGTCCCCTGCGGGAGCTCGATCTCGGGCATCGCGTCAGCGTCGCAGCTCGACGCGCCCGCGGCCGGCCGCCTTCGCCGCGTAGACGGCGGCGTCGGCGCCGGCCAGCAGCGAGTCGGCGTCCTCGCTGCCGAGCGCGATGCCGATGCTGGCGGTCAGCTCGCCGGCGACCTCACAGCGGCTGCCGGATCGCGGCGTCGAGCCGCCGCCCGAGCGCCAGCGCGGTGTCCTCGTCGATCGCCTCGCAGACGACGACGAACTCGTCGCCGCCGAGCCGCGCCACGGTGTCGGCCGGCCGCACGGCGTGCACGAGCCGCTGCCCGAGCTCGGCCAGCACCGCGTCGCCGGCGGCGTGGCCGAAGCGGTCGTTGACGCGCTTGAACTCGTCGAGGTCGATGAACAGCACGCCGGTCTCGGTGCCCTCGCGCGCCGAGCGCGCCAGCGCATGCTCGAGCCGGTCGCGCA
The DNA here is from genome assembly GCA_963800905.1 of uncultured Solirubrobacteraceae bacterium. GTDB lineage: Bacteria > Actinomycetota > Thermoleophilia > Solirubrobacterales > Solirubrobacteraceae > DASSUW01. Next base: position 105,758 of record CAWDCT010000004.1, read on the forward strand.
GCAGCGTGCGGTTGGCGAGGCCGGTCAGCGGGTCGTGCAGCGCCTCGTGGCGCATCCGCTCCTCGCTGCGCAGCCGCACGAGCGCGGTGCCGAGGATGCTGGCCACGGCGCGCAGGAAGCCGTCTCGTCTTCGTCGATCTCGCGCGCGAACCAGGTCGACCAGCTCGTCCTCCGGCCCGAGATCGAGCCGCAGCGGGACGCCGTGCGGCTCGCCGCCGAAGGCGAGCACCTCGCCGCCGGCCGCGCGCAGCTCGGCGCGCGCGAGCGGGAGCGTGAGGCGCAGCTGCTCGACCGCGTCGGCCGGCCAGCTCCTCCAGCGCGGCGCCGGCCAGCGCCCGCTCGCCGAGCGCGGACACGGCGCGCAGCCGGCGCTCGGCGGCGCGGCGCGCGGAGACGTCGCGCCCGATCGCGAGCAGCAGCGGCCCGGCGGCCGTGTCGACGATCCCCCAGCTCATCTCGCCGACGAACTCGGTGCCGTCGGCGCGCAGGCCCCACGCCTCGGTCGTGAAGCGCAGCGGATGCTCGGTGGCGAAGTAGAGGCGCATGTTGCGCAGGTAGCGCTCGCGCACGCGCTCGGGCCACAGCGTCTGCACGTGCCGGCCGACCAGCTCCTCGGGCGGCGTAGCCGAACAGCTCGCCGGCCAGCGCGTTGGCGAACACGATCCGGCCGTCCTCGCGCGAGCCGACCGTCGCGTCGGGCAGTCCGTGCACGATCGCGAGCACGGGGGCCATCGCCTCGTCGTCCTCGAATCGCGCGTCCGAGCGTCCTGCGTCCATGGGGTCCATCACTGGGGGCCTGCACTCAGCGTAGGCACGCCCCGGGCAACCGACAACGGGGGCGGACGCCGGTACTAGGAAGCCGGGTCCACGCTCATGTGCAGGCGAATCACGTTCCCGGCCTGCGAGGAGCGCACCTGCACGAGGTCGCACAGGTGGTTGACGAGCCACAGCCCGCGCCCGCCGCCGCGCGCGTCGGGCTGGCGCTCACGGCCGGCCAGCGGGTCGGCGATGTGCCCGCGGTCGGTGACCTCGCACAGCAGCGTGCCGTTCTCCTGCCACACGCTGAGCACACCGCGGCCGCCGCCGTGGCGCATCGAGTTCGTGGCCAGCTCGTTGACGGCCAGCACGAGGTCGGACAGCCGGTCGCCGTCGAACCCCGCGCGAGCGGCGCGCTCGGCGACGAACAGGCGGACCAGCGCGAGGTCGTCGCGCGTGAAGTCCAGCTCGGCCGGCTCGGCGCCCGGGTCGGGCAGCCGGCCGTCCCAGGACAGCACGGTCTGCGGCTCGAGGTAGTCCGGGCACGGCTCGCCGCTGACGTGCGGGTGGTTGTGGCGGGCGTCGGCGAGGACGTCCTCGGGGAGCGCCGTCACGTCGTACGGGCACAGCAGCCGCCACGGCCGGCCGCCGTCGAAGGCGAGGTTGAGCAGCGACTCGTGGCGCCGGCACTCGACCAGCTCGGCATCGCTGCGGCCGGGCCACACCGGCTCGCCGATGCCGAGCCGCGGCCCGCCGGCGCCGGCCACGAACTCGCGCCAGGCCGGGATGATGCAGGCCGGATTGCGGCCGAGCCGCTCCATGTCGGTGAAGCGCACGCGGTCGGCGCGGGCGCCGAGCGCGCCGCGCAGCAGCTGCGCCTTGTCCGCCGCCACGGCCACGAGGATCGCGCCGTCGGCGTCGATCGCCGCGCGCAGGTCCGGCAGCAGCCCCGCGACGTACTCGTCGTCGGAGCCGTAGAAGACCGCCTCGTGGTGGAAGCCGCTCATCCGAGCCCCATCAGGTCGCTCGTCCGCCGCATCGATTCCGGAGTACCCGCGAGCGGCACGCCGCTGTCATGAAGAGTGCGGGCGCCGTGGTGGTCGATGAACTCGGCGCCCGAGAGGTCGAGGACGCCGTCGCCGCGCGTGAGCGGCAGCACGCGCCGGAGCGCGTCGGTCGAGAAGAAGTCGATCTCACCTTCTAGGAGGAGCCCGTTGCCGGTGGCGTAGATACGAAACGGCACCGGCTCGTTGACCACGGGATGGACGGCGCACAGGTCGGCCAGCACCTCGGGGGCCAACCGGCGCCGGTCGTAGCAGCACAGGGCGGACAGCGGCCGCTCGACCATGAAGCGGTCGGCGACGCTCTCCCAGCGGCACTGGCAGCGCGGGGTCGCCGGCCAGCTCGGTGACCTCGGCGACCACGCGCAGGCCGCTGTAGCCGGCGGCCAGCGCCTCATCGGTGGCCGCGCGTAGATCCCAGCAGGCGGTCGGGTCGGTCGGCTGCCCGGGCTCGACGAACGCGCTGAGCGGCAGGCACTCGACGTCGTCCACCTGAGAGAGCAGCTCGTCCGGGCCGACGAAGACCAGCCGCTGGCCGAGCCGCGCGCCGTCGGCCAGGTAGTCGGCGGCGGCGCGGAACAGCTCCGCGTCGTCGGCGTAGGTCCAGCATGCATGTCCGTGCAGGCCCAGCCCGGCCGCGGAGCTGACGACTCCGTGCTCGCGCATCGCGCCAGCATACTGGCGGTGTGGAGCCCAGATTCTTCGCCACGCCGGCCGATCTGCGCGCCTGGTTCGAGGCGCACCACGCCGACGAGGACGAGCTGGTGGTGGGCTACTACCGCAAGGCCTCCGGGCGCGGCGGGATCACGTGGCAGGAGTCGGTCGACGAGGCGCTCTGCTTCGGCTGGATCGACGGCATCCGCCGCCGCATCGACGAGGAGAGCTACTCGAACCGCTTCACGCCGCGCCGCAAGCGCAGCAACTGGAGCGCGATCAACATCGAGCGGGTGCGGGAGCTGATCGCCGAGGGGCGGATGACGCCCGCCGGGCTCGCCGCGTTCGAGGCGCGCAGCGACGACCGCTCGGCGATCTACTCGTACGAGCAGCGCCACAACGCGCGCGCTCGACGCCCGAGCAGGAGCGCGCGCTTCCGCGCCGACCCGCCGCGTGGGAGTGGTTCCAGGCGCCGGCCGCCGTCGTGGCGGCGGACGGCCATCTACTGGGTCACGAGCGCCAAGCGGCCCGAGACGCGCGAGCGGCGGCTGGCGACGCTGATCGAGGCCGCGGCCGAGGGCCGCCTGCCGAACGCCGCTGCGGGTGATCCGGGCGCCGCCCCGGGGCGCGCACTGGCGGCATGAACATCGTCGAACGTCCCCGGCCTGGGCCTCCGCTTCGAGATTCGCAGCCGCAGCGACGAGCTGCTCGAGTTCGACGCCGTCGGCCGCACCCGCGGCTTCATCACGCAGTACCACGTCCACACGATCCAGTCCGAGCACTTCGAGGTGATCGAGGGCACGATGCGGCTGGTGGTCGACGGCCGCGAGCACCTGCTCGGGCCCGGCGAGACGATGGAGATCCCGGCCGGCACGCCGCACCGCCAGCTCGCCGGCGACGAGGGCGAGGGGCGCGTGCGCGTGCAGGTCCGCCCGGCCGCCCGCACGATGGAGTTCCTCGAGCTGCTCGCCGGGATGCGGCTCAACCGCCGGGGCTACCGCGCTGCGCAGCGCGATCGCGTGGCGCGCTTCCGCGAGAGCCGTCCGACGCTGCCGCGGCTGCCGTCGCGCGAGTACGTGTTCGTGGACGAGTGGACCGTCGACGCGCCGCGCGAGTCGGTGTTCGCCGCGATCGCCGACGCGCGCAGCTACCCGACGTGGTGGAAGCCCGTCTACCTGTCGGTGGAGTCGGAGGGTGAGCCGGAGGTCGGGAGCGAGTCGCGCCAGCACTTCAAGGGCCGGCTGCCGTACCACCTGCGCACGCGCTCGCGGATCACGCGGCTGGAGGCGCCCGGGGTGATCGGCGCGGAGGTCGACGGCGACCTGCGCGGCACCGGCCTGTGGACGCTGACCGAGCTGCCGGACGGCGGGACGCACGTGCGCTTCGACTGGCGCGTGCACGCCGACCGGCTGCTGCTGCGGCTGCTCACACCGGTCCTGCGGCGGGCGCTGCGCTGGAACCACGCGTGGGCGATCGCGCGGGCGCGGGAGGGGCTGGAGCCGTACGCCCGAGCTGTCGACGTTCCAGTGCCCACCACAGTTCGATGAGGTCGGCCGGGCGCCGCAGGTTGGCGCCCGTGGTCTCCTCGAAGCGCCGCAGCCGGTGTCTGAGCGTGTTCGGGTGCACGTGCAGCGCCTTCGCGGTCTCCTCGATCCGCATCTCCTGCTCGAACCAGACGCGCAGCGTGTCCTCGAGCTCGGCGCCGAGCCGGCCGAGCGCTTGCAGCGGCTCGAGGTGGCGGTCGGTGAAGGCGGCGCCGAGCGCCTCGTCGGACAGGATCGCCGGGCGGATCGAGAGGTCGGCGAGGCGAGAACACGCCCTCCTGCCCGAAGGCGAGCGCGGTCTGGAGCGCGCGGCTGGCCATCGCGAAGGCGGCGGGCAGGGCGGCGAGCCGCGCCGGCGGCCCGACGCCGACGACCACGCCGGGGACCGGCGCGGTGGCCTTGGCGGAGAGCCCGACGAGGTCGTGGTCGAGTGCGGTGGTCAGGCCGTCGGCGGCGATCCGCCGCGGGATGGCGCCGCCCTCCAGCGCGCGGGCGCGGAACGCGACGTACTCGCGCTCGGGGTCGAGCCCGTAGCCGCCCGATTCGCGCGAGAGCTCGTCGGCGTCGATCGTGCCGAGCAGCACGGCGAGCACGAACGCGTCGCGCCGCTGCTGCTCCTCGCGCGCGAGCTGGAGCTCGACCTCGCGGTGCGCGTTCCCGACCACCTCCATCACCGCATCGCCCCACAGCCACAGCGTCTCGGAGAAGGCGAGCACGCTGGTGACGTTGGTGCCCCGCTCGCGCGCCAGCTCGCCGAAGCGCGACCAGACCGCCGTGATGGAGATGCGGTAGGCGTGCAGGACGGCGTCGACGCTCAGGCCCTGCTCGGCCCGCTCGCGCCCGACCTGCGCCGCCCGCTCGAGCTCGTCGGGGGTTGGGCGCCGGAGGTCGTGCAGCGCGGCGAGCGCGCGGCCGACGTTGCCGCGGACGGCCCGGGCCAGCGTTGAGGCCGGGAGGCGGCGGAAGTCGGGGATCTCGTCGCGGATGCGGGCGACGATGCCGTCGACCACCGTGTCGAGCTCGGCCTCGATGTCGGTGACGAGCCTGCCGACGGCTTCCGGCACGAGTCGACACTACATCGTCAGGTAGCGGGGCGGTCGGTTGCAGTCGCCTACTGATTCGAAATTGATCGATCAATGCTCTTGATCGAAGGGCTCGTCTCGGAGAGGCTAGGCAAGGCGTGCTATGCAAACCCGTCATGGCCGAACAGGACCAAGTCGAGATCGTGGTCGAGGTTGCGTCCGGCGCCGACGCCGGACGTGTCGCCGGATGGCTGCAGGAGCACGGGCTGGAGACGCTGCCGCTCGTGGCGGGGGTGCTGGCCGTGGGTGACGGAGCCGCGGTGCGGGCCGCGTTCGGCGCCGAGCCCCACGGCGAGCTCCCGGTTCCCGCGGCGCTCAGGGGCGAGGTGCGGTCGATCTCGGTAGTGCCGCCGAAGCGGCTGCACGGAGGCGCGTAACGAACCACCGGAGGAGTCACCATGTCGATGCCACAGACCCTCGAATCGTCCAGCGCGTTGCCCGCCATGGTCATCGGCTACGTGTCCGTTCGGTCACAGGGCGGTACGTCGTTCCTCGACGCCAGCGACCTCAGCGACGCCGAAGCGTTCCATGGCCGCCAGGAGGACGCGCGCGAGGCGACCCGGGCGATCGCGGGCGCCGGTCTGGAGGTCGTCGCCGAGAGCGCACTCGGCATGGCGGTGGCAGGGCCGCCCGGCGCCTACGAGGAGCTCACCGGCGGCACGCTGACGCCCATCGAGCTGCTCATGCACACGCGGGCCGGTCGCGTCGAGTACGTCACGCACCTGGACATCGTCGGCCCGGGACAGCCCGAGGCGCTGGGCGCGGCAACCAGCGGGCCGGACGCCGTTGAAGGCGTCGTCCTCGAGCGGCCGCGCTCGCCCATGGCGATCTTCCCCGCCCCCATTCCGCCCTCCGTCGCACGCTTCCACCTGCGCGTCCCGGACGACGTCGCGACGATCCTCGGCGCGGCCGAGGCGCACCAACGCGACGAGCGAGGTGCGGGCGTGACGGTCGCGATGGTCGACAGCGGCTGGTTCCGCCACCCGTTCTTCGCGGCACATCGGTACCAGGCCCAGGCCACGGTGACCGTCGTCCCCGGCACGAATCCGGCGCGCGACCCCCATGGCCACGGGACCGGCGAGTCGGCGAACGTCTTCGCCATCGCGCCGGCGGCGGTGCTCCGGCCCTTCCGGGCCGCGAACGACAGGGGTCAGCTCGTCGGCGCGCTTGCCGGGTTCGTCCGGGCGAAGGCCGGCCGGCCCGACGTTCTCACCAACTCGTGGGGCGGCGACTACCTCGATCCCGTGCCTGCGCAGCCGAATGCGGCGGACCGGGCGCTGGCGCTCGAGATCCGTGACGCGATCGCCCAGAACATCGTGGTCGTGTTCTCCGCGGGCAACGGCAGCTTCAGCGCGGAGGCGCAGGTCCCCGGGGTCATCGCCGCCGGCGGCGTGTTCGCGAACGCCGGGCTCGAGCTCCAGGCCTCCACGTACTCGAGCGGCTACCGCAGCGCGTGGTTCGGCGGCGTCGACGTGCCCACCGTCTCGGGCCTCGTCGGAATGCGGCCGCGGGCCTCGTACATCATGATGCCGATCCCCGCCGGCTGTCCGATCGACGTCGAGCGCGCCGCCGCGGGCACCGGCTCCGGGGCCGGCGACCCGCCGGACGGCACGGGTGCGAACGACGGTTGGGCGCTGTTCTCGGGCACATCCGCGTCGGCTCCGCAGATCGCAGGCGCCGCCGCCGTCCTCCGAGGCGTCCGCGCGAACGCCACGCCCGCGGAGGTCACCAGGGCGCTCTGCGACACGGCGATCGACGTCCGCGTCGGACGCTGCCACCCGCGCTTCAACCATCCCGCCCAACCGGGCCGAGACCTCGCCACCGGCTTCGGCCTGATCGACGTGTCCGCCGCCGCGGCGGCGATCTGAGCGCAGGTCAGGCGGTGGCGGTGCGACCGTGCCCGGTCGGGATCATCAGCGCCGCGGCGGCCACCAGCGCGAAGGCGGCGATCTGGACGGCAAGCAGGACGGTCTCGCCGGACAGGGCGTCGCCGAAGACGAGGATGCCGCCGAGGATGCACGTCACGTTGGCGGCGGTCGAGGTGCAGGCGATCACGGGGACGGCCTCGCCGGCCTGGAAGCCGCGGGCGCTCGCCAGGAAGGCCAGCACGGAGCCGGCGGCGGCAACCACCAGCCACGGCGAGCCGATCACGGCGAACACGCCGCTGCCGGCCGCCTCCGTGAGCGCCTTGACGGCGACGTCGCTCACACCGAAAAGAACGCCCGCCGCCGCTCCGAGCACAGCGCCGTGATGATGCGACGGCGCCCCCAGGCGCGGAGCGGCGACGAGCGTGATCCCCAGGGCCAGCATGCCCGCTTCGAAGGCGATCAGCATCGGCGCGGCGAACGTCCCGTGCTCCCCGCCCGGCGAGGGGAGCGTTGCGACGAGCGCCATCAGGCCGAGTGCCGTCATGCCGACGCCGACCCACTGGCGTCGTGGCACCGTGCAGCCGAACAGCCGGTCCCCCAGGACCGCGACCACGATCACTCCGGTCGACAGCACGGCCTGCACCATGGACAGCGGCGCGAGCGCCAGCGCTGCAACGTGCAGCAGCCAGGCGCCGGCCGCGATCGCCATTCCGACGGCGAACCACTTCGAGCGGAACAGGGCCCTCGCGCTTGACAGCGGCCGTCGCAGCTCGACGACCGGCGCGGCGTTGGCGCCGCGGTGCTTGCACAGGAACGCCAGCTGCGTGACGACGGCACACACCAGCGCAAGCGCGATTCCCAGGTTGACCATTCGAAGAGTGTTCCTCCGGCTCGCTTGACTTCCAGCCCCACGAGAAGACTCCCGCGTGAGGCACGCCACCGCATCGTTGGGCGATCCAACGAATTCACCCGGCCGTTGGAGGTTTCGACAACGGCGTGCGACGATCGCGCCATGGAGGAGGCCTATCGCCGAGTCGTGGAGGAGCTCCGCGCCGATCCGGAGGTCAGCGAGGCGCTGATGATGGGCAGGCCGTCGCTCAAGCGCGGATCGAAGATGTTCGGCGGCTATCGCGACGGCGAGCTGCTCGTGAAGCTGGGGCACGACCGCGTCGCCGAGCTGGTCGCCGCGGGCCGCGCCCGGCCGTTCGACCCCTCGGGCGCCGGGCGGCCGATGAACGACTGGGCGCTCGTGTCCGAGCCCGAGGACGACTGGCTGGCGCTCGCCGACGAGGCGCGGGCCTTCGTCGCGTGATCGTCCTGCTGCACGGCTGGCCGGGCGATCCGGACGACTGGCGCGAGGTGATCCCGCTGCTCGACGAGGAGCCGGTGGTGCCGGAGCTGCTGTGGCACCCGGACGTGTCCGCCTCCACGCTGGCGCAGCGGGTGGCCGACCTGATCGACGAGCCCGCCGTGATCGGCGGCTACGACGTCGGCAGCCGCGTCGCCCAGGCTCTCCCGCCGGAGAAGGTGCGCGCGCTGGTGCTCGCGCCGCCGCTTCCCGGCGCCGGCGACCGCGTGCTGACGCCCGAGGCGCAGCGCGAGTTCTGGTACCAGGCGTTCCACCAGCTCGAGCTGGCCGAGCAGCTCGTCGACGGCAACCGCGCCGCCGTCCGGGCCTACCTCGAGCACTTCTGGAGCCACTGGTCGGGGCCGGGCTTCGAGCTGCCCGAAGACCACCTCGAGCGGCTGACCGACCGCTACGCGCAGCCCGGCGCCTTCACCAAGTCGATCGGCTGGTATCGCGCCGGCTCCGGCATGGTGGCGATGAGCCTGGCCGAGACGCCGCCCGAGCAGCGGATCGCCGCGCCCACGAGCGTGCTGTGGCCCGAGCACGACCCGCTGTTCCCGCGCGCGTGGGGCGACCGCCTGCACGAGTTCTTCGAGGACGTCACCGTCACCGACCTGCCCGGCGCCGGCCACTTCTCGCCGCTCGAGGCGCCCGCCGCGTGGGCGGCTAGCATCGCCGCCCGATGAGACGAGAGATCCCGGTCGAGGCCCGCGACGGCGAGTCGCTCGTGTGGACCGACGGCGCGTGCAGCGGCAACCCCGGCCCCGGCGGCTGGGCGGCGATCGTCGTCGCACCCGGCCGGCGAGCGCGTCGAGCTGTCGGGCGGCGAGCCGCACACGACCAACAACCGCATGGAGTACACCGCCGCGCTCGAGGGGCTGCGCTCGCTGCCGCCGAGCAGCCGGGTCTGCATCGTGACCGACTCGCGGCTGATGCTCGATTCCATGACCAAGTGGATCCACGGCTGGAAGAAGCGCGGCTGGAAGACGGCCGGCGGCGACCCGGTCAAGAACCAGGATCTCGTGAAGGCGCTGCACGCCGAGATCGCGCGCCACGACGCCGTTCGCTGGCACTGGGTCAAAGGCCACGAGGTCGGCGACGCGCACGCCCACAAGGCGCTCAACGACCGGGCCGATCAGCTCGCCGTGGCTGCCGCTCGCAAAGCCGCGGCCTAGCATGGACCGGCATGGCGCCGATGACCGTCGAGATCTGGTCCGATGTCGTGTGCCCGTGGTGCTACGTCGGCAAGCGGCGCCTCGAGCACGCGCTCGAGCGGTTCGCGCACCGCGATGACGTCCAGCTGACCTGGCGCAGCTTCCAGCTCGATCCGAGCGCGCCGCCCGAGCGCAAGCACTCCTCCGCCGAGCACCTCGCGTCCAAGTACGGCATGAGCGTCGAGCAGGCCGAGAAGACCAACGCGCAGATGACCGAGATGGCGGCGGGCGAGGGGCTCGAGTACCACCTCGACCGCACGCGCGGCGGCAACAGCTTCGACGCCCATCGCCTGATCCACCTCGCCGCCGCGCACGGCCACCAGGACGCCATGAAGGAGCGCCTCATGCGCGCGTACTTCACCGAGGGCGAGCCGGTCGGCGACAGGGAGACGCTCGTGCGGCTGGCGACCGAGGTCGGCCTCGCCGAGCAGGAGGCGCGCACCGTGATCCAGGGCGAGGCGTACGCCGACGCCGTCCACGCCGACGAGGAGCTCGCGGCGCGGATCGGCATCCGCGGCGTGCCGTTCTTCGTGCTCGACCGCCGCTACGGCGTCTCCGGCGCGCAGCCCGCCGAGTTGCTGCTCGACGCGCTCGACAAGGCGTGGGAGGAGCGGGCCGATGCGGCTTAGCGTGCTCGACCAGACGCCTGTCCCCGAGGGCGCCTCGCGGCCGCAGGCGCTGCAGAACACGATCGACCTGGCGCGCCTGGCCGACCGCCTCGGCTACCACCGCTACTGGCTCGCCGAGCACCACGGCCTCGGCCTGGCCGGGCCGGCGCCCGAGGTGCTGGCGGGACCGGTGGCGGCCGCGACCGAGCGCATCCGCGTCGGCAGCGGCGGCGTCATGCTGCCGCACTACTCGCCGTTCAAGGTGGCCGAGAGCTTCAGCCTGCTGGCCGGCCTGTACCCGGGCCGGATCGACCTCGCGCTCGGGCGCGCCTCGGGCACCGATCCGCTCACCACCTACGCGCTCCAGCGCGACCGCCGCGAGGTGGCGCCCGACGACTTCCCGCAGCAGCTCGCCGAGCTGCTCGCCCACTACGACGGCAGCCTGCCGCCCGACCACCCGTTCGCCAAGCTCGGCCAGTCGCTGCCCGGCAGCCCGGAGCGGCCGGAGATCTGGCTGCTCGGCTCGTCCGCGCAGAGCGCGATCTGGGCCGGCCAGCTCGACCTGCCATACGCCTTCGCCGACTTCATCAACCCGACCGGGGCCGAGATCACGCGCGACTACCAGCAGCGCGCCGAGCACCCGCGCACGGCGATCGGCGTGTGGGCGATCGCCGCCGACTCCGACGAGGAGGCCGAGCGGCTCGGCTCCTCGATCGCGATGTCGTTCGCGATGCTGCGCCAGGGCCGCCCGATCCCGGTGCCGCCGCCCGAGCGCGCGATCCGCTACCTCGCCCAGCACGGCGACCCGCACAAGGGCCGGCGGCGGATCATCGGCACGCCGGAGAAGGTCCGCGCCGGGATCGAGCAGGTGGCCGAGGAGTACGGCGCCGACGAGGTGATCGTGGTGACGATCACCCACGACCACGAGGCGCGCCGCCGCTCGTACGAGCTGATCGCCGAGGCGTTCGACCTCGCTCCGGCGGCCGCGCGCGCCGCCTAGGATCGGCCGGATGGAGGGGGAGCGACAGCACTACGGCGTGACGCTCGCCCTGCTGGTCGTCGCCGGCGTGTCGTTCGCCGTCATGCAGACGCTCGTCGTGCCCGCGCTGCCGTTCTTCCAGCGCGAGTTCGACACCACCGCCACGTCGGTGACCTGGATCGCCACCGGCTTCCTGCTCAGCTCCTCGGTGCTGACGCCGATCCTCGGCAAGCTCGGCGACTCCTACGGCAAGAAGCGGATGCTGGTCATCTCGCTCGGGATCTTCGGGCTCGCCTCGCTCGGCGCGGCGGCCGCCTGGAGCCTCGAGTCGCTGATCTTCTTCCGCGTCATCCAGGGCGCCGGCGCCGCGGTCTTCCCGCTCTCGTTCGGGATCATCCGCGACGAGTTCCCGCCCGAGAAGATCGGCCTCGGGATCGGCACCGTCAGCTCGGTGTTCGGCATCGGCGGCGGCGTCGGGCTGGTGCTCAGCGGCGTGATCATCGAGCACCTGACCTGGCACTGGCTGTTCCTGATCGGCGCGGTGCCGGTGCTCGCCTCGACCGTGCTGCTGGCGCTGTTCGTGCCCGAGTCGCCGGTCAAGTTCCCGACGAAGCCCGACTACCTCGGCGGACTGGCCCTCTCGCTCGCGCTCGGCACGTTGCTGCTGGCGCTCAGCGAGGGAACGCACTGGGGCTGGACGTCGGGCCCGGAGATGGCGCTGTTCGCCGCCTCGGCGATCTTCTTCTACGTCTGGGTGCAGATCGAGAAGCGCGTGCCCGAGCCGATGGTCGACCTGCGCACGTTCGCCCGCCGCGAGATGGCCGCCACCAACGTCACCACGCTGGTGATGGGCTTCTCGATGTTCTCGACGTTCATCCTGCTGCCGAACTTCGTCCAGATCCCGCTCGGGCTGCCGCCGTCGGTGGCGGACGACATCGACTACGGCTTCGGCGCCACCCCGATCGAGGTCGGCCTCTTCTTCCTGCCCTCGTCGGTCGCGATGATGGTCGCCGGGCCGCTGGCCGGCGCGCTCGGCACCCGGGTCGGCAACGTGCTGCCGCTGCGGGTGGGGATCGGCTTCCTCGTGCTCTCGCTCGTGCTGCTGGCATCCGTCCACGACGAGCCGTGGACGATCTACGCCTGGATGGTGTTCATGGGCATCGGGCTGGCGTTCTGCTTCGCCTCGCTCGGCACGCTCGTGATCGACTACTCGCGGCCGGGCGAGACGGGCGTGGCCAGCGGCATGAACACGATCATGCGAACGATCGGCGCCGCGCTCGGCTCGCAGGTGGCGGCGGCGATCATCACCGCCAACACGCTGCCGGGCACCGACGTCCCGACCGAGAGCGCCTTCACGATGGCCTTCACCTTGAGCGCCGTCGGCGCGCTGGTGGCGCTGCTGCCGACGTTCCTGCTCGGCCGCCGGCGCGCCCCCCAACCCGTGCCGGAGGCGGCCTGAAGCGCAGCGCCGGCATCCTCCTGCACCGCGAGCGCGACGGCGTGCGCGAGGTGCTGCTCGTCCATCCCGGCGGGCCGTTCTGGGCGAACAAGGACGCCGGCGCGTGGTCCATCCCGAAGGGCGAGCACGAGGAGGGTGACGACCCGCGCGCGTGCGCGCTACGCGAGTTCGAGGAGGAGCTGGGCACGCCGCTGCCCGCGGACGCCGAGCTGGTCGAGCTCGGCAGCGTGAAGCTCAAGAGCGGCAAGCACGTCACCGCGTATGCGGTCGAGGGCGACCTCGACGCCGACTCCATCACCAGCAACACCTTCACGATGGAATGGCCGCCGCGCTCGGGAAGGAGCCGCGAGTTCCCCGAGGTCGATCGCGCCGGCTGGTTCGACGTCGCGCGCGCGCGCGAGAAGCTCAACCCGGCGCAGGCCGAGTTCCTGGTACGGCTCGCCCTACCTCGATAGGCCAGCCAGCCGTTGCGCGGCTCACCGGCTGGCTACATGGGACGGAGACCGCCGCGATGGGACTCTTCTCCTTGCCATGAACGACACCCTCCGCGAACTCGACCACCGGACCAACGACCGCATCGACGTCTGGCTGCTCTGGCGTGAGCACGACAACCAGGTGATCGTGGCGGTGGCCGACGACAAGACGGGCGATCGCTTCTCGATCGAGGTTCGCGAGGGCGAGCGTCCGTACGACGTCTTCCATCACCCGTACGCTTATGCCGCCTGGCACGGCGTCGAGATCAAGGCCGAACCGCAGCGCCGCCTGGCCGTGCGCGGCGGGACCGTGGCCTGAGCACCGAGCCCCGTCAGGACCTGGTCGCCGCGGTCCGCGGCGGCGACCCTGAGGCATTCGCCGCGCTCGTGGATCGCCACAGCTCCGCCATGATCCACGTCGCGATGGCGTACGTGCCCAGCCGTGCGGCCGCCGAGGAGGCGGTGCAGGAGACCTGGATCGCCGTGATGCGCGGGATCAGCGGCTTCGAGGGCCGCTCCTCGCTCAAGACGTGGATCTTCCGCATCCTCACCAACGTGGCGATGCGCAGTGGCGCCCGCGAGCGGCGCAGCGTGCCGTTCTCCGCGCTCGCCGAGGACACCGGCGAGCCGTCGGTCGACCCCGCTCGCTTTCTCCCCGCCGACCATGAGCGCTTCCCCGGCCACTGGGCGGTCCCGCCCGTGCGCTGGCCCACGCCCGAGGAGGGCCTGCTGGCCGGCGAGACCCGCGAGGTGATCACGGCCGCCATCGCCGAGCTGGCGCCGGCGCAGCGGACCGTCATCGCGCTGCGGGACATCGAGGGCTGGAGCTCCGAGGAGGTTTCCGAGGCGCTGGAGATCTCGGCCGGCAACCAGCGCGTGCTCCTGCATCGTGCCCGCAGCCGTGTCCGCGCGGCGATCGAGCGCTATTGCGAGGGGACGCATGACTGACGATCTCGCGTGCGTCGACGTGGTCGAGCTCGTGACCGACTACATCGAGGGTGCCCTGGCGCCCGAACAGGCGCGGCGGCTCGAGCGGCACCTCGAGACGTGCCCCGACTGCACCGAGTACCTCCACCAGATGCGTGCCGTCGCCGGCACGCTCGGAGGCCTCAGCGGCGACACGATCTCGCCCGATGTGCGCGAAGCGCTGATCGCCGCGTTCCGGCGTAACGCCTAGCCGCCTCGCCGTAACTGCACGGACATGAACTCGAATCGCGCCACCCGCCGGGAGTGGATCGGGCTCGCCGTGATCGCACTGCCGTGCCTGCTCTACGCCATGGACCTCACGGTCCTCACGCTCGCCGTCCCCTCGCTCAGCGCGGACCTGCGCCCGAGCAGCACCGAGCTGCTCTGGATCGTCGACATCTACGGCTTCCTCGTCGCCGGCTTCCTGATCACGATGGGCACGCTCGGCGACCGGATCGGTCGCCGCCGGCTGCTCCTCATCGGCGCCGCCGCGTTCGGCGCCGCCTCCGTCGTGGCTGCGTTCGCCTCGAGCCCCGAGATGTTGATCGCCTCGCGCGCCGTGCTGGGCGTCGCCGGGGCCACTCTGGCGCCGTCGACCCTGTCGCTGATCCGCAACATGTTCGAGGACGACCGGCAGCGCACGGTGGCGATCGGAATCTGGATCACGAGCTTCTCGGTCGGCGCCGCCATCGGCCCGCTGGTCGGAGGCCTCGTGCTCGCGCGCTTCGAGTGGGGCTCCGTGTTCCTGCTGGCGGTGCCGGTCATGGTGCTGCTGCTGGCCATCGGCCCGCGGCTGCTGCCCGAGTACCGGGACCCGGAGCCGGGCCGGCTCGACCTGGTGAGCGCGGCGCTCTCGCTGGTCGCGCTCCTCGCCGTGATCTACGGGATCAAGGCCGTCGCCGCTGACGGCGTGGGCCTCGCGAGCGTGCTGCCGCTGCTCGCCGGCCTCGCGGCCGGCGCCGCGTTCGTCGACCGGCAGCGCCGTCTGACCGACCCGATGATCGATCTCGGGCTGTTCCGTCGCCCCGCCTTCAGCCTGGCGCTCGGCGCCAACACCCTCGGCTTCGCCGTCGTGTTCGGGCTCCAGGTCTTCGTCGCCCAGTACCTCCAGCTCGTGCTCGGCTACTCCCCGCTCGAGGCCGGCCTGTGGAGCGTGCCCTCCGCGGCCGCGTTCGTAGTCGGCTCGCAGCTGACGGCGCCGTTGGCGGGACGGGTGGGGCCGCCGCGGGCGATGCTCGGCGGGATCGTCGTGGCGATCGCGGGCGTCGCGCTGCTCACCCAGGCGACGGCGACCGACGGCCCCGGGCTCGTGGTCGCCGCCGTCACGATCGTCTCACTCGGGATGGCGCCGCTCTTCACGCTGGCGGCCGACCTGGCGGTCGGCAGCGCCCCGCCTGAGCGCGCCGGCGCAGCGTCGGGGATCTCGGAGACCAGCTCGGAGCTCGGCGGCGCCCTCGGCCTCGCCATCCTCGGGACGGTGGGAGCGGCCGTCTATCGCAGCCGCGCCGGCGACACCGAGACGTTGAGCGGCGCCGTCGAGCTCGCCGACCGGCTCCCGCAGCCGCTCGCGGCCGATCTGCTCGAACGGGCTCGCGATGCGTTCACGGACGGCCTCCAGGTCGCGGCCACGCTGAGCGGCGTGCTCGCGCTCGTGGCCGCCGTCATGGTCGCGCGGCTGCTGCGCGAGCGCCGCGGCCTCTTGGTCGCCGCCTAACCGTCGAGCACTTCACGGACCTTGCGCGCGAGCGTGCGGTCCGTGAACGGCTTCTCGATGAACGCCGCGTTCGGGCTGATCTCCCCGTGCCGGTAGACCGCCTCGTCCGAGTAGCCGGACATGAAGAGGATGCGCATCGCCGGTGAGGCGAGCGACAGCCGCTCCGCCAGCGCGCGGCCGTTGACCTCCGGCATCACGACGTCGGTGAGCAGCAGGTCGACGTCGTCGGTGCACAGGCGCTCGGCCTCCTCGGCGCCGGCGGCGGCGAGCACGTTGTAGCCCTTGGTCTCGAGCATGATCCGCACGAGGTCGCGCACGCTCTCGTCGTCCTCGACGATCATGATCGTCTCGGTGCCGCGCTCGGCCGCGCCGTCGGCCGGCGGGCTCGCCTCGATCCGCCCGGCCGCGGCCGGGAAGTAGATCTTGAACGTCGTGCCGCGGCCCTGCTCGCTGTACACGTAGATGCTGCCGCCGCTCTGCTTGACCACGCCGAACACGGTGGCGAGCCCGAGGCCGGTGCCGGCGCCCGGGCCCTTGGTGGTGAAGAACGGCTCGAACAGGTGGCGCTGGACCTCGTCCGACATGCCGACACCGGTGTCGCTCACCGCCAGCAGCACGTTCTGCCCCGCGGTGCCCTCGCCGCGCGAGGCGACGTAGTCGTCGTCGAGCTCGACGTTATGCGTCTCGATCGTCAGCCGCCCGCCGTCGGGCATCGCGTCGCGCGCGTTCGCGGCGAGGTTGAGGATCACGCGCTCGACCTGCGCCTGGTCGGCCTCGACCGGCGCCAGGCCCGGAGTGAGCCGCACGCCGACGCTCACGTCGTCGCCGATGATCCGCCGCACCATCGGCTCCATGCCGGCGACGATGTCGTTGAGGTCGAGCACGCGCGGGTGCAGGACCTGGCGGCGGCTGAAGGCGAGCAGCGCGCGGGTGAGGCCGGCCGCCTGCTCGGCGGCGTGGGCGATCTCGCCGAGCTGCTCGCGCCCCGCGACGTCGGCGTCGGCGAGCAGGATCTCGGTGTAGCCGGAGATCACGGTCAGCAGGTTGTTGAAGTCGTGCGCGACGCCACCCGCCAGCCGGCCGATCGCCTCCATCTTCTCCGCCTGGCCGAGCCGCTCCTCGAGCCGCAGCCGGTCGGTCACGTCGTGCGAGAGCACGAGCGCCGCCGACCGGCCCTCGAACATCACCTTGCCGGCGGTGATCTCGACGTCGATCAGCGTCCCGTCCTTCTTGCGGTGCCGCCACGTCCCCGGGACCGGCGAGCCGGGGCCGCCGCGGCTCTGGAGGTCGGCGAGCAGCGCGTCGACGTCGTCCCGCGGCCGGATGTCGGTGATCTTCATGGCCAGGAACTCCTGGCGCGTGTAGCCGTAGTGGCGCACGGCGGCCTCGTTGACGGCCAGGAAGCGCAGCGTCGTGCTCTCGTAGACCCACATCGGCAGCGGGTTGGCCTCGAACAGCAGCCGGTAGCGCTCCTCGGAGTTGGCCAGCGACTGGAGCAGGCGCGAGTTCTCGACGGTCGTCGCGGCGCGCCGGGCCAGCTCGGCGGCGAGGTCGAGGTCGGTGTTGCCGAATCTCCGATCGGCGCCGCTGGTCAGCGTGATCGCGCCCCACGGACGCTCGCGGGCCATCAGCGGGACGCACATGTACGAGCCGGCGCCGGGCAGGTACTCGTCGGTGACGGTCGCGAGCAGCTCCGGCTCTCCGGTCCGCATCACGACCGCCGGCCCGTGCGGCCGGTCGGGGCGCAGCGGAGGACCCTGGTGCGGCGCCGTGGCCGCGCGGGCGATCGAGCCGTCCTCGCGCAGCACGTCGATCGCGCACCACTCGGCGAACCCGGTCACGAGCAGCCTGGCCAGGCGCTCGAGCGTCTGCTCGCCCGCCCCCGGGGAGGACAGCAGCTCACCGGCCCGCGCGAGCAGCGCCAGTCGATTCCCGCCGATGTCGCTGTAACCGGTCACCACCGCTTGACCTATGAGGGAGAGTACTGCGGCCTTCGCGCCTGCGCGGCAGGTAAACAGTGCGGGGTGCTGTCGCTGCCGCCCGACGAGATGCGTCGCCTGGGGTACCGCCTGATCGACCGCATCGTCGAGCACTTCGAGAACGTCGGCGAGCTTCCTCCGATCCGTGTCGGCGATGCGACAGAGCTGCGGGCGGCGCTCGGCGGCCCGCCGCCCGAGCAGCCCGGCGATCCCGGCGCGGCGCTCGACGCGCTGCTCGACCAGGCGCTGCCGTTCATCCAGCACCCGGACCACCCGCGCTTCTTCGCGCGCATCGGGAGCCCGAGCAACTTCGTGTCGGTGCTCGCCGACGCCGCCGCCTCCGGCTTCAACGTGTTCGCCGGCTCGTGGACCGGCGGCTCGGGCCCGGCGACGGTCGAGCTCGTGGTGCTCGACTGGCTGCGCGAGCTGTGCGGGCTGCCCGAGGGCGCCGACGGCGTGCTGGTCAGCGGCGGCTCGGTGGCGAGCCTGGTCGCGCTCGCCGCCGCCCGCGAGCGGGCGCCGAACGACGCGGTGGTCTACGTGTCCTCGGAGGGGCACGCGTCGATCCCGCGCGCGCTGCGCGTGCTCGGCATGCGGTACGTGGTCGTGCCCGCGCGCGACGACCATCGCCTGCACGCCGACGACGTGCGCGCGGCGATGGAGACCGGCGGCGAGCCGTTCTGCGTCGTCGCGACCGCGGGCACCACCAGCACCGGCGCGGTCGACCCGCTCGAGGAGCTGGCCGAGCCTCGGCCTCTGGCTGCACGTCGACGGCGCCTACGGGGCGCCCGCCGCGCTGGCCGGCGCGGTGACCGGTCTGCACCACGCCGACTCGCTCGTGCTCGACCCCCACAAGTGGCTGTTCCAGCCCTACGAGATCGGCTGCGTGCTGATGCGCGAGCCCGGGCTGCTCGAGCGCACGTTCTCGCTCTCGGGCGTCTACCTGCGCGACACGATGGGCGACGAGGTCAACTTCCGCGACCGCTCGGTCCAGCTCACGCGCACCTCGCGCGCGCTCAAGCTCTGGCTCTCGATGCGAGTCTTCGGGGTGGCCGCCTTCCGCGAGGCGATCGCCCGCGGCATCGCGCTCGCCGAGCACGCGGAGGCGGTGCTGCGCTCCCGGCCCGGCTGGGAGGTCGTCTCGCCGGCCCAGCTCGCGATCGTCTGCTTCCGCCGCGAGGGCGCCGACCAGACGCGGCTGGCCGCCGCGATGGTCGAGGACGGCTTCGCCGCGCCGAGCACGACCGAGCTCGGCGGGCGTGTCGCGCTGCGGCTCTGCACCATCAACCCGCGCACCACGTTCGAGGACGTCGAGCGCACGATCGAGCGGATGGAGGAGCTAACAGAATCCTGCGCCTGAGTTGACACGCCCTCGCGGCGCCCAGTAGGAATGGCCGTCAAAGGGTCGATGAGGGGGAAACTCATGGCACGGACGTTCCGCCGGTCTCTGCTGGTGCTCGTACTCGCGCTCGCGGTCTTGCCCGCAAGCGCCTCGGCAGCCGAGCCGCCATGGTGCGGCACGCCTGAAGCCGACTTCTCGGCCGATGTCCTGGCCGACGGGACCGACCCCGCCGATCCGGCGGGCAGCTTCCCGCACATCCCGCACTACGCGATCGGCTGCACGCTCCAGGACATCGAGTCCCGCAGCCGCGGCCGGATGACGGTCGAGGTGATCGGCAAGTCCTCGCTCGGGCGCAACATGTACGGCGTCGTCATCAACCGGCTGCGCAGCCGCGACGAGAAGCGCGCCTACCTGAACTGGCTCGGCGTCCGGGCGACCATGCTCGAGAGCCCGATCCTCGCCCAGAAGCTGCTGCGCCGGATGGGTGACGACATCAAGGTCCCGATCCTCGTCCAGGGCGCCATCCACGGCAACGAGTACGAGGGCGTCGACTCGAACCTGGACATGATCGAGAAGTTCGCGACGACGCCGTACGGGACCGATCCCAAGGTCGACGCGATCCTCAGCAACACGATCCTGGTCTGGAACGTGATCCAGAACCCGGACGGCCGCGTGTTCGGGACGCGCGAGAACGCCAACGGGTTCGATCTCAACCGCGACTACATGACGCAGTCGCAGCCCGAGACGCTCGCCTCCATCAAGTGGATGAAGCGCTGGCTCGCCCCCGAGATGCTCGACCTGCACGGCTACGTGACCCCGACGCTGATCGAGGCGACCACCAAGCCGCACAACCCGAGCATCGAGTACGACCTCTGGCTGAAGTGGAACCAGCCGCGGATCGACTACAACGAGGCGGCGCTGGCCGAGATCGGCCAGGAGGTCACGCGGCCGATCAATGAATGGTGCCCCGAGGCCGACGAGGCGGGCCCGGACGGGATCTGCGACGACGGCTCGACCCCCGGCCCCGACGTGGCCGAGGGCTGGGACGACTGGGGCCCGTTCTACGCCCCGATGTATCACCAGCACGTCGGCCTGGACTCGTCGACGGTCGAGATGTGCAGCGCCGCGTCGTGCGGCGGGCGCGCCGGGTCGCGCCAGATCCAGAGCGTCGTCCAGCAGTCGACGTTCGAGTACGTAGAGATGAACCGCGACGAGATGCTCGGGGACGAGCTCGAGATGTACCGCCGCGGCGACGTCGACGCCCCGCGGCCGGAGTGCTGCCCGGACCCGTTCAAGCCCGAGTTCCACAACTGGATGCTCGACTACCCGCAGGCCTACGTGATCCCGGTCGGCAAGGGCCAGCGCAGCGACGCCGAGGCGAACCGCCTCGTCGAGTGGGCGCTGTTCAACGACATCGAGGTCGACGAGCTCGAGAAGGACTACCGCGTCGGCTCGCAGACGTTCGAGAAGGGCTCGTACGTCATCTTCATGAGCCAGCCGCGGCGCGGCCTGGCCGACACCGCGCTCAGCCTCGGCGTGGACATCTCGCTGCGCATCCAGCGGCTGTACGCGCCGCCGGCGGCGTGGAGCCACGGCTACCTGTGGGGCGCCGACACGGTGACGATCCCCGACGACGCGCGGTTCTCGCCGCGGACCGACCGGATCCACCGGGCGAACCGCCTCAAGGGGTCGGTGCCGGGCGGCAAGGTCTCCGGCTACACGCTCCAGGTCAACTCGCCGACCGCGGTCCGGGCGCTCAACGGCCTCGTCCGCGAGGGCGCCGAGGCGTCGATCGCGACCGCGGCGTTCAGCGGCGGGCCGGCCGGCACGGCCGTGTTCGGGACCGACAAGGCGACGAAGCGGGCGCTCGAGGACGCGGCTGACGACTTCGGGCTCGACTTCGGCAAGCTCAGCTCCGGCGCGCTGCCGACGCTCGAGGCGATCGAGCGCGTGCCGCGCATCCGTGTGATGAGCGCGCTCGGCAACGCGCCGACCGGCAGCACGGCTCCGGTCCCGCGGCCCGACCAGAGCGTGTGGGTGCTGCGCCAGCTCGGGTTCGACGTCGACCCGACCAACACGGCCCAGCTGAACACGGCCGCGACGGATCCGCTCGCGGGCTACGACCTGCTGTACAACGCCGCGAGCAACTACCCGGCCAACAACGCCGCCAACGCGCAGTCGCGTGCCCGGCTGTCGGCGTTCTTCGCGGGCGGAGGCGGCTACATCGGCGGCCAGGCCGCGGGCGCGAACTTCCTGGCCGGAGGCGCCCAGGTCGCAGGCCTGACGGCGAGCAACGCGGCCGGCAACGGCCGCAGCGGCATCGTGTTCTGGGACAACACGGGTGGCGCGAACAGCGTCATCACCGGCGCGATGCCCGCCCGCGACAACGCGATCGTCGACCCGCCGACGTGGCTCAGCGCCGTGCCGGCATCGTTCGCGATCGACGCGCGCCTGCCGACGTCGGGCTTCTTCGGCGCCGGCATGTGGCCCGCCGGCCCAGTACGGCACGGCGCCGGGCTCGGCGATCATCGCCCACGGCACGAACACCGCGAACACCTCGCGGCTCGCCGTGTTCGCCAACAACCCGCTGTACCGAGCCGACCCGGAGCGCGAGTGGCCGATGGTGGCCACCGCCGCGTACTGGGCGGACAACTAGGACTGTGAACCGCGCCGGCCCCGTCCGCGGGGCCGGCGCGGGTCCCGATTGACAGTTCTGAGCGCCGGGGTACTCGCCGCGTGTGCGGTGTCGCGGCGCGCGAATCGTGGCCTGCGTCTCCCTGTGCCTGCCGCTGACCTCGTGCGGGGACGAGCAGGCGGTGGAGCCGGACTGCGTGCCGGCGGTGCAGGTCGGCGAGACCCTGCTCCTCCGCACCAACACGCCGCTCGCGCGCGATCTCCCGCCGCGCACGGGCGATCTGCGGGTGACCGGCGTGTGCCAGAAGGCCGAGCAGACCGTCGAGACACGCCGGGAGATCCCGCCGACCGCGGCCGTCTTTCCGGCGTTCCCCTACGAGCGCGGCCACGTCGCCACGGACGCCATGTACGCCGTCCGCGGGCATCCGCTCCATCGCTCCGTCTACGGCAGCGACCGCAAGCCGGACCTTACCTCCGGCCGGAAGTGCCGGCCGGTCGCGTCCGACGCCGAGGCAGTGAGCGTGGATCCCGGGGGGATGCTCGTCGAGCGCAACGGCCGCGACGTCGTCGTGCGCGCAGAGTCCCGCACGGTGATCGAAGGGCCCGTCGTGGACGGCGCCTCACCGTGCGCTAGCTGTAGGACCCGAGCACGTTGTTCCTCCGGGCGTGCCCGCCAGGCGAACGTCAACGGCGGCATTGAAAGGGGCGGGATCGGCGTCGAATCCTGCCCTGGGGTCGTATGACGACCCCTATCCAGGACAAGTGTCCTGTTCTCGTGGGGCCATGGCCCACCAGGGCAGGACGCTCGAGGCAGACCGCCCCCGCCCGCCTGCCCAGCTCCCCCACCTAGCCGCAGTCGACGTTCACCCGAGGAACAACGTGCTCGGGTCCTACAGCTGGCGCCTCTTCTCGCTCGCCAGCAGCACGAGGACGATGAGCCACGCGGCGATCAGCGGCAGCCAGAGCGCTTCGAGGATCGTAGCCAGGATTCCGCACGCGCCCTCGCTGCATCCGAGGCCGGCAAAGGTCGAGAGTGCGACGAAGACCGGGAGCGCGACGGCGAGCAGGAAGAGGATCTGACGGCTCATGCGATCCCGAAGAAGATGGCGACGGCGCCGAGGACGAGCGCGAACGAGGCGAGCATGCGGAGCGGGCGGGGCGCAACACGAGCACGGCGAGCGCCAGGAGGACGACGGTCAGGTACTCGCGCCAGGGGTAGGTCGTCTTGCTGGAGCCGTCGCCGACCGTGCAGCGCTCGCCCCCGGCGGCCACCACACGGGCTCGATCGTGTAGCCCTCGGTCTCGCCGAACGGCGGGCAGACGGCCTCGAGGTCGGGGTCGACGGGCCACACCTGCCAGACGACGAGGAAGCCGATCACGAGCACGAGCACAGCGAGCAGACGCATCACGGCTCGACGACGGTTACCCCCCGCTGCGCGAACGCACCCATCGCCGCCAGCTCGGCGCCCGCGTCCTCGAGGCCGATCGTGCGGCCGATCAGGCGGCCGGGGTCGACGGCGCCCGACTCGACCAGGCGCAGCAGCGCGTCGTAGCGGCCGACCGCCATGCCATGCACGCCGCGCAGCGAGAGCTCGTAGGCGATCACGCGGTCCATCGGGATCGCGGTCTCGCGGTCGTCCTCGAGCATCAGGCCGACCTGGACGTGGCGGCCGCGCTTGCGCAGCGAGCGGATCGAGCCGCGGCAGGTGGCGGCGCTGCCCAGGGCGTCGAGCGAGACGTGGGCGCCGCCGCCGGTCAGCGCGGTCACGGCGGCGGCGGCGTCGGCCGACCGGGCGTCCACGACCGCGGCGGCGCCGAGCGAGCGCGCGAGCTCGAGCGTCGCGGGATCGACGTCGACCGCCACCACCGCGGCGCCGAGCGCGCGGGCGATCATCACCGCCGACAGCCCGAGGCCGCCGCAGCCGTGTACCGCGACCCAATCGCCGGCGCGGACGTCCGTCAGCGCGGCGAAGGCGGTCATGAACCGGCACCCGAGCGAGGCGGCCTCGACGAAGCCGAGCGGCTCCGGCAGCCGGACCAGGTTCAGGTCCGCGCGAGGCAGAGCGACAAGCTCGGCGAACGAGCCCCACGCGGTGAAGCCGGGCTGGAAGTCGGCGTCGCAGATCTGCGTCCAGCCGTGCCGGCACGGCTCGCAGCGCCCGCAGCCGCAGCAGAACGGGACCGTCACGCGGTCGCCGACCTCGAACCCGCGCACCTCCGGGCCGACCTCCGCCACCACGCCGGCCAGCTCGTGGCCCGGCACGTGCGGCAGCGAGATCGCCGGGTCGTGGCCCATCCAGCCGTGCCAGTCGCTGCGGCAGACGCCTGTGGCGCGCACCGCCACGACCACCCCGTCGGCGGGCACCTCGGGGTCGCGCACGACCTCTACCGCCGGCGGCTCGCCGAAGCCCCGGACGACGACAGCTCTCATGTGAGATGCGTCACGGTCAACAACTCTCAACGTCAACTAACGCGGTCAAGGCCGAATATCAGTACTGGATGTTCCGTTTCCTCGACACCACGCGCTCGCGCCTGCGGGGCCGCATGCTGCCGATCGTGCAGAACGCGACGGCTGCCGTCAGCGCCTGGCTGCTCGCCACCGCGTTGCTGCCCGACCCGCGGCCCGCCTTCGCGGCGATCGCCGCCGTGATCGCCGTCGGCGTCACCCACGGCCAGCGCACCGGTCGCGCGCTCCAGCTCGTCGGCGGCGTGGTGCTCGGCATCACGATCGCGACGCTGCTCATCTCGATCCTCGGCACCGGCGCCTGGCAGATCGGCGTCCTCGTCATCCTGGCCATGACGGCTGCCACCGCGCTCGACGCCGGCGAGATCGTGGTCGTCGAGTCGGCCGTGTCGGCGATCCTGCTCGTCGCGCTCGACCCGGGCGCGGCCGACGGCTTCTCGGCGACCCGCATCGCCGAAGGCGCCATCGGCGGCGTCGTCGCGCTCGCTGTCAGCTCTCTCCTCTTCCCGCCCGACCCCGCGCTGGCCCCCGGCCGCGCCGCCCAGACGATGTTCGTCGAGCTGGGCCGCGCGCTCGAGCGGATCGCGACCGCGCTCGACGCCCGCGACACGGGCGCCGCCGAGCGCGCCCTCATAGACACCCGCGGCATCGACGAGATGATCCGCGAGGTCGAGGAGGAGGTCAGCACCGGCCAGGAGACCGCCAGGTACACGCCGCCGCGGCGCTCGTCGCGCGTCCTGCTCGAACGCTACGCCCGCAGCATCCCGCAGGTCGACTACGCCGTCCGCAACACCCGCGTGCTGGCCCGCCACGTCGTAACTCTCGTGCGCGAGGAGGACGTGCCCGAGGGCCTGTCCGACGCCGTGCGCGACCTCTCGGGCTCCGTCTGGGAGCTGGCCGCGTCCTACGACGCGCCGTCGCACGCCGAGCCCGCCCGCCGGCTGGCCGTCCAGGCCGCCGCCGGCGCCGCCGCGATCCCCGAGGCCAGCACCGACCTGGTGCTCGTCCGCGGCCAGCTGCGGTCCGCCGCGGCCGACCTCGTGCGCGCCGCCGAGCTGGTCACCGACGAGGACGACGTGCTCGAGGACCGGCCCACCGAAGAGCTGCTCGTGGTCGCGCCCGCGTAACCGGCACACTCGCCGGTGCGCATCCCAGTTCCGGTCGCCACCGCGGCTGGCTTACGATCGCGGCGATGGCCGTCCTGGCCGAACCCGCGCCACGAGCGCTGCGCCTTGCCACGTGGCACGCCGGTGAGGGGGACAGGGTGCGGATCATGCCGCTGTACCTGAGCCCCGTCGTTTCACTCGGCACGTTCTGGTGCGCGCCCGACGACGTGCGCTGGTCGCTCGACAACTTCGTCGGCGAGGTCGCGCACATCGTCTTCCCGGTCACGCCGGTGTGGATCGCGACCCAGGGCCGGGAGCCGACGCTGGCCGGTCCGAACCACGCGATGTTCTTCAACCCCGGCGACGTCTTCCGCCGCCGCCGCTTCAACGGCCACGGCGACCGCAACCACTTCATGGTCGTCGGCGAGGACACGCTGGAGGAGTGGCTGCGCGACACGCGCTTCCCCGACCAGATCGGCAAGCTGCTCCCGCGCCCCTACCTGACCGCTCGCGCGATCGGCCGGGCGCTCGCCGCCGGCGCCGACGGCCTGACGGTGGAGGAGCAGCTGCTGCGGCTCGGCCACGCCACCGTGACCGGCGCCTTCCGGCTCGACGAGCGGGCACCGCGCCGCCGGCGCCGTCAGCCGCCGCCGATGGTGGAGGACGCCAAGGCCGTGCTCAGCGCCCGCTTCACCGAGCGCCTGACGCTCGAGGAGCTCGGCCGCGAGGTCAACGTCTCGCCGTTCCACCTCGCGCGCTCGTTCCGGCGCCAGACCGGCTACACCCTGCACGAGTACCGCACGCACCTGCGGCTGCGCGCCGCGCTCGAGCGGCTCGGCGCCGGCGACGAGGACGTCGCCGTGATCGCCCGCGCCGTCGGCTTCTCGAGCCACAGCCACCTGACGGCGAGCTTCCACCGCGCGTTCGGCGTCCCGCCCTCGTGCGTGCGCAAGCGGGCGCTCCCTCCGTACGCGTAGACTGCGCCCCGTGGGGGACGAGGTCGTCGCCACCGTCTTCACGGGTGAAGACCGCAAGCGCTACCGCGAGAAGGTCAAGCGGTGCCTCGACGTGTTCGCGCGCATGCTCTCCGAGGCGCGCTTCGACGGCGACCGCCGCTCGATCGGGCTCGAGATCGAGCTCAACATCACCGAGGAGACCGGCGACCCCGCGCTGGCCAACCAGCACGTGCTGGAGATGATCGCCGACCCGGCCTGGCAGACCGAGCTGGCGCAGTTCAACATCGAGATCAACATCCCGCCGGGCACGCTCGAGGGCGGGGTCTTCGGCGAGCTCGAGAGCGCGGTGCGCTCGAGCCTCAACCATGCCGAGGAGGGCGCGAAGAAGGCCCACGCGCGGCTGCTCATGGTCGGCATCCTGCCGACGCTCAGCGAGGAGCAGCTCGACGGCTCGGTGCTCAGCGCCAACCCGCGGTACAAGCTGCTCAACGAGCAGATCTTCGCCGCCCGCGGCGAGGACCTGCACCTGTCGATCGACGGCGTCGAGCGGCTGTCCGTGTACGCCGACACGATCGCGCCGGAGGCGGCCTGCACCAGCGTGCAGCTGCACCAGCTCGTCGATCCGTCCATATTCGCCAGCCACTGGAACGCGGCCCAGTGCATCGCCGGCATCCAGCTCGCGGTCGGCGCCAACTCGCCGTTCTTCTTCGGGCGCGAGCTGTGGCGCGAGACCCGGATCGCCCTCTTCGAGCAGGCCACCGACACGCGCCCGGAGGAGCTCAAGGCGCAGGGCGTGCGTCCGCGCGTGTGGTTCGGCGAGCGTTGGATCACCTCGATCTTCGACCTCTTCGAGGAGAACGTCCGCTACTTCCCGTCGCTGCTGCCGGTGGTCGAGGACGAGGACCCGGTGGAGCTCATCGACCGCGGCGACACGCCGCGGCTCCAGGAGCTGCGGCTGCACAACGGGACCATCTACCGCTGGAACCGCCCGATCTACGACGTCGTGCGCGGCCGCCCGCACCTGCGGGTCGAGAACCGCGTGCTGCCCGCCGGCCCGACCGTGGTCGACACGCTGGCCAACGCCGCCCTCTACTACGGGCTCGTGCGCGTGCTGGCCGACGACGACCGGCCGCTGTGGTCGCAGATGTCGTTCTCGGCCGCCGAGGAGAACTTCCACGCGTGCGCGCGCGACGGCATCGACGCGCGGGTCTACTGGCCCGGCGTCGGCGAGGTGCCGGTCGCCGAGCTGGTGCTGCGCAAGCTGCTGCCGATGGCCCACGACGGCCTGGAGCGCTGGGGCGTCGACGCCGCCGACCGCGATCGCCTGCTCGGGATCGTGGAACGCCGCTGTGTCGAGGGCCGTAATGGGGCGACATGGATGGCGAGCACCTTCCATCGCCAGTACGAGCAGCACGACCGCGCCGACGCGCTGCGCGAGATGACCGTGCGCTACCGCGAGCACATGCATTCCAACGAGCCGGTCCACACCTGGCCGCTGGACTGACACTGCTGGTCGTCGCGCTGCTGCTCGCCGGCTGTGGCGGCGACGACGAGGAGCGGCCGGCACCGCAGCGTGGCCTGGAGGTCGAGGTCGTCGCGGAAGGCCTCGAGGTCCCGTGGGAGATCGCCTGGCTGCCCGACGGGCGGGCGCTGGTCACCGAACGGCCGGGACGGATCCGCTTCCTCGACGGCGACGTCGTGGCCGAGGTGCCGGTCAGCGCACTCGGCGAGGGCGGGCTGATGGGGCTTGCGCTCGACCCGGAGTTCGAGACGCAGCCCTTCGTCTACCTGTACTTCACGACTGCCGAGGGCCTCCAGCTCGAGCGCTGGCGCTTCGAGGACGACGAGCTGACGCGCGAGGCGAGCCTGATCGACGGCATGATCGAGGCCGGACCCGTCCACGACTCCGGCAGGATCGCCTTCGGCCCCGACCGCGCGCTCTACGTGGCGACCGGCGACGCCGGCAACGGCGACCTTGCCCAGGACCCGGACTCGCTGAACGGCAAGTACCTGCGGCTGACCGACTACCGCGGCGGACCGGTGCGGCCGGAGATCCTCTCGATCGGCCACCGCAACCCGCAGGGCTTCGACTGGCAGCCTGACACCGCGCGGCTGTTCTCGACCGAGCACGGGCCGAGCGGCTTCGACGGCGAGCAGGGCTTCGACGAGGTGAACGAGATCGTCGAGGGGGAGAACTACGGCTGGCCCGAGGTCTACGGCGACGACCACGGCGACTTCAAGGCGCCGCTGAAGGTCTACGAGGAGGCGATCGCGCCGTCCGGCGCGACGTTCTGGAAGGGCGAGTTCGTCTTCGCCACGCTGCGCGGCGAGGCGTTGCGGCGACTCGACCTCGACAGCGGCGAGGACGAGGTGCTGCTCGAGGGCGAGTACGGCCGCCTGCGAACGGTCCGCGTCGGTCCCGACGGAGCGCTCTACGTGCTCACCAGCAACCGCGATGGACGGGGCTCGCCCGACGACTCCGACGATCGTGTGCTGCGCCTGACCCTTCCGTAGGATCATGTGCGTTCAGATGAGCCAGACCGAGCCCACCGTCGCCATCGATGCGCTCGAGACGTTCGTCGAGCTCCTCGCGCGAGTGGAGGCCGACGGATCGACCGACGACTTCTATAGCCGCCTCTGCGAGGCGACCTGCCGCGTCGCGTCGATGGACCGCGCGGTCATCTTCCGCTACGACGACGCGCGCCGGCGCGTGCATGCCGCGGGCGCCTACGGGATCGACCTCGAAGTGTTCGAGAACGCCCACCTGACCGTCGAGTCGGCCCCGATCGCGCGCCAGTCGCTCGAGGAGGACCGCGTGATCGAGGTCCGCGACGACGACACGCCGGAGGTCCCGGAGGAGTACCGCGACCTGCTGCGCGAGGCGACGCTCGTGTGCACGCCGATGTCGGCCGCGGGGCGCTGGCTCGGCGTCATCCTGTCCGACCGGGGACCCGGCAGCGCGCCGCTCAAGGACAACGAGCGCCAGGCGCTGTGGGCGCTCGGGAAGACCGCCGCGCTGGCCACCCACGCGCGGCTGGCGACCAACCAGCACGCGCGGGCGCGCCAGCTCCAGGAGCGGATCGACCTCGCGCGCGACGTGCACGAGGGCGTGATCCAGCGCCTGTTCGGCGTGCAGCTCGTGTTCTCCAGCCAGGCCGAGCTGTCGCCCGAGGCGCGCGAGCGGATCGCCGCCGAGCTCCAGGCCGCGCTGTTCGACCTGCGGCGCGCGCTCCAGCGCCCGCTCGGCCGCGTGGCGCCGGAGACCCACACCACGCTGCTGGAGGAGGTCGGCCGGCTGCGGCGCGAGCATCCGGATCTGGCGATCAGCCTGACCCGCGGCTCCGAGCGCGTGTCGGTGCCGCGGCAGCTCGAGCCGCTGGCGCAGTCCGTGCTGGCCGAGGCGGTCCGCAACGCGCACAAGCACGCGCGGCCGTCGCGCGTGGAGGTCACGCTCGACCGCACCGACGGCACGCTCACGCTCGAGGTCGCCAACGACGGCGTCTCGGGGCGGCCGCGGCAGACCGGCATGGGCCTGCGGCTGGCGGCGCTGGAGGCCTTGCAGATGGGGGGCATCGTCGAGTTCGGCGAGCGCGAGCCCGGAACCTGGCGCGTCCGACTGGCGGTGCCGGTTGACCGCGCCTGACGTCAACCCGAGCCGCCTCAGCACCGGCGGGGGCGGCGAGCGGCGCCTGCGCGTGCTGATCGTCGACGACCACGAGGTCGTCCACTGGGGCTTCCGGCTGATGCTCGGCGAGCAGCCGTGGGTGGAGCGCTGCGTGAGCGCGCGCAACTCCGAGGAGGCGGTGGCGCTGACGCGCCGCTACGAGCCGCACGTCGCTCTGGTGGACCTCTTCGTCGGCCAGGAGTCGGGCGCCGAGATCTGCGAGCGGCTGCGCTCGATCTCACCGCAGACCAACGTGCTGATGATCTCCGGCGCCGGCCGGATCTCGCCCAACGCGGCGCGGGCGGCGGGCGCGGCGGGGTTCATCTCCAAGGACTGGCCGGCCGCCGACATCGCGGGCGCGGTTCGCATGGTGGGCCTCGGGATGACCGTGTTCCGGCCACACGAGGCGCCCCAGGGCCCGCCTCTGAGCGACCGCGAGCGCGAGGTGCTGGAGGCGATCGCGTGCGGCGCCACCAACCGCGAGATCGCCGGCACGCTCTTCCTGTCGCCGCACACGGTCAAGGAGCACACCTCGACGCTGTATCGCAAGCTCGGCGTCCGGAACCGCGCTGAAGCGGTACAGAAGGCCCAGCGCCTCGGGTTGATCTCGTAGCGAACGTCAACTGCGCTGGGTGGGAAAGGCGGCGAATCGCGCCGCGTCGAGGGTCGATGGCGCCTTGACGTCGAATAGCGACGTAAAGGCGCCATGCACCATCGGACCGACTCCCTCAGTGCGCCGTTGAAGTTCGTCCCGCCCCAACATTCCTCAACGTAGGCCCGGGGGGAGCCACACCCCCCGGCCGGGGGGTTCTCCCGTACCAACGCTGTGACCAGGTGTACCTGCTGGTGATGGTGATCGTGTGACCTTGATCACCGATTCCGCAGCCCCGGTCGCGCTTTTCCCCGGCCAGGGGTCCCAGACGCCCGAGATGCGAGACCTCGTCGCCGACCGCGCGCCCGACCTGCTTGAGCGCGCGATCGCGCTCGTGGGAGAGGATCCGTTCCCGCGCGCGACCGAGTCCACCCGCTTCGCCCAGCCCGCCATCTTCTGCGCCAGCCTCGCCGGCTGGGACGCGCTCGATCTCGACGCCGCCGCCGGCGCGGGCCACTCGCTCGGCGAGCTGGCCGCGCTCGCCGCCGCCGGCGTGCTCGAGCGCGACGACGCCCTGCGACTGGTCGTGCTGCGCGGCAAGCTGATGGCGGAGGCCGACGACGTCGGCTCGATGCTCGCGCTGATCGGCGCGAGCGAGGACGAGGCCGCATCGATCGCCGGCGCGGCCGGCGTGACCGTCGCCAACGACAACGCGCCGGGCCAGGTCATCCTCTCCGGGCCGCGCGACAAGCTCGAGACGGCCGAGGAGGCCGCCCGCGAGTACGGCCGCCGCACCATCCCCGTCGACGTCGCGGGCGCGTTCCACTCGCCGAGCATGGAGCCGGCCGCCGAACCGTTCCGCGCGGCGCTCGACGAGACCGAGCTGCGGGAGCCGGCGTTCACGGTCTTCTCGTCGCTCACCACGCAGCCGTTCGAGGACGTGCGCGGCGAATTGACCAAGGTTTTGACACGCCCTGTGCGCTGGCGCGAGACCGTGCTGGCCATGCATGCGGCAGGCGGGCGCCGCTTCGTCGAGGTCGGGCCGGGCAAGGTCCTCGCCCGGCTGGGCAAGCGCATCCTGCCCGACTGCCCCGTCGAGACGCCCGCCGAGGAGCTTGCCCATGCGTAGCGCCGAGCTGCCCGCCGACCTCGCCACCATCGCTCGCGAGGCGACCCGCAACGGAAACAACCTGGCCCCGGCGCGCACGGCGCGCATCATCGGGCTCGGCCACCACGTGCCGCCCGAGGTCGTGCCCAATGCCGACATCGGCCCGCGCCTGGGCGTCGAGGACCAGTGGATCCAGAAGCGCACCGGCATCAAGTCGCGCCGCCGTGCGGCCCCGCACGAGACGCTGGCCGAGTACGCCACCATGGCCGGCCGCCGCGCCCTCCAGGACGCCGGCGTGGACTCGCGCGACGTCGACCTCGTGCTGGTGGCGACGATGACGCCGGACGACATCACGCCGAACGCCGCGCCGGTCGTGGCCGACGCGCTCGGCGCCGAGAACGCCGGCGCGATCGACATCGGCGCCGCCTGCTCGGGCTGGCTCGCCGCCCTGCGCCTGGCCGCCGGCCAGGTCGAGACCGGCCGCGCCGACCGCGTGCTGGTGATCGGCGCCGAGCTGCTGACCCGCATCACCAACTTCGACGACCCGAAGACGGCCGCCCTGTTCGGCGACGGCGCCGCCGCCGTGCTCGTCGGCGCCGAGGGCGAAGGCGACATCGGCCCGATCGTGCTGGCCGCCGACGGCTCGCTGGGCGACCGCATCACGGCCAACCACCAGGACCGCGTGCTCGTCATGGACGGCCACTCGACCTATCTGGTCGCCGTCAAGCGGCTCTGCGAGGCGACCGTCGCCGCCGTCGCGCGCGCCGGGCTCGAGCTCGACGACGTCGACCTCTTCGTCTACCACCAGGCCAACGGCCGGATCATCCGCGCCGTCGGCGAGCGGCTCGACCTCGAGCCCGCCAAGGTGGCCGACTACGTCGCCCACATGGCGAACACCTCGGCCGCTTCGATCCCGCTCACGCTGTCGCTGCTGCGCGAGGACGGGCGGCTGCGTCCCGGCCACAAGGTCCTGATCGCCGCTATCGGCGCGGGCTTCACCTGGGGCGCCGGCGTCCTCGAGTGGGGAGTTTCGTGAGCCGTCCCGAGAACGCCACAGCGCTGGTCACCGGCGCCTCGAAGGGCATCGGCGCCGCGATCGCGAAGGCGCTCGCCGCCGATGGCTGGTACGTCGCCGTCAACTACCGCTCCGACGAGGAGGGGGCCAAGGCGACCGTGAAGGCGATCGAGGACGCCGGCGGCAAGGCCGCCGCCTTCCACGCCGACGTCACCAACGGCGCCCCCGACGAGCTGTTCAAGCAGGTCGAGGAGGAGCTGGGCCCCGTGATCGCGCTGGTCAACAACGCCGGCGTCACCGCCGACGGGCTGGCCATCCAGCTCGACGACGAGGCCTGGGACAAGGTGATCGGCACCAACCTGACCGCCGCCTTCCGCCTCACCCGCCGCGCGATGCGCCCGATGATCAAGGCCCGCTACGGGCGGATCGTCAACGTCGCCTCCGTGGTCGGGCCGCGCGCCAACGCGGGCCAGTCCAACTACGCCGCGGCCAAGGCCGGCCTGATCGGCATGACCAAGACCGTTGCCGCCGAAGTCGCGCGGCGCGGCGTGACCGTCAACGCGGTCGCACCAGGCTTCATCGAGACCGAAATGACCAAGGACGTGCCTGACGCCGTCGTCGAGGCCATCCCGGCCCGCCGCGTCGGCACTCCGGAGGACGTGGCCGCCGCCGTGCGGTTCCTCGCCTCCGAGGACGCCGGCTACGTGACGGGCACGACCCTGTTCGTCGACGGCGGCATGTCCGCCTGACAAAGGAGAAACCAATGGCTGCAACCGTTACCCCCGAGGCCGTCGAGAAGACCGTCGTCGAGGCGCTCCCTCAGTTCGGCGTGGATGAGTCGCAGATCACGCGCGACGCCTCGTTCGAGGAGCTCGACGTCGACTCGCTCGACCTCGCGGAGCTCTCGCAGATCATCGAGGACGAGTACGGCATCGCGCTCAAGGGCGACGACGTCGGCAAGATCAAGACCGTCGGCGACGCGATCGACCTGGTGGTGAGCCGCGCAGGATGAATCGCGAGATCGTCGTCACCGGCGTCGGCGCCGTCACCCCGCTCGGGGTCGGCGCCCGCACGCTCCATGAACGCTGGCGGGCGGGCGAGTCCGGCATCGCCGACGGTGTCGGCGCTGCCAGCGACTTCGACCCGACCGAGTACCTGACCGTCAAGCAGGCCCGGCGCGCGGACCGCTTCTCGCAGTTCGCGATGGTCGCCTCCGACGAGGCGCTCGCCGAGGCCGGCTGGAAGGACGATCTGCCGTACGACGCGGAGCGGATCGCCACGCTGATCGGCACCGGCATCGGCGGCATCGGGACCCTCGAGACCAACCACAAGAAGCTGCTCGAGTCCGGCCCGAAGGCCGTCTCGCCGCTCTCGATCCCGTTGCTGATGGGCAACTCCGCGTCCGCGGCCGTCTCCATGCGCCACGGGCTGCGCGGCCAGTCGTTCGCCACGCTGTCG
Source organism: uncultured Solirubrobacteraceae bacterium (assembly GCA_963800905.1). GTDB lineage: Bacteria > Actinomycetota > Thermoleophilia > Solirubrobacterales > Solirubrobacteraceae > DASSUW01. The sequence goes on from CAWDCT010000004.1 coordinate 139,802, forward strand.
GCCTGCGCGGCCGGCGCGCACGCGATCGGCACCGCCGCCCGCATGATCCAGTGCGGCGACGCCGACGCCGTCGTCACCGGCGGCTCCGAGGCCGCGCTCACCCCGCTGGCCACCGCCGCCTTCGCGGCGCTCGACGCGCTGTCGGACAAGGGCATCTCGCGCCCGTTCGACGCCGAGCGCGACGGCTTCGTGATGGGCGAGGGCGCCGCAGTGCTGGTGCTCGAGGAGGGCGAGCGCGCGCGCAAGCGCGGCGCCACCATCCTCGCCACCCTGGCCGGCTACGGCGCGTCCTCGGACGCCTACCACCTGACCGCTCCCGAGAAGAACGGCCACGGCGCCGTGGAGGCGATGAAGAACGCGCTCAAGGACGCCGGCTACGGGCCGCAGGACATCGTCTACGTCAACGCCCACGGCACCTCGACCCCGCTCAACGACCGCGCCGAGACGATCGCCATCAAGGAGGTCCTCGGCGACCAGGTTCCCGTGTCGTCGCTGAAGTCGGCCATCGGCCATCTGCTCGGCGCCGCCGGAGCCGTCGAGGCCGTCGCCACGATCCTGGCGCTGCGCGACCGAGTCGCGCCGCCGACCCTCAACTACGAGCACCCGGACGAGGGGCTCGATCTCGACTACGTCCCCAACGAGGCCCGCACCCTGGACATCAACGGCAAGAAGGCCGTGGCCCTGTCCAACGCGTTCGGCTTCGGCGGGCACAACGCCGTCCTCTGCCTGGAGGTTGCATGACCGTCGAGATGATCCGCTCCGCTCAGGAGCAGGAGCGTCTTTCCCCCGCAGAGCGCCTGGAGGCGCTCTGCGACCGCGGCTCGCTGACCCTGCTTCGCTCGGACGTGCGCTCGCGCCGGATGGGCGAAAAGGCGCGGCCCGGTGACGGCGTGATCGCCGGCGCCGGTCGCGTCGACGGGCGCCCCGTGTTCTGCTACGCCCAGGATCCGTCGTACCTCGGCGGGTCGCTCGGCGAGCAGCACGCCGACTCGATCGTGAAGGTCCTACGGCTCGCCGGCCGCGCCGGCGCGCCGGTGGTGGGCTTCATCGAGTCCGGCGGCGCGCGCATGCAGGAGGGCACCGCCGCGCTGGCCGGCTACGCCCGGATCTTCCGCGAGCACGTCGCGCTGAGCGGCAAGATCCCGCAGATCTCGGTGATCTGCGGCGCGTCCGCGGGCGGCGGCTCCTACTCGCCCGCGCTGACCGACTTCGTGATCATGACCGAGCGGGCGAACATGTTCCTGACCGGCCCCGCCGTCGTGCGCGAGGTCATGGGCGAGGACGTCGACGCCTTCGAGCTCGGCGGCCCCAAGGTCCACGAGCGCAACGGCGTGGCGCACTTCGTGGCGCGCAGCGACGCCGACGCGGCGCTGCTGGCGCGCGACCTGCTCGACCACCTGCCCGCCAACTCCGGCGAGCGCGCCCCGCGGTGGCGCCCGGTCGGCCCGGTCGGCTACGACGCCGGCGAGCCGGTGCCGGAGGAGGAGCGCAAGGTCTACGACATCCGCGACGTGATCCGCGGCGTGGTCGACGGCGGCCGCCTGCTCGAGTACGCGCCCAAGTGGGCGCGCAACATCGTCTGCGGCTTCGCTCGCATGGACGGGCGGCCGGTCGGCGTGATCGCCAACCAGCCGAAGTACCTCGGCGGCGTCCTCGACTCCGAGTCGGCGAGCAAGGGCGCGCGCTTCGTGCGCACCTGCAACTCGTTCGGCCTGCCGCTCGTGGTCCTGGTCGACACTCCGGGCTTCATGCCGGGCACCAGGCAGGAGCGGTCGGGCGTCATCCGCCATGGCGCCAAGCTCGTGCACGCGTTCGCGGAGGCCACCGTGCCGAAGGTGACGGTCGTGCTGCGCAAGGCGTTCGGCGGCGCGTTCATCGCCATGAACGCGCGCGACCTCGGCGCCGACTACACGTTCGCGTGGCCGAACGCCCAGCTCGGCGTGATGGGCGCCAAGCAGGCCGTGACGATCGTCAACCGGCGCGACATCGCGGCCGCCGAGGATCCGGTTGCCGCGCGCGAGGAGTTCGCGGCCGAATACGCCGACGAGCACCTGAGCGCGTCGACCGCCGCGGCGGAGGGCTACATCGACGAGGTCATCCTGCCCGGCGACACGCGCCGGCGGCTGAGCGAGGCCCTGTCGACGCTCGACGCGATCGCGCAGCCCAGCGGCACCAGGAACATCCCGCTCTGACATGGGGATCCTCGACGGCAAGAAGCTCCTGATCACAGGAGTGGTCAACCGCGAGTCGATCGCGTACGAGGTCGCCAAGCAGGCGCAGGAGGCCGGCGCCGAGGTGGTCCTCACCTCGTTCGGCCGCGTGCGCCGCATGACCGAGCGCTCGGCGACCAAGCTCGACCCGGTGCCCGACGTGCTCGAGCTCGACGTCAACAACCCCGAGGACATCGAGGCCGTGGCGAAGGATCTGAAGGAGCGCTGGGGCCGCGTCGACGGCATCCTGCACGCGATCGCCTTCGCGCCCGAGGACGCGCTGGGCGGGAATTTCCTCAACACGCCGGTGGAGAGCGCCGAGGTGGCGTTCAAGACCAGCGCCTTCTCGCTGAAGGCGCTGGCCGCGGGCCTCGCCGACCTGTACCCCGAGGAGGGGGCGAGCGTCGTGGGCCTGGACTTCGACGCCTCCGTGGCGTGGCCGGTGTACGACTGGATGGGCGTGGCCAAGGCCGCGCTCGAGGCGACCTCGCGCTACCTCGCCCGCGATCTCGGGCCGAAGGGCGTGCGGGTGAACCTGGTGTCCGCGGGGCCCTTGGGGACCTTGGCGGCGCGCGGCATTCCCGGCTTCGGAGACCTGGCCACGGCGTGGAAGCAGCAGGCGCCGCTCGGCTGGGACACCGACGATCCGAAGCCGGTGGCGGGGGCGATCCTGTTCCTGCTCAGTGACCTGGCCCGCGGCGTGACGGGAGAGATCCTGCACGTCGACGGTGGCTTCCACGCAATGGGAACGGCGGTGCCGGCATGAAGCAACCCGTGTTCTTGACCGGCGCGACCGGCTTCCTCGGGATGGAGGTGCTCGCGCGCCTGCTCGAGGCCGGCGACCGCGAGGTGATCGCGCTCATCCGCGCGAGCGACGACGCGGGCGCCGAGGACCGCCTCCACGGCGTGCTCAGCGCGCTCTATCGCGATCCCTCCAACCACCGCGACCGCGTGCGGGCGGTGGCCGGCGACGTCACGTCGCCCGGACTGGGGCTGGAGAACGGGAAGCGGACGGCGCTGGCGGAGGAGGTCGGCGCGGTCTTGCACTGCGCGGCGTCGATCGCGTTCGACCTGCCGCTGGACGAGGCGCGCAAGATCAACGTCGAGGGCACGCGCGAGGTGATCGGGTTCGCGCGCGAGTGCAAGGCGCTCGGCCGGCTGGAGCGCTTCGTGCACGTCTCGACCGCGTACGTCTCCGGCAAGTACGAGGGCACGTTCCGCGAGCGCCAGCTCGACGCGGGGCAGGAGTTCCGCAACACGTACGAGCAGACCAAGTGGGAGGCCGAGCACGTGGTGCGCGAGGCCGGCGACCTGTCGCCGTGCATCGCCCGCCCGAGCATCGTCATGGGCGAGTCCGACACCGGCTGGACGCCCGCCTTCAACGTGCTGTACTGGCCGCTGCGCGCGTTCTCGCGCGGGCTGTTCGACGAGATCCCCGGCCTGCCGAGCGCGCACATCGACATCGTGCCGATCGACTACGTGGCCGACTCGCTCGTGCACCTGCTCGACACCGGCGAGGAGGGCGTCTTCAACCTGGTCTCCGGCCGCGAGGCGCCGCTCGCCAACGAGCTCGTCGAGCTGGCCTGCGACCGCTTCGACCGGCCGCGTCCCGCGGTCGTCGCGGGCGGCGGGCCCGACGAGGGCGCGGTCTACATGCCGTACTTCGACATGGACATCGTGTTCGACGACGCCCGCGCCCGCAGCGTGCTCGAGCCGGCCGGCATCCGCCCGCCGCGGCTCGCGGACTACTTCGACCGGCTGATGGACTACGCCGAGACGGTCAAGTGGGGCAAGCGGTCGATGACGCGCGAGGAGGCGCACGAGCGGCTGGCCGAGGAGGCCGCGGCAGCCTAGCGCAGGATCTTGGGCGTCGCGCGGCCGCGCATGTGGACGTAGCGGGAGCCGTCGTCGAGCGCGAAGAAGACCGCCGGCGTCCAGGTCTGCTCGCCGTCCGACCGCGTGACGAACACGTTCGGACCCACCGGCACGAACGCGAGCTCCTCGACGGGATCGTCGTCGAGCTCTGCGAGCGGGCCGGTGGCGATCACGCGGCCCGCGAGCCTCCCGCCGCGGTCCGCGAGCTCGATCCGCACACCGACCCGCTCGTACAGCCCGGCGAGCTCCGCCACCGGGACCTCCGGCGGCTTCGCCTCGGGCGCGAGCGGCGCGGGCATCGAGAGCCCGCACAGCTCCGCGAGCAGGTCGCGGAAGAGGTCCTCGTAGAGGTCGCGGGCGTTGCCGCCGTTGGTGAGCAGCACGACCGCGACGGCCGCGTCCGGCACCACGCGCAGGAACGTCGCCTGGCCGAGCGTCGCCCCGTCGTGGCCGTAGACGCGCCGGCCGTCCCAGTCGTAGAGGTTCCAGCCGAGGCCCGAGTGGCTGCCGAGCGTCCACCGGTCCGGGAGCTCGACCTGCGGCGCCTGCATCATCGCCACGCTCGCGGCCGAGAGCACGTCTGTGCCCTCCATGTGCGCCCGCGCGAACGCGAGCGTGTCCGCCGCCGTGGCCCAGATGAGCTCGGCAGGGCCGGCGGAGCGGGGCAGCAGCGGCGTCTCCTCGGGCAGCGTCACGGTCGCGTGCAGGCCGAGCGGGTCGAGCAGCCGCTCGCGCAGGGCCGCGTCCCACGTCATGCCGGTCAGGACCTCGATCGCGCGGCCCGCGATCACGTAGCCCGTGTTGCAGTAGGAGAACGTCGTGCCGACCGGGTGCGAGAACCCGAGCCCGGCGCAGGTGCGCACGTAGCGCTCCAAGCACGTCGTCGCCGCGCCCGACGTCGACGAAGTGATCGCCCTCGATCCCGCTCGTGTGCGCGAGCAGGTGGCGCATCGTCACGCGCGCCCCCGCGTGCGGCTCGCCGAGCTCGAGCTCCGGGAGGACCGCGGCGATCGGGAAGTCGATGTCCAGCTCGCCCTCGTCCGTGAGCTGGAGCGCCAGCGTGGCCGTGTAGACCTTGGTGATCGACCCGATCTGGAACAGCGAGTCGGGCGTCGCGGGCACGCCGGTCTCCACGTTCAGGATCCCGGTGGCGACGGTCTCCACCGTGCCGGCGCGGAGCACGCCCAGCACGGCGCCGGGCACCCGGTGCCGGGCGGCGAGCTCGTCGAGGCGGGACTGCCGGCTCGATCGCTCGGCCACCACGCGGAAGCGCTCGTCGAGCCGGTCGCCCGGAGGCGGCGACACGGGGTCGGGGAGCGCGGGGCCGGGGTGAGGGGAGATCGCCGGCCGCGCGTGGTGGCCGAGCAGCATGCGGCGATTGTGGGTGCGCGGGCGCCAGGTCTCCTCGTCGATTGCGCCAAGCCGGCGGCGGTCGAGTTGGGCCGTCCGACTACGCCTTTGGTGGCATGCCACGCGCGCGGCGCGCGGCATAACCTTGGCCTGTGACGAGACCTCCGTCCTGGCCCGCTGCGCGCCGCTTCGGCGTCATCGCCGGCGTGCTGCTGACACTCGCAGCGCTCGTCCAGCTCGCCCAGTCCGAGCTCTCTGACGCCGAGGCCATCACGCGCGGCCCCGACGCGCTCGGTCTGGCCCTGACGCTGGTGACCACGCTGCCGCTGGTGGTCGTGCACCGCTTCCCGCGGTCCGCAGCGGCCACCACGCTCGCCGGGCTCGTCGCCGTGTATTGGCTCGGCTACGTCGTGTCGTTCGCGTCGCTCGCCACGCTGCTGACGCTGGCGCTCGCCGCCGCGCACACGCCGCGCCGCGACGCGATCGCGATCGCCGCGACCGGCTCGATCGTGGTGGCCGTCGTCGTCTGGTTCGCCCCGCCGGGCTCGAGCGTCGCCGGGCTCGTCGCCAACGTCGTGCTGTTCACGGTCGCGGCGCTGTTCGGCGACGGGATCCGCGCCCAGCGCGAGGGGGCCGCGCGGCTCGCCGCGCGCGCGCAGGAGCTGGAGACGCTGCGCGACGTCGCCACGCGCGAAGCGGTGGCCTCGGAGCGGCTGCGGATCGCTCGCGAGGTCCACGACGTCGTGGGACACGCGCTGGCGGCGATCACGCTCCATGCGCGCGTCGCGCAGCGCCAGCTCGAGCGCGACCCCGGGACGGCTTCGCAGTCGCTGGCAGACATCGCCACGCTGGCCTCGACCGCGCTGGCCGAGACCCGCGGCGCGGTCGGCAGCATCCGCGCCGGTGAGCCCGCCGAGCTCGAGCCCCAGCCCGGCCTCGGCGATATCGACGCGCTGGTGGAGCGGCTGCGGTCACCGGAGCTGGTGATCGAGCTGCGCCGGCGCGGGTCCGGGCCGGCGCCGCCGGCCGCGGTCCAGGCCGCGGCGTTCCGGATCGTCCAGGAGTCGCTCAGCAACGCGCTCAACCATGCGCGGCCGGCGCGCGTGACCGTCAGCGTCGACCGCCGGCCCGGCCGGCTGGTGCTCGACGTGCACGACGAGGGGCGGCGGCGCCGGACGCCGGCGGGCAACGGCAGCGGCCTGCTCGGGATGCGCGAGCGCGCCGCCTCGGTCGGCGGCGAGGTCGACGCCGGTCCCGCGCCGGACGGCGGCTGGCACGTGACCGCCACGCTCCCGGACGTCCGGAGCACGAGCTGACCGTCCGCCTGCTGATCGCCGACGACCAGGCGGTGTTCCGCCGCGGGTTCCGCGCGCTGCTGGCGGACGAGGACGACTTCGAGGTGGTCGGCGAGGCCGAGGACGGCGCCCAGGCCGTCGCCCTTGCCCGACAGCGCGCCGCCTCGCTGGTGCTGATGGACATCCGGATGCCGCGGATGGACGGGCTCGAGGCGACGCGCCGGCTCGCCGGTCCGGACGTCGACGATCCGATCGACGTCCTCGTGCTCACGACGTTCGACCTCGACGACTACGTCTTCGGCGCCCTCCAGGCGGGTGCGGCCGGGTTCCTGCTCAAGGACGCCGAGCCCGAGACCATCTTCTCGGCGATCCGGACGGTCGCCGCCGGCAACGGGCTGATCGCCCCGGAGGTGACGCGCCGGCTGATCGCGCGCTTCGCCGAGGTCTCGCCGGTCGCCGACCGCCGCCCCGCGCTCGACGCGCTGAGCGCGCGCGAGCACGAGGTGCTGCTGCTGGTCGCGCGCGGATGCAGCAACGCCGAGATCGGCGACTCGCTCGCCGTCGAGGAGGCGACCGTGAAGAAGCACGTGAGCCGCGTGCTCAGCAAGCTCGGCCTGCGCAGCCGCGTGCAGGCGGTGATCCTCGCCTACGAGATCGGGCTCGTCACGCCGGGCGCCGCGCGGCGCTGAGCCAGCGCGTGCAGCTCGAGCGCGACCGCGAGCCGCGCCTCGGGATCGTCGAGGTCGAGCCGTGCGATCTCGGCGAGCCTCCGCAGCCGGTAGCGAAGCGTGTTGACGTGGATGCCGAGCGTGGCGGCGGTGCGGCCGGCGTCTCCGTGCACGTCGAGGAAGGCGCGCAGCGTGGCGACGTAGCCGGTGCCGCGTTCGCCGTCGTAGGCGCGCAGCGCGCGCAGCGCGGGAGACGGCGCGCCTCCGGTCGCGACCAGCCTGGCGACGTCGGCGAGCAGCGCACGGCCGTGGACCTCGTCGTAGGCGACCAGCTCGCCGCGGCGGCCGGCCAGCTCGATGCAGCGGTCGGCCGCACGCCGAGCATCGGCGAGCCCGTGGTGGGTCGTCGGCTCGCCGAGCCCGGCGTGCAGTGGGGAGGAGCTGCGTTGGAGGAAGTCGGCGACCGCGCGGCGCAGGGTCGCCTCGGCGGTCGCGGCGGAGAGGGCGACGAGCGCGTAGACACGCCCGTCGAGCACGTCGCCGGCAGCCGCGAGGCGGTCGGCGCGCAGGTGGACGCGGAGCAGATCGGCGTGGCGCTGGAGCTCGCGGTCGCCGGCGGCGCCGGCGTCCAGGACGGCGACGACGGCGAACTCGCCCTCGGGCGGCAGGCCGAGCGTGCGGAGCATCGGCGCAAGGGCTCCCTCGCCGGCCAGCAGCATGCCGAGCGCGCCGGCGCGCAACCGGCGCTCGAGATCGTCGCCGGCACGGTCGCGGGTGAGCTGCGCGGCGGCGGCGAGCGCAGCGTCGCGCAGGACGTCGTCGGCCGCCGCCGAGACGGTGTCGCCGGCGAGCCAGATGACGCCGAGCGTCGTCGCCGCCCCGCGGATGGCCACCGCACGCCGGGGGGCGAGGCCGGGCAGGTCGACCCGGACGGCCTCTCGCGAGCGGACGAGGCGGTCGATGACGCCTCGGCGGCGCAGCTCGCGCAGCCAGCGGTCCGGCATGCAGCGGCCGAGGACCGTCTCGGCCCGCGCCGCGTCGATGTCCTGCCCGCCCTCGGAGAACGCCAGCAGCCGGCCCTCCAGGTCCTCGATCGTGACCGGGCCGCCGGCGAGCGCGGCGGTGGTGTCGGCCAGGCCGGCCAGCCCACCCGCCACCGGCCGCTCGCCGCCGGCGTCCAGGGCGGCGAGCAGCAACACGTGCAGCTCGCCCCACGGCAGCTCCGGCGGCGTCGTCAGCAGCGCCACGCCGGCGTCATCGAAGGCCTCGAGCAGCCACCGCGACAGCGGGCCGCGGCGCCGGACGACGACCGCCGCGGCGCCTGCCGCGAGCAGGTCGTCGGTGGCCTGCTCGCGTGCGGGAGCGCCGGGGGCCAGCACCACGTGGCCACGCCCGGCCGCGTCGAGCGGGTCGTGGATGCAGACGCCCGCGACCGGCACGTCGAGCCCGTGCGGGGCGAGCACGACCTCGAGCAGATCGCCGGCGCGCTCGCACAGGGACGCGAGCGTCGCGGAGGCCGGCGGCAGCGCGGGTTCGACGAGCGTCAGGTTCGGCCGTGCCATTCCCGACTGGCAGCGTGTCGCACCCCAGCCTCGAGCACAGCCCTCGTGCGGGGAATCGCGAATGCCACTTTGGTGGCAGCCTCACATCGCGCGAATGCGCTCGGCGACCGCCTGCGGCTTCTCCTCGACGATGAAGTGGCCGGCGCCGTCGATGACGTCGAGCTCGCCCGGGAAGCCGGCGGCGTACGCGCGGAACGGCTCGCGGCTGCCGATCAGCAGCTTGGCCGGCACCTCCAGCCGGCGGCCGCGGAACGAGCCGGTCGCGGCGGCCGGCAGGTCGCGGGTGAGGAAGTCGCGGTAGAGCTTCGACGAGGCGTGGGCGACGGCCGGGTCGCGCAGCACGTCGACGTAGGTGTCGAGCTCGGCGTCCGTCCACTGCTCGCCGTCGCGGCGGCCGTTCTTCAGCATCCCGCGCACGTAGGTGCCGTCGCGCACCACGTACTCGCCCGCGAACGGCGTGGCGAGCGGGAGCTGGTAGGCGAGCAGGTAGCCGTGGCGGGCGGCGGTCGTGGTCGGCAGCCACGGGTGGCCGATCGACATCGCGAGCAGGCTCGAGAAGCGCTCGGGCGCCGTCAGCGCCGCGAGGATGGCGCCGTAGGCGCCCCAGTCGTGGCCGGCGAGGCGGACCTGCTCGAGCCCGAGCACGTCGAGCAGCGCGATCGCGTCGTCGGCCAGCCGCTGCTTGCGGAAGTCGTCGTCGGCCGGCTGGCCCGACCAGCCGTGGCCGCGCATGTCCGGGCACAGCAGGCGGAACTCGCCCGCCAGCTCCTCGATCACGAGCCGCCACGACCACCAGTGCTGCGGCCAGCCGTGCAGCGCCAGGACGGGCGGCGCGTCCGGCGGGCCGGCGCTGGCCAGGTGGACCCGGACCCCGGTGGGCAGGTCGTGGAAGCTATGCTCGACGCCTTCGAGCTCCGGCATGGCGGGGGGCATGAGGCCACACGCTACGGGTAGCTCGCGCCCCATGCGTCTCGTCCTACTCGTCGCCGTCGTCCTCCTGATCGCCGCCCCGGCGTCGGCCCGCACGCGCGCCGACGGCGCGCCCGGCACCCGCCCGACGTGGACGCCGGCCGACAAGCACGCCTTCGGGACGTCGCACACGACCGCCAGCCGCGTCTGGTTCACGCTGCGCGAGCGCGAGCTGACCGAGGTCTACTTCCCCGACCTCGGCACGCCGGCGATCCGCAGCCTCGACTTCGTCGTCAGCCGGCCCGGCCCGCTGATGAGCGTCGACCGCGAGACGGTGAACGGGGCGGGCGTCGTCGAGCGTCTCGACGGCCTCAACTACCGCCAGACGGTCACCGACCGCGACGACCGCTGGCGGCTGACCAAGACCTACACGACCGACCCGGCGCGCGACGTCGTCCTCGTCGACGTGCGCTTCGAGTCGCTCACCGGCGAGCCGTACGGGCTGCACCTGCTGCTCGACCCCGAGCTCGACAACGACGGCCGCGACGACCGCGCGCGCACGATCTCCGGTCAGCTCGTCGCCAACGACCGCCGCATGACCAGCGCGCTGGCCGCGTCGCCCGCCTTCACGGCGACCTCGAGCGGCTACGCCGGCACGAGCGATCCGTGGATGGACCTGCGCGACGACGGCTCGCTCGACGCGAACTCGGACGCGCGTTCCCGCGGGAACGTCCGCCAGGCCGCGAGCCTGCCGCTCGACGGCGTCGACGACGCAGCAGGCCACGCTCGCGCTCGGCTTCGCGTCCGACCAGGTCGCCGCCCGCCGCGCGGCGAGCGAAGCGCTCGCCGCCGGCTTCGCGCCGCTCGCCGCCGAGAACGCGGCGGGCTGGGCCGCCTGCCGCGCGACGCCTGAAGCCCGCGCCGGCTGCGGCCGCGCCGGTCGCCGCCGCCTACGAGACCTCGCTGCTGATGCTGGCCGCGCACGACGACAAGCGCAACCCGGGCGCCGGCATCGCCTCGCCGACGATGCCGTGGGCGTGGGGCGGGCTGACCGTCGACAGGAAGGACAAGCGCTCGGCGCCCTACCACCTCGTCTGGCCGCGCGACCTCTACCAGGTCGCCACCGCCGAGATCGCTGCCGGGGCGACCGACGGCGCCAACGCCAAGCTCGACTTCCTGCTCGACAAGGCCCAGCGGGCGGACGGCCACTTCCCGCAGAACGTGCAGGTGAACGGCCGCCAGAAGTGGACCGCCATCCAGATGGACGAGCAGGCGTTCCCGATCGTGCTCGCCTGGCAGCTCGAGTCGCTTCGACGCCGACGACCTGGGGCGCCCTGCGCGCGACGGCCGAGTTCATCATCCGCCACGGCCCCGGGACCGAGCAGGACCGCTGGGAGAACCAGGAGGGCTACTCGCCGGGGACGATCGCCGCCGAGATCGCCGGGCTCGTCACCGCCGCCGACCTGGCGCGCCGCAACGGCGCGACGGCCGACGCCGAGCGCTACGAGCGCGTCGCCGACCGCTGGGCGAACGCCGTCCAGCGCTGGACGGCGACCACGAACGGCCCGTACTCCGACCAGCCGTACTACCTGCGGCTGACCAAGGACCGCCGGCCCGACCGCGGCACGCGCTACAGCATCGGCGACGGCGGCCCGCAGCGGGCCGACCAGCGCAAGGTCGTCGACCCGAGCTTCCTCGAGCTCGTGCGGCTCGGCGTCAAGCGGTTCGACGACCCGGTGATCCTCAACACGCTCGAGGTGGTCGACCAGCGGCTGCGCTCGGAGACGCCGAACGGCGCGTTCTGGCACCGGTTCGTCTACGACGGCTACGGCGAGACGCGCACGGGCGGGGGCTGGCGGATCACGAAGGAGGGGTCGCGCCAGACCTTCGGGCGCCTGTGGCCGATCTTCGCCGGCGAGCGCGGCGAGTACGAGCTGCTCGCGGGGCGGTCCGCCGACAGCTTCCTGAAGTCGATCGCCGACGCCGGCAACGACGGCGGCATGATCCCCGAGCAGGTGTGGGACGGCCGGGCGCCGACCAGCAGGCCGGCGGGCGAGGGGACGTTCTCGGCGACCCCGCTCGCGTGGTCGCACGCGCAGCTCGTCCGGCTGGCCTGGTCGATCGAGGCGGGAGCCCCGGTCGAGCAGCCGTCGATCGTGGCGTGCCGCTACGTACGGCAGTGCGGCTAGCTGCGCTATCCTCAGTTGCCGACCTCGCGCCGGAGCGGGGTTTTTCCTTGCCCGGCGCCAGCTAGACCACGACCCTCGGAGCGCGCCGCATCATGGCCCGTGGAGATGTCCGGATCGCCGTCACCCTCGCGTGCGAGGACTGCAAGCGCCGGAACTACCAGACCAATAAGTCCAAGCGCAACAACCCCGATCGCATCCAGCTGCGCAAGTACTGCAAGTGGTGCCGTCGGCACACTGCGCACCGCGAGACCCGCTAGGAGCGATCTCGTGGCCCGCGATCGACAGCGCGCGAAGCAGCGGCGGCGTCAGCGCCAGCCGGGCGGAGGCGGTCCTGCCGCCGGCCCGGCCCGTTCCCGCCGCGCGCGGGACCTCGACGCGGAACCCGACGGCCGCCGAGCGCGACGCCACCGAGGAGCCCGACGTTCGCCGAGGCCGACGAGGCGCCGGGCGTCGAGGCCGAGGCCGAGTCCGCCCAGCCGACCGATCCGGCCGTGCTGGAGGAGCGCGCGGAAGCGCGCCGCCCGCGCCGCAAGCGCGGCAAGATCATCACCTTCCTCGGCCACGTCGTCGACGAGCTCCGGCGCGTCCAGTGGCCGGACCGCCGTCAGACCGGGCAGGGCACGGCTGTCACCCTGGGCTTCGTTGTCGTCGCCGGTGGGTTCCTCGGGCTCATGGATGCTCTCTGGAAGCCCTTGGTCGACTGGCTCATCTGAACGAATCGAAGGCTTTCTCTGAATGTTTCGCTGGTACGTCATCAACACCTATTCCGGGCACGAGAACAAGGTCAAGCAGAACCTCGAGCACCGCGTGTCCTCGCTGAACCAGTCGCGCGCCGTGCGCCGCGTCGTGGTGCCGACCGAGACCGTCCAGGAGATGAAGGACAACCAGAAGGTCACGGTCGAGAAGCGGACCATGCCCGGCTACGTGCTGGTGAACATGGACCTCAACGAGGACTCGTGGGCGGTCGTCAAGGGCACGCCCGGGGTGACCGGCTTCGTCGGCGCCTCCAACGAGCCGATCCCGCTGACCCAGATGGAGGTCGACCGGCTGCTGCACCGCAGCGACGTCGCCGTCCGCGCTCCGAGCCGCGCGCAGTTCTCGATCGGCGAGTCCGTCAAGGTCATCTCCGGCCCGCTCTCGGACTTCTCCGGCGAGATCTCCGAGATCAACGAGGACGCGAGCAAGCTCAAGGTCCTGGTATCCATCTTCGGTCGCGAGACCCCGGTGGAAGTCGGGTACGACCAGGTGAAGAAGATCTAATGGCCAAAAAGGTTCTTACGACAATCAAGCTGCAGGCCCCGGGTGGCCAGGCCTCGCCGGCTCCGCCGGTCGGCCCCGCCCTCGGCCAGCACGGCATCAACATCATGGAGTTCGTCAAGGCGTTCAACGCCCAGACGGCGAACGACATGGGCACGACGATCCCCGTGGAGATCACGGTCTTCGAGGATCGCTCGTTCACCTTCATCACCAAGACGCCGCCCGCCGCCGTGCTGATCCGGCAGGCGATCGGCATCGAGAAGGGATCCGGCGAGCCCAACCGCAACAAGGTCGGCACGATCTCCAAGGACCAGGTCCGGCAGATCGCCGAGAAGAAGCTTCCCGACCTGAACGCGCATGACGTCGATCAGGCGGCCAAGATCATCGAGGGCACCGCGCGCTCGATGGGAGTGGAGGTCGTGGCGTAATGGCCAAGCACGGGCGCAAGTACCTCGAGGCGCGTCAGCAGGTCGACCGCGAGCGCGAGTACACGCCGCACGACGCGGTCCGCCTCGTCAAGGCGGCCAAGCACACGAAGTTCGACGAGACCGTCGAGATCCACGTGCGCACCGGGCTCAACGTCCGCCACGCCGACGAGCAGCTGCGCGGCACGATCGCGCTGCCGCACGGCCTCGGCAAGGACGTGAAGATCGCCGTCTTCGCCAAGGGCGACAAGGCGCGCGAGGCCGAGGAGGCCGGCGCCGACTTCGTGGGCGCCGAGGACCTCGCCGAGAAGGTGCAGAACGAGGGCTTCACCGACTTCGACGTCGCGATCGCGACGCCGGACATGATGCCCGTCGTCGGCCGCCTCGGCCGCATCCTCGGCCCGCAGGGCAAGATGCCGAACCCGAAGGTCGGCACCGTGACGATGGACGTCCGCAAGGCCGTCGAGGAGTCGAAGGCCGGCAAGGTCGAGTACCGCACCGACCGCACGGCGATCGTGCACATGACCGTCGGCAAGACGTCGTTCCCCGACGAGCACCTGCTCGCGAACTACCAGGCGATCATCGAGGAGCTGATCCGCGCCAAGCCGTCCGCGGCGAAGGGCCGGTACCTGCGCTCCGTCGTGATGGCCTCGACGATGGGCCCCGGCGTCAAGGTCGACCCGTCGCGCACCCGTGACCTCGTGGAAGCGGAGGCGGCGACGGCCTAGCGCCGTATTCGCCCTCCGTTTCTCCAAAGACCCCCGGCAACCGTAAGTCCGGGATAGGAGGAACCGCTTGAACCGAGAACAGAAAGCCGCGGTCATCGATGAGGTGGCCGCCCAGATCTCCGAAGCGGAGGCCGTGTTCGCGGTCGACTACCGCGGCATCTCCGTGCCGCAGGCGGCCGACCTGCGCACCAAGCTGCGCGACGCCGACGCGAGCTTCCGGATCGTCAAGAACACGCTGACCCTGCGCGCCGCCGACAAGGCCGGCGCCGAGGGGCTCAAGGAGCTGCTCGAGGGCCCGACGGCGATGACGTTCGTGCGCGGCGACGCCGCGGCGGCCGCCAAGGCGCTGTCGGACTTCCGCCGCGCCAGCGGCGGCACGCTGCTCGAGTTCAAGGGCGGCTGGATGAACGGCGCCCCGCTGGCGCCGCCGGAGATCGAAGCCATCGCCAAGCTGCCGTCGCGCGAGGTGCTCTACGGCCGCCTCGTCGGCATGGTCGCCTCGCCGCTCACCGGCCTGGTGACGAGCCTGAACGGCCTGATCGCCGGCCTCGGCCGTCAGCTCCAGCAGATCGCCGACCAGGGCCTGGTCGGCGGAGTCGCGCCCGCGGCCGAGCCTGAGGCTCCGGCGGCCGAGGAGCCCGCAGCCGAAGAGACTTCCCCCGACACTGAGAACCAGGAGGACTAGGAACCCATGGCCACCAGCACCCAGGAGTGGATCGACGAGCTCAAGTCGATCTCCGTGCTCGAGCTCTCCGAGCGCATCAAGGCGCTCGAGGAGGAGTTCGGCGTCTCCGCCACGGCGGTCGCCCCGGCACCCGCCGGCCCCGGCGGCGGCGCGGCTGACGACGGCGGCGCGGAAGAGGAGCAGACCGCCTTCGACGTCATCCTCACCGGCGCCGGCGACAAGAAGATCCAGGTCATCAAGGTCGTCCGCGCGGCGACCGGCCTGGGCCTGAAGGAAGCCAAGGCGCTCGTCGACGAGGCCCCCGGGCCCGTCAAGGAGGGCCTCGAGCGCGAGGAAGCCGACAAGCTGAAGTCCGACCTCGAGGAGGCCGGCGCCTCCGTCGAGGTCAAGTAGGCTTCGAGCCGACAAGCAGACGTTGCGCGAGGGGCGGCCGTTGTGGCCGCCCTTCGCGTGTGTTAAGGGACGAACTTCGGCTGGGTGGGGAGGTGGTGAGGTCGGCGGGCCGGTTTCCTTCGTCGAGTCCTGCCCTGGGGTCGTCTACGGACCTCTATCCAGGACTCGACGTCGAAATCCCTCGCGCGGCTGGCTCCCTCGCTCCCCCACCCAGCCGCAGTTCGCCGTTACGAGTTGTTGCGCCGCGTTACAGAGCGCCGGCGCGCCGAAAACCGCGTGGCACGGTGGCCGCATGCGCATCGCGGGAGCGCTGCTGGTCCTCACCGCGGCGTCGGTGCTGCTCCGCACCGGCGCGCTCGACGCCGGCTTCTGGATCGACGAGGCGATCGCGGTCGGCATCGCCTCGCACGATCTGCACGAGATCCCGGCGCTGCTGCGCCAGGACGGGTCGCCGCCGCTCTACTACCTGCTCCTGCACGGCTGGATGGCCCTGGCCGGCGACGGCGAGGTCGCCACCCGGACGCTGTCGCTCCTGTTCGCCGGCGCGGCCGTGCCCGCCGCCTGGTGGGCGGCGGGCGGCCGCCGCGCCGGCGCGGTCGCGGCGGTGGTCGTCGCGGTCTGCCCGTTCCTCACGTACTACGCGCAGGAGGCGCGGATGTACACGCTCGTCGCGGTGCTCTCGCTGGTCGCGACCGCGGCCTTCCACCGGCGCCGCCCGATCGTGCTGGTCGTGTCGCTCACGCTGCTGCTCTACACGCACACGTGGGGCGTGTTCCTGTTCGCCGCCTTCGGACTCGTGTGGCTCGTCAACGACCGGGGCCGTACAGGCCTGCTGGTCGGCGCCGCGGTCGCCGTGCTCTACCTGCCGTGGGCGCCGAGCCTCGTGTTCCAGGCCCTGCACACGGGCGCGCCGTGGTCGGAGCGCCCGACGGTCCTCTACCTCGTCCCGGCCGTGCTGCTCGTGGCGTGGCGCCCGCGCGACGATCTCGTCCTGGTCGCCGCCGCCGGGCTCGCGCTGGCGTGGCTGGCGTCGCAGCTGGAGCCCGCGTGGTCGCTGCGCTACCTGGCCGTGCTGTTCGGGCCGGTCCTGGTCGTGCTCGCGCGCCGGACGACGTGGGCCGTCGTCGCGCCCGCACTGGTCGCCTCGCTGCTGCTCGCAGGTCCGCCCGTGGCCAAGAGCAACGCCCGTGCGGTGGCGGTCAGCATCGGCGTCACGCTGCGGGCGGGCGACCTGGTCGTCTGCACCCAGCCGGAGCAGATCCCGGTCCTGCACCGCTACCTCCCGCCCGGCGTGCGCTACCTGACACCGCTCGGCAGCCCGGCCGACCCGTCGTTCACCGACTGGCGCGACGCCGTCCCGCGCGTGCGGGCGGCCACGGCGGAGCGCACGCTGATCCCGCGCCTGCGCGGCCTCGCGCCGGGAAGCCACGTCGTCCTCGTCACGCCCGCCGGCCGCCGGCCGCGCGCGCCGTGGGGCCGCGCGGTGCGGCTGCGCACGCGCGAATGGCGCGCCGCGCTGCATGCCGACCCGCGGCTGCGCTCGCTCGGCCGCACGTCGCGGCCCGACCCGGCGCGCTTCCGCAGCGCCGTGCGCGCCGAGCTGTTCGAGGTCCTACGCTGACGAGGGTGAGCGACCGCAACGCCGCCGAACGGTTCATCGCCGAGCGCCTCGAGGACCCTCGCAGCGCGGGCCGGCCGATCTCCGAGCGCGCCCGCCAGTCGCAGCGCTCGCTCGAGGCCTACCTGCGGGCCGGGATGCGCCCGCGCTGGATGGAGCGGCTGATCGAGATCGAGAACGGCACGCGGCGCGAGCGCGGCCGCCTCGCCGAGGCCTACGACACGCTGCGGTCCGAGTGCGGCCGCGACCGGGCGCGCTTCGCGCGCCGCTGGCGGGCGGTCGCCGAGGCGTGGTCGTTCGAGGACCTCAACGAGCTGATCCGCACCCACAACGAGTGGTATCCGGTCGAGCGCGACCTGCCGATGGACCTGCGCACGCGCGACTACGTGCTGGTCAACGGGCGCTCCTACCGGCGCCGCGAGCTGGGCGCGGACTGGATCCTCGAGCAGTTCCCGGTCAGCCGTTCGCGAACAGCCTCTGCGTGGACCGCCTCGTACGCCGCCGCGTCCCTGACCACGGGCGCCCCGGGGTGCTGGGCGGCGATGCTCAGCAGCTTCTCGGTCTCCGCGTTGAGCGGCAGCGACTCGTAGGCCACGAAGCGCAGCACGGTTCCGCCGCTCGTCCCGCGCGTGCGCAGCTCGATCGGCGTGTAGTCGTTCGAGTCGACGACGTACATGAGCTTGCCGTCGGAGATCCCGAGCGCGTCGCGCCGCTTCGTCACCTGCGCGCGGCCGGACCGCAGCAGCGCCAGCGCCTCGCCGCGGAACTTGTCGCCGGTGAACGGCTCGTCCGCCACCTCGGAAGCTCGCTCGAGCACGCGCTCGTTCTCGGCGTCCCACAGGCGCTCGACGCCTTCGCCCACTGCGGTCTCGGCGTCAGGACCGACGGGCTGGTCCTGCACGCTGCGCATGGCGCTCGAGCCGATGCGCGTCCACGACTCGTGCTCCCAGCGGACGTCGGGCCGTCCGTTCTCGTACTGCCGACCGACCATGTGGACGTGCAGGATCATCCCGTGCCGGGGCTCGAGCGCCTGCGCCGCGCGCTCGACCGCCGACGCAGGCGCCACGGCGCCCGGACGGTCGTCGCCGGACGGCATGAGGTTGACGACGACCAGCAAGATCGCAACGGCGGCGACCACGGCGCCCGCCCGGCGGCGGCGCCGCCGGCGGATGTCCGTGGCGACGGCGCGCTCGAGCTGGAAGCGGTAGCGGTCCAGGCTGGGCGGCAGCTCGGTCACAGGTCCTCCTTCGCGGCGGAGAGGCGGCGCAGCGCCCGCGACACCCGCAGCCGCGCGGCGGCCGGGCGGATGCGCAGTGAGCGCGCGACGTCGTCGTAGGGCAGCTCGTCGACCACCCGCAGCTCGAGCGCGCGGCGCTCGTGCGGCGGCAGCGCCTCCAGCGCCGCGCGCAGCGACGGCCGTGGCGAGAGCCGCTCGTCGACGGCGGAGAAGTCGTCGTCGGTCAGCTCGAGCGGCAGGCCGAGCCGCTGCCGCGCGGCGGTCTCGATCCGGTCGTGCCGGGCCGACTCGCGCAGCACGTTGCGCCCGATGCCGAGCAGCCACGGCAGCGCTGAGCCGTCGCGCTGGTCGCGGAAGTTCCGGCGCGCCAGCCAGGCGCGCGCGAACGTCTCGGCCGTCAGGTCGGCCGCCGCCCACGCCACGCGGGCGGCGAACCAGCCGTGCACAGCCTCGGCGTGGCGGGCATAGAGCGCGCCGAAGGCCTTCGCGTCGTGCGAGCCGACCAGCTCGGCGTCGGAGGCGCTCATGCCCAACTATTGCGCGAACGGCCGACTATGTATCCGGGTACTCGGTGCCCATGCTCAGATGCACCATCTGCGTGGCGTTCGCCCTGCTGGCGGCGGGCTGCGGCGAGGACGAGCAGGCGGCCGCCACGCCCGAGCCGACCGCAGAGCCTGCCGGTACGGCCCAGGAGTGCTTCGAGCTGTGGAACGAGCACGAGGAGCTGGGGACGGCGGGGCAGACCGCGCCGGCCGACATCCTCGCCGATCTCGCTCCGACGCCGGTCCTGGTCGAGTTCAGGAGCGACGAGTGTCACGTGATCGCCCCCGTTCGGAAGGGCTCCACGCGCGTGTACGTGTGGGTGGCCCCGGGCGGGAGGGCGCCGTACGGCCATCCCGCGCGCCTCGACGTCCCCGAGCTCGAGTTCAACGCCCGCGGGCTGAAGAACGGCAAGCTCGAGGCGACTAGCTGACCTGGGCGTCGGGTCCGATCACGGCGGCCACGACGAGCTCGATGCCCGCCGCGCCCGCGCGCGTGCGGGCGATGCGCAGCGCGGCCGCGACGTCGGCCGCGCGGACGTTCTGCCGCCAGGGGGTCAGGGTGTGCCTGTCGAGTCCGACGATGAGGTAGATCACGGAGGGCGACGGTACGGCCTGCCCATCCGCCCGTAATCGCGGGAACCACGGATCATTGGGATGGGGCTTGCCGATGCTCAGCGCCGCCGTCGTGTCGGAGGTCGAGCCGGATCGGTTCGGCGTCGCGAGCGCGGTGATCGGGACCGCGGCGCTGGTGGCGATCGTCGGCGATCCGCAGACGCTCGCCGAGGGGATGACGCGCGCGTACCGCGCCTACCTGTTCGCCACGCTCGGTTCGCTGGCCGCGGCGGCGATCGCGCTTCGGGCTAGACCGGCTCGCTGAGCCGGCGCGCGAGCTGCGCGCGCGAGCGGACGCCGAGCTTGGCGTAGGCGTGGGTGAGGTGGGTCTCGACGGTGCGGACGCTCACGAACAGGGCGAGCGCGATCTCCTTGTTGGAGCTGCCGTCGGCGGCGAGCTCGACCACGCGCCGCTCGGCCGGCGTCAGCTCGCCGCTCGGTGTCGGCCGCCGGGCGCCGACCCTGGCGAGCTCGGAGCGGGCCTCCTCGGCCCAGCCCGGCGAGTCGATCGCCTCGAAGCCGGCCGCCGCCCGCTCGAGCGACTCGCGGGCGGCGCCCCACTTCTTCAGCCGCCGCTGCGCGCGGCCGAGCGCGAGCAGCGAGTGGGCGGCGTCGGCGCGCAGTCCGAGCTCCTCGTAGGCGGCCGCGGCCTGCGCCAGCGCGCCGGCTGCCGATTCGTCGCCGGAGGCGAGCTGGATGACGGCGGCGCAGCGCTTCGCGCTCGCGAGCCCCCACGGATGCTCCTGCGCTTCGGCCAGGTCGCGCAGGCGGTCGGTCACGGCCTGTGCCTCGCCGCGCTCGCCGAGCTCCACGAGGGCGGCGACGAGCTCGGGCGCAACCGGGAAGGCGCCCGGCTCGTCGACCCCCGCGCGCCGCGTGTGGTCCCAGACGGCGCGCAGGTGCCCGGCCGCGACGGCCGGCTCATGCGCGCGCAGCGCGGCCACGCCCAGCGCGCGCCGAGACTCGAGCACCTGCCAGCGGAACCCGAGCGGCTCCGACGCCTCCAGCGCCGGCGTCGCCCACTCCCGGGCCTCGCCGGCCAGCCCGCGTCCGGCCGCGACCAGCGCACGGCAGCGCTGATACGTCGGCGTGACCAGCAGCTCCTCGTCGGCGGACTCCGCCCACTCGTCGAGCAGTCGCGTCACCGTCGCCCAGTCCGCCGCGCGCAGCCCGAGCCGGCGGGCGACGTCGATCCCCGCCTCCCACAGGGCCGTCTTCCCGATCCCCGGCCCGCCGGTGAGCACGAGCGTCCGGGTCCCGGCGCCGGCGAGGAACTCGCGGATCTGCGCCAACTCCGGCTCGCGGCCCACCAGGGTCACGGGCGGCAGCTTCGCAGAGCGTTCCGGGTACTGGGTCCCATGAACCGTACGGTCGCCCGCCCTGACGAAGCTGCCCAGCGCGAAGGGCCGCACCGGCCCGCGCGCCCGGTCGGTGGGCGACTGCATCGCGCTGTGGAATTCCCACGCCCGGCGCGCGACCTCCGGTCAGGAGACGCCGGCGGACGCGCTCGCCCGGCTGGCGAGCGTCCGCCCGACCCCGGCGGCCGTCAACCACAGCGCCAAGCAGACCAACTGCGTGGTGATCGCGGCCGTCGGGGACGGCACCGGCGCCGCCCTCATCTAGCTGGCGCCCGGCGCCCGCGGCCCCTACGCCCTGGCGGCCGAGGCCGAGATCACTCCCGACAACCCGCCCGAGTACAACGCGCGCGCGACCCAGAGCGGCCTGCTCCGGCCCGGCGCTTGACACGCGCGCGATCCTGGAGCCGTGCCCGAGCTGTGGGGACTGCTGGCGCTGTCGATCGGCATGACGCTCGTGCCGGGGATCGACACGGCGATGGTCCTGCGCGTGACGCTGCGCTCCGGCCGGCGCGCGGGGCTGGCGACCGCGGCGGGCTGCGCGATCGGCCTGTTCGTGCACGCCGCCGCCGTGGCCGTCGGGCTGGCGGCGCTGGTGGCTGCCTCGGCGACCGCCTACCAGGCGCTGAAGATCGCCGGCGCCGTGTTCCTCATCGTTCTGGGCCTCGCCACTCTGCGGGGCGCCGGGCGCTTCGCGGCCGCGCCGCGCCTCGCGCCGTCCGGCCACCCGTTCGCGCTCGGCCTGCTCACCAACCTCGGCAACCCGAAGGCGCTGCTGTTCTTCCTGTCGGTGCTGCCGCAGTTCCTGGACGGCGCGGACGCCGCGCTGCCGACCGCGCTGGCGGTCGCCGTCATCCCGGTCGCGTGCAGCCTCGGCGGGCTCAGCCTGTGGGCGGTCGCCTCGAGCAGCTTGCGCGAGCTGCTGCGCAGCCCCGCGCGCGCGGCGGATCCAGGAGCGGACCATGGGGACGGTGCTCGTCGCGCTCGGGCTGCGCGTGGCCATCGAGAGATGAAGAAGGGGCGGCCGCCTGGCCGCCCCTTTTTCAGTTCCCTCCGTTGACCCGCAAACCGAGATGCCGGTCAAAGCGCCGGCGCGACAGCCGAGGAGACGATTCGGGCGTACGGACCGTCCCGGCGTGGGTTGCGTCAACTCCCCTTCGGACGACCAAGGTACAGCGGTCAGGACCCCCTGACCATCCCCCGGACGTGGTAATCGCAGGGCGCCGACCGGTCAGAATCAATAGACCGAGATAATGGACACTTGTCCGATTCGGTTGACGGGGGATCGCGCCTACCTTGCGATGTGTCAGGGCCTGCGCCGCGGACCAGGACGACAGGACAGGTGTGCTTCGGTCAAGGATGACCGCCCGGCTGTGGGCATGACCCCGGGGGGAACGGGGATGGATCGGGACGCTCGCCGGCACGAGGCCGGCGAGCGCTGGACTTCGAGACCGTCTCGGAACTGCCGCCGTTCTCGGCACGGACTCTTGATCCCCGCCCGCAGACCACTACACTCTCCGCACTCGGCCGATAGTCGCAGCCGTCCACCGCGCCCCTCCCGCCACATACGGGACATCGGGCCGGACGGGGTCCGTGAGCGCCGAGCGCCCCTCACAGGGGTCCGGTACCCCCTGTGCTATCTTGGCTGGTCGCGCGCGCGTGGGCCGACGTACTCTGGGCGCGCGCGCTCTCTCGTCCTCCGTTCCACCCTGAGGAGTCGCCGTCTTGGCTTCCGTTGACGCTCCCCGCACCCGCCGCAGCTTCGCGCGGCTGGAGAAGGTCCTTGACGTCCCCAATCTCATCGACATCCAGAAGAAGTCCTTCTCCTGGCTTGTCGATCCCGAGGGCGGAGGGCTGCGCGAGACGATCGACGACATCTCCCCCATCGAGGACTACACCGGCAACCTCGCGGTGCAGTTCGGCGAGTTCCACTTCGACCCGCCGGTCGCCTCGCTGGAGGAGTGCCGTGAGAAGGACCTGACCTACGCCCGGCCGCTGACCGTCACGGTCGGCTTCATCAACCGCGAGACCGGCGAGATCCGCGAGCAGTCCGTCTTCATGGGCGACTTCCCGTGGATGACCGACCGCGGCACCTTCGTGATCAACGGCACGGAGCGCGTCGTCGTCACCCAGCTCGTCCGCTCCCCGGGCGCGTACCTGATGGAGCCCAAGGACGTCGAGAAGCAGGTCTTCGTCGGCAACCTGATGCCGGCCCGCGGCTCGTGGCTCGAGCTCGAGATCGACAAGAAGGGCCGCGTCTACGTCCGCATCGACCGCAAGCGCAAGCTGCCGGTCACCGTGCTCCTGCGCGCGATGGGCTACTCGACCGACGAGGAGATCCTCAAGCTCTTCGACGACTCGGTCTACATCCTCAACACGATCGAGGCCGACACCGACGCCACGAAGAGCGAAGAGGGCGCGCTGATCGAGCTGTTCAAGAAGCAGCGCCCGGGCGAGCCGCCGAGCGTCGAGAGCGCCAAGTCGCTGCTGCACCAGCTCTTCTTCGACCCCAAGCGCTACGACCTCACGCGCGTCGGCCGCTACAAGCTCAACTCGCGCCTGAGCCTCGACATCGACCTCGACACGCGGGTCCTGACCCACGACGACATCATCGCCCTGGTCAAGGAGCTCGTCACGCTCCCGCGCGCGCTCGGCATGAGCGAGGAGCCCGGCGCGTACACCGACTTCGCCGCCGAGGCGCTGTCGCGCCCGCGCGAGGCCGTCGCCGACCGCCTCGACGAGTACGAGCACTTCGGCAACCGCCGCCTGCGCACGGTCGGCGAGCTGATCCAGGAGGCGTTCCGGATCGGCCTCTACCGCATGGAGCGCGTCGTCCGCGAGCGCCTCACCACCGAGGACGCGGACACGATCACGCCGCAGACGATCATCAACATCCGGCCCGTCGTGGCGGCCCTGAAGGAGTTCTTCGGGTCCAGCCAGCTCAGCCAGTTCATGGACCAGACGAACTCGCTGTCCGGCCTGACCCACCGTCGCCGCCTGTCGGCCCTCGGCGCCGGCGGCCTCACGCGCGAGCGCGCGCCTATCGAGGTGCGCGACGTGCACCCCACCCATTACGGCCGCATGTGCCCGATCGAGACGCCGGAGGGCCCGAACATCGGCCTGATGGGCTCGCTCTCGAGCTACGCGACGATCTCCGAGCACGGCTTCGTGACGACGCCCTACCGCGTGGTCAAGAAGGGCAAGGTGACCGACGAGATCCTGCACCTGGACGCGAGCCAGGAGCAGGAGAAGCTGATCGCGCAGTCGACCACGCCGCTCGACAAGAGCGGCAAGCTGACCGAGGAGAGCGATGTCCTCTGCCGCACGCTCGCCGGCCAGTACGTGAGCGTGCCGCCGAACGAGGTCGACCTGATGGACGTCTCGCCCGAGCAGATCTGGTCGGTCGCCACGGCGATGATCCCGTTCCTCGAGCACGACGACGCCAACCGCGCGCTGATGGGCTCGAACATGCAGCGCCAGGCGGTGCCGCTCCTGAAGACGGACGCGCCGCTGATCGGCACCGGCATGGAGCGCCGCGCGGCGCTCGACACCGGCGACGTGCTGATCGCCCGCAACGCGGGCACGGTCGAGTACGTCGACGCCGAGCGGATCACGATCACGACCAAGGACGGGCGTGACGAGTACGACCTCCAGAAGTTCATGCGCTCCAACCAGGGCACGCTGATCCACCAGAAGCCGCTGATCACGAGCGGCCAGGAGGTCAAGGCCGGCAACGTGCTCGCCGACGGCTCGGCCTCGGATCAGGGCGAGATGGCCCTCGGCAAGAACCTGATGGTCGCCTTCATGTCCTGGGAGGGCTACAACTTCGAGGACGCGATCATCCTCTCCGAGCGCCTCGTGAAGGACGACGAGCTCACCTCGATCCACATCGAGGAGTACGAGATCGACGCCCGCACGACCAAGCTCGGCGACGAGGAGATCACGCGCGACATCCCGAACCGCTCGGAGGAGTCGCTCCGCAACCTCGACGATCGCGGCATCGTCCGCATCGGCGCCGAGGTCCAGTCGGGCGACCTGCTGGTGGGCAAGGTCACGCCGAAGGGCGAGACCGAGCTGACCGCCGAGGAGAAGCTGATCCGCGCGATCTTCAAGGAGAAGGCGCGCGAGGTCCGCGACACCTCGCTCAAGGTCCCCCACGGCGAGGGCGGCGTGGTGATCGACGTCAAGACGTTCTCGCGCGCCGCCGGCGACGACCTGTCGCCGGGCGTCAACGACCTCGTGCGCGTGTTCGTGGCCAAGAAGCGCAAGATCGCCGAGGGCGACAAGCTCGCCGGCCGCCACGGCAACAAGGGCGTCATCTCCAAGATCGTCCCCGAGTCCGACATGCCGTTCCTCGAGGACGGCTCGCCGGTCGACGTGATCCTCAACCCGCTCGGCGTGCCGAGCCGCATGAACATCGGCCAGATCCTCGAGACCCACCTCGGGTGGGCCGCGGCCAACGGCTGGTACGACGACGGCACCGACGCCTACAAGAACTCCAAGTTCGACAACGAGCGCGTCTACGTCGCCACCCCGGTGTTCGACGGCGCGAGGGTCGAGGACGTCGACCACGCGCTCGTGCAGTGGCAGAAGGAGCACAAGGGCGCGATCCGGATGGACATCGACGAGCGCCGCCGCGCCGGCGAGCGCGCGTCGGGCAAGGTGACGCTGTTCAACGGCCGCTCCGGCGAGCCGTTCGAGAAGCAGGTCACCGTCGGCTACATGTACATCCTGAAGCTGAACCACCTCGTCGACGACAAGATCCACGCGCGCTCGACCGGCCCGTACTCGCTCGTCACCCAGCAGCCGCTGGGCGGCAAGGCGCAGTTCGGCGGCCAGCGCTTCGGCGAGATGGAGGTGTGGGCGCTCGAGGCCTACGGCGCCGCCTACACGCTCCAGGAGATGCTCACCATCAAGTCCGACGACACCGTCGGACGCGTGAAGGCCTACGAGGCGATCGTCAAGGGCGAGAACATCGCCGAGCCGTCGATCCCCGAGTCCTTCAAGGTGCTGCTGAAGGAGATGCAGTCGCTCGCGCTCGACGTCAACGTGGTCTCCGAGGAGGGCACGCGCGCCGAGATGGGCGACGAGGACGACGACCTGCTGCGCGCCGCCGAGGAGCTCGGCATCGACCTCTCGGGCGTGCGCGCATCCGACGGCGACGGGAGCGGCGACGACGAAGCCGCCGACGAGGCCGAGGAGGAAGAGGTCGAGGAAGGCGAGGCCGGCATGACCGAGGAAGCCGTCCCGACCGACGCGGAGTTCATCGAAGACGAGGACGCCCCGATCGGCGAGATCCTGAACGCCGACGAGGAGTAAGGAAGAACATTGATCGACATCAACAATTTCGACGCGATCGAGATCGGGCTGGCGTCCTCGAAGCAGATCCGGAGCTGGAGCTCCGGTGAGGTCACCAAGCCCGAGACGATCAACTACCGCACGCTGAAGCCCGAGAAGGACGGCTTGTTCTGCGAGCGCATCTTCGGTCCGACCAAGGACTGGGAGTGCTACTGCGGCAAGTACAAGCGCGTCCGCTACAAGGGCATCGTCTGCGAGCGCTGCGGCGTGGAGGTCACGCGCTCCAAGGTCCGCCGCGAGCGGATGGGCCACATCGACCTGGCCGCCCCCGTGAGCCACATCTGGTTCTTCAAGGGCGTCCCGTCGCGCATCGGCTACCTGCTCGACATGGCTCCCAAGGAGCTCGAGAAGGTCCTCTACTTCGCCGCCTCGATCGTGACGTGGGTCGACGAGGAGGCGCGCGCCGCCGACCTCGACGAGCTGCGCGGCAAGGTCGACGAGACGATCGACGAGTACTCGGGCGAGAAGGAGCAGCGCCTGCTGGAGCTGCGCGAGTCGCTCGAGCGCCGCGAGGAGTACCTGAAGACCGGGTCGCAGAGCGGCTTCTCCGACGACGACCACATCTGGGCCGAGCACCTCGACCTCAACCCGAAGAAGCTCGAGGACGACGAGCGCGAGAAGCACCTGAAGGACATGAAGAAGCTCCTCGAGTCCGACATCTCGGACACCGAGGCCTACATCGAGGACGCGATGCGAGCGCCTGCGGGCGGTCTGGGAGCTCTTCCAGACCATGGGCCCGAAGGACATCGTCAACGACGAGTCGATGTTCCGCGAGCTCAAGGAGCGCTTCGGCTCACCGTACGGCTGGGGCGAGTACTTCCGCGGCGGCATGGGCGCCGAGGCGATCCGCGACCTGCTCGAGCAGGTCGACCTGGACGCCGAGGCGGCCGACCTCGAGGAGCAGATCAAGACCGCCAAGGGCCAGAAGCAGCAGCGCGCCGTCAAGCGCCTGAAGGTCGTCTCGGCGTTCCTGAACTCCGGCAACAAGCCGGAGATGATGATCCTGGAGGCGGTCCCGGTGATCCCGCCGGAGCTGCGCCCGATGGTGCAGCTCGACGGTGGCCGGTTCGCCACGTCGGACCTCAACGACCTCTACCGCCGCGTCATCAACCGGAACAACCGGTTGAAGCGTCTGCTCGACCTCGGCGCGCCGGAGATCATCGTCAACAACGAGAAGCGGATGCTGCAGGAGGCCGTCGACGCGCTGTTCGACAACGGCCGCCGCGGCCGGCCCGTCACGGGCCCGGGCAACCGCGCCCTCAAGTCCCTGAGCGACATGCTCAAGGGCAAGCAGGGCCGCTTCCGCCAGAACCTGCTGGGCAAGCGCGTCGACTACTCGGGCCGATCGGTGATCGTGTCCGGCCCGTCGCTGCGCCTGCACCAGTGCGGCCTGCCGAAGCTGATGGCGCTCGAGCTGTTCAAGCCGTTCATCATGGCCCGGCTCGTCGAGCGCAAGGCGGTCCAGAACATCAAGGCGGCCAAGAAGATGGTCGACTCGATGATCCCCGAGGTCTGGGACGTGCTCGAGGAGGTCATCCACGAGCACCCGGTGCTGCTCAACCGCGCGCCGACGCTCCACCGCCTGGGCATCCAGGCGTTCGAGCCGGTGCTGGTCGAGGGCAAGGCCATCCAGGTCCACCCGCTCGTCTGCCACGCGTTCAACGCGGACTTCGACGGCGACCAGATGGCGGTCCACCTGCCGCTGTCCGCCGAGGCGCAGGCCGAGGCGCGCGTGCTGATGCTCTCGTCGAACAACATCCTGTCCCCGGCGCACGGCTCGCCGCTGGCGACCCCGACGCAGGACATGGTGCTCGGCACCTACTACCTCACGTACGGAGCACGAGGAGTCGGAGCTCGACAGCATGGACCGCGAGAAGGTCAAGCCGCACGTGTTCCGCACGGCGCAGGAGGCCGAGCTGAGCTACGAGCACGGCATGGTCAAGCTGCACGCCCTGGCGGAGTTCCGCGCGCCGGGCCGCAAGGGCGGCCACGTCCTCACCACCGTCGGCCGGATCATCTTCAACGACCGCATCGAGCGGGCGCTGGAGGAGGCCCTCGGCGAGGAGTTCGACCGCGAGAGCTACCGGTTCATCAACAAGACGCTGAAGAAGCGCGACGTCACCGCGTTCGTGGACGAGCTGATCCAGACGTTCGGCGCCCCGGCCATCGCGCTGGTGCTGGACGCCTTCAAGGACCTCGGCTTCCACTACGCCACGCAGGCGGGCGTGACCATCTCCAAGAACGACGTCCTCGTGCCGCCCACGAAGGAGAAGATCATCGCCGGCTACGAGGGCGAGGTCCGCGCGATCCAGGACCAGTACGAGGAGGGCCTGATCACGCAGGAGGAGCGCCACCTGGCCGTCACGGACAAGTGGAACGCGGCCACCGACGAGGTCGCCGAGGCCATGATCGAGAACATCGAGGGAGCCGACCAGCTCAACTCGATCTACATGATGGCCAACTCCGGCGCCCGCGGATCGTTCAAGCAGATCCGCCAGCTCGCCGGCATGCGCGGCCTCATGGCCAACCCGAAGGGCGAGATCATCGAGCGGCCCGTGAAGGCGAACTTCATGGAGGGCCTCGACGTGATCGAGTACTTCACGTCGACGCACGGCGCCCGCAAGGGCCTCGCCGACACGGCGCTCCGCACGGCGGACTCGGGCTACCTGACCCGCCGCCTGGTGGACGTCGCGCAGGACGTGATCATCCGGATCGAGGACTGCGGCACCGAGGAGTACCTCGACGCGCCGCTGTACAAGGAGACCGGCGACCCCAACGAGATGCTGATCGGCCGCGTGACGGCCAAGGCGTTCAAGAAGGGCAACAAGGTCCTCATCGCCGACGGCGACGAGGTCACGCGCGAGAACCTGGCCGAGGCCGTCGAGGCGATCGGCGACGACCGCTCGGTGACCGTGGCGGTGCGCTCCGTGCTCAAGTGCGAGGCCACCACCGGCGTCTGCCAGGCCTGCTACGGCCGCTCGCTGGCCACCGGCAAGATGGCCATGATCGGCGACGCGGTCGGCATCATCGCCGCCCAGTCGATCGGCGAGCCGGGCACGCAGCTGACCATGCGGACGTTCCACACCGGCGGCGTCGCCGGCGCGGACATCACGCACGGCCTGCCGCGTGTCGTGGAGCTGTTCGAGGCGCGCAAGCCGAAGGGCCTGGCGAAGATCGCCGAGGTCGGCGGCGTGGTCTCGATCGAGGACACCGACAAGGCCCGCACCGTCGTCATCACCGACGACGCCGGCGAGGAGCACCGCAACACGTTCCCGCGGCGCACGCGCCTGCACGTCGGCGAGGGCGAGAAGATCGAGCCGGGCACGCAGCTCAACGAGGGCTCGCTGTACCCGCACGAGCTGCTCGCGCTGCGCGGCCGGACGGCGACCGAGGTGTACCTCGTCAAGGAGGTGCAGGAGGTCTACAAGTCCCAGGGCGTCGACATCAACGACAAGCACATCGAGCTGATCGGCCGCCAGATGCTCAAGAAGGTCCGGATCGAGCAGAAGGGCGACACCGACCTGCTGCCCGGCCAGTTCGTGGACCGGCACGAGCTGCGGCGGATCAACGACGCGGTGCAGGCCAAGAAGGGGGAGCCCGCGCAGTTCGAGGAGATCATCCTCGGCATCACCAAGGCCTCCCTGGCCACGGACTCGTTCCTCTCGGCGGCCTCCTTCCAGGAGACCACCAAGGTGCTCACCGACGCGGCGCTCGAGGGCAAGATCGACCGCCTCGCGGGCCTGAAGGAGAACGTGATCATCGGCAAGCTGATCCCGGCCGCCACCGGGCTCAAGCGCTACCGCACGATCGAGATCGAGCCGACCGAGGTGCTGCCGCGCGGCATCGACGACGTCGGCCTGCTCGAGGGCGACGACCTCGCCGCCGAGCTCGGGCTCGAGGACGGCGAGGGCCTGCAGGGCTTCGGCCCGGCCTTCGACACCGCCGAGCTCGACGAGATCAACGCCGGCTTCGGGACGTCGGGCGGCTCGTTCGACGACATCGGGTCGGATCTCGACATGGACGGCGACGACAAGAAGAAGTAGCCGTCGGGTTCGTCCGGCCCCGTCGCGTTTGCGGCGGGGCCGGCGTTAACCCCGGCATGTGAGGGAGGCGGGTTCGGCCGGCGCTCGGATTCGTTGTCGCGTTTACAGCGCATATCGCCGGACAACGCGCCACGCAGTTCCGCCGAGCGGCCGATCCCGCTCCCTAAATGCCGGGGTTGACGTTCGCCCAGGCCTCCAGCGCGCGCTACGTGCTCATCGGTGAGGCCGACGGCCGGATCGCGTGGTGACCAGCAGCGTCGGGCCCGCGCGTGAGGCGGCCCACGCCACGCAGCGCTCGTCATGAACGTCATCGATCCACGCGACGGGTCGCTGCGCGCCAAGACTCGTATCGATCGCCTCGAGCTTCCAGCCCGCTCCGAGCGTCAGATGACGCCACCCGCCCGGGAGCCCCAGGAGGCGCGGCAGGTGCTCCTCGGCGCGCTCCTCCCAGCCGGTGCACCACACGCACTCGAACGTGCGCGACAGGCGCCGAGGCGCGCTCCAGCGCCTTCTGAGATCCAATGAGGAATGCCATCGACCACAACGGGGAACCCGAGGGGAGGGCTGGTGTGGTCGAACCCGAACAGGGAGACCACGCCGTCCACGTCGACGAGCAGTACGGGGGAGTCTTTAGGGACCATCGAGTAACCGGACGCTAGGCTGCCCCGCTTCGTCGTGACTCAAGCCGGGGGGCTTGGGGTCCGATGACATGGGTGTTGCCCGGCCGAGGGGGTCGGGCCTTTTCAATGGGGTTTGAACCAGACGTGACGTTGAACATCGGGATCCTGCTGGCGCTGGCCTGCGCCGTCGCCACGCAGCTCGGCTTTCTCTACAAGCACCGGGGCGCGAACGCCGCTCCGGACGTGGACGTCCGCCACCCGCTGCAGACCGTCAAGTCGCTGTTCGCGTCCAAGTGGTTCGCCGTCGGCATGGGCGTCGCGCTCGGCGCCTGGCTGCTGCACGTCGCCGCGCTCGCCTTCGCGCCGCTGTCGGTCGTGCAGGCCGTGCTCTCGACCGGCGTCGTGATCCTCGCCGCGCTGGCCGACCGCCTGTTCGGCTTCGAGGTCGGCCGCCGCCAGTGGATCGGCGTGGCCATGACCGCCGTCGGCCTGATCCTGCTCGTCATCACGCTGCCGGCCAGCTCCGGCGCGCACTCGAGCTACTCGCTCACCGGCATGCTCGCCTTCGAGGGCGGGATGCTCGCGATCGGCGCCCTGCTGATCTCCGGCCCGCGCATGGGCGCTCCCGACCACCACCACGGGATCATGCTCGGCGCCGCCGCCGGCGTCCTGTTCGGCGTCTCCGACGTCGCCATCAAGGCGCTCACCGGCCTCGGCGGCCCGCTCGCGATCCTGACCTCGCCGTGGCTCGGCTTCACGATCCTCGCCTCGATCGTCGCCTTCTACGCCTCCGCCCGCTCGCTCCAGGACGGCGAGGCCGTCCCGGTCATCGCCGCCACCTCCACCGCCGCCAACGTGTCCTGCATCCTCGGCGGCATCCTCGTCTTCGGCGACCCGATGCCGTGCGACGCGCTCGGCATCGCCCTCCAGGCGTTCGCCTTCACGCTGGTCGTCGTCGCCGCCCTGGTGACGCCGCCGCCGATGCGCGCCGCCGAGGCGAACGCCCAGCCCGCCTAGGGTCGATGGATCCGGCGCGCAGGGACCTGGCCGCCGAGATCCACGCAGCAGCGACTGAGCACGACGCGGCCCAGGCCGACCGGCTCGACCGCTACCGCATCCTCGAGCCGGAGACGGCCGAGCTGCTCGCCGTGCTCGTCAAGGCCACCGGCGCCCGCCGGCTGCTCGAGCTCGGCACCTCGATCGGCTACTCGACGATCTGGCTGGCGGACGCGGCGAGGCGGTCGGCGGCGCGCTGGTCTCGGTCGAGCTCGACCCGGAGCGCAGCGCGACGGCGCGCGCGAACCTCGAGCGCGCGGAGCTGAGCGCCGATCTGCGCGTGGGGGACGCCGGCGAGGCGCTGCGCGGCAGCGCCGACGAGTCGTGGGACCTGATCTTCCTCGACGCCGAGCGCCCGGCCTACGCCGGCTACTGGCCCGACGTCGTGCGCACGCTCGCGCCCGGCGGCCTGGTCGCCGTCGACAACGTGATCTCGCATGCCGGACCAGGTGAGTGACGACTACGCAGGTGCCGGTCGGAGCCGGGCTTCAGCTGGCCGTGAAGCGCTGAGCAGCGAGGCTCGCGGTGTAGCCGATCAGGCGGAGCTGTCGCACGAACCAGCGGCCGGTCGACCGGACTGCAGCGTCCTCGGATGGCACGTGAACCTCGACGCTCGTCCCGGCGGTGCCCGAGCGCGCCACGAGCCGGCGTGCGCGGTCGAGGTCCGGCGGCGAGGCTGCGCTCGCCGGCTCCGGCCGCTGCGTGTACGGACAGAACGGCACGTAGCCGCGCGAGTTGGGAGGCAGCATCTGGCAGGTCGCTCGCTCACTGCGGCCACTCGCGGCGGTGAGCCGGGCGAGCTCCGCGCGGTCTGTGGCGAACGCGATCGCGCGCCGCGCGTCCACGTTGTCGAACGGGGCGACGCGGGTGTTGAGCCACATGAAGCGCACGCCGGGCAACGGCAACACGTGGATGCGATCGGGATCACGGACGGACAGTCGCCGCACGTCGTCGGCCGCAGGCTCCCGCTCGACGTCGACCTGCGGATCGCCAGGAGTCGCCCGCTCCGCGAACAGCCACGTCGGCGACCTGCTCCGGGTCGTCCCAGGTCGGGACGTGCCCGCAGCCGCGCAGGACGACGTGGCGCGCGTCGGGCAGCCGGCGCCGCGCGCGCGGCGCCTGGCGGGAGAAGATCAGCAGGCGGTCGCGCTCGCCCCAGGCGACGGTGGTCGGGCAGGCCGGCACCGGCGCGCGCCAGCCGTCGAGCGACTCCAGCAGCTCCCAGAACGCCGGCGCCGTGCGCGTACATCCGCGGCCAGTGCGCGGCGTCCTCGGGCGGGATGCGCCACGGCCGCGCGGCCGCGTGCGAGGAGAGCAGCGTGCGCAGCACGGCGTTGCGGGCGATCCTGGACGCCGCCGGGGCCAAGCGCAGGGCGATCGCGCGCGTGCCGGCGAGCACCGCGCGCCCGTACGCCTTCTCGCGGCCGGCCACGAACCCGATCGGCGAGACGGCACAGACGGAGCTCGCCGTGCCGGTCGCGCCCATCGCGAGCGCGACCCCGCCGCCGAGCGAGTTGCCGGCGACGTGCGGGCGCTCGAGCCCGAGCTCCGCGACGAACTCCGCCAGCGCCTCTGCCAGCCCCTCGACCGTGCGCGGCCCGGGCGGCGAGGCGCCGAAGCCGGGCAGGTCGACGGCCACCACCTCGCGCTCGCGCGCGAGCGCCGGCAGCACCGGCCGCCACATCTCCTTGCACGAGCCCAGCCCGTGCACGAGCAGCAGCGGCGGACCCGATCCGAGGCGGTCGTGGGCAAGCGTCACGCGGCGGCACGCTAGAGCCCCGCTGTCGCCGGTGCGCAGGTAGGCTTGTCCGAATCGGCGTATGACGGTCGACGATCTGTAATACCGATGCTGGCATTGCGTGATCTCCTGCGCGACCTCGACGTCCGGTTGGTGGCGGGAGAGGCGGGCGTCGACAGCGCGGTCCGCTGGGTCCACATCTCCGAGATCGTCGATCCCACGCCGTGGCTGTCGGGCGGCGAGCTGCTGCTGACGACCGGCCTCCAGCTCGAGCGCGCGGACACCCAGCGCGAGTACGTCAAGCGGCTCGCCGGCCACCGGCTGTCCGGCCTCGGCCTCGGCATCGGCTTCGCCCACGACGGCGTGCCCGAGCCGATGATCGAGGCCGCCGACGAGCTCGGCTTCCCGCTCTTCGAGGTGCCCTACGAGGTGCCGTTCATCGCCGTCACCGAGAAGGCCTTCACCCACCTCGTCAACGAGCACTACGCGGTGCTCCAGCGCGCGCTGTCCGCCCACGAGCGGCTCGAGCGGATCGTGCTCTCCGAGCGCGGCCTCGACGGCGTGGCCGGCGCCCTGGCGTCGCTGATCGGGGGCCCGGCGATCATCTTCGACGCGCGCGGCGAGGTGCTCGCACGCCGCGCCGCCGGCACGCCGCTGCGCGACTCGGCGGTCGCCGCGCTGGCCGAGGAGCTGCGCGAGCGCGCCGCAGGCCGGCGGCCGCCGCGGCTACGCGCCCGGCGGCGAGCTGGCCGGCCGCGCCCTCGCGCTGCCGGTCCCGCGCACGCCGCAGGAGCGCCCCGCGGGCGGCGGCGGCGACGGCCCCGCGCCGCAGGCGTGGCTGGTGGCGGCCAAGGACGGCGGCCAGCTGACCGAGTTCGACCGCCTCACGCTGCACCAGGCGGTGACGATCGTCGCGCTCGAGCTGCTGCGCCGCCGCGTCGCCGACGACACCGAGCGCCGGCTCGCCGGCGACGTGCTGACCGCGATGGTGGCCGGCGACCTCAACGGCGCCGACCTCGCCCGCCGGCTCGAGCCGTTCGGCCTGCGCGACCGCGCCGCCGCGCTCGTGCTCTCGCCGCCGCGCAGCCTGAAGGCGGCGACCGAGGACGCGCTCGCGCGCGCCCTGCGCGAGGAGGCCCCGGCCGGGCTGGCCGCCGGCACCGGCCGCTTCTCGTGCGCGCTGGTCGCCCCGCCGCGCGGCGGCGGCGACGAGGAGCTGTTCGCGCTCGCCGAGCGCATGCGCGCGCGCGTGGCGCGCGAGGTCGGCTCCGAGCTCGGCGCCGGCGCCGGCCGGATCGTCGCCGTCGGCGACCTGCGGCGCGCGTTCCACGAGGCGCGCTGCGCGCTCGAGGCGCGCACGCTCGACGCCAACGGCACGCCCGCCGGCCTGGCCACCTACCGCGACCTCGGCTCGTTCCAGCTCCTGCTCTCGCTCCAGGACGACGAGGCGCTGCGGCTGTTCTGCGACTCGATCCTCGACCCGATCGAGGAGGGCGAGGGCGCCTACGGCGGCGAGCTGATGCGCTCGCTCGAGGCCTTCATCGAGTGCAACGGCCAGTGGGAGCGCGCCGCGCGCCAGTTGTACTGTCATCGCCACACGCTGCGCTACCGGATCCGGCGGGTCGAGGAGCTGACCGGCCGCTCGCTGGACTCCGCGCGCGATCGAATCGACTTCTGGCTCGCCCTTCGCGGGCGCGAACTGACGAAAGGAACCGCGTGATCGTTGGCGTTCCCAGCGAGATCAAGACCGACGAGTACCGCGTCGCGCTGACGCCGGCCGGAGTGCGCGAGCTGGTCGAGCACGACCACGAGGTCGTGGTCCAGGCGGGCGCCGGCGACGGGTCGGCGATCAGCGACGACGACTACCGCTCGCAGGGCGCCCGCATCCTGCCCGACGCCGAGGCCGTGTTCGGCGAGGCGGACATGATCGTCAAGGTCAAGGAGCCGCAGCCGGGCGAGGTCGCGATGCTCGAGGCCCGCCACCTGCTCTTCACGTACCTGCACCTGGCGCCGGACCCCGAGCTCACCCGCGGGCTGGTCGAGTCCGGCGCGACCGCGGTCGCCTACGAGACGGTCGAGGACCCGCGCGGGCGGCTGCCGCTGCTGGCACCGATGAGCGAGGTGGCCGGCAAGATCGCCACCCAGGCGGGCGCCTTCATGCTCGAGAAGCCGCTCGGCGGCCGCGGGATCCTGCTCGGCGGCGTGCCGGGCGTGGCGGCCGCCAAGGTGATGATCATCGGCGGCGGCGTGGTCGGCATGAACGCCGCGTTCATCGCGCTCGGCATGGAGGCCTCGGTCTACGTCTTCGACCGCAACATCGACCGCCTGCGCGAGCTCGACATCGCGTTCGGCGGCCGCGCCGACACCTGCTACGCCTCGACGCTCGACATCGAGAAGATGCTGCCGGAGGCCGACCTCGTGATCGGCGCGGTGCTCGTCCACGGCGCCAAGGCGCCGTACGTGGTGCGCCGCGACCAGCTCAAGCTGATGAAGCGCAACGCCGTGCTGGTGGACGTCTCGATCGACCAGGGCGGCTGCTTCGAGACCTCCCGCCCGACCACGCACTCCGACCCGACCTACGAGGTCGACGGCGTCACCCACTACTGCGTGGCCAACATGCCGGGCGCGGTGCCGATCACCTCGACCTACGCGCTGACCAACGCGACGCTGCCGTACGTGCTCCACCTGGCCGACGCCGGGCCGGCGCGCGCGGCGCAGGAGAACCCCGGGCTGGCGAAGGGCTTCAACGTCGTCGCCGGCAAGGTGACCTACCAGCCGGTGGCCGAGGCGACCGGGCAGCCGTACGTGGAGCTGTCCGACGCCCTGGGAGCCGCGGCCTAGCCACTGCTACCCTTTCGCGCCGTATGCCCACGACTTCCCAGCTGGTCCGGAAGGGCCGGAACCCGAAGACGAAGAAGCTGGCCACGCCGGGCCTGAAGTCCGGCAAGGGCCGCAAGAAGAAGGTGGCCGCCCCGCAGCGGCGCGGCGTGTGCACGCGCGTGTACACGACCACGCCGAAGAAGCCGAACTCGGCGCTGCGCAAGGTCGCCCGTGTGCGGCTCACCAACCAGATGGAGGTCACGACCTACATCCCGGGTGAGGGCCACAACCTTCAGGAGCACTCGGTCGTGCTCGTCCGCGGGGGCCGCGTCAAGGACCTGCCGGGCGTGCGCTACAAGGTCATCCGCGGCACGCTCGACGCCGCCGGGGTGTCGGACCGCAAGAAGGCCCGCTCCCAGTACGGCGTGAAGGCGAAGTAATGCCGCGCCGCGCCGCCGCCACCAAGCGTCCGGTCGACCCGGACCCCGTCCACCGCTCCAAGCTCGTCTCGCAGGTCGTCAACCGCGTGATGCAGGACGGCAAGAAGTCCAAGGCCGAGCGCATCGTCTACGACGCGCTCGCGATCCTCTCCGAGCGCACGGGCAAGGACCCGGTCGAGGCGCTCGAGGTCTCGATCAAGGCGCTCACGCCGGTGCTCGAGGTCCGCTCCCGCCGCGTCGGCGGCGCGACCTACCAGGTGCCGGTCGAGGTGCCCGCCCCGCGCGCCCGCACGCTCGCCGTCCGCTGGCTGGTCGAGTTCGCCCGCAACCGGCGCGAGAAGTCGATGGCCCAGCGGCTCGCCAACGAGCTGCTCGACGCGCAGTCCCAGCAGGGCGGCGCGTACAAGCGCAAGGACGACATCTTCCGCATGGCGCAGGCCAACAAGGCCTTCGCCCATTACCGCTGGTAACCGGGTAGTACCGCGGCGATGCGCGCCATCGCGGTCAACGAGTGGGGTGGGCGGGACAAGCTCGAGCTGGTCGAGCGTCGAGCCGCCGCCGACCGCCCCCGACGGGATCCTGGTGCGGGTCAAGGCGGCCGGCGTGAACCCGGTCGACTTCAAGATCCGCGGCGGCTACATGGCCGCCAAGCTGCCGTTCCACTTCCCGGTCATCCTCGGCTGGGACGTCGCCGGCGTCGTCGAGGAGGTCGGCCCCGCGGTGACCTGGTTCCGGCCCGGTGACCAGGTCTACGGCTACATCCGTCGCCACCACCTCCAGTACGGCACCTACGCCGAGTACGCGACGGCGCCCGAGGGCTTCTTCGCCCACATGCCGCCCGAGCTCTCGTTCGAGGAGGCCGCGGCGCTGCCGCTCGCCTCGCTGACCGCCCACCAGGCGCTGGAGGCGGTCGGGCTGCGCGGCGGCGAGACGCTGTTCCTCGGCGGCGGCGCCGGCGGCGTCGGCCACATCGCGATCCAGCTCGCGGTCGCGCGCGGCGCGCGCGTGATCGCCACCGCCTCCGAGCGCAACCACGACTTCCTGCGCGAGCTCGGGGCCGAGCCGCTCGACTACGCGGCCGACGACCTGCCCGCGCGCGTGCGCGACCTGCTGGCCGACTCGGGGACCGACGCCGCGTTCGACCTCTTCGGCGGCGAGGACCGCGAGCAGGCCTTCGCCGCGCTGCGCCCCGGCGGCCGGCTCGTCTCCGTCGCCCAGCCGCCGCCCGAGCCGCGCGAGGGCCACCACGAGGTCAACTACATCTTCGTCCGCCCGAGCGGCTACGACCTCGGCGAGCACATCACGCCGCTGGTCGCCGAGGGCAGCCTGCGCCCGCACGTGGAGGAGACCTTCCCGCTCGAGCGCGCCGCCGAGGCGCACGAGCGGATCGAGGAAGGTCACGTGCGCGGCAAGCTCGTCCTCACAGTTGACGACTGAGGCGCTCGCGGACCTCGTCGGCGAGCACGCGCCGGTCGTCGGTGGCCGCCTCCGCCTCCGCGGCCATCTCTGACGGCGCGCTCGCGCTGTCGAGCACGTCGGGGTCGACCAGCAGCGGCACGCCGGTGACGAGCGCCAGCGTGATGGCGTCGCTCGGCCGGGCGTCGACCGCCGTCCCGTCGGCGAGCACGACCTCGGCGTAGAAGATCGTGTCGGCGAGCCGCGTGACGCGCACCTCGCGCACCGACGCGCCGGTGGCTGCCAGCAGCGCGGCGGTCAGGTGGTGCGTGCCCGGGCGCGGCAGCTCGACCTGCTCGAGCAGCACGGCGACCGCCGAGGCCTCGGCCTGGCCGACCCAGATCATCAGCTCCCGCCCGCCGCCCTCGAGCATGAGGATGTGCCGCTCACCGGCGCGGCGGACGTCGGTGACCTGCATCTCGACGGGCATGGCTCGCTCCTTCCGGAGGGGTTCGAGGCGCGCGCGCAGCGACGCGCGCGCCTTGTGCAGCCGGGTCTTGACCGCGCCCGGCGGGATGCCGAGGTGCTCGGCGGCCTCGGCGTGGGTGAGGCCGGCGAGGTAGAACAGCGTCACCGCCTCGCGCTGGCCGGGCGGCAGCGCCGCGATCGCCGCTCGCACAAGGGCCGTGACCTCGCGCTGCGCGACGATGTCGGTCAGGTCGGGCGACGGCTCGTCGGCGGGGACGAGCGCCTCGGATCGCCGCAACATCGTGCGGCACGTGTTGAGGCCGATGCCGACGAGCCAGGCGCCGAAGCGCTCGTCGTCGCGCAGGCGGTCGAGCGACAGCATCGCGGTGACCACCGCGTCCTGGGCGGCATCGAGCGCCGAGTCGCCCACCATGCGCCGGCAGCAGCGCACGAGCGTGGCGTGGTGGCGCTCCACCAGCGCGGCGAACGCGGCGCGGTCGCCGCCGCGGGCGCGGCGGACGAGAACGGCGTCGGACGGCATCTCGTCAGGTAGTGCGCGGACGCGGCGCGGGGGTTACCCGCGGCGTCAGCATCAGCACGGCGACGGAGCCGACCAGCGCCAGCGCGGCGCCGAGGCTCTCGAGGTAGAAGCCGATCGCCGGCCGCGCCTCGGCGAGGTCGTAGGTGCGGCCGATCAGGCCGGTGTCGTCGAGCACCGGCCGGTCGACGAACAGCACGATCGCGCAGGCGGCCAGCGACAGCACCAGCAGCGCGATCGCGGCCGGCCGCGCGCCGCGCACCACGGCGCCGTACGACATCGACCAGGATCGCCACCCCGATGATCCCCAGCGCGTAGCCGTGCAGGCCGCCGCCCGTCTCGGTCCCGCCGGGCGGAACCACGGTCACGGCCTTGATCTCGCGGACCGTCAGGAACTCCGCGAGGATCAGCAGCAGGGCGCCCGCCACGAGGGGCACGAGGGGTGCGTAGCGGGCCACAGGGCGGATGCTATTCTCAGAGGCCGCCGCGGGGGTGCAGTACAGCTGCCGTGGCGTGCCTCAACGGGCCGAAAGGAACCTTCACATGGAGAGCCGAGAGACATAGCCCACATCTCCGGGCCGACCTCTGTGTGAAGCACCTGGGCCCGAAAGGGCCCGTTTTTTTGCCCGTCAGCAACGCGAAGAGCCGCAGAGCGACGAAAGAATCT
Organism: uncultured Solirubrobacteraceae bacterium; assembly: GCA_963800905.1. GTDB lineage: Bacteria > Actinomycetota > Thermoleophilia > Solirubrobacterales > Solirubrobacteraceae > DASSUW01. The sequence goes on from CAWDCT010000004.1 coordinate 179,855, forward strand.
TCATGCCGCGCAAGTTCACACTCGAGAAGACCCGGAACATCGGGATCATGGCCCACATCGACGCGGGCAAGACGACGACGACCGAGCGCATCCTGTACTACACCGGCCGCTCCCACAAGATGGGCGAGGTCCACGAGGGCGCGGCCACGATGGACTGGATGGAGCAGGAGCAGGAGCGCGGCATCACGATCACGTCGGCGGCGACCACCTGCGAGTGGGCCGACCACCGGATCAACATCATCGACACGCCCGGCCACGTCGACTTCACCGTCGAGGTCGAGCGCTCGCTGCGCGTGCTCGACGGCGCGATCGCGCTGTTCGACTCGGTCGCCGGCGTCGAGCCGCAGTCCGAGACCGTCTGGCGCCAGGCCGACAAGTACCACGTCCCGCGCATCGCCTACATCAACAAGATGGACCGCATCGGCGCGGACTTCGAGCAGGGCGTGCAGACGATGATCGACCGCCTCGGCGCGCACCCCGTGCCGATCCAGCTGCCGATCGGCGCCGAGGGCGACTTCCTCGGCATCGTCGACCTCATCAACATGAAGGCGATCGTCTACAAGGACGAGCTCGGCAAGGACGTCTCGATCGAGGACATCCCCGCCGACCTGGCCGACGAGGCGCAGGCCGCCCGCGAGCACCTGCTCGAGGAGGTCTCGCACTACGACGACGAGCTGCTCGAGATGATCCTCGAGGAGCAGGAGATCCCCAAGGACCGCCTGGTCGCCGCCATCCGCAAGGCGACGCTCGACCTCAAGCTCACGCCGGTCCTGTGCGGCTCGTCCTTCAAGAACAAGGGCGTGCAGCCGCTGCTGGACGCGGTGATCGACTTCCTGCCGTCGCCGCTCGACGTGCCGCCCGTCGACGGGCCACGAGCCGGTCAAGGGCGAGGACGAGGACCGCGAGGCCGTGCGCAACGCGTCCGACGACGAGCCGTTCGCGGCGCTCGCGTTCAAGATCATGGCCGACCCCTACGTCGGCAAGCTCACCTACTTCCGCGTCTACTCGGGCAAGCTCGAGGCCGGCTCGCGCGTGCTCAACGTGCAACACGGGCCGCACCGAGCGCATCGGGCGCATCCTGATGATGCACGCCAACGACCGCGAGGACGTCCAGGAGGTCTACGCGGGCGACATCGCCGCGGCCGTCGGCATCAAGCAGGTCGTGACCGGCGACACGCTGGCCGCGCCCGACAAGCCGATCCGGCTCGAGGCGATCGACGTTCGACGACCCGGTGATCTCCGTGGCCATCGAGCCGAAGACCAAGAGCGACCAGGAGAAGATGTCGGTCGCGCTCGGCCGCCTGGCCGAGGAGGACCCGACCTTCCAGGTGCGCACGAACGAGGAGACCGGCCAGACCGAGATCTCCGGCATGGGCGAGCTGCACCTCGAGGTGCTGGTCGACCGCATGCTGCGCGAGTACAAGGTCGACGCCAACGTCGGCCGCCCGCAGGTCTCCTACCGCGAGACCGTGCGCGGCACCGCCGAGAAGATCGAGGGCCGCTTCGTGCGCCAGACCGGCGGCTCGGGCCAGTACGGCATCGTCTACATCAACATCGAGCCGGCGCCCGGCGAGGGCTTCGACTTCGTCAACAAGATCAGGGGCGGGTCGATCCCGACCGAGTTCATCCCGGCCGTCGAGAAGGGCGTCGAGGAGGCGCTCGAGAACGGCGTCCGCGCCGGCTTCCCGATGGTCGACGTCCGCGTCACGCTGGTCGACGGCAAGTACCACGACACGGACTCCTCGGAGATCGCCTTCAAGGTCGCGGGCTCGCTCGCGCTCCAGGAGGCGGCCAAGCGCGCCAAGCCGGTGCTGCTCGAGCCGGTGTTCGCCGTCGAGGTCGTCACGCCCGAGGAGTACATGGGCGACGTGATCGGCGACCTCAACCGCCGGCGCGGCCGCGTCCACGGGATGGAGCCGCGCGGCAACGCGCAGGTGGTGACCGCCCACGTGCCGCTCAGCGAGATGTTCGGCTACGCCACGGACGTGCGGTCGATGAGCCAGGGACGGGCCACCTACACGATGCAGTTCGACAGCTACGAGGAGGTGCCGCCGAACATCGCCGAGAAGGTGGTGGAGGCGCGCACCGGTGAGCCCGTTCCCGCGTAACGCGGTAATCTGCACGGGTTCGCCTACAACGAGATTTCCAGCGAGACTTAGAGAGGACTTAGCAAAGTGGCGAAGGAGAAGTTCGAGCGGGACAAGCCGCACGTCAATGTCGGCACCATCGGTCACATCGACCACGGCAAGACGACGCTGACCGCGGCGATCACCAAGGTGCTCTCCGAGAAGTACGGCGGGCAGGCCCGCTCCTTCGACGAGATCGACAACGCGCCGGAGGAGAAGGCGCGCGGCATCACGATCGCGACTTCTCACGTCGAGTACGAGACCGACAACCGCCACTACGCCCACGTCGACTGCCCGGGCCACGCGGACTACGTGAAGAACATGATCACGGGCGCCGCGCAGATGGACGGCGCGATCCTCGTGGTCTCGGCGGCGGACGGCCCGATGCCGCAGACGCGCGAGCACATCCTGCTCGCCCGCCAGGTCGGCGTGCCGTACATCGTCGTGTTCCTCAACAAGGCCGACATGGTCGACGACGAGGAGCTGCTCGAGCTCGTCGAGGTCGAGGTCCGCGAGCTGCTCTCCGAGTACGACTTCCCGGGGGACGACATCCCGTTCGTCATCGGCTCGGCGCTGAAGGCGCTGGACGGCGACGAGGAGTACGTCCAGAAGATCGTCGATCTCGCCGAGCAGCTCGACACCTACATCCCGGAGCCCGAGCGCGACCTCGACAAGCCGTTCCTGATGCCGGTCGAGGACGTCTTCTCGATCACCGGCCGCGGCACCGTCGCGACCGGCCGCATCGAGCAGGGCATCGTCAACACGGGCGACACGGTCGAGATCGTCGGCATCCACGAGCAGGTCTCCAACACGGTCGTCACCGGCGTGGAGATGTTCCGCAAGATCCTCGACGAGGGCCGGCCGGCGACAACGTCGGCTGCCTGCTCCGCGGCATCAAGCGCGAGGAGATCGAGCGCGGGCAGGTGCTCTGCAAGCCGGGGTCGATCACGCCCCACACCAAGTTCAAGGCCGAGGTGTACGTCCTCAAGAAGGAGGAGGGCGGCCGCCACACCCCGTTCTTCAACGGGTACCGGCCCCAGTTCTACTTCCGCACGACGGATGTCACCGGCGTCGCCAACCTGCCCGAGGGCACGGAGATGGTCATGCCGGGCGACAACATCCAGATGGAGGTCGAGCTGATCCAGCCCATCGCCATGGACGCCGGTCTGCGCTTCGCGATTCGCGAGGGCGGCCGCACGGTCGGCTCGGGCGTCGTCACCGAGATCATCAAGTAACACCGGCGGGCGCCCAGCCCGCCTTGCGCGAAGTCGACAGATACGACCTAGGGGGCGGGCCTCGAGTCCCGGGGCTCGCCCTCAGTGCGCGCAGAACCCCAGCAAACAGCACACACCAAGCACCGGACAGAACAGAGATTCAGTGGCCGCAGTAGCCCAGAACAAGATCCGCATCCGCCTCAAGGCCTACGACTCGTCGGCCATCGAGACGGCGGCGAAGGAGATCGTGGAGACCGCCACGCGTACGGGCGCGACCGTGTCCGGACCCGTGCCGCTCCCGACCGAGAAGAACGTCTACGCGGTGATCAAGTCGCCGTTCAAGGACAAGGACGCTCAGGAGCACTTCGAGATCCGCACGCACAAGCGGCTCATCGACATCCATCAGCCCACCCCGAAGACGGTCGACTCGCTCCAGCGGCTCGACCACCTGCCCGCCGGCGTCGACATCGAGATCCGGCTCGCCTTCGGCTAACGAACCAATGCCAGCCATCCTTGCCAAGAAGCTGGGCATGACCCAGCGCTTCACCGAAGAGGGACGCGTCGAGCGCGTGACCGTGCTCGAGGCGGGCCCGTGTCCGGTGACCGCGATCCGCACGCACGAGACCGACGGCTACGAGGCCGTCCAGCTCGGCTTCGGCAGCGTGCGCGAGAAGGCCCTCACCAAGCCCGAGCTCGGGCACCTCAAGAAGGTCGACGCGCCGCCGCTGCGCACGCTCGTCGAGTTCCGCGACGAGGTCGGCGAGCTCACCATGGGCGACACCGTGACGGTCGAGAACTTCGAGGTCGGCCAGGTCGTCAAGGTGGCCGGCAAGGGCAAGGGCAAGGGCTTTGCCGGCACGATCAAGCGTCACAACTTCCACGCCGGCCCGAAGTCCCACGGCTCGCACAACGTGCGCGCCCCGGGCTCGATCGGCGCCTCGGCGACGCCGTCGCGCGTGTTCAAGGGCATCAAGGGCCCGGGCCGCATGGGCGGCAAGCGCGTGACCCAGAAGGGCCTGACCATCGTCGAGCTGATCCCCGACCAGAACCTGATGCTCGTCCGCGGCTCCGTGCCGGGGCCCAAGGGCGGGACCGTGGAGGTGCGCACCGATGCCTGATGCTCCCTTCCTCGGCTCGACGCAAGAAGCTCACGCTCGACGACGACGTGTTCGGCGCCGAGTTCAACGGCCCGCTCGTGCACGAGGTCGTGGTGGCCGAGCTCGCCGCGCGCCGCCGCGGCACGCACTCGACGCTCAGCCGCTCGATGGTGCGCGGCGGCGGCTCCAAGCCGTGGCGACAGAAGGGCACCGGCCGCGCCCGCCAGGGCTCGATCCGCGCGCCGCACTTCGCCGGCGGCGGCGTCGTCTTCGGGCCGACCCCGCGCCACTACACCGTCAAGGTCAACCGCAAGGCCCGCCGCGCTGCGCTGCGCTGCGCGCTCTCGATCCACGCCGACCGCGGGTCGGTCTTCGGGCTCGACGCCGGCGCCTTCGACGCGCCGTCGACGAAGCAGGCGGCCGACCTGATCGCCGACCGCCGCGGCGGCTCCGTCCTGATCGTGCTGTCCGGCCCGGACGAGGTCGCGGCCTTCAAGTCCTTCCGCAACCTCGCCGGCGTGACCGTGCTGGCCGCCGAGGACTGCGGCGTGGCCGACCTCGTCGGCGCCGCCAGCGTCGTGTTCAGCGAGGACGCGCTCGAGTCCGTGACCAACAGGGCTCGGAAGACCAAGGAGGTGGCGGCCTGATGGACCACTCCCAGGTGATCATCCGCCCCGTCGTCTCCGAGAAGTCGTACGCGCTGGCGACCGTCGGCAAGTACACGTTCCGCGTGCACCCCGACGCGCACAAGACGCAGATCAAGCAGGCGATCGAGCAGCTGTTCGGCGTCGTGGTGCTCGGCGTGCGCACCTCCTCGGTGCCGTCCAAGCCCAAGCGGCGCGGCTACACCGCCGGCCGCACGCGCGCGTGGAAGAAGGCCGTCGTGCAGCTGCGCGAGGGCGACACGATCCCGATCTTCCAGGGCCTGGAGGCGGAGCTCTAAGCCATGCCGATCCGCAAGCCAAAGCCCACCTCGCCCGGCCGGCGCTTCGTGACCTACCCGGACTTCTCGGAGATCACGAAGACCGAGCCGGAGAAGACCCTCGTCGAGGGCCTCAAGAAGTCCGGCGGCCGCAACGCCAACGGCCGCAAGACCTCGCGCCACCGCGGCGGCGGCGCCAAGCGCCTCTACCGCAAGATCGACTTCAAGCGCAGCCGCAAGGACGGCGTGCCGGCCAAGGTCGCCGCCATCGAGTACGACCCCAACCGGTCGGCGTACATCGCGCTGCTGCACTACGTCGACGGCGAGAAGAGCTACATCCTCGCGCCCAACCGGCTGCGCGTCGGCATGACGGTGCAGTCGGGCGCCGGCTCGGACATCACGGTCGGCAACGCCATGCCGCTGTCGCTGATGCCGGTCGGCACCGTGGTCCACAACGTCGAGCTCCAGCCCGGTCGCGGCGGCCAGCTCGGCCGCTCCGCCGGCGTCGGCATCCAGCTGATGGCCAAGGAGGGCGGCATGGCCACGCTGCGCCTGCCCTCCGGCGAGATGCGCATGGTGCAGGTGAGCTGCCGCGCCACCGTCGGTGTCGTCGGCAACGCCGACCACCAGAACGTCACGGTCGGCAAGGCGGGCCGCAAGCGCCACATGGGCGTTCGCCCGCAGACGCGCGGCACGGCCATGAACCCGGTGGACCACCCGCACGGCGGCGGCGAGGGCGCCACGCCGCTGGGCAACCATCCGCAGACGCCCTGGGGCGTGCCGACCATCGGCTACCGCACCCGCAAGAAGGGCAAGCAGTCCGATCGTTACATCGTCCGCGGCCGGCGCCGCGGCAAGAAGGGTGGCCGCTGATGAGCCGTTCCTCCAAGAAGGGGCCGTGGGTCGAGGAGCGCCTCATGCAGCGCGTCGAGTCCATGAACGCCTCCAACTCGAAGTCGATGATCCGCACCTGGTCGCGGACGTCGACGATCTTCCCCGAGATGGTGGGTCACACCATCGCCGTCCACGACGGCCGCAAGCACGTGCCCGTGTTCGTGTCGGAGTCGATGGTGGGCCACAAGCTCGGCGAGTTCGCGCCGACCCGCACCTACCGCGGGCATGACTCCAAGGGCAAGGTCCGATGATGGCTGAGGATCCCAAGGATCCGGTCGAGGAGACCGAGGCCGCCGAGGAGGCCAAGCCGAAGGCCAAGGCCAAGTCCAAGGCGAAGCCGAAGGCGAAGGCCAAGGCCAAGGCGAAGGCCAAGCCCGCCAAGGAGGCGCCCGAGGAGCCGAAGGCCGAGGAGACCGCCGAGGAGCCGGAGGCCGAGGAGCCGGAGGCCAAGCCCAAGGCGAAGGCGAAGGCCAAGGGCGAGCCGAAGGCGAAGGCCAGCCAAGGCGAAGGCCAAGGGCAAGTCGTCGCGCCGCCGCCGCCAGGCCCCCGAGCCCGGCGTGCTCGTGCACGCGCAGGCCAAGTACGTGCGCACCTCCGCCCGCAAGGCGCGGCTGGTGTGCGACCACATCCGCGGCAAGGACGTCGCCGAGGCGCGCGCGATCCTCGCCTACACGCCGCGCGCGGCGGCCAAGGCCTGGATCAAGCTGCTGGAGTCGGCGATCGCCAACGCCGAGCACAACCACGAACTGGTCGGCGAGGACCTGCGGATCGCCTCGGTCCACGCCGACGAGGGGCCGACGCTGAAGCGCTACCGGCCGCGCGCCATGGGCCGCGCCACGCGCATCCGCAAGCGCACCTCGCACCTGACCATCACTCTTACCCCGAAGGAGTCCTGAACCGCATGGGTCAGAAGGTTCATCCCGAGGCCATGCGCGTGGGCTACATCCACGACTGGAAGTCGAACTGGTTCTCCGAGAAGAACTTCAGCGACTTCCTGATCGAGGACGTCCGGATCCGGGACCACATCACGAACAAGCTCGCGCACGCCGGCCTGTCGGACATCACGATCCGCAAGGACGCCGCTGAGGTGGAGGTCAACATCCACACCGCGCGGCCGGGCATCGTGATCGGCAAGTCCGGCTCCGAGGTCGACGCCCTGCGGCGCGACCTGCACAAGCTCACGGGCAAGGCCATCAAGGTCAACATCCTCGAGATCAAGCGCCCCGAGCTCGACGCCAAGCTCGTCGCGCAGTCGATCGCCGAGCAGCTCCAGAACCGCGTCGCCTTCCGGCGCGCGATGAAGCGCGCCCTCACGAGCGCCATGCGCTCCGGCGCAAAGGGCTGCAAGATCCAGGTCGGCGGCCGCCTGGGCGGCGCCGAGATGGCGCGCTCGGAGTCCTACTCCGACGGCCGCGTCCCGCTGCACACGCTGCGCGCGGACATCGACTACGGCTTCTACGAGGCCCGCACGACGTTCGGCCGCATCGGCGTCAAGTGCTGGATCAACAAGGGCGAGATCATGCCCGCCGGCTACACCGGCCAGGATCTGACGTCGCTCGACGAGCCGCCCGGGCGCGGCGACGAGGGCGGCGACGATCGCCGGCGCGGACGCGGCGGCCGTGACGGCCGCGGGCGCGGTGACGGTCGCGGCGGTGGCCGCGGCGGTCGCGGTGGCGGCCAGGGCGGCGGCGGTCGCGGAGGCGGCGGCGGCTTCGGCGGCGGCGGCGGTGGCCGTGGCGGCGGTGGCCGTGGCGGCGGCGGCGGCGGTGGCGGCGGACGCGGCGGCGGTGGCCGCGGCGGCCAGCGGCCGGACCTGAGCGGAGGGATCAGCCGCTGATGCTGTCCCCGAAGCGAGTCAAGTTCCGCAAGCAGCACCGCGGGCGCCGGGCCGGCTTCTCACGCGGCCAGCAGACCGTCGAGTTCGGCCAGTACGGACTGAAGGCGCTCGAGAACGGCTGGTTGACGAACCGCCAGATCGAGGCCGCCCGTATCGCCATGACGCGCAAGATCAAGCGCGGCGGCAAGGTCTGGATCAACGTCTTCCCCGACAAGCCCTTCACCAAGAAGCCGGCCGAGACCCGCATGGGCTCCGGCAAGGGCAACCCGGAGGGCTGGGTCGCCGTCGTCAAGCCCGGGCGCGTGATGTTCGAGCTGTCCGGCGTGCCGGAGCCGCTCGCCCGCGAGGCGATGCGCCTGGCCGGCCACAAGCTTCCCGTGAAGACCAAGTTCGTCATGCGCGAGGACGGCCACTGATGCGTGCCGCCGACCTCCGTGACATGGGCGACGGCGCCCTGCGCGACCACATCGCGACCGCGCGGCGCGACCTGTTCGGCCTGCGCATGCAGCACGCCACCGGCGAGCTGGACAACACCGCGCGGCTGCGTGGTGCCAAGCGCGAGCTCGCGCGGGCGCTCACGATCGCCCGCCAGCGGGGCGTCGACCCGAACGTGCCGACCAGAGCTCAGGAAACGAAGACAGACGAGGCCAACGATGGCTGAGAAGAACGAAGAGACCGCCGACACCGCTCGCGCCACCGCAGGCGAGGGCGCCGACGCCGCTGACGCGGTGTCGGTCGACGACGCTGGCGCGAACGTGCCGGAGGGCGCCGACGCCGGTGACGCGTCGTCAGCCGAGGAGGCTCCGGCCCCGGAGCCCGCGGCCGAGGAGGCTCCGGCTGCGGAGCCCGCTGCGGAGGAGGCGCCTGCCGAAGAGGCCAAGCCCAAGGCGACGCCGAAGTCGGGCCCGACCCGCCGCGACAAGCTCGAGGCCAAGCGCGCCGAGCGGCGCGTCGTCGCAGGCCGCCGCAAGCCGCGCACCCCCGAGGAGCGCGACGCCGAGCGCCGCGAGCGCCGTGCCGCACTGGCCAAGCAGCGCCGCGCCTACCGGCAGCGCCTGAAGACCAAGAAGGCCGAGGTCCGCAAGTCGGCGCCGCCGCGCGAGTCCGACCACGCGCCCGAGCACGGGCCGGGCCGGGCCAAGGTGCGCCAGGGCATCGTCGTCTCCGACAAGGGCGAGAAGACCATCACCGTGGCGATCGCCGTGGTCAAGCGCCACAAGCGCTACCACAAGATCCTGCGCTCGACGGTCAAGCTCTACGCCCACGACGAGACCAACGACGCCCATCCGGGCGACACCGTGCGCGTGCAGGAGTGCCGGCCGATGTCGCGCTCGAAGCGCTGGCGGCTGGTCGAAGTGCTGGAGCGGGCGAAGTGATCCAGAACGAGACACGCCTGAAGGTCGCCGACAACACCGGCGCGCGCGAGATCCTCTGCATCCGCGTGATGGGTGGCTCGCGCCGTCGCTACGCCGGGGTCGGCGACATCATCACCGCGACCGTCAAGGTGGCCAACCCGCAGGGGTCGGTCAAGAAGGGCGAGGTGGTCAAGGCGGTCGTCGTTCGTACGCGCAAGGAGTTCGGGCGCGACGATGGCACCTACATCGCCTTCGACGAGAACGCCGCGGTGATCATCGACGCCCAGAACAACCCGCGCGGAACGCGCATCTTCGGGCCGGTGGCCCGCGAGCTGCGCGACGGCGGGTTCATGAAGATCGTCTCGCTCGCCCCGGAGGTGCTCTGATGCGCATCCGCGCTGAGGACGAGGTCATCGTCATCGCCGGCAAGGACAAGGGCAAGACCGGCAAGGTCCTGCGCACCGACCCGAAGAAGGACCGGGTCTTCGTGGCCGGCCTGAACATGGTCAAGCGCCACCAGCGCCCCAACCCCGGCCGCCCGAACGCGCAGGTGGGCGTGATCGAGAAGGAGGGTCCGATCCACGTGTCCAACGTGGCGATCGTCGACCCCAAGGACCACAAGCCGACGCGGATCGGCATCACGCGCGACGACGAGGGCCGTCGCAAGCGCGTGTCGCGCCGCACGGGCTCGGAGCTGGACTGACATGGCACGACTCAAGGACCGCTACAACGACGAGATCCGCGCCGCGCTGGTGCGCAAGTTCGGCTACAGCTCGGTCATGCAGGCCCCGAAGCTCGAGAAGGTCACGCTGAACATGGGCGTCGGCGAGGCCAAGCAGGACTCCAAGATGCTCGATGCCGCGCAGGAGCAGCTGGCGACGATCGCCGGCCAGAAGCCGAACATCCGCCGCGCGCGCAAGTCCGTGGCCGCCTTCAAGCTGCGCGAGGGCATGCCGGTCGGCCTCTCGGTGACGCTGCGCGACGAGCGCGCGTACGAGTTCCTCGACCGCCTGACCTCGATCGCCCTCCCGCGCCTGCGCGACTTCCGGGGGCTGAACCCGCGCTCGTTCGACGGGCGCGGCAACTACTCGATGGGCATCCGCGAGCAGGTCATCTTCCCGGAGATCGACTACGACGCGGTCGACCAGGTCCGCGGGCTCGACATCACCATCACGACATCTGCCGCCACCGACCCCGAGGCGTTCGCGCTGCTCGACGCGCTGGGCATGCCCTTTGCGCGCGACGGGCGCCCGGGCGCCTACGAGACCCTCGACCAGGAGCCCGCGGCGGCCTAGGAACCAGGAGACCATGGCCAAGAAGTCCAAGATCGTGCGCCAATCGCGCACACCGAAATACAAGACGCGGGCCCACTCGCGCTGCCGCCGCTGCGGCCGCCCGCGTGCCGTGTACCGCAAGTTCGGCCTGTGCCGGATCTGCCTGCGCGAGCTCGCGCACAACGGCTTCATCCCCGGCATGACGAAGTCGAGCTGGTGATCGCATGTCGATGACCGATCCCATCGCCGACTTCCTGACGCGCATCCGCAACGGGATCATGGCCGCCCACGAGGAGGTCGAGATCCCCGCCAGCGGCCTCAAGCGCGAGATGGCGCGGATCCTGCTCGAGCAGGGCTACATCGCCGGCTACGACGACGCGCCCGGCGTGCCGGGCTCCGCAGGCGAAAAGATCCTCGTGCGCCTCAAGTACACTGACGACCGCACGTCCGTCATCTCCGGCCTGCGCCGGGTGTCCCGCCCGGGTCAGCGGACGTACGTGGACGCCAAGCACATCCCGAAGGTCCTGGGCGGCATGGGCACAGCCATCATGTCGACCTCCCAGGGCGTGATGACCGGGCATGACGCGCGTCGTGCAGGAGTGGGCGGCGAGGTCGTCGCTGAGGTCTGGTAATGAGCCGCATCGGTAAGAAGCCCATCCCCGTCCCCACCGGCGTGACCGTCACGATCGAGCCGGAGGTCGTCCGCGTGGCCGGTCCGCGCGGCGATCTCTTCGAGCGCAAGAACCGCTCGATCGAGGTCAAGCAGGACGGCGACGAGCTGATCGTCACGCGGCCCACCGACCGCGCCGAGCACCGCGCCCTGCACGGGCTCACGCGCTCGCTGGTCGCGAACATGGTCGAGGGCGTGACG